>DASXKH010000053.1:0-32398 GCA_036496915.1 Solirubrobacteraceae bacterium
CGCCGGGTCGCGTTCGATCAGCCCGACCGCGAGCAGCGTGGTGACGTAGCGGTGGGTTGTGCTCGTGTTCATGTCGAGCATCCGCGCGAGCTAGGCGATCCCCAGATAGCCCCCATCCGCGGGGAAGCACGAGAGCACCAGCAGACCCGAAAGCAGCGAGCGCGACAGGCGCCTGTCCTCCATCTGCTCGGGGTAGCTCCAGTCCTCGGAGTCGACCGCGAGCGTCCAGTCGGGATCGCGCAGCGCTGAGAGCAGGATCGACATCGTGCCGCCCTCACCGGCGCCGCGCACGACCTGATCGACCTGGGACTGGGACAGCTCGATCAGCACCTTGCCAGCGTCACCCTCACCGTCGCGTCTGCGAGCAGGCCGTCGCACCGGGCCTCCCGTTCGCTGCCATTGGTGGGGCGGCGCCACTCCCGACGCGTCCACACCCGCCTCGACACGCCGGGCACGCCTGCCCGCCTCGGCTGTCGCGTCCTGGCTGTCGCTGTTGTCCAACATGGCGTATATATGAGCATGTCGAAAACACCACGCTATGCAAAGACTGATCTGAACATTCAGTTCTGACTAGCAGGGAGGGACCTTCCCACAGGTCTGTCAGGCCGAGCGCTGCGCGTAAACAACGCGCCACAGCCGCAGGCTGGGCAACAGCACTCGAGTCAGTGAGCCGCCGGCCTCAAGGAACCTGTCGGTCGTCGCGCGCATGGCCGGCGTGCGCGCGCTGTCGCGCGAAAGATACATCGCGATCATGCAGGCCACGATCACGGCGTGGCGACTGCCGTGGCGCAGTCGCCTGGACTCTTGTGCGGCGCGTTCGATGAGCTCGCACACCCGCCGGGCAGCGACCGCCGGGCTCCGATAGTGAGCGATATAGCTGTGGTCGCCGTTGGCCTCGTCCTCGACCTGGTCCACATAGCTGTCCAGCATCGTCGTCACCAGCGACAACCAGGGAAAGTAGGCGGCACAAGCGCGCTCGAGCTCCTGCTCGGTGCACGCGGGCTCGGCTGCCAACGCCAGGAGGACGTGCACTGTGAGCGACGCGCTTGCGGCTCCGCTCAGCTCGAACCAGCTTGCTTCCTGCCGGTCTCCGAACTCGAGCTCGGCCCATTGCCTCAGCGAGGCGTCGCGACAGGCCGGATTCAGATCGTGGTTCAACGCCAGCACCCGGGCGCGCGTCGTTTCGCGAGTCACCAGCGCCTGTGCCTGGGGGTAGGAGGGGAGGGCGCGACAGCCCAGACGGCATGCTTCCACGAGCGCGCGCAGATACCCGCCGTCCTGCCGCCAGGGATGGTGCCGGTAATAATCGGAGATCGACGCGCTCGGATCCAGTGCCTCCACCAGCGCCAGATGCAGCTGAAGGCCGTTCTCCGGCCCGCACTCGGCGCCGTGCTCGTTCACGCAGTCAAGGAAGTCCCAGATCATCTCGTAGGCCACCAGCAACCGCAGCAGCACCCGGCTACGGCGCCGGGGTAAAATCCAAAACAGCGCCGCTCCGTCGGTGTGGCCGCGCTTGTGTTCGATCGAGGCCAGCGCGTCTTCGCGAATGGGCGCGTCTGGAATCGTCAGCGCCCGCAGCCGCCATCTGCGGATCTCTTCAGAGATCGCCGGCAAGCCCCATACGAGCTGACGGGTAGCAGCAGCGGCGAGCGCCCAGGATTGCCCGGACGAAAGCGGCAGCGAATCGGTGTCTGTGTCCTCTCCAAGAATCTGAACTCGCCCGAAGACTAATGAGCGACGCGGTCGGGATTGAGGAGGTTTGCGCAGCTCCTGAGTTGGTCTCGATTACCAGCACAGTCCCGATCAACGATCCTGCAGGCCGATCGCGGGACGTACGCGGGCCGCCACATACCCGGGCACCGCGACGATCGCCACGGCGACCGCAGTAACGAGTACAAAACTTGAGATCGCCACCGAGACATCCACGGCCCGGACGACCGGAAAGCCGCCGATCACGACCAGCGCGCGACTCAGCAGCAGCTGACCGCAGATCCCGAACAGAGCGCCGATCGAACAGCCGGCGCCGAGCAGCACAACGCTCTCCAGGAGCAGGGCGCGCCACAGCACGCCCCTGCCAAAACCGTCGATCTTCATGTCCGCGAGCCGTATACGGCGCTGCCAGATCGCGGCACCCATCGCGGCGGACATCGCCAGGACGACCGCGATCAGCACCAGCGTCCGGATCTGGGTCAGGCGCGAGAGGCCCTGGGCGGCCTGTGCATAATGGAGTTGCTGGCGCTGAGTGGACGTGGTGACGCGCAGTCCCGATCGTGGACCCAATGACTGTCGTATCTCGGAGCTGACCGCGCTCGCCGACGCGCCGGCATTGAGTTCGATTTGGTAGGCGCTCGGATCCTCATTCGCCCATGCGCGCGCATAGTCCCCGGCGTTCAGCACGATCGCACCGGGGGGCCAACCTAGGTTCGTGCTCAGCGCGGCGAGGCGAAACACGGTCGGTTGTGGCGTCGGAAGCACGAATGGCTGGCCCACGTGCAGATGGTGTTCGACCGCCAGGGCCTGTGAGAGGACGATCCATCCATGTCCCCGCAACTCCGCGGTGGCCGAGGCGACGTCGCCGCTCACGATCTGGCTGGGCGCGATCGGATGCTCGGCGCTGCGCGGCGGCGCGAGGACCCACAAACGGCGCTCGCCCCAATCCAGGAAGCTGCCGCGATACACGCGAACGGCCCTGACGCCGGACTGCCGCGCGATCGCGCTCGTTTCGAGATTGCGAAACGGGGTGGTGGTAAACGAATTGGAGGCGCCGGCAGGGGTGACCCAGATCGCGGCGAGGGAATCGATGCCGTGGGCGGAGGCGTCGAGGCCACGCTGCAGGTCGACGCGGGCTCCCTGAATCGCGACGCTGCCGAACACGGCGATCGCACCGGTGGCGGCGATCGCGATCGAGCGGGTTCTGTTGGTGGCCGAGCGCAGCTCGATCACCGCCAGGTACGCGGAAGCACCGGTGCTCACCTGCTGGAGCCGGGCAAACGCACTGATCGCGAGGTCGAGCAGAACCGGCAGGAACAGCAACAGGCCGGCGGCGAGGCTGACGATTCCGACGATCGCAGCCCTGGGCGCAACGGTCAGTACGAATATCGTCGTCGCCAGGCAGACCGTCCCGCCCGCCAGCAGCAAGCCCGTTCGATCGCGGATCCTGGGTTCCGGGGTTTCGACGAGATGGCCGAGACCCGAGAAGAGGTCGCGCCGCAGCGGTACGAGCACGCCCACGCACGCCGCCAGCAGCCCGCCGCCCAGCGCGATCGCATAGCTCTGCCAGGTCACGATCCGCTCTGAGCCGATCGGGAACGCAAACGACAGATAGCCCGGATCGGCGCGGAACAGCTCGACGGACATCAGCTCGCCGAGCGCCAACCCCACGAGGCACGCGAGGACACCGAGAATCAGAGCGTCAAACAGCAGCACCTCGACGATCATCTTGCGCGTATATCCGTCCAGACGGAGATCCTCGATCAGGTTGCGCCGTTGAGGCACCGTGAGCAGCAACGCGTTGAACGCGAACAGAAACCCCACCAGCGCGCTGATCGCCGAGAACAGGCTGGTCGACTGATTGGTCGGTTCGGCGGCCTTGTGGAACAGAACATCGCTGAAATCGGCCGGGACGACGTTCAGGCGCCCTGCCGCCAGGCGCCTCAATTGCGCGAGCACCTCACGATCGCGGCGGGGCTGTGAGCGCACGTAGATGCTCGTCAGGCGGCCCTTCATGCCGGTCAGCCGCTGGGTGTAGCGCAATGAGGCGATCGCGATCGGGCTTTCGCCGAGCACTCCCGAACCGGGCGCGAGCAGCTCGGGCACGAGCAACGATGACACCGTGCGCGCGCCGATCTGCAGTTTCACCGGCTGCAGCGAGGATGCGCCTACCTGTTGGGCGATCGGCGCCGGCAGCATGAACGCCCTCGCCCGCCCGAGTTGAGAGGTGCCGAGCTTGCGCACCAGCGATCCACCCAGATACGCCAGGCGCGGTTCGGTGCCGACCAGGTCGACCGACCGACTTCCCTGCGGACCCACGACGTTGGCGTTCGCTTCCAGCACGGGCACCGCTGTGAGCACGCCGGGTATGCGCTCGACCCTGCTCAGCAGGCCGGCGTCGAAGCCGTGCGCGTCACGGGCGGCGATCTGAAAGCGCATCTGCCCGACGATCCCCGACGTCAGCTTTCGCACCGCGCCGTCAAGCGACGTGCCGGCTACCTGCGAGGAGAACAGCAGGGCGACTCCGACGGCGATCCCCACGACCGCGAACAGCTCCTGCACGATCCTGCTGCGCAGGCGCACGCGATAGAGCCGAACAATGTTCGACAACCTCATTTCGGTTGGTCAGCCTACTGGGCGCCGGCAGCCGAGACGAACGCTAGATCGGGCTGATAGTCGACGAGCTTGCCGTCGAGCAGAGCATGCACACGGTCGGCGTATCCCGCCGCCTGCGGGTCGTGCGTGACCAGCATCACCGATACGCCGCGTTCGCGGCAGACCTCGGTCAGCAGACCCAGCACCTCACGACTGCGAGCGCTGTCGAGACTGCCCGTCGGCTCATCGGCCAGCAGGAGCTTCGGCTCAGTCGAGAGCGCTCGCGCGATCATCACTCGCTGACGCTCGCCCATCGACAGCTGCTCGGCGCGATGCTTCGCCCGCGCTCTCAGGCCGAGGCGCTCGAGCAGCGGCATCACCCGACGGTGCGCCTCGCGCGCGCCGATGTCCACTCCGAGCAGCTTCAACGCTGCGTTGTCGAGCGCACTCACACCCGGTACGAGATTCAGCGACTGGCGCACGAACCCCAGCTCGTGCAGCCGGTAGCGGGCCGCGTCGGCGTCGGAGAGCTCGGAGATGTCGCGCCCGTCCATCAGCACCGCGCCCGCGTCCGGGCGAAGCAGCGCGGCGATCAACATCAGCAGCGTCGTCTTGCCCGAGCCGCTGGGCCCGTACAGCGCCACCAGCTCTCCCGGCGCGATCGACGCCGATACCCCGTCGACCGCGCGCACGATCTCTCCCTCGCCGGACCGATAGTGCTTGACGAGATCGCGAAGCTCGAGCATCAGCGCATCAACCCACCGATCCGGCCGGGCGCCCGATCGGACTCCCTGGGCAACCTGACGCGCGACGCACCTACGCCGACCGTTCCCTGCTCGGAAACTCGATCACGTTGGTCTCGGGAGCAGGCTCACTCGGCGGCGTGAGCAGGCGACCGCCGCTGAGCACCGTGATCTCGTCCGTGCCCATTGCCGCCGGCATGCCCGGCGCGGTCATCAGCACGGCCAGTCCCTCCTCGGCGGTAAGCGATCGCAGCAGCTCGTTGACCTCCTCGCGTTCGCGCACTCCGAGGTTCGCCGTGGGATCGTCGATCAGCAGCAGCCGCGGGCGGCGCACGATCCCGTGCGCAATGCCGGTCAGAGTGCGCTCACCGTCAGAGAGGCTGTCCCAACGCTGGCTTGCGCACTCAGACATGCCGACGCGCGCGAGCGTGTCGTATGCGTGCGATCGCGCGCGGCGCTGACCGTGCTGTATGAGCAGCGGCAGGGCGACATAGTCGAGCATGCTCAGATCGCTGCGCGGACCCGCGCGCCGAACCCACCCGACCTGCTCGCGCATCAGGCGCGCATGGGCCGACTCCGACATATCGGCCAGATCCTCTCCCGCGAAGCGCACCGAGCCGCCGTCGGGAGCTTCCAAGCCGGCCGCGATCTTCAGCAGGGTCGTCTTGCCGGCCCCGCGCTTGCCCCACACCGCGATGAACTCACCGCCCGAGACCTCCATCGAGACGTCCTTGAGCACCCGCAGCTCGTGGGCCCCTCTCCAGTAGCTCTTGCGCACCGAGCGCAGCGACAGCAATCCGTCCGCCATCAGCGCCCCGCTGCTCGGCTCACCACCATCAGGATCGTCTGCTCGCCGGCCGGCGAGCAGACGTTGCGACAGCGCATCAACACGCCCGCACCCGCCGACCCATCGGTCGGGTCGGGCTCGGTCGGTCGGGCTCCCCGCGCAGCTGCTCGAGCAGCTCACGGGCACTCTGCAACCACTCGATCCGGGCGTTCCAGAACGCGACCTCGGCATCCCTGGCCAGCACCCTCATCAGCACCGACCACTCGAGCGAACCCGAGGCCCGATCCTCCTCGGCAAGCCGGTTGAGGTCGCGCAGACGGGCGACACAGGCCAGTTCCTGGCCGTAGACCATGTCGATCAGGCGCGGGACGTTACGCGGTCGACACAGCGAGATCTTCATGTGCAGATCATCGCGCAGGGGCGGCGTCGGCGATGAGGCGAGCATCCAGCCCTCGAAGTGGTCGATTCCCGCGGACGTGGCCTCGTAGATCGTGCGCGGCGCGGCCCGGCGCGCCGGGCCGGCGCCCATCTCACCGGCGCTGCGCACGAGCTCGTCGCGGGCGAGCTGGTCTAGCGCGGAGTAGACCCCGGAGGGCGCGAATCCGGATGCTCCGAAGCGCCCCTCCAAGCGTTGCGCCAACTGGTAGCCATAACCCGGCCGCTCGATCACGAGACCCAGCACCGCATGCTTGGCAGACATTCCTCACCCTCCTGGCGAACCTACATCACCGCAAAGACCCATCGATCCTCCAGGACGGTACCCGATCGTGCGACATAACGCATCTCAAGGCTGGAATGAGTCAGATCAGGCGGAATTCCCCCTGCCGGCGCTGGGGCATCTGTCGGGATCTTTCGGAAGGCCGTTGGCGCATGCGCCAACGGCGGAGGGGCCGCATGCGGCCCCTCGCGGGCCGCACATGTGCGGCCCGCCGGACGGTGCATGCACCGTCCGGCCATGCGGCGCATGCGCCGCATGGAACTACGTTATGCCCAAGCGATCCAGCAGCCCCTCGTCCGTGCGCCAGTCCCGCCGCACACGCACGGACAGATCCAGGTGCACCTGGCATCCCAGCTCCCGCTGCAGCTCCCTGCGAGCGGCCGTGCCGATCGCCTTGATCATGCGCCCGCCCGCGCCGACCACGATCCCCTTCTGCGAGGTGCTCTCGACCCATATCAGCGCTCTCACCCGCGCCAGCCCCGGCCGCGGGCGTTCGATCTCCTCGACCACCACCTCGACCGCATGAGGAACCTCCTGGCGCATGCGCCTGATGACCGCCTCCCGCACCAGCTCGGCCAGCAACAGCCCCTGCGGCTGGTCGGAGCGCTCCCCGGGTGCGAACATGAAAGGTCCCTCGGGCATCGCGGCATGGAGGTGCTCGACCAGCGCCCGCACGCCGGTCCCTGAGCGCGCTGAGATCGGGAATATCTCACCGTCCAGCTCCAGCGCACCGGCCTGCTGCAACGCGGCGGCGGTACCGGCGCGGTCGAGGCGGTCGATCTTGTTGACCGCGATCGTCACCATCGGCGCCGCCTGTGCGAGCACCCCCGCGATGAACCGGTCGCCGGGGCCCACGCCCTGCTCGCCGTTGAGAATCAGCAGGGCCATGTCGGCCCCGTCGAGCTCTCGCTCCACCCGCCCGGCCATGCGCTGGGTGAGAGCGTCGCGCGGACGCTGGACGCCGGGTAGGTCGACCAATACGACCTGGCTGTCCCCAAACGTACAGACCCCCCGGATCGCCCGACGCGTCGTCTGCGGACGGTCGGAGACGATCGCCACCTTCTCCCCCACCACGGCATTGACGAGCGTCGACTTGCCCACGTTCGGCCGGCCCGCCAGCGCTACGAAGCCACTGCGAGTCGAGCTCACGAGGATGACGCCTGGCGTAGCAGCCGTGCCTGCAGGGCCAGCATCTCGCCGTCGTCGGTCTCGTGATCCATGCCCACCAAGTGCAGCACACCGTGCACGATCGCCTCACGCAGGTCGGTGGTGTGCTCCGGGCAGATGATCACGTCGCCGAGCTCGCGCGGCGCCGCCCCCTGCGCGCTGAGGCCGTCGATCGGGAACGAGAGCACGTCCGTCGGCCCCGACTTCCCGCGATGCTCGAGATTCAGCTCGGCGATGCGGGCAGCGTCGACGTACTCGATCGCGAGATGACCGTCCTTTACGCCCGCGGATGCGGCGGCCAGGACGCACAGGCGCGTGACCTCACTCGGCGGCGGCACACCGGGCGCGAGGCTCGCGCCGAGAACCTCGACCTCGATCACGGCCCTCAGGCGCGACGGGAGCGGTTGGAGCCCGATCCCTCGGCGCCACGCATACGGGGGCCGTCGCCGTCCCGGCGCTGCGCGTGCTCGTCATATGCCTCGACGATCCGCTGCACGAGCTTGTGCCGCACCACGTCCTCGCCGCCGAAGCGCACGAACTCAATGCCCTCGACCGTCTCCAGCACCTCACTCACCGCGATCAGCCCCGACTGCTGCTCACGGGGCAGGTCGACCTGCGTGACGTCCCCGGTCACGACCATCCGCGACCCGAAGCCCAGGCGGGTCAAGAACATCTTCATCTGCTCGGGTGTCGTGTTCTGTGCCTCGTCGAGGATCACGAACGAATCGTTGAGCGTGCGCCCGCGCATGAAAGCGAGCGGCGCGATCTCGATCACGCCCTGCTCCAGGTACTGGGAGACCTTCTCGGGGTCGAGCATGTCGTGCAACGCATCGAACAGCGGGCGCAGATAGGGATCGACCTTCGCCATCAGATCGCCCGGCAGGAAGCCAAGGCGCTCCCCCGCCTCCACCGCGGGGCGCGTGAGGATGATGCGGTTGACCTCATGCCCGGACAGCGCCGCGGCCGCCATCGCCACCGCGAGGAACGTCTTGCCCGTACCGGCCGGGCCGATCCCGAACGTGACGGTGCTCTGGCGGATCGCATCGACGTAGCGCTTCTGATTGACCGTCTTCGGCGCCACCCGGCGGCTGCGATGGCGCCACACCACGTCCTCGAGCACCCGCGCGGGTGACTCGTGCGCGTCAAGCGCCCCCGTCACGGCCGCGATCGTCCCCGGCCCGATCTCATGACCACGCATGATCAGGTCCGAGAGCTCACGCACGACGAGCTCGCCGACTCGCGTCTCGCCCTGCTCGCCGTCGAAGGTGATCAGGTTGCCGCGCAGGAACACGCGACACTGCAGGTGCTCCTCCAGCGCGCGCAGGACCGCGTCCTGGCTGCCGGCCAGCTCGGCGGCGACATCGTTGGACAGCTCGATCTGGGTCCTCATCCGCCGTTCCGTGCGCGGGGCGCACGCAGGGTCGAGGGGTTCATCCTCCGAGCGCCGCCTTGACCAGACCGGACACGCGCCCACCGTCCGCGCGACCATCGACCGCCGCCATCGCGCTGCCCATCGCGCGACCCATGTCCCGCACCGACTCCGCACCGCTCTCGCGCACCGCTCGCTCGACGACCTCGCGGAGCTCCTCGTCGGAGAGCTCGGCGGGCAGATAGGAGCCGATCAGCCGCGCCTCCGACTCCTCGCCGTCGGCCAGATCCCCGCGGCCGGCCTCGCGATAGACCCCAGCAGCCTCAAGCCGGCGCTTGCGCTCGCGCCTGAGCACCGCCAGCTCGTCCTCGGAGCCTTCCTTGGATGCCTTCTGCAACTCGGAGAGCACCAGCCGCAACGCCCCCACCCGCGGTTTGTCGCCGGCGCGCATCGCGTCTCGCAGGTCGCTCTGAACTGTGTCGAGGATCGCCATCTTCGCCCAGGATACGCCGTCGCCCGCGAGTTGCGTGTGACGATCCGCAGACGGCGTGTTCGGCGCGCACGCACGCGTACGCGCCGGCGAGCGACTAGGGTGCCGTCCGTGAACGACGCCCTCTACGCCGATGCGCTCGCCCCGTTCCTGACGGAGACGCAGCGTTTGCGCCCGCCCGAGGCGGAAGCGATCGACGCGCACACTCACCTGGGGTTGGACGAGGACGGGCGCTCGCTGACGCTCGAGCAGTTGCTCGCCCAGCTCGACGATGCCGGCGCGCGGCGCGCATGCGTGTTTCCACTGCACGACCCCGAGCGACGCCCCGCGTACAGCCTCCCCAATGACCGCGTGATCGCGTGGGCCGCGGAAAGCGAAGGGCGGCTCACTCCGTTCTGCCGTCTGGACCCCGCCGAAGATCCGATCGCCGAGGGCGAGCGCTGCCTGGCTGCGGGGGCACGCGGCATCAAGCTGCATCCGCGCGCGCAAGACTTCGTGTTCGACGGTCCGGAGATGCGCGCCATCTTCGCGCTCGCCGAAGGGGCTCGTGTACCGATCCTGATCCATGCCGGCCGGGGGCTGCCGCCGCTCGCGGACGGCCTCGCGGATCTCGCGATGAGTCACCCGAACGTGGTGCTGATCCTCGCCCATGGCGCGATCTGCGATCAGGGCATCCTGACCTCGCGCCTGGCCGACCATCCGGGCGTGCTGTACGACATCTCCTGCTTCTTTCCGCTCGACGTGATCGAGCTGTTCGCGCGCGCTCCCGCCGAGCGGATCGTGTTCGCTTCCGATCCGCCCTACGGCCTGCCAGCCACCACGCTCTATCTGGCGTTGCGCGTCGCGGCGCAGGCCGGGCTGGACGAGACCGCCACGAGGGGGGTGCTGGGCGCCACCATGGCGGACCTGCTCGATGGTCGCGGTCTGCCCGCCGTCACGCCACCACGTCGAGGCCCCTCGATCGGACTCTCCGGACGTCTCGCTCGCGTCTACAACTACGGCAGCCTCACCGGTCCGGCGCTGTTCGCCGGAGTTCGCGAGCAGGCGCTGGCGATGCTCGACATGGCGATCGCCGCCTGCCGCGACCCCGAGCCCGGCGATGTCGGCGAGGCGCTCGAGATCGTCGGCTCGGCGCTCAGCGCCGCCGCCGTCCTGCTGCAGGATCCGGACGGTGTGCGCCCCGCGATCGATCTCGTCTACCGCGCGATCGTGCGCGCGGCGACCGAGCTGCCCGATCCAGCCTGACGGGCCCGCCTTTTCAGACTCGGATCGGACGAGCGCCGGCCCAGCGAACAGCCCGAGCGTCCCACAGGCACTTGAGCGCGCTCAGCGATGATCGGTCAGCAACCAGACGGCCGCCCAGTCGCCGCTGACGCGCCGCTCGTGCTCTGACATGCCCAGGCGGTGGGCGAACGCATGGCAGATCTTGTCGACCTCTCCGACGAGCAACCCGCTGAGAATCAGATGGCGAGGCGGATACGCGAGCGCCCGCGCCAGATCGATCAGCAGCGGCCGCAACAGGTTCGCCAGGATCACCGGGCTAGCCTGCCGGTGCGTGTCAGGCCAACGGTCGTGGCGCAGATCGAAGCGACGCACGTCGATCGTCACGTCGTTCACGGCCGCGTTCTGCTCGGCCGCCGTGACGCTCAACGGGTCGTGGTCGAGCGCCAGCACCGGGTCATAGCCGAGGGTCGCAGCGGCGATCGCGAGCACCCCGGAGCCGCTTCCCAGGTCGATCAGCCCCGATCGCTCGGTGTCGCGGGCGGCGAGGGCGAGCAGCAGCTCCAGGCACAGCCTCGTGGTGGCGTGGGCGCCGGTGCCGAACGCCTGGCCGGGATCGATCACGATCTCCCGCAAACCCCGACGCTCGCCGGGGCTCTCCCAAGGCGTGCGCACGCGCAGCGAGCTCACTCGTTCGGGCGCGGGCGAGGAGATCGTGATCGGTCGATGAAACTCGCGCCAACGCTCAGACCAGTCGTTGGGTATTTCGCTCGTGGAGATCTCCACGAGCACATCGCCGAGGGCCGCGTGCAGGTCGGGCAGCACCGGCAACTCGCCCGGCGCCCCATAGATCGCGTACTCGACCGCGCCGTCCTCGAGGTCGGATTCCTCCACGCCCGAGGGAATCAGCTCGAGCAGGTCCGCGAGGACCACCTCCGCCTGCGCACGGGGGACGCGCAGCGCCAGGCGAATCACGCGTGGCTGCGCAGCACGCGACGCAGCTTGGCGAACATCGACTCCTCCGAGCGGAGGTTCTCCTCTGTCAGGGTCTCTTGCAGACGGCCGATCAACTCGCGCTGCTCCTCGTTCAGGCGACGGGGCACCACGACGTTCACGACGACCTTCAGATCGCCTCGACGGCCGCCTCGCAGCGAGGGCATGCCGTGTCCCCGCAGCGTGATCACCTCGCCCGGCTGCGTCCCCTGCGGCACGTCGATGGCGGCCGTCTCCTCGAGCGTTGGCACGCGCAGCGCCCCGCCCAGCGCGGCCAGCGGGGCCGGAACGTCGAGCGCGGTTATCAGATCCTGACCTTCGCGCACGAACCGCTCGTCCTCGCGGACCCTGACGAGGACGTACAGATCCCCCTCGGGGGCGCCCGCCTCCCCGGCGTGCCCACGCGCGGAGAGCCTGATCCGCTGGCCGTCGGCGATACCGGCCGGCACGTCCACCTCCAGGGCACGCCGGCCAACTCTGCGACCACGTCCGTCGCACTCATGGCACGGCTGCTTGGCGACGCGCCCATCTCCATGGCAGCTCTCGCATACGACCCGACGCATCATCTGCCCGAACGGCGTGCGTGTGAGCGCCTGCAGCTGTCCAGCGCCTCCACAACGCTCGCACGTCTCGATCGGCGTGCCCGGCTCGGCGCCATTGCCGTGACAGTGCTCGCAACGCTCGAGAGCCTCGAAGGAGACCTCGACCCGCGCGCCCGTCGCGGCTTCGCTCAGGTCCAGCTCGACCGCGACGGCTGCGTCCTCTCCCGCCGGCGGACCGGAGCGCCCGCCGAATGAGCTGGAACCGCCGAAGAACGCGTCGAACAGATCTCCGATCGATCCGAACCCCTCGAAGTTCGGAGCGTAGCCTCCCGATCTGAGGCCTTCGTGACCGTAACGGTCATATGTCGCGCGACGCTCGCCGTCGGACAGGATCTCGTAGGCCTCGGCCGCCTCCTTGAACTTCTCCTCCGCCTGGGGATCGTGGGCGTTCACGTCCGGATGCAGCTCGCGCGCGAGCTGGCGGAACGCTTTCTTGATCTGTTGCTCGGAAGCGTCGCGCTGCACGCCGAGGACGTCATAGGGATCGCGCGGCGTCGAGGTTCGACTCATCGGAGGACGCTCATGCTTCCGCGTAGGCGTCTTCGACGAATCGCGACAGCTCGTGGGCGGCCTGGCGCACGGTCACGATCGCCTCGGCATAGTCCATCCGCACCGGCCCAATCACCGACACCGCGCCCAGCTTGCGTTTGGCCACACCGTAGCTCGTGGCCACCAAACCGAGGGAGTGCATCGCCGGGATCTCGTTCTCGCGACCGATCCGCACATACACGCCCTGCTCGTCCAGCGCCGTGCGCAATACCCGCAGCAGCGCCACCCGCCGCTCGAGCATGCTCATCAGCTCGTTGATCTGGGCGGTGTCCTCGATCATGCCGGTCGAGAACAGGTGCGCCGTTCCCTCTACATACAGCGCATCCTCACCCTCGGGATCGATCTCGCCGAACGCGGGCGCGAGCCGGCGTAGGAACTCGACCTCGGTCGCGGACAGGCTCGGTTCGATCAGACGCTGGTGCAGCATGCGCGCGCCCAGCCCCGTGCCGAGGAGCCGCTCGTTCAAGTACTCCCCTGCCCAGGTGATCAGTCCGGGATCCACCGGATGATCGAAGGTGACCAACATCTTCGAGACGCTGCCGGTCGAGGTGATGATCACCACCATCACGACACGCGACTGCAGCGCGAGCACCTCTACATGCCTGATGCTAGCGGTGTTCAGCGCGGGCGCCGAGACAACGGCCAGCAGGTTCGTCACCTGAGACAACGTCTCGGTGGTGGTACGCACCGCCTCCTCGACCTCGCGGCGCATCAGCGACAGCTCCAGTTGCGCTCCCAGCCGCAGGGACGGCAGACCGTAGCCAGAGGCGAGCATGCGATCGACCACGTAACGCTGTCCCGCGTCCGTCGGGATCCTGCCCGCTGAGACGTGCGGGTGAGCCAGGAGTCCGTTCTCCTGCAGCAGCGCCAGCTCGCCCCGCACCGTAGAGGCGCGACAGGCCAGCTCGGGGTCGGCGGCGATCGCCTTCGACGCGACCGGCTGTCCCGTGCGTCGGTAGCTCTCGACCACCTTGCACAGGATCGTCTCTTGACGGGCCGTCAGGGCTTGCATCGACCTGATTCTAGGTCGCCCGTCGCGACCCCTCGATCCAGGCGCTCACAGCCGAAGCTCGGCCTCCGCGTTGCGCACAATCTGGGTGCCGGACTGCTCGGCCACCGTATCGATGATCGCGCGTCCATCACGCAGCTCCCGGACGGTGCCCCTCACCACGACCTCCTGCTCGGGCACGCCCATGCCGCGGAACTGCACCGAGAGGCGCTTGAGATGCTCCGGCCCGCCGGCGGCCTCGGTCTGCGCGCGCGCGACCTGAGCCATCGTCCACAGCCCGTGCAGGATCCTTCCGGGCAGCCCCACCGCACGAGCGAGCTCCTCGTCGATATGAATCGGGTTGAAGTCCCCCGAAGCGCCCGCGTATCGGGCCGTCAGGTACTTGTCCGGCGTGACCCGTACCTCCGGGATCTCCCCGCCGACCTGTAGATCGCTCATACGCTGATCACACTCCTCGCACGATGTTGGTCCAGGTGCCGCGGCACACCTGCTCGCCGCGCTGGTTGGTGGATATCGACTCGAACACGTAGTAGCCGCGCCCATCGCTTTCTGAGATGTCCTTGACCGAGGCGGTCGTCGTGATCTCATCGCCCGCCACCACCAGCGGTCCCCACTCGAACTCCTGCCCGCCATGCACCATCAACGCGAAGTTCAATTCGATCTCGGGATCGAAGATCGGGGGCCCCACCGAGGGCGCGCTGTAGACGACGGCGAACATCGGCGGCGCCACAACATCCGCGTGGCCGGCGTCGCGAGCGGCCTGGACGTCGAGATGGACCGGGTTGGTCTCCCCGACAGCGCGGGCGTACTCCTTGATCTTCTCTCTACCCACCGCATATGTCGTGGGCTCGTACTGCTTGCCGATCGCTTGAGTGTTCACTGGCACCGTGTGGAAGCTCCTTGACGCGGGCTGGTTGTCAGGTGGCGAGCCGCATTGGCGACCGCAGCGCGGCAGTTTACGCGGACCCTCCATCGGCGGCGCCGTGGCGCGGTCTCGCTGCCTGCTGAGGCCGTTGTGTGACGCGCGGATGAGCCCTTAAACACCAAAAGGCATTCTCGGCCTACAGCGGGGGGAGCCCGAGAAGGGGCATCCCCCCGCTGTGGAATCGAACCCTGATGTCGAGCCTAAAACACGAGCTCCGCATCCCCGGAGGCCGACCCGACGCCGGCGGGCTCGCGATCCTCGTCAAGCAGATCGCCGCCCTGTCCCTGATCGCGCTCCTGGCCGCCGGGCGTGTCCAGGAACTGGACCGTGTCGGCGACGATGCTCACCGCCTGGCGTTTCTGCTGCTCAGCCGTCTCCCACTCGCGCCACTCCAACCGACCGTCGATCGCGACTCGGCTTCCCTTGCGCATGTAACGGCTGACGCTCTCCGCCGAGCCTCCGTAGGCGCTGACGTCAAAGTAGTTGGGCCGCTCGTGATAATCGCCGTCTGCGTCTCTCCTGCTGGAGCTGCACGCGATCCGCAGTCCGCAGACGCTCACGCCCGAAGGCAGGCTGCGGAGCTCCGGATCGCGTGTGAGGCGTCCGACAAGTACGACGCGGTTGATGCTGAAGTAGGCCATGGTCAGATCTCCATCGTTGAGGTTGAAACCCCCCACCGACGAAGTTACGCATCGCTTGGGACGGTATTTTCGGGGCAGGCCCACTCATGGCGTGGATCGAACGCGCCAGAATCACAGCAGGGCAGCGCCTCGAACCCCACCACCACGACCTGCTCATGCGCATGAGCCCTGTCGATCGCCCGCGCAAGCGCACGCCCGACCTCCGGAGGGGCGATATACAGCACTCCGGCGACCATTCGAGAGCGAGCCCAGGCACGGCAGATCTCGGTCAGTCGCCGTGGCGCCTTGATCGTCAGCTCGACCTCGACCGCCACAGGCAGACCGCACGCGGGCTCCTCGGGCCACAACACCAGGTCAGGGCGGTGCAGCAGGGGCCTGCCATGTGAGCCGATGCCCATGTGCGCGCTCGCCACCGCAACGCCGAGCTCACGCTCGTCGCGACGCAGCTCACGCTCGCCTGACACGCGGTGATTGGGATAGCCACGCTGCAACGCCGCCGCGACCGCCGCGACCGCGATCAGGTGAGTAGCGCCTGAGGCACTCACACGACACGGATCGAGTCCACGCAACCCACAGTCGCGCATTCCCGACCGCGTCGCGGTGTACAGCGCCGGCCGCTTGGCCAGCGGCCGGCTGCATCTGAGCAGACCGTCACGCTCTGCCGCCCGCACGCGCGCGCGGGCCGAGGATTCCGATACGTTCTGGGCGACCGCCAGAGCCTGTGCGGTCACGGCGCCCATGTGCGCCGTCCACTGTATGAGCGCCACCCGCTGGGGCGAGAGCGCAGGATCTCTACGAACCATCGATGGTCCTCCTGAGTTTGAGTTTCTAAAACAGGGGCTCGGCCGGGCCCCGTCCGGTGCGAGTTGCCCGCCGGGCCCCTGTTCGGGTGCGAGTTGTCCCGCCGCGCTCAGCGACGGCGCTTAGCCGAGAGCATGCGGGCGATGCTCACATGGCCACCGTCAGACAGGCCGATCACAGCCGCCGAGCCCTGCGAGAGGCTCATGACCTGGTCTGCCCGCAGCGCTCGATCGAGACCTCGCGTGCGAATGACCTTCCCATCTCCATGACGGGAGGTCTTCCAAGCCCCCCTGGTCTCGGTCATCTCCGCGAGCAGCTCAGCCGAGCCGGGAACCACCTGGCGGTGGGCGACCAGGACCGACAGGTTGCCCACGATCTGCTCCAGCAACATCTCCCGTCCCGGCACTCGCATGTCGGCCAGCTCCTGAGTGCCCAGCACAATGCTCACCCCTGCGCCGGCCGCCCTCGCGAACAGACCAACCACGCGCTCCGGAACGATCGCCGCGAACTCGTCGATCATCACGATTGTCGACTCCGGTCGTCCCTGCAGTGCCGCCACCACCGCCTGCAGGTCTCCCACGATCGCCGCTCCGAGCATCTGTGCCAACAGCGGCCGGTGGTCGGCCTGCAGGTTGAAGTACACAACCGTCCGCGCCTTTGTCGCCTCCAACAGATCCAGGCGACTCGAGCTTGGTGTCCGCGGGTCAAGCCACGGCCCGATGTCTGACTCGGCCATGATCGCCAAACGATCGCGCACGCCGGCCAGATCGCTCTGTTGGCGTGTGGTGAGCGCATCCAGATAGACATGCGCTCCCTGGGCCTGCGCTTCGGGCAGACTCCGCAGCAGCACCTCCAATCGCAACGGGTCGAGGTGCTCCACCAGCGTCTTCAGATCGACCTCCATGCCGGCTCGGCGCAGCACACGCACCTCGTGACCGAGGTAGCGCTGGGCCTGTCTCAGGTAGTGAGGCTCGGTGAATCTCTCGCCGGCGAGCGCCTTGTCGGCGATCTCGGTCTCACTGCCGCGAGCGTAGGGGTTGTAGACGGTGCGCCCGCTGGGTGCCCACTCGACGAACCTCCGTCCTTGAGCCAGCGCGGCACGCCGCAGCTCATGGCGCAAATCGAGATCGCCCTTGGGGTCGATCACGATCGCCCCCATGCCGCGCTCGATCGCGTTGGCGACCATCCACGTCATCGTTACCGTCTTGCCCGAGCGGGTCGCTCCGAGCACGAGCGTGTGCGTGCCGCCGGTCGCACCGCCAAGCGGGATCGTGACCGCACGACCGTCGCGCTCGTGGCCCACCGTCAGTCGATCTCCGTGCCATCCGCTCTCCGCGCCTGACGCACTCCGCCACGTCTGCACCCTGCGTGCAAGCAGACGCAGCGCATCCAGGGGCCCCCGCCGCCCGGTCGCAGCATCGGCCATGTCGGCTCCCGTCTCGATGTCTTCGCGGTGCCAGCGCCGCCCGCGCACGGTCGCGCAGAGCGCCGCCGTGCCCAGGGTCAGCGCGTCGCCGCCGAGGATCCTTCGAGTCAGCACAACCAACATCAGCGCGCCCGACGCCCACGTCCAACGCAGATGGAGCCTGCGCATCGCCGTCGCCGCGATCAGACCGATCGCGAGGCCGATCATCAGATGCACGGTCGTGGCTGTGAACCAGTGGATGAATTGTTCCACCGGGCCCAGCGGGTTCACCGCAGGTTCGGTGGTGTATTCGGATGAGGACATGCTCACACCGCTCCTTTTCTGTATGCGGACCGGCGCGAGCGCCGGTCGCGATGGTTAACGAGCGATGGCGGGCTCAGGGCCCGCCATCGCGTTCTCCTCGGCGAGCTCTTCTCAGCTCGTCAAGCTCTGGGGGGCCACGCTCGTCCGGCGCTTATCGAGAGCGTCCCGTGAGTCACTGATCAGCGCAGCCTGTAGCCGACGCCCCACTCGTTGATGACCCAGCGCCCGCCATGCTGCTCGAGCTTGCGCCGCAAGCGGCTTGCGTGACTGTCCACGGTGCGGGTCGACCCGGTTGACCTGTACCCCCAAACGGCACGCAGCAGCTCGTGCTTTGCAAAAACACGCTCAGGCTCACCCGCCAGGTGGGCGAGCAGCTCGAACTCGAGCCGGCGTAGCTGGACGGGCAGCCCGTTCACACTGACGGCGTGCCCACGCACATCGATCTCCAGTGCCCCCACTGTAAGACGATCGATCGAGGGGGACTCTGACTCGACCCGGTGCAACAGTGCGCGTATGCGCGCCCTCAACTCCAGGTAGCGCGCCGGGCGAGCAAGGAAGTCATCCGCACCCGTCTCGAACGCTCGCAGGACGTCAAGCTCATTGGCGCTCGCTGCAATCACGATGACCGGCACCTCCGGCGCCCAGAGCGGACTGCCATAGGCCCCCTGACGGATCTCCCGCAGCAGCTCCAGCGCTCCGCGCGAGTGGTTCAGGTCACCGAGCAGGACCAGTCTTGGCGGGCACCAGCGCGCGCGTGCTCGCGCGTGCTCCGCGGTCCTGGCGAGCTCAGCCCGATAGCCGTCACTCGCAAGCTGCTCGAAGAGCGCCTTTGCGATCGCCGCATCCGCCTCGACCAACAGGATCGGCCTCGTGCTCACCGAGACGGCGCCATGCGTCTCACACGCGCGCTCAACCTGATGAGGGGCTGGGCACGCCAGCGCGCGTGCGACAGGCACCGAGCGAAGCTCGGGCCGAGCTGGAACGGCGACCGTGGCGAGGTCGCTGCTCATCCCAGCTCCACTTCACGTGGGCTGATCCCGAGCCCATTGCGGGCTATCAATGCCAGCACATCGCTGTGTATCCATGGTGTGCGCCGGCTTGAGCCGCTCTCGGGCAATATCCCCACGCGTCGCGCCAGCCAGCTCGTCTCGCCGCTCGTCGTGCCTTTTGCGTCTCGCTTGACGCGCCCGCAGCGAATTGCGATCTCGCTCAGGCTGAGGTCGTGATGCTCGGTTGCGGCGAGCACTGTCTGACGGAGCTTGCGGTTCAGCACGATCGGGCTCTCACGTATGCGCTCCAGCTCGCTGCGCAACACCGTGGTCGATACGTTCGCGTCCTCTCGATATCGCGCCAAGGCCCTGCGCGTGAGCTCGCACATCGGCTCGTAGCTCTCGAGGGCGCCGATCGCCTCTCGCAGGCACACCGGTGTCGGCCGCGCAGCTGAGACTTCGCCGCGTGAGCGACGGCACCAGCGCAGTTCCCGTCCAGCGGCATCGGTACACGCCAGCTCCAGACGATAGGTGACGTCCTGCTCCTCGACTCTATGTCGCCCCACCAGGTCGGTCTCGCGATTGCATCGTTGCGACTCCTCGCCCGCTTCTGGTAGCGCTTGTCCGATCAGATCCTCGACGGTGACCCGGCGACAACGACCCCTACGAGCGTCCTGCAGATAGAGAGCGCATACCAGCGCCGCGTTGTCCGTGGGCTCATCGGCAGCGAGCAGCGCCACCAGCCGGCGATCGCCGAGCGTCGGTGCGTCACGGTCCACCACAAGCACGCAACCATCCCCCCGTTGCCGCGCGATCACTTCCCGGTGGCGGCCGGTCGCGTCTGTGTAGCAGCCCAGAGGATCGCGCCCGATCTGTGCGCAGGCGTCGGACCGCCGCGGAGCGATCTTGGCGTCGGTGTCCCCTCGCGTGAGCCGGCCACGCCGCGAGCGGGCAGGCGCGTCGAGATTGCGCCGGGCGGCCGCTCCAGAAGCGAGCGAGCGTGGGGGCGCGATGATCTGCGTCATGTCAATTTCTCCTGTCCGGATTCGGGCTGGCGCTTCAGGGCGTTCGGCTTCTTGTAGATCTGGCGCCTCGATGCGTCAAGCGCCGCTGGCCGGACCGTTCGGTGACAGCGGCAGCCCGAGACCCCTTTAGGGGGTCTCGGATGTGGAGCCGGAGAGTGAGCCGATCGAAGAATTTGGCGCGAAAGCGTCCTGTCGATCCGATGTTCGCCGCAGCGTCGAGTCCACGTCTTGTGGCGGCTCGATGGCGAACGACGAGGTCGTTCGAGTCACATGCCGCGCGGCATCGGCGATCAGGCAGGTGCCGCTTGGGCGTTGAGTGCCGGCAAAGGGGCTGTGTGGGGTCGGCGCGAGCCGAATGGCTTGGGGATGCGAAGGAGTGAGAGGTCGATAGTAGGCGCCGACGGCTGCCCATCGATCCTCCAACGGGCGTCCTGCGCCGATCGGTACTTGGGATGACTTGTTTGAGGGCTGCTGTTTGGCTCTGTGAAGCCAAACAGCACCGTTCCCAATTGCAGTCGCGTACCCCCGCGGCCGGAGGGCGGCTGCACGATGCACGTCCCGCTGAGGCCTCGACTGCACGCCGACGGTGGGCGACGGCGCTTTGAGGCGGGTGAATGCACCGGTGCTTCTGCGCCAACCCTCGCTCATCAGGCGGGGTTTTCGGGCAGAGCTTCGGGGAGAGCTTTACTCACGGACCGCACCAGCCCCCGGCAGCTCCCCAGGCTGAGCGGCGGACTCTCGCGCCCGCGGATCGCCGGCGGCAACGGACACGCGCACCTCCGGCGGCAGCCCAGGCACGCGGTAGCCAAGCAGGCTTCCCTCATACACATCCCGCTCGGCCACGAACATGACGCCCTCACGCCCGGGGTACTCCCAATCGGCCGGGTACTCCCCTGCATACGCGCGACACGCGGTCAGAATCGCGTCGGCTCGGCGCGTGCACTCCCGCGCGCGCGCACGATCCCGGCAGACGAACACGACCAGCGGGCGCACGCCGCGTCGGCGACCGTAGCGCTTGGTGTGGACCGACCAGCCCGCGAGCAGATGGTCATAGCGCTCGAGCTTGCCCGCCGCTCGGCCGGTGAATGGGCGGTCGTCGAGCTCGACGAGCAGGTCGATCGCGCAGCTTCTCCCCACCTCGCCCTCGGATCCGTGCGCGCTCGCGCCGATCGCCATGTGCACTGAGCGCGCCGGCAGCTCGATCGTCGCGTCGGGTCGTACCGTCTCAAAACGCTCCACGGGTATCCGTGTGCCCGTCGCGTCTGTGCACATGAACTCGTGCGGGGCGCGGCCTCCGGGTAGGCTCAGGGCGAGCGGACCGAGCGCCTGCCGGCCGTCTGGCCCCGGCCGCGGCGGTGGCGAGAGGATCGACTCCCAGCATCCTCTAATGGTCACCGGCGGCCCATCCAGCACGCGCTCCAACGCAAGCGCCCAGCCGACCACGTGCACGTCGTGACGCGCCTGGCGCAACAGGCGCTCGTCACCGGCGCGAGCGGTCGTTGAATGAGATCCGGGCAGTGTTCTCAGATCCTCGACCTGGAGGGACCTCGCGCGGTCGTAAGCGTGCAGCAGCCGAAGACCGGCCGCGGTGATCTCGTAGCACATCGGCACTCCACCGCCGTCACGGCGATGAAACTGAAACCGCTGCACAAGGCCGGCATCGGAGAGGCGCTTCAGGCGGCGCTGCGTCGTGGTGGACGCTCGCCCCGGGTTGAAGCGACGGTGGATCTGGCTGCTCAGTACGTGGCGCATTCCCGCCACCAGTCCGAGGATCTCCAGGTCCAGCGGCTCCGGATCCAGCGTATGGGGTTCGAGCACGCGTCTTGCCCAGCGTACGCTGTGTGCGCTGTCGAGCTCGACCAGCTCACGGTAGCCCTCGATCGTGGCTCCAGCGCTTGGTCCAGACCGGTTCGCGGCGGGTTGAGCCCTCTCGGAGGACTTCGGTGGGACACGTGAGAACGTCTCTAGCGGTGAACGGACACCCTCGGCGGCTGCTCGCTCAGCGGCCGGACTCTGAGGCGCCGGCGCTCGAGCTGCGCGCGCTGAAGATCGATCCTGGGCGGGTGCGTGCACCGAATGATCCGCATCGACACCGGGGCCCTCGGTTGTCGGTGCTTTCGCGCCTTTGGCGTCCCGAGGGCTTCGCGGAGCTCGACCGCGGCGTTCATCCTCCCAATGGGGCTGGCGAAGATCCCTGAGATAACGTCCGCCACGTTCGGCCTGGAGCGTGGCGTGCAAGCGCAGGCGCTCGTGGTCCACCCGCAACGGAATCGTCTGGGCCAAGAACGGGGCCTGGCGTCCATGCGGCGTGAGCCAGCTTGCGATCGCGTGGTGCTTGGGCAGGTACAGACGCGCGTCTGGATGACCCAACGTGGGGATGCGCTCGAGGCCCGGACGTATCGTGTCGGAGAACTCGGCCATCGTCAGATCTACGGCCGAGCGAGCGTCCTCGGCTGAGGACGTGGCGAAGTAGACACGGTGGGCGAACAGCGCGTCGAGCTGATCGCGTATGTCACGGTCGACCCACTGGGAGTCCGTCTGCCAGCACGCGACGGTCTCAAGGCCCGCGGACCGCTTCAGCGCCATCGTCTCGGCGAAGCCACGGTTGAGCACCAGCGGCGCCTCGTCGACCTTCAATGTGACCGCCACACGCTCGGTCTCCGGAACGAGATCCTGCTGACGAGCGAGCGCGGCGTCGAGCATCCCCACAAGCAGCTGCATCAGAACGGAGGTGTTGCCCGCGCCCATCCCGCCGAGTGCGCCCTTGACGACCAGGACCCCTTCCTGGGCGATGATACGGTCGAAGTCGATTGTCAGCGAGCCATTGAGCAGCACCCGCTTGATCGAGGGAGAGTTCAGCAGCCTCGCCAGCTTGTTGACCGGCGCGTCGAGCTTGGCCGTGGTGGTGCTGCGGGAGTCCGCGAGCTGCGCCACAAGCTCCTCTGTGAAGAACGCAGAGATCTCCTTGAACTCAGGCATCGTGCGCAGCCGGGCTCCGACCGCGTTGCGATAGGAGTAGCCCTCCTCTCCCACGGACAGCAGCCGAGCGGCATCCCACAACGTTGAGGAGCGGTCGTATGCGAGCACCGCGATGATCGCGTTGCGCAGGTATCGGTCAGAGGATGCGCGAATGTCGGCCGCGTCGAACAGATTCTTCAACGCCGCGACCACGTAGTCGGCGATCACATCCGCGGGCGCATCGACGGCCAACGGGTTAAAGCCGCATGTCGGATGAGAGAAGTCGAGCAGTGTGCACGTGCGCTCCGCCGGGACGAGGCTCACAGCGGCCTCGGCGGCGTCGCCCTTGGGGTCGAGCACGATCACACAACACCGCTCTCGGTCAAGATCCTCGGCGACCGTGGCCACGAGATAGCTGGACTTCCCCTGCTCGACGGCGCCGGGAACGGCGGTGTTCTGCCGGCGCATCGCAGGGTGAATCGAGACGGCGCCCAGGGCATCGCGCAGCGTGCCGGAGGAGTCCTCGCCTGGTCGCTCGATCCCCGGCGGTGCGGGTACGCGGGGCAGACCTGTGCGAGCGAACGGGACGGCGGCGAAGTCGACAGACGGCAGTTGCCACAACGCCGCGAGCTCGGTGGAGGCGTAGACGCCGCGGCGAAATGAGGGCAACGGGTTGCCCTCACCTCGTAACACCCGCCTGTCGTAAAGGCCCAGCAGCCCGTGGCGGACCGCCGTGCCGCGCTCGACGAGCCGGTTCTCCGAGTGCACCGCACGCAGCTCGGAAGCAATGCGCTCGCAGGTCAAGCGGTGTGGGGCGACCACGCGTAGATCGGCGAAGAACAGAGGGCGGTGCTGGACATGCAGACCGCCACGAAGCTCGGCGTCCTCGACCATCGAGCGGTCCTGCATGATCGGGCGCTCGCGACGCTCGCGAGCGAGGCGCGCCTCGTGTTGCTTGTAGGCATGCTTGGCATAGCGCTCGAACAGCGCGGGGGCGGGCGTCAGAGCGAACTGCACAAAAGCCGGTTCGCCACAGGCTCCCATCACGGTCATCAGGCGGTTGACCGGTGGCTCGCGCTGGTGCTCGAAGCGATCGAGCGCGGCGACTCGCCTGATGAATCCTGTCTGCTTCTTCAGGCGCAGCACCACCGGTGGGTTCGCAAGCAGCTCTGGTGGCGAGCGCAGACGGCTGTTGGGGTAGGCGGTGCGCAACGCCGTTTCGACCATTGCCTCCTCAGCCCGTGGACAGCTCAGGGCAAGCCAGACCGATCGTCGCGAGCCGTGATGGATCTCAAGCGCGAGCGAGGGCTGACCCGAGAGCAGTCTGCGCCACCATCGGCGCAACAGACGCTTGTGAAGCGACTCGAACATCGCGATAACTCCCTCCGCGCTGGTGTTGTCTGTGCGGTAGACCTCAACGCCAAAGCGCACATAGATCCGCGATCGCCTTGCGCGCACGCGCAGACACCCGAGCACAGACGCCGTCAACGAGGTGAGGATCGCGAGCGTGCTCGCGGCGGACGGTCCCCCGAAGGGCGCCCATTTCCAAGCGGCGCCCACCGCTGAGTCGAGAGCGCTCGATAGAGCACCGGCTGTGAGAGGTCGCGAGATTGAGACCTCAGCTCCGCGCAGCACGGCCCCCAAGCCGCCATCGAGCAGCAATCTCGTCAGCACGAAGGCAGCGACGAGCGCGACCAAACCGAGGATCCGCCACAGCAGAAATCGCAGCAACTCGTACGCTTGTTCCGACGCGGCCTCAAGACCGGGACACGCCGCCGCAAGCGATCGCTACAACGGCGGTCCATGACCCGCGCGGAAACTCAAGCCTGTCCGTATAACGATCGAATGGACATATGGATGAGCGATCGATCGAGACCGCACCCCGAGTTGCATGCGCCGGCGAGCGGTTTCCGGACGGGCCCGCGTGGCGTTCTTCGCCTTCTCGCCACCGCGACGTGGTCGATGGCCCTGCTGCTGACACTCCTCGCCGGAACCGCCGGCGCGGGGACGTTGACGTTCGGCAGTCCGATGACGGTGCCGGCCAGCAAGGACACGGCCAACGACCTCAACTATCAGGGCAGCAGCGTGCCACTCCCTGGATCGGTTTTCCACATCCCGCACGACGGCGCGGACGCCGCGCTCTGGAACGTGCGACTCCCGGTGGGCGATCCGACCGCGCCCGTTGGCGGGCAGGTCGTGAGCGTGCGCCTGGAGGGCTGCGCCAAGTCAAACGGCCCCGCACCCCTCACCCAGATCCACTTCCAGTCGTTGTCCCCACTGGCGGGCGGCGGAGCAAAAGTCGAACTGACCAGCCAGGCGTTCGATATCCCCGTCTGTGGCGTCGGCGGCGCGAGCGGCTCGACCGTCAGCTCCTACGATCCGATCAATCTCTGCGTGGCCCAGGGCGATTACGTCGCCTTCAACGAGGAGGGTGGCTTTGTCGGCGCTCAGAACGGACCCCCGCCCTACCCGGCAGGCGTCCCATACATGGTGATCGGCAGCGTGGCGGGAGCGACGATGGACTCTTTCATCCGCAACAACGCCGTCGGCAATGGGGCGGTGTTCTCGCCGACAGACACAACCAACCACGACGGCTTCGCCGCCAATTCGGATGAGGAGCTGATGCTGCAGGCGACACTGGCCACGGGCGCCGATGCGACTCCGATCTGCCCGGGGGGCACCAAGGGCCTGCCGCCGCCTGGTTCGCGTGTGCCTCATCGTCATGTATTTCCGACGTTGACGATTCCCACGCCTCAGCTGGACGGCATGAACATACGCGGGGTGGTCCAGGTCGCGATCTATTGCCATTCCTCAAGCACCTGCACAGGCACGATCACGCTGCACTCCAAGCCCTATCATGGCTCACATCCGATCTGGTTGGGCGCCGCACGGTTTGCGGTGGCTGCCCACCGCACCGGCAAGGCACGTGTCCGCCTCAGCAATCTGGCCAGGCGCATGGTGCGCAACACGACCGGTGGCCTTGACGTAGAGGTGACCGGCGGCCCGGTCGTCGGGACGAACGCGTTCAAAGCCTTGATCGCGGTGCACGGCGCCTGAGTGCGCGAAGCGCTTGGACGAGCGAGCGCCCGGCGTGGACGGGCTCAGCGTGGACGGGCGGCCCGCTCGACCTCGATGCCACGGTCGGTGAGATACCAGGCGTTCGCGGCGCCCTTCGCCTGACCCTCACCTCGGTTCTCGACCAGATCCAACCGTCGTAGGCGTGTGAGGAGCTTTGAGATCTGACCCTGATCGGCGATACCCGAGCCCTCGGCTATCTCGCGGTTGCTCGCGCCCGGACGTCCACCGATGACCACGAGGACGCGCACCGTCCGGTAGGTGAGCCGCATCTCCAGGCCCTCGAGCGGATCACGACTCGCGGAGCGTCCTCGTAGTTGACCCGGCCTCCGGGGTGCCGGCGCCGGTCTTGAGAGCTCTTTGCTCGCGGCACGAGCGCCCATGTAAGGGAGCACGATCATGCTCATCAGCGGCGCAAGGAGCGTGGACAGCGGTTCCCTGCCGCTCTCCAGCAAACGGGTATGGATCACTGCGAAGACCGCCCCGACGACGCCTTCGGCGGTCACCGCGGGCGGTTCGCGAGCGGCACCGCCCTCAGCTCGTCCACGATCGACGATCTCTGCGAGCTCGTCGAGAGCTCTGGCGCGACTCTCGAGGACGCGCGTGCCGGCGCCCAGGGCCTCGACCACGCACAATTTGGCCAGGCCGGGCTCTTCGTCCATCAAGTCCAGCAGCCGGGCCAGGCCCGCACGTATGCTCTTTCGCCAGCCAGACTCCAGCGCGTAGGCGTCGAGCACCTGTGCGCGCGCTCGGGCGATCGCATCGTCGAACGCAGCGAGGAAGCAATCCTCCCGATCGATGAACACGTCATAGAAGGTCTTCCTCGAGACCTTCGCCCGACCGATGACCTGGGCCACCGTCATCCGCGCGTATCCGACCTCTTCGACCGCCTGCATCGCGGCCGTGAGCATCCGGCTGCGCTGAATCTCGGTCACCTGCCCGCGCGGCAGCCCATTTGGTCCGGGGCGCAGCCGCGGGGTAGCCGCGCGCGTTTTTTCGATCGAAGCCATCGTTTCCTGCCTAATCGTCCTGTTCGACTATGGATGGGACACCAACCCCAGAGCACGGCGCTCCGTGGCGAGCATTGCGCCCGAACAGGGCGCTAGTCCCGTTCATGCACTCCACAGAGATTCATAGGTCGAAGGTCACAAGTCGAGACGCGTCTCCTACTTTTCTTCGGCCTGCCCGAATGGCCGTAATTCGGCTCTGCCACGGCAAAATGTCCCGCTCGGCCGACAAACGTGGAGCACAATTGGGACAGGACCGAGCAGGAGGACGCTACGAGCCTCTCTCGGGCGACGATGACGAGGAGATCCTGACCCATCGAGGTGAGCTGGGACCTGCCTGACCAAGACACAGTGAGCGTTTGCGCCGCGGCCCGCCGCGCGCCGTCGAGCGTGCCCGCCACCGGTCAAGTCAGGGCGCGGGCGGCCCTAACGTCGACCGACCCGTGCCAACGCAAGCCGAACCTCTCGGGCTCGACCAGCTGGGCCCTGCAGTACCGCCAACGGGATTCGAACCCGTGTTACCGCCGTGAGAGGGCGGCGTCCTAGTCCCCTAGACGATGGCGGCGCGCGAAGCTCGACCGAGGCTAGCAAAGCACCCGGAACGAGCCCGCTCCAGCGGCTCGGGCTGAGCCGCGCAAACGGGTCGTATGCCGACCGTGTCGCGCCGACCCGGATCCCTGCCCCGGTGCGATATCTTCGCTCCTGACCGCACGCGGATGTGGCGGAATTGGTAGACGCGCACGGTTCAGGTCCGTGTCGGGGAGACCCGGTGGAGGTTCGAGTCCTCTCATCCGCATCTAAGTCGCACAGTGGCCGCAGCCGCTCTACGGCTCGCTCAGCACCTCGCCAGGCTCTCGCAACGTGATCCGCATCGACGCCGAAGCCGTGCACGCATTGTTGCATGCCACACCCCTCCCCTCGGGACAACAGCTTGACAACAGTGGTCACGCCCACCACCACCGGGACCAGCCCAACGAGGTTACCCCGATACAGCGATCCCCGGTGCTTTACATGGCGCAACTATCGGGCGACTGGCGTCAGCGAGCGAGTCTCGCTGGGGCGCACGAAATAGCCGGCCACGGATACGGCGAGCAATGCAGCGCTCCACGCAAGCACCGTGCCGGCGTCCGGGTAGAAGTGGGCGGCGTTGGGGATGACTTCCGGCCAGATGTGCACGAACCAGGACCAGAGCAGCGGCGAGTAGCCGGGGCCGGTAACGCCCGGCACCCCGGCCACCGTCGGTGGTGGCTCGAACACGATCGCCAGAGCGAGGTAGAGCGTGCACAGTGCCAGCGACCAGAAGACCCAGCGAACCGGCGCAATGTCTGCCACCGCGATCAGCAACGGGATAGCGGCGAAGGGCATCAGGATCACCGTGTATCGGCCGGCAAAGGAGAATCCTGGGTCAGATCCCTGGATCGTGAGGTTCAGCAAGTAGACACCCGCCACGGCCAGGCCGAAGAGCGCCCACAGGCGGTAGCGGCGGACGGTGTAGCCGATGCTCGCCAGAGCGAGGATGCAGACCGGCGCGTACGGCAGCCAACCACGCGTGGCGCTCCAGAACCCGCCTGTCAGCGTCGCCCACGAGGCTGAGACGGTTTGCGGCTGGCGGGTCTGCGCCAGCCGGTACTGGGCGCTGGGCAACGGCGAGCCGTACCAGTGCTGGAAGGCGATTGCCATCACGACCAGACTGAGCAGGAGCGGGACGATCGCCCACGCAGCGCTGCGAACACCAGCTGCAGTTCGTCGCTCCTCCCCCGGAACGGCGGCGAACGCTCGGATTGCGAGCCCAAGGACAAGAAGTGCGGCGATCGGTAGGAGGCGCACATGCAGCCAGGGCATCAGCGCCGAGGCGGCGGCGCCGATCATGATCGTGCTTCGCCTGGGCGACCTCATCAGGGCGTCCACCGCAATCAGCGCAAGCAGCACCGCCGGCATCTCGGGATACACCTGGCTGGCGTAGACAACCATCGGCGCGCTGAACGCCACGCTTGCCCAAACGCCGACCACGAGCTGGGGATGCTGCGGTCGCAGCCGCCTCAGGATGCGGTAGAGCAGCTGCGCTGCCAGTGCCGCGCAGAGGATGATCTCGATGTTCCACGGCCAGAGCTGCCTGCCAGGGCTCAGGACCGAAGCCTCGCGGACCCACGGTACGGCCGGCGCCAGCAATAGAGGCAAGCCGACGTTGTGAACCAGGACCAACTCCCCGCCCGGCTTGTAGCGATAGGCGTGAACGTCCGGCACCCCCAGTGGGAACATCAGCCGGTAGCGGTCCGCACGGGTGTAGTCCGCCGTCATATCGCGTGTCTGGTCGTAGGCCAGTCCGACTGACTCGAGCTCGTAGTGGGGCTGGTCCCCCTCCGGGACCGGGGCCATGATCAGAAATGCAAAGAAGTACACGACGCCGGCCACAAGAAACGGGGTCCACTGGCGAGCGAACCCCGCGATCTCGTGTTCCGACGGCCAGCCGTTCCACGTCTGCCAGAGGCGGTAGGCGCCGATGATGATCGCACTGGCGCCCAGCGTGATGGCAAGGACGCGCTGCCAGCCATAGTCCCCCGACCACGCGATTCGGTACACGTGTGAGACGATCGCCTCGGCAATCAGGAGCGCTCCGAAGACGATGAGCGCCACTGAGTTCCGGGGGCCAAGAGAGTTCCACGGCGCCCGCTGCCTCACGGCGGAAGCGTACACAACCTCCCGAAGAGTCTCCCATCCCGCATATGCGACGAGGCCGATCTAATATCGAGCTCATGTCCGCGCTACATGAGGTCGTCCTGGTCGGAACGGTAGACGGGCATCCTTCCGGCATCTCCCTACGCCCGCTCGCCGATAGTGACGCGAGCGAGTTGCGTCGCATCCATGCGACCTCGGAGGTCGCACGCTGGTGGGACGCCCCCGGCGAGAGCTTTCCCTGGGATGAGCCCGAATCCACCCGGCTGACGATCATCGTCGATGGCGCGGTTAGGGGTTTGATCCAGTTCCATGAGGAGCTCGAGCCCAAGTACCGCCATGCGGAGATCGACCTGTTCCTGGACCCCACCCTGCACGGCCGCGGCCTCGGCGCCGAAGCGGTGAGACTTGTCGTGCGCCACCTCATCGATGACCGTAGACATCACCGCATCGTGATCGACCCCGCGACGACGAACGTCGCGGCGATCCGCGCCTACGAGAAGGTCGGGTTCAAGCCGGTCGGAGTCATGCGCCGGTCTGAGCGCGACCCCGACGGACAGGGGTGGCATGACGCCCTGCTGATGGAGCTACTAGCCGAGGAGCTCTGACGCTGAGTGCCGTCGCGGCTTGCCTGTATGTCATTTCATCCTCGATCGCCTCGCACAGCGCCAAGCGTCCGGCCGGTCCGAGCTTCGCTCTACCGTGAATCTGCATCCGGCCCTCCCGGTCGTGAGCTCTCGCAGACCCACAGCCTGGGAAAGGCCCGGATATATGCCTCCCTCAACCGTTCACAACCTATGTGGGCACGTCACTTAGCTAGTGGCTCGCCCGGATCGTCGTACACATCGACGAACAGGCCGGACGGATCGACGTCGAGCGCCGTGGCGATCTTCAGGATGTTTGTCAGACTCGGGTTGCGGGTCCCGCGCTCGATTCCGCTGATGTAGGTCCGGTCCAGACCGCATTGCAGCGCCAGGCCTTCCTGAGAGACGCCCCGCCGGTTGCGGATCGCGCGGATCCTCTGGCCGAATGCGGCATGCGCCGGTGATCGGATGGTCATACCCACACCTTTCCGCCTCGATGACTATTAGTCTACGGACTATCGGTCACATCACCTACGAACAGGCGCCCCGGCGCGGCGGCCACCGCCCGGGGCACGGCACGGAAGGAGCACTCCCATGCAGGATCAAACTAAGCAGATCTCTAGCGCCCGCGACCGTCTCCTCGAACGAGCGATCGTGTCGCAGACCCTTCGCGAGGATCACTCCGACGGCTGGCGACGCACCGAGCTGGCGACCGAGCTCGGCGACGCGAACCCGATCGCGATTCGCAACGCCCTGACCCGCCTAGAGGAAGAGGGCGTAGTGGCATTCGCCGGCGAGACGGTAAGCGCGTCGCGCGCGGCGAGGTACCTGAACGATCTGGAGATGGTGGCGGTCTAAGACCTCTTTCAAAGATCGGCACGTCCGGATGCGTTCCTGACGACTTGCGCGTGCTGGCCGATCCCAGACGATCGGCTAGCACGCGCTGCGCTATCCCGCGTCGCCCCAGCTTGGTCTGGGGAACCGTCCTACCGATCGGAGATCGACGGGGTCTCCCATCGGCTGGTACCGCCTATTTGAAAAGGTTCTGAGCGATCTTCGCGAGACCGCTCATCGGGTATGGGCGACGGTCGCCGGTCGGGTATGGCGCCGGCGACTACTGCGCGGCATGACCTCGAAGATCCGCATACCGTCTCACGGCCCATCGACGCCCTCGCACCCTCCGGTGCGGAGCGCTCATCCCGGCTCGACGATCGAACCGGATGGCGGATGTCCGGCGATCGCCGCACCATCGCAGTTCCGCACGCAACTGCGGTAGACGCCGTGGAAGCCCAGCAGTTCGGGGACCGTCACAAAGCGATAACCGCGGGAACGCAACGCCCGGATGATGCCGGGATAGGCCGCCAGGGTCTGTCCGCGGGGACCGCCCCCATCATGTGAGATCACGATCGAGCCGGGGCGGACCTGGGCTAGTACCCGCTGACGGATCGCCGTCGTGCCTGGAAGTGCATAGTCGCTGGGGTCCACCTCCCAGGTGATCGTCGCCAAGCCGAGCGAGACCGCTGTCCGCACCACCGCGCCGTCGTAGTCGCCGTAGGGCGGACGGAACACGCAGGGCGTGTAGCCGCTGCGACCGCGAATCGCCTGGATCGTGCTCTGCAACTGGCCACGCACGCCACCGCTGGTGAGGAGGTCGGGGTGTGTGTAAGTGTGATCCCCCAGCGCATCCCCGTCGCGCAGCTCTTCGTGCAGCGTGGGCTGATAGCGCGAGGTGACCTGCTCGCCGATCATGAAAAACGTCGCGACGGCGCCATTGGCACGAAGCATCCGCACGAAGCTCGGCGTGATCGAATAGGGACCGTCGTCGAATGTGAGCGCCACCTCTCGGCGTCGCGGGCCGTGGGTGTAATCAACCGCGGGCCCGCGCCTGACGCACCCGATCGGACGGTAACGGACCGGGAGGGCTGCGGGCGGCTCGGTGATCTGCTGTGCGGTTGGCGCATGCGCCAACCGCGGGGAGCTCGCATGCGAGGTCCCCCGTGGCGCCGCATGCGGCGGCTCGTTCCGAGCGGCGCATGCG
>DASXKH010000054.1:0-74741 GCA_036496915.1 Solirubrobacteraceae bacterium
GCATCACCCCGCCATACAGCACGGCGAGACCGGGCAGGCTCATCAACCCGACGAACGTCGCGGCGGTCATCTGCCACGCGTTGTCTCCGGGGTTGAGCCACGATGGGTATGAGAGCCATTCTGCTGTGGCAAGGACGGACATACGCCTCCATTTCTCTCTGTCGATGCAGCCGAGCCACCGTCCGCCCATGCGGACGAGGACCACGACAATTGCGGTCCGCGTATGTAAGCCCGTGCCGGTGCGGTCGGGTAGGGACACCCTGGCCAACAGTTGGCGGGCGGGTTTCGACATTTGTATAGACGCCCTTGCAGGGCCTGTATCTTGGCGCGAGACCGGGGTGCCGATCTTCTGGAAACGGGCTCTCAGCCAAATGGGAAGCCGGCGCGACGACAGGCCGCGCGCAACTCATCGACAGAGCTCTTGAACGAGCCCGGCGAGGCGCACAGGCCCCTGGCTCGCGCACCGCACGCGTGCTGAGCGCCGCCGCCGAGCGTCGAGGCGAACGTCACTTCAATGCAATCTCGGCGCGCGGGCGCGCCGCTCGTGAGCGCGTAGGCACCGAGACCGATCACGGCCAGGACGACACACGCCAGCAGCGCGGCGACGGCGGTCCGCTCGCGTCGTCCCCAGCGCAGCGGTTCGGACAGCCGCTTGGACCGATCGATCATGATCACGGCGGCGAGCCTACCGATCTATGCTGCGGAGGGATCCGGCGCGGGACCGTCCGACGTGTCCTCGGCGACCGACCCAGACCCGCTCTCGGGCTGGAACGAGAGCGCGGCCGAGTTGATGCAATAGCGCTGCCCGGTCGGGCCGGGCCCGTCGTCGAACACGTGCCCGAGATGTCCGCCGCAGGTGCGACACACGACCTCGGTGCGGCGCATGAACAGGCTGTTGTCCGGCCGCAGCTCGACCGCCTCGGCAACCGCCGGCTCGGTGAAGCTCGGCCAACCCGTGCCGGAGTCGAACTTGGTGTTCGAGTCGAACAGCTCCGTGCCGCAGGCGGCGCAGCGATAGGAGCCTGAGTCCTTGTTGTAGACCAGCTCCCCCGTGAACGGCGCCTCGGTGCCGGCCTTGCGCAACACCTCGTACTGCTCCGGCGTCAGCTGCTCGCGCCACTGCTGCTCTGACTTCTCCACTGCGCGCTCGGCCATGAACCAGTTCTAGCAGCAGCGCCCCCACCCCTGCTAACATGATTTTTACGTTCACGTCAATTTCTACATCCCGACGCCTGGGCGTCAGCGAAGGCCACGAGCATTACAAGTGGTGGGCGCTCTCCTGCACGAGCCTTGGCATGCTGCTCGCGGCCACCAACTCGGGCACGCTCATCATCGCGCTGCCCGACCTCGAGCGCTCGCTGCACGCGAGCCTGCTGGAGCTCGTGTGGGTGATTCTCGCCTACCTGATCGCAGCCACCGTGCTCGTGCTGATGGCCGGCCGCCTCTCCGACCTGTTCGGGCGCAAGCGCGCCTACATCGGCGGGTTCCTGGTGTTCGCGATCGCCTCGCTCGGGGCCGGGTTCTCCCCCGACGCGACCGTCCTGATCGGCTGGCGCATCCTGCAGGGCATCGGCTCGGCCTTCCTGTTCGCCAACGCCGCCGCCCTGGTCACCGACGCCTTCCCCAAGGAGGAGCTGGGCCTGGCGATGGGCGCCAACACGATGGTCGCCGCGATCGGGCTCGTGCTCGGGCCGGTGCTCGGCGGTGCGCTGGTGGCGATCTCCTGGCATTGGGTGTTCTGGTTCAACGTCCCCCTCGCGCTCGCCGGCGCCGCCTGGGGCGGGCTGATCCTGCGCGAGCTGGCCCGCCGCGACCCGGTCCGCGGCTACGACGTGCTCGGCACCATCACCTTCGTGGTCGGGCTCACCGGGCTGGTGCTCGGCGTCTCCAAGGGCGGGCTGAGCGGGTGGAACGACCCGCTCGTGATCGCCGGCCTGCTCGCCGCGGCCGTGCTGCTGCCCGCTTGGGTGATCATCGAGCGCCACTCGCGCGCGCCGATGCTCGACCTGAAGCTGTTCAACAACCGCCTGTTCGCCGCGGCGACCGCGGCTGCGTTCATCAACGGGCTCGCGCGCTTCGCGCTGATGTTCCTGTTCGTCTTCTACTACCAGGGCGCCCAGTCCAACTCGCCGATCGAAGCCGGCATCAAGCTGATCCCGCTCGCGCTGGGAATGCTCATCGCCTCTCCCCTGGCCGGCATCTACGCCGACCGGCACGGCTCGCGCACACTGGCCGCGCTGGGCATGCTCGTGAGCGCGATCGGCCTGGCGGGCATGACGACGCTCGACGTCGGCACGGCCTACTGGCAGAGCGCCGTGTGGCTGGCGCTCGTGGGGATCGGCTCGGGCATGTTCAACAGCCCCAACACCGCCGCGATGATGGGCGCCGTCCCCGCCCAGCGGCGCGGGATCGCCGCCGGGGCGCGCACGCTCGTGCAGAACACCGGCGCGGTGCTCTCGATCGCGTTCGTGCTGGCGATCGTCACCTCCTCGATACCGAAATCGACGCTCTTCGCCGTGTTCTCGGGTCTCGCCAAGGGACTGTCGGCGGAAAGGCTCGCCCCCTTCATCCACAACATGCACGTGGCCCTGTGGGTGTTGGCCGCAACCTCACTGCTCGGCACATTCGTATGTCTGCTGCGCCCCAGCCACACTGAGTCCCGCGAAGGCTACGACGCGCGCGAGGCGCGAGCCGGGGTTCGAGCATGAGCACCCATACGCCCAGCCTGCGCATCGGCGACGTCGCCCGGCTCGTGGGCACGACGCCGCGGACGATCCGCTACTACGAGGAGATCGGCCTGCTGCCGCAGGAGCCCGAGCGCCCCTCCGGAGGCCATCGCGTGTACACCGACGCCGAGGTCGAGCGGCTGCGCGAGGTCATGCGTCTGAAAGAGCTGCTCGGCGTGACGCTCGAGGAGCTCAAGACCCTGCTCGCCGCCGAGGAGTCCCGCGCGACCGTACGCGCCCAGCTGCGGCGCGAGGACGTTGCGCCCCCACGCAGGCGAGAACTGCTCGTGCAGGCGCTCGGTCACATCGACCGTCAGCTGGAGCTCGTCGAGCACCGCGCCGCCGAGCTGGCCACGCTCAAATCCGAGCTGGGCGAGACCCGCAAGCGCGTGCGGCGCAAGATCCGCGAGCTGGACGCTGGCCGAAACGGGGACCGATCTCGGGGCGACACTCGCTCCGCTCGCATCCCCGAATCGGCCAGCGCTCGAAGACGCGTGTCTCCCGGCTTCGGTGCCGAGGGCTCGTTCCCTCCGCCCACCGAGATGACTCAACCATGAGCGCCGCCACCAATGAGGTCACGCCGAGCCCAGAGGGCGTGCCGGGCGCGATCACCGATCCTGCGTGCGTGCTCGGCGAAGACATCCTCTATCCCGGCGCGAACGACGATTCGATCAACGGCTACGTGGCCACTCCGGCCGAGCCCGCCGGCGAACACGGCCGTCCGGGCGTCGTCGTCATCCATCCCGCGGGTGGTCTGGACTCCCATACCCGCGACGTCACCAACCGCATCGCCAACCTCGGCTACGTGGCGCTCGGCGTGGATCTGTTCACGCGCGAAGGCGGACCGCCGCCGATGGACGACGTGCAGGCGATGATGAGCCGCCTGTTCGCGATGTCCGACGAGATCGTCCTCGGCGACCTCGAGGGCGCCGCCGACCTGCTGCGCACCCGCGAAGACTGCGACGGCAAGGTCGGCTGCATCGGCTTCTGCATGGGCGGACGCTACGCGCTCCTGTTCGCCTGCGCATCCAATCGGCTGGACGCCGCCATCGACTGCTGGGGCGGGTTCATCGATATGGCCGCGCCCGACGAGCGCTCCAGCCCGGCGCGGCCCACTCCCCCGCTGGAGCTGACCGAGAATCTGTCCTGCCCGCTGATGGCCGCCATCGGCGCGGAGGACCACAACCCCTCGCCCGAGATCGGCGAGCGGCTGCGCGCCCGCGCCGGTGGACAGGAGGTGAGCGTGGATGTGTACGAGGGCGCCGGGCACGCGTTCTTCGCCGACCACCGCCCCTCCTACCGTCCCGAGGCGGCGGCCCAACTGTGGGAGCGGATCGTCCCGTTCCTGGCCCGCCACCTCCAGCGAGCCTGATCCGCTGCAGCCGCCGGCGCCGCGGAGCCGCGGCAGGGTCGATGGCGTCAGCAGCGACGTTCATATAGTGCGATGCGAGGATCACAGTCCCACGACCGGGAGGAGCCGAAGGATGGATCGCAAGTGGTGGACGTTGATCGCGGTATCGGTGGCGATCTTCATGCTGTTGCTCGACATCACGGTCGTGAACGTCGCGCTGCCCGACATCCAGCGCTCCCTGCACTCCTCCTTCTCGGACCTGCAATGGGTCGTCAACGCCTACGCGCTGACCCTCGCGGCATTCCTTCTGACCTCCGGCTCGGTCGCCGATCTGATCGGGCGCCGGCGCGTGTTCGTCATGGGACTGGTCGTGTTCACCGCCTCCTCGGCCGTGTGCGGCCTGTCCACCACCCCGCTGATGCTGAACCTGGCACGCGCGGTGCAGGGCACCGGCGGGGCGATGATGTTCGCGACGGCCCTCGCGCTGCTCGCTCAGGCGTTCCACGGCAAGGAGCGCGGGACGGCGTTCGGGGTGTTCGGTGCGGTCACCGGCGGCGCGGTGGCGATCGGACCGGTGCTCGGCGGGGTCATCACCTCGGGCATCGGCTGGGAGTGGATCTTCTTCGTCAACGTGCCGATCGGCATCGTCGCCGTGTTCCTCACGCTCGCGCGCGTCACCGAGTCGCGCGACCCGAACGCCACGGGCGTGGACTGGCCCGGCCTCGTGACCTTCTCGGGATCCTTGTTCCTGCTCGTGTACGCGCTCGTGCAGGGCAACGAAAAGGGCTGGGGCTCGACCGAGATCGTCTCCTTCCTGATCGGCGCGGTGGTGCTGATGATCCTGTTCGTGATCGTCGAGCTGCGCCGGCGCCAGCCGATGCTCGACCTCTCGCTCTTTCGCCGCCCCGCCTTCAGCGGCGCGAGCATCGTCGCGTTCACGCTGTCCGCTTCCTTCTTCGCGATGTTCCTCTACCTGACCCTCTACATCCAGGACGTCCTCGGCTACTCCCCGCTGCAGGCCGGACTGCGGTTCCTACCCTCAACCCTGCTGTCCTTCATCGTGGCGCCGATCGCCGGGCGGCTGAGCGTTCGCATGCCTGTGCGCCTGCTGCTGGGCTCGGGCCTGTTGCTGATCGGCATCGGCCTGCTGAGCATGACCGTCATCGACGCCGCCTCCAGCTGGACCGCCCTGATCCCCGGATTCGTGCTGGCCGGCGCGGGCGTGGGTCTCGTCAACCCACCGCTGGCCTCCACGGCCGTCGGGGTGGTCCCGATCGAGCGCAGCGGAATGGCCTCGGGCATCAACTCGACCTTCCGCCAGGTCGGCATCGCCACCGGGATCGCCGGTCTGGGCGCGGTGTTCCAGCACAGCGTGACCCAGAACACCACCACTGCCCTGATCTCCAGCGGGCACGCCCGAGAGATCGCGAGCACCGCCCACGGCCGACTCGCCACGCTGCTGGAGTCGGGCGAAGTCAACCAGATCGCTCGCTCGCTCGCTCCCGGCGCGCGCACCGCCTTGGAGCATTCCTATCGAGTGGGATTCACCGACGCGTTCACGACGATCGCCGCGATCGCCGCCGTGGTCGCACTCGTCGGAGCCGCGCTCGCCTTCGTCCTGGTGCGCGCGCGCGACTTCGTCTCCGCCGGTGAGCTGCCCCCTGTCGCGCAGGAGGAGCCCGAACCTCTCGTGACCACGGCGAGCTGACGTCCAGCGGATCGCACCGCCGGAACGTGGACCCGACGTGTCGTTCAGTCCGAGGACTCTCTCCTCGTCGCATACCCGTCGCACTCGAGGACCGGCAGCCGGGGATAGCGCGGGTAAGCTGGGTCGGTGCGCGAGCGTGCGCACAGCGAGAACACCGACCCGCGCGTGTTGGGAACCTCGACCTGGTGCTCGCACGTGTCGCACAACCCCGCCGCCGGGCGTACGCGTCGTGTGTCGGTCGGCCGGGAGGACATCGCCGCAGCGTAATACCGGACCGTCCGCGCTCGCCCTGCAATAATCGTTGACCGTACAACTATGACGACCTTCTATCGACTACTCGGATTTCTGCGCCCCTACAAGCGCGGCATGATCGTCTCGTGGGGGCTGGCGAGCCTGGCGATGGTGATGACCGTCGCGCTCCCCGCCCTGACGGGCCGCGCGGTGCAGATCATCAGCACCGGAGCCCAGCATCACCACGCCGGCGCGCAGGCGAGCTATCGCCACGAACTGACGCTGATCGCCGGCGCCATCGCGCTCATCGTGCTTGTGCGCTGGGGCCTGACCTACTGGCGACGGATGGTCGCCGGACGGCTCTCGCTCGGCGTCGAATACGACCTGCGCGAGCTGCTCTACGGCCATCTGCAGCAGCTCGAGCTCGGCTTCTTCGACCGCCAGCAGACGGGCCAGCTGATGTCGCGCGGAACCGTCGATCTGCAGGCCGTGCGCTTCTTCCTCGGCTACGGGCTCGTGTTCATCCTGCAGTCGATCCTCACGATCGCGCTCGCGGGGATCGTGATGATCGCGATCGAACCGCGACTGGGCCTGATCTCACTCGCGCCCGTGCCGTTCGTGGTGCTCATCTCCTACCGCTACGGCCGTCGCGCGCGTCCGGCGATCCAGGAGACCCAACAACGCATCGCCGAGCTGACCGCGGACGCCGAGGAGAACATCTCGGGCGTGCGCGTCGTCAAGTCCTTCGCCCGCGAGCCCCGTCAGCTGCAGCGCTTTCAGCACAGCGTCGGACGCGTGTTCAGCCAGGCAATGGTCGCCACCCGCCTGGAAGCGAAGTACAACCCGATGATCGGGTTCCTGCCCCAGCTGGGCCTCGCCGCGGTGCTGCTGATCGGGGGCAACGCCGTGATCCACGCGAACCTGACGCTCGGGCAGTTCACCGCGTTCTACCTATACCTGAACATGCTCATCGCCCCGATGCGCACGCTTGGCGTGATCCTCAACCTCGCCCAACGCGCCACCGCCTCGGGCGCCCGCCTGTTTCAAGTCCTCGACCGCGCCCCGCGCCTGACCGGACCGCCCGGTGCCCCACAATTGCCGGCAGGCAACGGGCACGTGCAGCTGCAGGGCGTCACGCTGCGCTACGACGACTCCGACGAGTTCGGCGCGGCCTACTCCGCGACGCGCTCCCCGAACGGCGATTCGCCCGCGCACACCACGCGAGCGGTGCTGAATGACATCGACCTGGACGTGCCCGCCGGCTGCACGGTCGCGCTCGTGGGCGGCACCGGCGCGGGCAAGACCAGCCTCGTCTCGCTGATCTCACGGCTGTACGACGTGAGCTCCGGACGCGTGCTGCTGGACGGTGCCGACGTGCGCGAGGTCGACCTGCGCTCGCTGCGCCAGGCCGTCGCGGTCGTCAGCGACGACCCGTTCCTGTTCTCGCAGACGGTCGCCGAGAACATCGCCTACGCGCACCCCGACGCCACGCGCGAGGCGATCGAGACGGCCGCCCGCCGCGCGCAGGCCCACGAGTTCATCGAGCGCCTGCCCGACGGCTATGACACCCGCGTGGGCGAGCGCGGCCTGACCCTCTCCGGCGGCCAGCGCCAGCGCCTGGCGATCGCCCGCGCGCTGCTCGCCGACCCGCGCGTGCTGATCCTCGACGACGCCACCTCCTCGGTCGACGCCTCCACCGAGCGCTCGATCAAGCTCGCGCTCGACGAGGCGATGGCCGGGCGAACCACGTTCATCATCGCCCACCGCCTCTCCACGATCGCGCTGGCCGATGAGATCGTCGTGCTCGACCACGGCCGGATCGCGGCGCATGGCGATCACGAGGAACTGCTGGAGGTCTCCGAGCTGTATCGCGAGATCGTCGAGAAGGGACTCCCCGATCAGGTCTTCCTGACCAGAGAGCTGCCCAGAGAACGCGAGGTGAGCGGGATATGAGCGCGCATGGCGGCGCACGGATGGTGGGCGGCGGCCCCATGCGCTCGCAGTGGGCGGGGGAGCGCGCCACGAAAGGCACGCGCGGGCGCAACCTGCGCGGCCTGCTGAGGCTGTTGGGGCCCTACCGCCTGCGCGTGAGCGCGATGCTGACGGCACTCGTGCTCGGCACGGCCGCCGCACTGGCGCCCCCGCTGCTGGCGAAGGTCGCGATCGACGAAGGCATCAACCGCCACGACACCCGCACGCTCGTACTGGTCGTGATCGCATTCCTGTTCTCGGCGCTGCTCGTGTGGGCTATGACCTACGTGCAGACCTATCTCGTGGGCTGGGTCGGGCAGCGCGTCCTCGCGGACCTGCGCATCCGCATCTTCACCCACCTGCAGCAGCAGCCGATCGGCTTCTACGAGAGCCGCCCCGCCGGGGTGCTGATCTCGCGCATGACCAACGACGTCGAGGCGCTGGAAAGCCTCGTGACGGACTCCGTGGTGACGCTGTTCCAGGCCGGTCTCACGCTCGTCGGCGCCGTCGCGGTCCTGCTGTTCCTCGACGTGAAGCTCGCCCTGCTGACATTCTGCGTCGTGCCGTTCGTGCTCGCCGGCTCGATCTGGTTCCGACTCGTCTCGGCCGGCGCGTTCCGGCGCACGCGAGAGACGATCGGCTCGATCACCGCGTACCTGCAGGAGACCCTGTCCGGGATCCGCGTCGTGCGCAGCTTCGGCCAGGAGCCCCGTCACGAGGCGCGGTTCGCAGAGCTCAACGTCGATAACTGCGACGCGAACATGGTCACGGTACGACTCAATGCCGCCTACTTCCCGACGGTGGAAATGCTCTCCGGCATCGCGCTCGCGGTGATCGTCCTCTACGGCGGCTTTCAGGCGCTGGAAGGCCATATCACCGCGGGCACCGTCGTCGCGTTCGTAGGGACGCTGTCGTACCTGTTCGAACCGATACAGCAGCTCTCCCAGCTCTACACCACCTATCAGTCGGGGATGGCGGCGCTGGAGAAGATCTTCCAGCTGCTGGACATCGCGCCAGATCTGACCGACCGCGCCGGGGCGCTCGAGCTCGAGCGCATCCGCGGGGAAGTCCGCTTCGAGGACGTCTCGTTCGCATACAACCCCCGCAGGCGCGCCAACCGCACGGCAACCACAAACGCGGATGGGTCATCCGATGAGGCGCCCGAGGAAGTGAAGGCGCTCCAGGACATCGATCTGACGATCCCACCCGGCCAGACGGTCGCGCTCGTGGGCGCGACTGGAGCGGGCAAGTCCACGATGGCCAAGCTCGTCGCGCGCTTCTATGACCCGACGTCTGGACGCATCCTCGTCGACGGGCACGACCTGCGCGAGGTCTCCAGCGACTCGCTGCGCTCACAGATGGGGATCGTGCCTCAGGAGGCGTTCCTGTTCTCGGGGAGCGTCCGCGAGAACATCGCCTTCGGCAGACCGGACGCGAGCGACGAGCAGGTACGGGAGGCGGCGGCGGCCGTCGGCGCACAGGAGTTCATCGCAGAGCTCTCCCACGGCTATGACACCGAGGTCGGCGAGCGCGGCGCGCAGCTCTCCTCCGGCCAGCGCCAGCTGCTCGCGTTCGCGCGCGCGCTCGTCGCCGACCCGCGCATCCTGATGCTCGACGAGGCGACCTCGAACGTCGACCTGCACACCGAGGGCCGCATCGAGGCCGGCCTGCGCCGTCTACTCGCCGGTCGCACCGCGATCGTTATCGCCCACCGCCTCTCCACGATCCGTCAGGCCGGGCGCATCGTCGTGCTCGAACACGGACGCATCGTCGAGCAGGGCACGCACGACGAGCTGATCGCCGCCGGCGGGCGCTACTACGAGCTGTATCGGGACTGGGCCACGCAGGCGGCCGCCTGAGCGTCGCAGCCAACTTCATCGGCCGCGAGCTAAGACCTCTCAATAGCTCCGGGACAGGGATTCGAACCCCAAATTCCTGCTCCAGAGGCAGGCGTGTTGCCGGTTACACCATCCCGGACCGGAAACCCAAGAATAGCGAGCGGTCCCGCCCCGCCAGGGCCTCCTATGCCTGCGCCGGCGACCCCTCGGAGGTGAAGAGCACCTTGATCGCCTCCTCCAAGCCCGGGTCGAGCACGAGCAGGACCTCGTCGCCGTCTTCGATGACGGTGTCGGGCTTGGGCACGAACCCGGAGCCGCCGCGCAGCACGGAGATGATCAGGCTGCCCTCGGGCAGCTCGATGTCGGACACCCGCTCGCCGATCACCTGCGCGTCGGAGCTGACCTCCAGCTCGATGATCTCCAGACGCTCCTCTTCGAGGGCGAGCAGGTGCACGAGGCCGTAGCGAGGCACCTCGTGCTCGATCAGGCGCAGGATCAGGTCGGTCGCGGAGACCGCGGGCTGGATCCCCAGCAGACGGAAGTGGTCGTGGTTGCGGGGGTTGTTGACGCGCGCGATGATGCGGTCGCAGAGGTACTTCTCCTTGGCGACCTGACAGACGAGCATGTTGTCCTCGTCGTCGCCGGTCACGGCGATCACGAGGTCGGCGCGCTGGATGCCGGCACGCTCGAGCACCCACAGCTCGGTCGCGTCGCCGTACTGGGCGGCGTGCTCGAACTCCTCCTCGATCGCGAGGTAGCGCGGGCGCGAAGACTCGATCAGCGTGACCTCGTGATCGCGGTCGATCAGCTCTCGCGCGAGGTTGCGCCCGACCTTGCCGGCTCCCACGATGATCGCGTACATGGCTCAGGCGTTCTCGGGCGCGAGCGCGTGCTCGAACATCTCGATCGCGTGCTTGGTCGGGGAGATCGTGTGCAGACCCTGTTCCCCGTACCAGTTGGCGCGCGCCGGGTCCATCACGCGCACGATCACCTTCTCCACGCCGAAGCGCCTCTGCGCGATCTGGGCGATGATCAGGTTGGTGTTGTCGCCGTCGGTAGAGGCGATGAAGACGTCCGCGCGCTCGATCCCGGCTCCGATCAGCGCGTCCGTCTCCAGCGCCGTGCCGACCGTGAACTGGCCTTCGGCGTCCTCCCAGCTGCGACCCTGGCCGGCGTCCAGGCGCTCGTGCGAGAGCGGGTCCTCGTCGAGCACCGACACTTCGTGCCCGGCGGCCAGCGCGGACTTGGCGACGGCCGAGCCGACGCGGCCGGCGCCCACGATCATCACGAACATGGGCTGGTACGTACGGTGCCGGCACTGGCGAGAGGATCCATCAGCGCGGAGATTAGACCATGTGCGGCGGCGTCCCTCAGGAGCTCGCGGCCGCGAGCTCCTCGGTGCGCCGCTCGGCCTCGTCCGCGGCCGAGGGCGCGGTCACGATCACGCGACACCCGGCCTTGGCGATGACGTACTTGGTGACGTCCCCGACGAAGTCCTCCAGCGGGCCGCCGCGGCCCCCCAGACGCGCCCCGCCCCGAATCCTCGAGGGCTCCTCGGCGGCGAGCACGATCGCCTCCACGCCGCGACGTCTGGCCTCCTCGACGATCGCATACCCGGCGCGCCGGGTCCTGACGGTGGCGGTGGCGACCTGCACGCCCGCGTACTCCTCCCCCACGACCTTCGCGCGCGCGAGCGCCTGACGAGCGTGCTTGACCTGCGCCTCGGGCAGGCGCGCCTCGAGCGGCAGCGACATCGGGATCACGAACATCCACACGGCCTCGATCGTCGCGGTGTCGATCGCCGCCTCGTCGGTCTGCTCGCCCGCGACCAGCAGCGCGGCGGTCTGCACGATGTCCTCGTCCAGGCGCGTGCCGAGCAGCGGCACGAGGATCGAGCCGTAGTCGCGTTCGGCGGGCGGCTCGGAGCGCAGCATCTGCGGGGAGACGGTGACCCGGCGCAGCAGCGAGGTTTCATCCGCACGGCGGTAGACCACATACAGCGCGATCCCGATCGCCATCCAGCCCAGGCCCACGTAGCGCGCGGGCTCGTGCACGAACAACACCGCCACCCATCCGGCGGCGGAGAAGAGCGCGCCGAAGGCCGCCGGTAGCGGCAGCTCGCCGCCCCTGAAGCGGATCGACAGCGGGATCTTGTAGGGGCGATCGCGATCGGGCTCGGAGTAGCGCAGCTTGCAGATCGACAGGTGCGCGATCGTGAAAGCGAGCATCGCACCGAACGCGTACAGCCCGACGAGGAAGTCGAGGTTCTCCGAGGCCGCCAGCCCCGCCGCGATCACGCCCGCGAGCACGATCAGCACGTACGGGGTCGAGCGCTGCGGATGCAGCCGCCCGAGACCGCTGGGGATCTGGCGGTTGGTCGAGAGCGAATAGGCCAGGCGCGAGAGCCCCAGCATCGCCGAGTTGGCGGCCGCGACGAGCGTCAGCGTCGCCAGCGCCGCGACGAGATAGCGCAGGCTCTGCTCCAGCCAGTGCGGGTGCATCTGCGTGACGATGCCGATCACCGGGTCGTTCAGATAGCGACCGGCCAACTCCGTGTGACCGTCGTGCACGGGCAGCGCCGTGATCGCCACGACGGCGATGCCGACATAGCCGATCACGACCGTCGCGGCGCCGCTGGCGACCATCTGGCGCAGACCCGCGCGGCCGATGCGCACCTCGCCGGCGAGACCGGCCGCTGACTCCAAGCTGGTGAACGCGATCGCGGCGATCGTCAGCGCGAACACGAAGCTCGACCACGTCGGCACGCTGCCGAGATGGATCTGGGCGCTGAGCGTGTGCGGGTCGAAGAACAGCACCAGCCCGAGCACGACGATCAACAGCTGCAGCGCGAGGTCGCCGATCACGAGCATCCCGATCCGCCGCGCGCGCCGCCCGCCGAAGCCGCGGATGTTCGCGAGCACGACCCAGGCGATGAACGCGAGCGACAGCAGCAGCGCCTCGTCGTGCTCGCCCAGCGGACTCCAGAACACGCGCAGGTACTGCGTCGCCGAATAGGTCGTGACGGCGATCAGGATGATGTAGTCCAGCAGCACCGCCCAGCCGGCGATGAAGCTGACGAGCTCGTTGAAGGCGTAGCGCGCGAACACGGTCGCGCCGCCGCGATCCTGGTGCAGCGAAGCGCCCTCGACGTAGGTGAGCGCGGTCAGCGCGAAGAACAGCGCCGCGAGCAGGAACACGAGCGGGGTCAGCCCGAGCGCGTGACCGGCGATCGCGCCCAGCGAGAAGTAGATCGCGCTCGCCAGCGAGGTGTAGACGATCGCGAACAGCCGTGGCGAGCCGATGGAGCGTTTGACGATTACCCGCGAGCGCGCCGCGAGCTCGGCGCTCGCGCGCTCGACCTCGGCGACGCCCTGCTCGACCTCGGCCGCGGCGTGCTCCAGAGCCGAGCCATCCTCCGCACCGGCGGCCTGAGGGTCCTCAGGCGAGCTCATGCCCCCCGGTTCCTCCGTGACTCGACATACAAGCGCCCGCCACCGGCCGCGATGAACAGCACGCCGAGCAGCAGCCTGGGCGAGACGATGCCCCCGTGCCCGCTCACGGCCTGCACGATCAGCGCCACGCCGATCGCGCCCATGAGCAGGGAGAGAACCAGCGTGCCCGCGCGATGAGCCTGTCGACCTGTCATCTCTTCGCTGAGCTTAGGCTCTTGCGAGGACCAGGTCCCGGATTCTCAGGTGATCAGCGGGATGATCAGGATCGCGACGATGTTCGCGACCTTGATCATCGGGTTGATGGCCGGTCCGGCCGTGTCCTTGAAGGGATCGCCGACCGTGTCGCCGGTGACCGAGGCCGCGTGGGCTTCCGAGCCCTTGCCGCCGAAGGCGCCGTCCTCGATCAGCTTCTTCGCGTTGTCCCAGGCGCCGCCGCCGGAGGTCATCATCACGGCGAAGAAGTAGCCGACGACGATCACGCCGATCAACAGGCCGCCGAGCGCCTGCTCGTCGATCAGCCCGATGATCAGCGTCAAAAGGATCGGCAGCAGCGAGGGCAGGATCATCTCGCGCTGGGCGGTGCGCGTGACGATGTCCACGCAGGTCGCGTAGTCGGGCTCTTCGGAGTAATCCATGATCCCGGGGTGCTCGCGGAACTGGCGGCGCACCTCCTCGACGACCGCGCCGCCGGCGCGACCGACGGCCTCGATCGAGAGCGAGGCGAACAGGCACACCATCAGCCCGCCGAGGATCAGGCCGATCAGCACCGGGGGTTCGTTGATGCCGAAGGAGATCAGGTGCCCTGCCTTGAGCTCGAGTTCTTTCTCGAAGCCCGCGAACAGCACGATCGCGGCGAGCACGGCGGAGCCGATCGCATAACCCTTGGTGACCGCCTTGGTCGTGTTGCCGACCGCGTCGAGGCGATCGGTGACCTTGCGCACGTCCTCGGGCAGGTCGGCCATCTCGGCGATGCCGCCGGCGTTGTCGGTGATCGGGCCGAACGCGTCCAGCGCGACGATCAGACCGGTCAGCGAGAGCAGTCCCACCGCGGCGACGCCGATGCCGTAGATGCCGGTGACGCCGCCGCCCGCGAGCTTCCACGAGCCGAGGATGCCGAGCACGATCACGATCGCCGGCAGCGCCGTGGCCTGCAGGCCCGAGGCGAAGCCCTGGATGATGTTCGTCGCGTGGCCCGTCTCTGATGCCTTCGCGGTCTTCTGCACCGGCGAGAAGCGCGTCGAGGTGTAATATTCGGTTAGTCCGAACAGCAGCGCGGTGACGGCGATGCCGATCAGCGAGCACAGGTACAGATGTGTCCAGCTCGGCGTGTTTACGAGGTTGCCGACGACCCTGAAGGTGATGCCGCGCATCAGCCAGTAGGTGATCGGCGCGAACGCCGCCGCGGCGATCACGCCCGAGACGATCAGCCCCTGCAGCAGCGCGCGCTCGACGTTGTCGGTTTTGGTGCGCACCGCGAACGTGCCGATGATCGAGGCGATGATCGCCACGCCGCCGATCACGAGCGGGTAGAGCACGACGCGCGTGGACTCGTGGAAGGTGAGCACGCCAAGCAGCATCACGGCGATCGCCGTGACCGCGTAGGTCTCGAACAGGTCGGCCGCCATGCCGGCGCAGTCACCGACGTTGTCACCGACGTTGTCGGCGATCGTCGCCGGGTTGCGCGGGTCGTCCTCGGGGATGCCCGCCTCGACCTTGCCGACCAGGTCGGCGCCGACGTCGGCGGCCTTCGTGAAGATGCCGCCGCCGAGCCTCGCGAACACCGAGATCAGCGAGCCGCCGAAGCCGAGCCCGATCAGCGCGTCGACCGCCGTCTTGGGGCTGTCATTGAAGATCGAGGTCAGCGCGCCGTAGTAGCCGGCGACGCCGATCAGCGCCAGCCCGACCACCAGCAGCCCGGTGATCGCCCCGCCGCGGAAGGCGGCGCTCAAGGCGGGAGAGACCCCGCCGCGGGCGGCCTCGGCCACGCGCGCGTTGGAGCGCACCGAGACGTTCATGCCGATGTAGCCGGTCGACCCCGAGAGGATGCCGCCGATCGCGAAGCCGCAGGCGACGGCGATGTTCTGGATGAAGATCAGCGCGACGAACAGCACCACCCCGACGAGCGCGATCGTCGTGTACTGGCGGTTCAGATAGGCGCGCGCGCCCTGCTGCACGGCCAGCGAGATGCCCTGCATCTTCTCGTTGCCCGGCGAGAGCGCGAGCAGGGATCGCGTGGTCACCAGGCCGTAGATCACGGCACAGGCGGCGCATAGGAGGGCGACGACGACCCCATGGTTCGTCAGAAAGCTGCTCAACGGTTAATCCTCCGCGGTCTGATTGGCGTGCCGCGCGAGGATCGCGCGCACATTTCTCGCCCGAACACGCGCCCGTCACACGAAGGGCGCGCCGTCCGGCGTAAACGCGCGGGCAGTCTATCGTGCCGGCCCGCGGAAAGCCGCCCGGCTACTGGCCTGTCCCTTCAGGGCGTTCCTACGGGATGGGCCCTGCTCAGCGTCCGGGCACCCACAGCCGTCCGCTGGATTGCGCCGGCCCCGGCCCCGCGGGCTTCTCCCCCGCCGCGGGAGCCTCAGGCTCTGTCGCCGGAGGAGCCTGGGCGGGGGGTGGATCCGCCGCCGGAGCGCTCGCCCCCGCCTCGCGTGCGTAGGCCATCTGCAGCTGTGACAGGGCGTCGCGCAGCGGACGCAGATTCTCGGGCTCGCGGCGCTCGAGGATTCCCATCAGCGCGCGCACGCCGTCGATCGCGTCGCGCACCTGCTCCAGGTCGCGCGAGGACTCGTTCGCCGTCGTCCCTCCCTGCGAGGAGAGCCCGAGTCGATGCCCGCCGACGTTCAGCAGCGAGACGACCGACTGCAGGATCATGTCCGTGCTCGTGATACGGCCGATCTCCGCTTCGTAGGCCGCGCGCAGCTCCTCTTCGCTGGGCTGACCGGAGGGCTCGCCGGCGGCGGGATCGCTCGCTGCCTGAACTGGATCGGTGCTCACACCGTCACCTCCTGTGTGTAGGTCTGTTGGGTCTCCGCGACCGAGGCCGCGAAGGCCTCCTCGCGCGTGGCGCCGGCTTCGATCATGCGGCGCTGGCGCTGGGCGCCGTTCTGCTCGGGAAAGGTCGGCTCGACGCCCAGCTCGGCGCGGACCGGCGCCGTCCACGCCAGCAGCCGCTCGATCGCCGCGCGGGCCGGGTACTCCTCGCCCCGCTCCAGGTCGATCAGCCGCCCGTCGAGCCCGTAGCGGATCGCCCGCCACATGTTCTCCTCGATCAGGCGCGGTGGGTGATCGGCGCGGGGAACGCCCTCGTCCACGTCGCGTACCGCCTGGGCGATGCTCGCGACCATCAGCGTCGCGAGCGCGTCGGACTCCTGTGCCGTGGCCTGCGCATCGCAGATGCGCACCTCCACCGTGCCGAAGCTGAAGTGCGGCCTGACCGACCACCACACCTGTGTGAACTCGACGATCGAGTTGGTGGCGCACAGGAGCTCGATGTATTCGCGATAAGCCTCCCAGCCGCCGAACGCGTCGGGCACGCCGCAGCGCGGAAAGCTCTTGGTGAAGCTCTGCGTGCGCGCCGAGTGAAGGCCCGTGTCGCGTCCGTCGAGGTAGGGGGAGTTCGCGGAGATCGCCAGCAGCAGCGGCAGCACCGGGCGCAGACGATCGCAGGCGCGCACCGCCCGATCGATGTCGCGCACGCCCAGGTGCACGTGCAGGCTGAACGTGTTGTTTCGCCGCGCCACATATTTCAGCCCCTCCTCGACGCGGCGGTAGTGCTCGGTGTCGATGATCGGCTGCTCGCGATAGTCCGCCCAGGGGTGGGTGCCGGTCGCGCCGAGCGCAACGCCCTGCTCCTGCGCGAGCGCGAACAGACGCCCGCGGCGATCGCGCTGGCGTGCGAGCGCGTCGTGGACGTCGCCGCCGACGCCGGAGATGATCTCGATCTCCGAGGAGATCAGCTCGCCGGTGATGTGCTCGTGCAGGACCGGGTCGCTCTGCGCGCGGTCGCGCAGCTGCTCGAAGCGCTGCTCGAGATCGAGCGTCTGTGGATCGAGGATCGAGAACTCCTCCTCCACCCCCACGGTCAGGTCGGGGGCCTGAGCGAACGTCTCGGCGACTGCGTCTAGGTCCAGGCTGGTCATGGGCTTGGAGAGCTCTGGGAGTGTGAGTCCGCGGTCGGGGCGTTGGGTGTCCGGTTGACGATCATCGTGCCGCTGCGCCTGCTCGGGGCGGTGGGCTCAGGTCAGGTAGAAGTACAGTGCGTAGAGCAGATCGACGGCGGGACTGGAGGTGTGGACGGTCACGTCCGGAGGCACGGCGAGCAGCGACTCGGAGTAGTTGAAGATGATCTTCACGCCCGCGTCGACCAGCTCGTCGGCGAGCTGCTGGGAGGCGGTCGTGGGGACCGCGAGGACGCCGACGACGATGTCCTCGTCCTCGACCACCTGGCGCAGCTCGCCGATGTGGCGCACGGCCTGGCTGCCGACGCTCGTGCCGACCTTGCCGGGATCGACGTCGAAGATCGCGACCACGCGAAAGCCGTGGTCGGCGAAGATGTCCGAGGAGGCGATCGCCTTGCCGAGGTGCCCGGCGCCGAGCAGCGCGATGTTGTGCTGACCGGCGGTGCGCAGGATCTTGCGGATCTGCGAGACGAGCGCCTCGACGTTGTAGCCGACGCCGCGCTTGCCGAACTTGCCAAAGCCCGAGAGGTCGCGGCGGATCTGGGTGGAGTTGACGTGCGTGTAATCGGAGAGCTCCTGCGAGGAGATCGTCTCCTTGCCCATCTTCTTGGCCTGTGTCAGCACCTGCAGGTAGCGCGACAGGCGCGCCGCCACCCCCAGCGACAGCCGCTCGGCGGCGATCGTGCCGTTGCGCTCGGCTCCGGGCGCGGTGCTCGTGGCGGCCTCGCGATAGCTCATGTTCGTGACTCTAGACGCTCGCGCAGAATCTGCTCATCGACGACGTAGTCGAACAGCTCCTCGCCGTCGAGCGTGACGACGGGAATCCGCTCGAAATAGGCGCGGTGCAGAGCATCGTCGTCGGTGATGTCGCGCTCGCGCAGCTCGAATCGAAGCTCGGCTTCCAGCGCGTGCAGCTCGGCGAGCGCGTCGGCGCACAGGTGACAGTCCGGCGTGAAGTACACCGTGACCACGGCGGCGGGGATGGTGGTGCGTGCCCTGGCCGTCACGGCGAAGTGTCTCCGGCTCTCACAGCGGACGTTCCCCGGTCGCGTACGCGTCGAGGCCGAGATAGGCGGGATAGGGAATCGGCGCGACGTAGCGTGCGGCGGAGGCGATCATCGCGGCGTTGTCGGTGCATAGCGCGCGCTCAGGGACGTGCACGTCCGCCCCGAGCGCGCTCAGCCGCCGGCGCAGCTCGCCATTGGCGGCCACGCCGCCGCCGAGGGCCAGCCGACTCATGCCAGTCTCCTGCAGGGCACGCTCGGCGCGCTCGATCAGTCTGTCGAGGATCGCCGCCTGGTAGGAGGCCGCGAGATCGGGCGCGCACCGCTCGATCTCGGCTTGCGACATCTCGCGCAGCCGGTACAGCAGCGCGGTCTTCAGCCCCGCGAAGGAGAAGTCGAGGCCCTGCTCGAAGGCCTGCCTGCTCGTCCCCTTGCCGCCCTTTGCGCGCTCGGCGGTCGAGCCGGGGAACGGGAACGCGCCTGGATCTCCGCCCGCGGCCAGCCGCTCGAGGGCCGCCCCGCCGGGATAGCCCAGTCCGAGCATGCGCGCCCCCTTGTCGAAGGCCTCTCCGGCGGCGTCGTCGAGCGTGCGCCCGAGCACCCGGTAGCCGTCGTGCTCGGTCACTTGCGTCAGCAGGGTGTGACCGCCGCTGGCGATCAGGCATACGAACGGCGGCTCGAACGGGGATTCCTCGCGGGTGTCCGGTGCTGACCGCTCGCCATCGCTCACTGTCCGCACTGTCCACTCTCCAGCTTCCCGATCCGGCTCGCGGCGCCCGTTGGGCGATGGCGAGGGTACGACGAAGTTGGCCGCGACGTGCCCCTGCAGGTGGTCGACCGCCGCGAACGGGAGCTCGCGCCCGGCGGCGAGCGCCTTGGCGGTGGAGAGCCCCACGAGCAGCGCGCCGATCAGCCCCGGGCCCTGCGTGGCGGCGATAAGGTCGATGTCGTCGAGCGTCACGCCCGCCTGCGCGAGCGCCTGCGCGACGACGAGGCTCACCAGCTCCAGGTGGTGACGGGAGGCGATCTCGGGCACGACCCCGCCATAGCGATCGTGCATGCCCTGTGAGGAGATCACGTTGGCAAGCGCGCGCTGTTCGCGAACGTCGAGGACGGCCGCGCAGGTGTCGTCACAACTGCTCTCCAGGGCCAGGATCAAGCCCGGATCGAGCCCACCGCTGCTGCTGCTGCTGCTGCCGTCGCCGCTCACGCGCTCATACCGGGCCCGGGTTGGGCACGTCGTCGAGATGTCCTTGCAGGGTCGCCGGGGTGCGCCACATCACGAGCGCGTCCTCGCCGTTGTCCTGGTAGTAGCGCCGGCGCAGCCCGGCCGCGCGAAAGCCCTCGCGCTCATACAGCCCGATCGCGAGGCGATTGGAGCGACGCACCTCGAGCGTGTAGCGGGCCGCGTCGTCGTCGACGCGCCGGTAGAGCTCGGCCAGCAGCGCGGAGGCGACGCCCCGACCCTGGTGCTCGGTGTCGACGGCGATGTTCATGATGTGCCAGACCGTCTCGTAGCGCGAGCAGATCAGATACCCGATCAGCGGTCGCCCGGCGGGTGTGGCGGAGGCGGGTGTGGCGGAGGCGGGTGTGGCGGAGGCGATCGCGGCCAGGCAGATGCCCGACTGCTTGGAGAGCTCGAGCACGAACATCGCCAGCGACCACGGCGTCGGGAACACGCGGCGCTCGATCGCGATCACCTGCGGCAGGTCGGGATACAGCAGCCGTCTGATCTCGATCTCGCGCGGGGGGTCGATCCCGGACTCGGCCACCTGGGTGGAGCTCATGCGCCCGCTCCCGCGCCCGTCGCGTGTTCGAGCGCCAGCTCGGCGTCGGGCCGGCGGCGATAGTCCGGCAGGACCGTGTCGATCGCCTGCGCGGCGCCGACGCTCCCGAGCGCGCAGATCGCTTCGCCGCTCACCCGATGCAGCGGCGAGTCCTCCGCGGGCACGCCGATCTTGAGCGCGTGGAGAGCGTCCCGGTAGAGCGTCGCGCCATTGCCGACCGCGACCCAGCCCGGGAGGTCGTTGCCGCCGGCCATCGCCGCCTCTTCAAGGATCTCCTCGAATCGCGCGGGCGCGAGCGCACGTGGCGGGGCCAGCTCGCGCGGCGGGCTGGGCTCACGATCGCCCGCAGGCGCCTCGACCGGGGCGTAGGCGGCCGCGAAGGCCTCGCCACGACGGGCGTCGATCAGCGCCAGCACGACGCCCATGCTGCCGGCCTCGCGCCTGTTGGCCGCGACGAGCGCGAGCGCCTGCAGGCTCGAGACGCCCACCAGCTCGGCGTCCAGCGCCTGCGCGAGCCCGCGCGCGCTGGCGAGCCCGATGCGCAGCCCGGTGAAGGTCCCGGGACCGACGCCCACCGCGATCCGCTCCACGTCGGCGAAGCGCAGGCCGGCCTGCGCCAGCAGCCCCGCGGCCAGGGGCAACAGCCGGGTGGCGTGTCCGGGGCGCTCGCCCTGGGCGGGATCGTCGCGCGCCTGCACGGTGGCGCCGTCGTGCAAGCGCAGCCCGATCGCGGTGGCGGGTGTGGAGGTGTCGAACCCGAGCACAATCATCTCGGCGCTCCGGTCGGATCGGACGTCCCGGAGGCGGCGAGCGCCGGCTCGCTCACCTCGATGCGCCTGCGATCGCCGCCCGCGTGGTCGAGCGTCACGCGCAGGCGGGCGGGCGGCAGCTCGCCGGTGCCGGCCTCGGGCCACTCCACGAACGCGATGCGTTGCGCGCCGAGATAGTCCTCCAGCAGCTCGGGGTCCTCGGCGTGAAGACTTTGCAGGCGATACAGGTCCAGGTGCGTGACGGTCACGCCGGCGCCGTTGTAGCGGTGACCGATGCTGAACGTCGGACTCGTCACGGGGCCCGAGACGCCGAGCGCCCGTGCGGCGCCGCGCACGAATGTCGTCTTGCCGGCGCCGAGCTCGCCGTGGACGAGCACCACATCGCCGGCGCTCAGGCCGGCGGCCAGCTCGGCGCCGAGGGCTTCGGTCTCGCTTGGATCTGCGCTCTGGACGATGCGGACGGCCACGACGGAACTCTGACAGGAAACGTCGCGAAGCTGGGCCCGGTTTAGGGGCTGTCTCAAAACCAGGCGGGTGCGGTCGGGGCGTTCATGGACCAAGCTGGGCGACGCGGGACGGCGCAGCGCATGCTGGTTGCACGTGCAAGCCGTCACGTGGCGATCCAGCGCCGCGTCCAGGGACGCATCCGGGCGTGCACGCCTTTTGAGACAGCCTCTTAGGGGCGACCCACAGCCAGTCCCGGCGCTGGCGCCGCCGGCGCCGGTCACCGCAGCTGTTGGCGCCGCGGGAGCGCTTCGGTGCGGGCCTTAAAGAGGACCGGCCCGCAGGAGAGGGTGGCGGGCCGGTCGATACTGCTAGGGAGGATGGAGACAGGACCGTTATCGGCAGGCGTACCGGACGACTTGAGGGTTCTGGCACAAATTTTTCGACATTTCCTTCGGCCGTCCTGCCGATAAGTGTGGATTCCCAGTTCTCATGCGGAATTCGCGGCGTACGAGATATCTGCCTGGAGCGCCTTGTCGAGCTCAAGAAACGCGCAATTTGCGGGAATCCACGAATGCCGGCGGCGGAGCGCGTCTCAGGACAGCCGAGCCGATCGACTGCTGAGGCGCCTCGCCAGGACAGCCGGGCCGGGCGACTGCTGAAAGCGCCAGTTCAGAACAGCCCGAGCTGATCGACCTCGGCGGGCGTCGCCGCCGCCGGACTCGTTACCGCGCCCCGAGCGGCCTCCTCGGCGTCGGCTCTCGCGTCGGCCAGCTCGCTCGGGTCGATCTCCGGCGCCGGCGTCCAGTCCGGCTGCTCGGGCGCTCCCTGCGCCAGCAGCGCGGGGAGCCGCGCGAAGTCCTCGCGCAGGGTCTCGAGCATGCGTGGCGTGTACAGCGCGGCGGCGGGATGGAAGATCGGATACAGCCGCACGGCACGCCGGCCGAGTGTTAACACCTGCGGCTGCCCGTGCAGGCGCGTGATCCCGGTCGGGTCGTCGCGCAGGAGCTTCGTGGAGAAGTTGCCGAGCGTGCAGATGACCGTCGGCTGGATCAGCTCGACCTGGCGGTAGAGGTACTCGTTGCAGTTCGCGATCTCCTCCGGGCGCGGGTCGCGGTTGGCGGGAGGTCGGCACTTGAGGACGTTCGCGATGAAGACCTCGCTGCGTGCCATCCCGATCTCCCCGAGCAGCGTCTCCAGGAGCTTGCCGGCGCGGCCGACGAAGGGGACGCCCTGCTCGTCCTCGCTGGCGCCGGGGGCCTCGCCGACGAACATCAGATCCGCGTTGGCGTTGCCGGCGCCGAAGACGACCGTTTTGCGCGTCGCGGCCAGTTCGGAGCAGCGCACGCACTGCTGTGTCTGCGCGTAGACCTCCTTGAGGATCTCGCGCCGCTCCGAGGGCGAGGATTCGCTCTGCGATGACATCGTCTGCATGCTACGACCAGGCGCGTTCGCCGGGATGCTCGAGTGGCATGCGCACACCCAATGCACTCTGCCATCGGCGATGATCTCGCGATGACACGATCCCCCGCAGCAGACGACGAAACGCGATCCGAGGCCGGCGACGCCCCGGGACCGCGGGATGAGATCGAGCGCGCGGATGTGCGGGCGGTGCGCGAGCGTCACGAGCTCGGCCTGGACGCGGCGCGCCCCGATGCGCTCGCCAAGCGCCACGAGCGGGGACGGCGCACGACCCGCGAGAACCTGCACGAGCTGCTGGATGAGGGCACGTTCGTGGAGTACCGCCCGCTCGTGTTCGCCGCCCAGGAGCGTCGCCGTGCGCGCGAGGAGCTGATCGAGCGCACTCCCGCCGACGGGCTCGTGGCGGGCGTCGGGGACGTCCAGGGCATGCGCTGCGTGGCGATGTCCTACGACTACACGGTGCTCGCGGGCACGCAGGGCATGCGCGGTCACGCCAAGAAGGACCGTCTGTTCGAGCTCGCCGAGCGCCGGCGGCTGCCGGTGGTGCTGTTCGCCGAGGGCGGCGGCGGGCGCCCGGGCGACGTTGACTGGCCGATGGTGGCGGGCCTTGACTGCCGCGCGTTCAACCTGTTCGCGCGCCTGAGCGGGCTGGTGCCGCTCGTGGGGATCGCCGCGGGCAACTGCTTCGCGGGCAACGCCGCGCTGCTGGGGTGCTGCGACGTGGTGATCGCCACGGAGGACTCGAGCATCGGCATGGGCGGTCCGGCGATGATCGAGGGCGGTGGGCTGGGGGTGTTCCAGCCCGGCGAGGTGGGACCGATCGACGTGCAGGACGCGAACGGCGTCGTCGATCTGCGCGTTGCCGACGATCGCGCCGCGGTCGCCGCGGCCAAGCGCTATCTCTCCTATTTCGGCCCGCCATCACAGGACGTGCGCGTGCCCGACCAGACGCTGCTGCGCGACCTCGTGCCCGAGCGACGCCGGCAGATCTATGACGTGCGCAAGGTGCTCGACGGACTGTTCGACGAGGGATCGGTGCTGGAGCTGCGTCGCGGCTTCGGCGCGGGCATCGTCACGGCGCTGGCGCGCGTGGACGGCCGCGCGCTGGGCGTGATCGCCAACAGCCCGCCCCACCTCGGCGGAGCGATCGACGCGCAGGGCGCCGACAAGGCGGCGCGGTTCATGCAGCTGTGCGACGCCTTCGAGCTGCCGCTCCTGTTCCTCTGCGACACGCCCGGGTTCATGGTCGGCCCCGCGGCCGAGCGCACCGCGACCGTCCGTCACTTCGCGCGCATGTTCGTGACCGGCGCCAACCTGACCGTGCCCACGGGCACGATCGTGCTGCGCAAGGGCTACGGCCTCGGCGCCCAGGCGATGGCCGGCGGCGGCTTCACCGCGCCCCTGTTCACCGTTGGCTGGCCCACCTCGGAGTTCGGCGGCATGGGCCTGGAGGGAGCGGTGCGGCTGGGCATGCGCCGCGAGCTCGAGGCGATCGAGGACGAGGCCGAGCGCGAGGGCGTCTTCCAGGCGACCGTGGCCGCCGCCTACGAGCACGGTCGCGGCGTCAACATGGCCGCTTACGGCGAGATCGACGATGTCATCGACCCGGCCGACTCCCGCCACTGGATCGCCACGCTGTTCGCCGAGACCGACGCGTCATGGCAGGAGCGCCCGGGCAAGAAGCACGCGTTCGTCGACGCTTGGTGAGGGCCTTGCCGCCCGCCTCCTACACGGCCGCGCAGCGGTCGACGGGCAACGGGCAAACCCCTCGGCTTATACAGAGATGACATATGTGTGCCCAACCTCACACATGGGCAATGACTGTATAAGCGGGTTTGGGTCGTGTCGTCCCAAACTACGGATCTTTGGGAGGCTTGCAAGGCGGTTGCGCCTACTCGGTGGCGAAGGGATCGTCGGGCGTGTTGGGGCTCACGAACGATGCCCACGTTTGGTCTCCAAACGAGTAGAGCGGAGGCCAGATGACCGTGTGGGTGCTCGGCCAGATTCGCACCAAGACATCAGCGATATCGACGCCTGTGGGTGCTTGGACGGCCATAGACGCGTCTTGGGGCATGTTGACTTCGAGTATCAGCTTGTCGATTCGGATGGCCGTACGGTGCCCGTCTGGAGGACCTGGGCGGGTGCCCACAGGGATACCCCGCCGGTATAGGTCGTTGTGAACGACATCTAGGAAATCGCCTGTACCTGCATAGTGACCGAGATGGACGCCGATGTCGGGCGGCGGCAGTTTGCGCTCCATGAGCTGCTTGCACAAGTCTGTTGAGAAGACGCGTTCGGTGGGCGCGAAGACTTGGTCGAGCGTCATGGCTGTCTTCGTGGCCCATTGGGCGATGAGTGCCTGCTGCTCGACTGTAAGTCCCCGCTGGATACCTTGCAGCATGGGCTTGAGCGTTAGCGACACGGCAGCCTCTATGTCGCTCATCCAGTGGTGGTTGCAGTTCTCGCATACCGTGTTCACGGTGATGTCGATGGTTTTGGAGCGGATTTGTTGTCCTTGCCGGCCCTTACGCGTGAACGTGGCGCTGGGGTACTCCCGTCCGATCCACTTGGGGATGACATGCTCAGGTGGCGTACCGGACTCGATCAGGCTGTGGCAAAAGGCGCATCGCCGCACGGCGCTACTCTGGCCTTAGATGACCGACGGCAAGCACGAGCCGGAGCCTACTCAGACGATCCCGGCGAAGGACGGCGATATAGAGGTGCCGGTCCCGTCGCGCGAGGACTTCCTCAGCGTTGTTGAGAAGGTGACGGGTCCAGGGCTTCGTAAACGGCCTGACGGGACAGACCAGCCTCCTGAGCGATCCGAGTAGGACCGATCCCGGCCGCGTGTGCCTCGCGTACGCGTTTGCGTAGCTCGATAGACGCGGCGTGTCGCTCCTCATCGGCGGCTTCGCGTCGCTCCGCGGCACGGCGCAACGCTCGGATGATCGCCTCCTCGCTCACGCCTTGACCTCAACCATCGCTCGCTCGACAAGCTCCGCGAACATCGACGGGGCGCGCTGGTAGCGCAGGTTGTAACGCCACGTGAACTCGTTGAGGTAGCCCTGTAGCCAACGGTGCGACACGCGCCTGTAAGTGCCCTTGATCGACGGCTTGACATGTCCGAAGAACCCCTCGATGGTGTTCGTGTGCGTGTCGCCTTCGACGTAGACGCCCGTTGAGTGGTTGATCCGACTATGGGAGATGAAGTGTTTGTCCAGGCCGTTGTAGGCTGGCCACTCGTCAGTGACGATGATCGACTCGGGCTCAACCCACTCGATCAGCGTTTCCTTCAAGCGCGGTCCGCGACGGGACGGTAGGACGGTCGCCTTGACACGCCCGCCGCGTTCCACGGCGGCGAACACGGTTGCTCTACTACGTTCGCGGAGTTTCATCGCCTCGGAACGCCGGTTCGAGGAACCGATCGCGAGGTGTGGATGCTTGCCGTGTGGCTTGCGGGGCTTGCCGTCCACGGATGCCTCATCGGCCTCTATGTCGCCTCGCAGCGGCACGCCGTCGTCCTTCATCAGCTCGTTGCGGATCTTGTTCAGCATCCGCCACGCCGTCTTGTAGGACACGCCCAGCGAACGCTCCAGTTGCTTGGCGGACACGCCGCAACGAGTGCTCGTGACCAAGTACATCGCGTAGAACCACAGGTGCAGCGACGTGGAGGATTTGGCGAAGATCGTCCCCGCCGTCGGGTGGACGTGGTGCCCGCAGCCTGTGCAGGTCCACGACTGGCGACCCTGCGCCGTCGCGTACTTGCGGAACACACGCTCCTGCTTGCACTTCGGACAGTCGGCGTGTTCGCCGTCGGGCGAGCAGCGCGAGCGCCACAGGTGCTCCAGGCAGGCGTCATCGTCGGGGAACTCCCGCATGAACTCCATCAGCGAGTACGTGGACGCTGAGCAGTCGGTCCGGCGTGGCGCGTGACGGTCTACCGGAGGCATAACGTAAGGCTACCTTACGCTCCGGACGCCAAAACCTACGACTCTCCAAACCTCACGATGGGGTTATCTGGCCGTTGGCCGGTACCGTACTTCTCATCCCACGCAACCCACGCGTCTGCTTCCGCCGCATTTCGATTGTCGGCTTCGCCAGACCAGACCACAGAACGCACAACAGACCCCACACCTCCGGGGCTAACCCCGGAATCGGTCACTCGGGAGCGTTCTCTGATCTCCACGTCAAACTGCGACATGTGGAACAGTATAGGTGTCTGGCCCAGACTTCACGTGCGGAGTCGCGCTCGCGCGTCCCGCACGATCAGCGCAACCTCTGCCTCTTGTTCGGCCATCTGCGCGAGCGCCGCCACGCTCACGCCGAGCGCTCTTGCCAGGCTCACGATCCGACCCCACGTCGGACTCGCCCCGCCACGCTCAATCCGCCCCAGGAACGTCGGGTGCATGTCCGCAGCGAACGCCACGTCTTCGATCGTTCGGCGTTGGGCTTGACGCAAGCGACGGATCGCCTGCCCCAAGTCTTCGTTCGTAGGCACGACTCAGACCGCAATAAGACCGAGTGTGTCCAGGTGTCGGACGCACCACGACGCCCGGATCTCCTCGCCTTCCCCGAAGTCATCCAAGGAGATGACATTCTCGGCAGCGAGTTTCGCCAGAGGCCCTTTGACCGGCAAGCCGAGAGCCTGTTCCAGTTCTGCTCGCGTCCACGCTCGCAGATGATCGTCGCGGAGAAGCTGCAAAACGATGGCGCGCTGCGCCAGAACACTACGATTAGCCCGCATGGGAGTTCACGCTCCTGTGTCACGACCCCGGGGCAGTTCACGCTGTCGCCGGGGTCAACTTGATTGGGACGCGACACCGTAAACCCGCACACGGACACCGAAAACCCCCAAAACCCCGCTTATACAGTCATTGCCCATGTGTGCCCAACCTCACACATAGATTCCAGCCCAGCGGGCAACATAGTGATCGACCCGCAGTACAGCAGCATCCCTCCTCCCCGAAACGGCCCGCCTCCCCAGCGGGTCGTTTCATTTAAGCAGTCTCTCCCTCGCGATGTCTCTCCGGCGATGCGCGGATTGCCGAGCTGCTCGCGCTCACCAGCTCGAGCGCTCCCCAACCATGCCACCGCTGCGGTGACCGGCGCCGACCGCGCCGTTCGCAAGCGACCGGCTATGGGTCTCCCCCTCCAAGCCCGCTCGCCGATCGAGGATCGGCGATGGCTCAGGCGCCGATCGTCGCGGAGTCGCGTTCCAGGATCGCGGCCCTGACGCGCTCCGCTATGCGCGTGCCGGTGTAGCCGACCTCCTCGTGCAGCAACGCCGGCTTGCCGTGCGTCACGTAGCGGTCGGGCAGGCCCACCCGCAGAATGCGCGGGCTCGCGCCCGTCTCGTTCAGGGTCTCCCACACCGCGCTCCCGAACCCGCCCGCGAGCACGCCCTCCTCGACCGTCACCAGCAGGTCGTGCTCGGCCGCCAGCTGGGCCATCAGCCCCGCGTCGATCGGCTTCGCAAAGCGCGCGTCCGCGACCGTCGCCTCGATCCCGCTTCCGCTCAGCTCCCGCGCGGCCTCCAGCGCCTTGCCGACACCGCTGCCATACCCGATCAGCGCCACCCTGCGCCCGGCCGCCGCGCCGGCGCCGCCCTCGCGCAGGATCTCGCCCGTGCCGATCCTGATCGCGCGCGTCTGCTCCGGCAGCTGCACACCCGTGCCCTCTCCACGCGGATACCGCAGCGCGATCGGCCCCTCGTCGTACTCCAGCGCCGTACGCAGCATCTGCACCAGCATCGCCTCGTCCCGCGGCGCCATCAGCACGAGGTTCGGCAGACAGCGCATGTACGCGATGTCGAACGCCCCGTGATGCGTCGGCCCATCGTCGCCGACCAGCCCCGCGCGGTCCATCGCGAACACCACGTTCAGCCGCTGCAAGCACACGTCGTGCACGATCTGGTCGTAAGCCCGCTGCAGGAACGTCGAGTAGATCGCCGCCACCGGCTTGCAGCCCTCGAGCGCCAGCCCCGCAGCGAACAGGATCGCCTGCTGCTCGGCGATGCCCACGTCGAAATAGCGCTCCGGCATCGCCTTCTGCAGGATGCTCAGCCCCGTCCCCGAGTTCATCGCCGCCGTGATCCCAACCACGCGCTCGTCGCGCTCGCATTCGCGCACCAGCGCCTCGCCGAACACCTGCGTGTACTGCGGCGGGCTCGCCTTCGCAGGCTTGCCGTCCTTCGCCGCCGCGGCCGGCGCGCTCGGCGCGGGGGCGCCGTTGGCGATCGAGTTCGGCTTCGCCGCGTGCCAGCGCTCCATCCCCTCAAGGCCACCGTCCTCGGCCGGCGCGAACCCCTTGCCCTTCACCGTCGCCACGTGCACCACCACCGGACGCTGCGCCGCCAACGCCTCCCGCAACGCCTCTCTGAGCGCCCGCACGTCGTGCCCGTCGATCACTCCCATATAGGCCCAGTCGAGCTCCTCCCACCACAATCCCGGCGCCCAGAACGCCTTGATCGACTCCTTCAGCTGTGGCCCCAGCCGCTCGAACGCCGAGCCGATCCCCCCCGGCAGCTTCGCCAATCCACCCTCCACGCCCGAGCGCGCGTGCCACAGCTTCGGGTTCAGCCGCACCCGGTTGAAATACCGCGACAGCGCCCCCACGTTCGGCGCGATCGACATGCCGTTGTCGTTCAGCACCACCACCATCGGCGTCCCCAGGCCCCCAGCCTGCCCGATCGCCTCAAACGCCACGCCCCCCGTCATCGCACCGTCGCCGATCACCGCCACGACCCTGCCGTCCGAGCCCTCGCCGCCACGATGGCGCATCCCCTCCTTGATCCCCACCGCATAGCCGATCGAGGTCGACGCGTGCCCCGCGCCCATGATGTCGTGCTCGGACTCCTCCATCGAGCAGAACGGCGCGAGGCCCCCGTACTGGCGGATCGTAGCCAGACGCTCGCTGCGACCCGTCAGGATCTTGTGCGGATAGGCCTGATGACCGACGTCCCACAGGATCTTGTCCCGCGGGGATTCCAGGACCGAATGCAGCGCGACGGCCAGCTCGCAGGTGCCGAGATTCGCGCCGAAATGCCCGCCGATCTCGCCGACCGTGTCGATGATCTGCGTGCGCACCTCCTGCGCCAGCTCACTCAACTGCGCGTCCGAGAGGGCTTTCAGGTCCTCCGGTCCATTGATGTCGTCGAGCAGGGGCGTGTTGGTCATGAGGTGCGGGTATAGATGAAATCAGCTATCTGCTCGAGCTCCGCACCGGCGTTCGGCGCGCCCGGCCCTGTGGTCGCGGCTTGCGCGAGCGCCTCCTTCGCCGTCCCATGCGACTCCGCCGCCAGCCTTCTTGCCTGCTCCATGCCGAACTCGCTCACGTATGTCCGCTTGCCGTGCCGCTCATCGCTGCCCCGCGGCTTGCCGAGCGCATCGTCCGTGCCGGTCACGTCGAGGATGTCGTCAACGATCTGGAACAGTACGCCCAACTCGGAAGCGAAGCGGCGATACCACATTGTCGCAGGTCCGTCAATCCCACCCAGCAACAACACGCACACCACCGACGCGTCGATCAACCTGCCCGTCTTCAGCTCATGCACCCGGCGCAGCGCCTGCGGCCCGTCGGGCGTATCGGGACTCACGTCCGCGTACTGCCCGCCGACCATCCCGTCCACGCCCGTGGCGCCCGCCAGCTCCGCGGCCGCCAACAGCATCCGCTCCGGCGGCGAGCGGCGCTCTGAGAGCAGATGCTTGAACGCCTCCGCATACAGCCCATCCCCCGCCAGGATCGCCACATCCTCGCCGTACTTCACATGGCAGGTCGGCATCCCCCGGCGCAGCGCATCGTCATCCATCGCCGGCAGGTCGTCGTGGATCAGCGAGTACGTGTGGATCAGCTCGATCGCCCCCGCCAGCGGCATCGCCTCGTGCTGGGAGAGCCCCACCGCCCGTGCCGTCGCCAGCGCCAGCACCGGCCTGATCCGCTTGCCGCCCGCCAGCAGCGAATAGCGCATCGCCTCCTCCAGCCCCGCCGTCAAAGCCTCCCGCGAGAAGCGCATCCCCTCCAGATAGCGCTCCACCTCGATCCGCAGATGCTCGGGATAGCCGCCCCCGTCGGGGTCCCGCACGGATCCCGGACGCTGGGGCTCCAGGTCCTCGGCCCGCTCCGGACGGTCTGCCGTCACGTCGGCCGTCACACCGCTACAGCAACGAATCCTGGCCGGGCGCGACCGTCGAGACCTCCGCCCGCGAGCGGCGCTCGAGCTCCACCGCGGCCTCCCCCGCCAGCCCCGCGCAATCCTCGACCAGCGTCGCGGCCGCATCCGCGCTCAGCTCGCCCGAGCGCAACTGCTCGGCGGCACGCTCCAGCCTGGAGATCAGATCGTCCAACCGCTCATCGACCAGCTGCTCGCTGTCATTCATGTGGTGCTCTCCCTCGGCGCTTGCTCGGGCATCTCCGGCGCATTCTCGCGCACTTCCCGCAACACCGCCGCCAGCACCCCGTTCACGAACGCCGGCGCGTCCGCGCCGCAGAACACCTTCGCGCTCTCCACCGCCTCGTCGATCGCCCCCTCCGCCGGGATCGGCTCATCGGCCGGCGCCACATCCGGGTGCAGGATCTCGATCAGCGCCACCCGCATGATCGAGCGCTCCAGCGGCTGAATCCGTTGCACCGACCAGCCGTGCGCGTGCCTGTCGAGCACCCCATCCAGCTCATCGGAGCGATCGGCCGCCGCATGCGCCAGCGCCATCGTCATCGGCGAGGCGTCCCTCCCCAAGGCCTCCCCCAGTGGCCTGCCCGTCAAATCGTGCTGATAGAGCGCCACCACCGCCGCCCGACGCTGCTCGGTGCGGCGCATCTAGCGGGCCTCCACGGCGAGCGCCCGGACGGCGCTCCGGGCGCCAGGAGCGCTGCCTCGCGCACGAGCCGTGCAGCGAGCAAGGCGGACGGACTTCCGGAGGCGGCTCACGCGCGCGAGACGTATTCGCCCGAGCGCGTATCCACCCTGATGCGCTCGCCCACATCCACAAACAACGGCACCTGAATGCTCGCGCCCGTCTCCAGCGTCGCCGGCTTCGTCCCCCCGCCCGAAGCCGTATCGCCCCGCAGCCCCGGGTCCGTCTGCGTCACCTCCAGATCGACCGCGCTCGGCAACTGCACATCCGAGGGCTCATCGTCGATGAACAGCACATCCACCTCGCTGCTCGGCTTGCACCACCGCAACATGTCCGCCAGCGTCGTCTCCGCCACCGCAATCTGCTCGAACGACTCCGTGTCCATGAAATGCGCATCCGTCCCATCGGCGTACAAGAGCTGCATCCGACGGGCCTCCGTGCGCACCGGCCTGAACTTCTCGCCCGCGCGAAACGTCTTATCGATCACGTTCCCATCCGAGGCCCTGCGCAGCTTCGTGCGCACGAAAGCACCGCCCTTGCCCGGCTTCACGTGCTGGAACTCCAGGATCTTAAAGATGGTTCCGTCCACCTCTATGTGGTTTCCGTTTTTGAACTGGTTGGTGGTGATCAAGGATTTCCCTGCAAATCAGCGGTTTTTGAAATAGTTGACGAGCCAAGCTCGGATCGTAGTTGGTGGTCGAGACTACGCTGATCAGCTCCCATTTGGCTCTACAAAGCTGATCTGTGGGTCTATTCCGATGTGGTCGTCGTTATAGGCTAGAGGTTGAGGTGCTCCTGCGGCCATCTGGATCTCGATGTGCCCTCTGCGCGCCAGCCTCTGCGACGAGGAGCACGATCATTGATCCGGGTTGCGCGCTCGGTCCTCGTCCAACGAGGAAGCGTGAGCGATTGGCTGTCGACGCGCTCGGATCCTGGCGAAGCGAGCGTCAGCGTGCTCACTCTTGAAACGATATTTCTAAATGTCGTGGATCAGTGTCGAGGCGTGTGTCCTGACCCGATCAACACCGAGCCTGCGAACACGACTTGATCTGCATCGTGACGCGAGGCGCTCGCGCCGGCTTTGAGCGCGCGCTCCTTGATCTCCTCGCGGACGTTCGGCTCCATGCCGGCCATCGCGATCGCGAGCGGGCCGGCAAGCTTCGGCACGCGCTCCCACCATGCCTGCAGTGAGGCTGCGTGCATCGGGGTTGCGATGGCCTTGACCTGAACGCCCTCCAGACCGCCGTCTCGCAGGATGGACTCGAGAAGCGTGGTGTCGTCGAGTGAAAATGGTCCGCGGATGTTCGGTGGTGGGAACGGCACGCCGAACTGCTCGCCCACGGCGTCCAGCACTGACCCGAGCCACGGGTTCTGCTCCCGGGGCCCCCAGGTCATCGCCGCGTATCGGCCTCCCGGTCGCAGGACGCGGATGGCCTCCCTCACCGCTGCGGCGGCATCCTCGACGAACATCAAGCCATGTCGGCTGATCACCGCGTCAAAGTGACCGTCCTCAGCTGTGATCTCGCTCTGGTCAAAGACAGCGGTGCTCACCTGCGGATTGGCGCTTGCCCGCCGGGCAGCCACGGCGACCATCTCAGCGGCAACATCTGAGAGCACAACCGTCCCGCTCAAGCCCACCCGCTCAGCCGCGGCCAGTCCGGCGCCACCCGGACCAGAAGCTAGATCGAGGACCGCATCCCCCTCCCCGATCCCAGCGGCGTCGAGCAACGCCTCGGTCGCAAGCGCCAGTTGCTGATCGACGAACAGAGCGCTCTCCTCCCACTCCGACGCAACACTGTTCCACATCTCTGACATCTCGACGCTGGGTTCTGATCGCTACGGCGTCTGGAGGTTGTGGACCGGGAACTCCTTTACGTCTGGTGGATTCGGGAAGCCTCGATCGCCCAGCCCGTGTAGGCGGGGCATCAGGCGCTCCGCGACGAATGCATCGAATGCCTCGCGGGACTCCCAGAAGTCGATCACGCCCCAGCCACCCTCGACCGGGCCGGCGGCGTGGACGATCATCCCAGTGGGCGGGTCCGTGTCGATCTCCATGACCCCGTGCGCTGCATCGTAGTTCTCCTGCGTGCCTCCGTTGAACTTAAGCCTGATCCCAACCGCCATGGGTGGGTCCTCTCCTCGTGGGTGTCAAACGAGCCTACACCAGGCATTCGGTCCTCCAGCCGCGGCCGGCATCCTGCGCCTGCTTCAGCCGGCCCTACCCACGAGAGCGCGCATAAGCGCGACTGCGTCGGAGTCGTTGAGTCCCTGCTCACGGACCAGGGATTTCCAGGTCGAGAAGGAGACAGCGTGGCCGAGGGCGGCCCTTGTGCGCCTGCGAGCAGCGCCGCGGAGCTTGCGTCCCGCCATCAGCGTGTCGCCCGCTGCTGCGAAGTAGCCGCGGAAGGCGGCGAAGCGCTCCTGGACGAGCGGCACGATTTGCTCGTCACGGAACAGGTTCTCGAGCATCGTTTCGGTCCGCCGGTAGAAGTCAAAGAGCTCCTCGAGGGCGACGCGCAGGCGCTCGTCTGGATCGTCGATCACCGCCCAGGCGCCGAGCTCTGGCGGTGGGTTTGCGGCCGCCCAGTGGGCAGAGCACGCGTCAAACAGCGCCGCCTCGTCCGGGAAGTGGCGGTACACCGTCGAGCGACGAACCCCGGCGTGTGCCGCGACGGCGCTGATGGATGTGCGGGAGGGACCGATAGTCCCGTGCAGCTCCACTGCGCTCTCGGTGATGCGCAGACGGGTCTGCTGCTGGGACTCCGCGCGGTGATGCATGCGATAGCTACGTGCTTGGTCGGACATGAGTGTCTGATCAATTCTGTCACGAATGCCGTCGGACCTGTCACGAATGCCGTCGGACCTGTATAGTTGGCGCGACACGACTGTCCAATGAAATGAGGAAGCAATGCAGACCGCTCAAAGCCGGGTGCTGGGACCCGTAGACGGCAAGGCTGGGTTCCTCGGAAGCATCGGGGTGCGGTTCATGATTGACAGTGAGACGACCAAGGGTGGCTTCTCCCTCGTCGAGCACCCGATGTCAGCACACGCACTTGCCGCGCCGCTGCACCGCCATCTGCGCGAGGACGAGTACAGCTACGTCATCGAAGGCCGCATGGGAGCACTACTCGGGGAGGACGCGCTCGAGGCCGGGCCCGGTCACCTCGTCTACAAGCCCCGTGGCGAGTGGCACACGTTTTGGAACGCCGGGGAGGACCCCTGCAGGATCCTCGAGATCATCGCGCCCGCCGGTTTCGAGGGATTCTTCAAGGAGCTCGTCGACCTCGGCGGCGTAGCGCAAGCAGACCCCGCGGTCCTCGGCAGCCTCTGCGAGCGCTACGCGCTCGAGATGGACCCAGCAAGCGTCCCCGGCCTCGTCGAGCGCTTTGGCCTGCAGTTCCCTGCTGAGCCGCTCATAAACTGAAGGCACACACAGCAAGCGACTGCTCCTTGCGCGACGAGCGACCACGCGCCACCATCCCTCGCCACGCCCGGACCGGACGAGTGACGCGCGAAGGCACCCCTGCTGGGTTCTTCCTTCCGTGGGATACACCCGGCTGCCGGTCGAGGTTCGCCGCGAGGTATTCCTGCGCCTGTCCGAGCAAATCGGCGCGGAGCTGAAGGCGAAGGACGTGGGCGAGCATGAGGTGCTCGGCGATTTCGCTGCCTCCCGCAGTCGTCGCTGACGCGAACGTCGTCCTCTCGGCGCTCATCGGTGGCCACGCCCGCCTGGTGCTCGCTTCCGCGCACGGACGCGATGCGTCGCGCCAGAGGCCGTCGCCGCCGAGATCGCCCCGCCCAGCGGCTCGCCAAGACGCTCGAAGTGATGATCGTAGTGCAGTCCAGTCCCGACGCCTGTGCGGCGACGGCGACGGTAAGGTCAGTCAGAGGTAGGCGGTGGGCTCCATGAGAGCCTTCGTCCGCCAACTCGCGCATTGCCGAGAGCACGTCACGCTGCACCGCGCGATCGACCGCGATCTCTCGCAGTCCCACCAGCGTTCGTCGACTGCGGCGATTCGCTCCGGACTTGGGGCCTCGAAGCTCGCAGGGGTTACTCCGATGTTCCGCGCGGTTTCGGCCGACGTATGCACGTCAACGACGCGGGGGATAACGCACAGTCGCAGAATAAAACGGCAGTCATAGCCTTGATTCCGAAAAGTGGGCTTCTAGCTCAGCCACACGGCCAGCTCCTCGAGCGCATCCGGGATGACGTAGTAGTAGGCCCAGAGCCCTTGGCGCTCGGAGTCGACGATGCCGGCGGCGCGCAGCTTGCTGAGGTGATGAGAGAGCGTCGGTTGGGAGATGTCGAAAAGGGGCACGAGCTCGCAGACGCAGACCTTGCCGGCGTGGCGGCGCAGCACGTCTACGAGCTGTAGACGGATCGGGTCGCCGAGCGCCTTGGCGACGGTGGCCATGCGCAGCGCGTGCTCGCGCCGAACGTCGGGGTAGACGACCGGCTCGCAACAGCGCTCGCCGGCCGCTCGCTTCTGCTTGGGCGCGAGCTCCAGATCGACGATCATCGATTTATATATATCTATTGAAGCAGCGCTTGTCAATGTAATAGGATCGCGGACGTGATCCCACCGGCGGCCGCATGATCGATCGACCCGACCTCCCCCGGCGCGCGCTCATGGAGGCGATCGGGACGTTTGCGCTCGTGACGGCCGGGTGCGGAGCGATCATCGCCAACGCCACCCATCCCGGCTCACTTGGCGGCGTGGGCATCGGCCTGGTGTTCGGCCTGGTGATCATGGTGATGATCTACGCGGGCGGACATCTCTCCGGCGCTCATTACAACCCGAGCGTCACGATCGCGTTCACCCTCGCCCGGCACTTCCCGCTGCGAGACGCGCTCGCCTACGTCGCCGCCCAGCTCGTGGGCGCGAGCGCGGGGGCGCTGCTGCTGCTCGCAGCGTGGACGAGCAAGCCCGCGCACCTGGGAGCCACGCTCCCGAGCGTCAGCGCCCCGACGGCGTTGGCCTACGAGATCGTCCTGACGGCGTTCCTGATGTTCGTCATCACGGCCGTGGCGACGGACACCCGCGCGGTGGGCGCCGCCGCGGCGATCGCGATCGGCGGCGCCGTGGGCTTTGACGCGTTGTTCGGCGGGCCGATCACGGGCGCGTCGATGAACCCAGCCCGATCGTTCGGCCCGGCGCTCGCGTCCGGCACCTGGCACGACCTGTGGATCTACCTCACAGGCCCACTGATCGGGGCCACGATCGGCGTGTTCGCCTACCGGCTCGTCCGCGGATCGCATCCGCTTATGCCTGAACCCGACGTAACCGAGGAGGAGGCGGTCGATGGCGAGCGTCCTGTTCGTCTGCCTGCATAACGCCGGACGCTCACAGATGAGCCAGGCGCTGTTCGAGCGCGCGGCTGACGGCAGGCATACGGCGCTTTCGGCTGGGACCGCGCCTGCCGAGCAGGTACATCCCGAGGTGGTCGAGGCGATGCGCGAGCTGGACATCGACCTGTCCGAACGCCGGCCGCGGCTCCTCACTCGTGAGCTCGCCGCAGCGGCAGACCTGGTCGTGACGATGGGCTGCGGCGACGCCTGCCCCTACATTCCCGGCAAGCGCTATGTCGATTGGGAGCTGCCCGATCCGAAGGGACGTCCGCTCGCCGAGGTGCGCGCCATCCGTGAGGAGATCGCCCGGCGCGTGGCGGAGCTGCTCGCGGAGCTTGACGCCGGCTGACGGTTGCCGGCTGTCGGAGATACGTCGTACGCCGACCGTCCGTTCTGAGATACAGGGCTAGCCAGAAGATCGGCGAGTCCTTAGGCTACGAAGATGGGCGGTGAGCGGACGGTGGAATCGACCGCAAGGCTCCGCGGCGGCCTGGCGCAGATCTCAGCACGCATATGGCGCTCACCCGAGGACCAGCCGGCGTGGGCGCGCCCGGCGCTGCTGGCGATCGCGGCGCTGGCGGGAGTGATGTACGCGTGGGGCATGAACGGCGCCGCGCTCGAGGCGTTCTACGGCGCGGCGGCGCGCAGCATGTCCACGAGCTGGCACGACTTCTTCTTCGGCGCGTTCGACCCGATGGGCACGGTGAGCGTTGACAAGCTGCCGGGGGCGCTGTGGCCGCAGGCGCTGTCGCTGCGGGTGTTCGGATTTCACACGTGGGCGGTCGTGCTGCCGCAGGCGATCGAGGGCGTGCTGACGATCCTCGTGCTGTATCGCGCGGTGCGCCGCCTGGCGGACCCGGTGGCGGGGATCGTCGCGGCGGCGGTGGTCGCGACCAGCCCCGTGACGGTCGCCTTGAACCGCGGCAACGTGGCGGACTCGCTGCTGATCCTGCTGCTCGTGCTGGCGGCGGACGCCACCACGGCGGCGGTGGTGAGCGGGCGTCGGCGCTCGCTGCTGCTCGCGGGCGTGTGGGTCGGTCTTGCGTTCCAGGCGAAGATGACCGTCGCCTGGCTGGTGCTGCCGGCGCTGGCTGCGGTGTATCTGCTGGCCGCACCTCCCCGGCTGCGCGTACGCCTCGGCCATGTCGCGCTGGCGGGAGCGGTGACGGCGGTCGTGTCGGTCAGCTGGATGGCGGTCGTGTCGGTCGTGCCGGCGCACGACCGACCGTATGTGGACGGCACGCAGAATGACTCGGTGTTCAGCCAGACGTTCGACTACAACGGGATCGCCCGACTGCGACGGGGCAGCGACGTGTTCGCCGGGGCGGGTCATCCGGCGCCGTTTCTCGTGCGGCTCTCCCAGGCGAGCGCCGGCTCGATCCATGCGATCGGGCCGAGCTGGCACCGACTGTTGAGCGGTCCGTTCGGGCGCGACGATGGCTGGTTGCTGCCGGCCGCGCTGATCGCGGCGCTCGGCGTGCTTGTCGCTCGCCGCGGGCGCGATCGCCGCGATCGGCTCAGAGCGGCGGTTGTGCTGTGGGGCCTGTGGCTGGGGGTGCTCGGGGCGTTCTTCAGCGCGGGCGGGTATCCGAACTCCTACTACGTGGCGGCGCTCTCGCCCGCGATCGGGGCGCTGTGCGGGACGGGGCTCGCGCTCGCGTGGCAGCGGCGGCGGGAGCTCGCGGCGCAGGCGTGCATGGTGGGCGCGGTGGTCCTGTCGATCGGTTATGGCGTGTACCTGCTGGATGGAGGATCGCGGGTGCCCGGATGGCTGGTCCCGGCCGCCGTGTGTGCCGGCGCGCTCGCCGTGCTGGGGCTGGCGGCGGCGCGGCGCGATGGCGAAGGCAAGATCCCCGCCGGTGGCATGGTGGCGCTGGCGATCGCATGCGCACTGCTGCTCCCGGGCGTCGCCTCCGCGCTGATGGTGATCCGCGGCCTCGGCCCGTTCGCGGCCCCGTATGAGCCTTCCTCGGCGACGATCTCGCGCGCGCAGGCCAAGCGCACGCGACAGCTGGACGAACAGGTCGTCACGGAACTCTCCTCTGCTTACAGCACGTCGATCCCGATGGCGACCGACTCCTCGATCCTGGCGGCGCCATATATCCTCGCGACGGGCAGGGAGATTCTGCCGATCGGCGGGTTCCAGGGCGGGATACCGGCGCCCACGCTTGCTCAATTGCAACAGTACGTCGCCTCCGGACAGGTTCGGGCGATGCTCGTCCCCCGAGTGAGCGGCGATCCGCGGATCGTGTGGATCCGTGGTCACTGCGTCGCACCGGAACAGTCGGGCGGCGCAACGGCGCTGTATGACTGCGCGAGCGGTTAAGGCGCCCAAGGGGCCGTCGAAAAAATGGCCTGAACCGCGAAACCGAAGCTCAAGGCGCTCACGCTGAAAGCCGATGCCTCCACATGAGGCGAGCGGTGCGCGAGAACGCCCTGTGTGCGCTGGCGGCAACGGCCGCGAGCGCCGCGATGGCGTGGCTGGGGCTGTACGGCTTCGCTTGGAATGACTACGAAATCGAGGCCCAGCCGGCGTTCAGCGCGCTCATGCATGGTCATGTGCTCGAGTTCCTGCGCCTCACTCCCGCCTACGGAGGATCGCTGGTGGAGCGGGCTCCGTTCGCGCTGCTGCCCGGGCTGTGGGGCGGAGGCGAGCTCGCCCTCTACCGAATGGTTGCGCTGCCGTGCCTGCTGGCGGGGGCTGCGCTCGGCGTGTGGCTGTGTGCGCAGATGCGTACTGCTGGGCAGAAGACTCTTTGGCGGGCGATCGTGCTGGGGGTGTGCGTGGCAAACCCGCTGACCCTGCAGGCGCTCGAACTGGGTCATCCCGAGGAACTGCTCGGCGCCTGCTTGTGTGTCGCCGCGGTGCTGCTGGCCGTGCGCGGGCATTCGATCTGGGCGGGCGTGCTGCTGGGCTTGGCGATCGCGAACAAGGAGTGGGCGCTGATTGCGGTCGGCCCGGTGCTGCTGGCGCTGGGGGCCGGCGCGGGGACGATCCGCTGGAGGCGGGTCGTCATCTGCCTGGTGAGCGCGGGAGTCGCGGCCGCTGTGATGCTCGCGCCGCTCATGCTCGCCTCACCCAGCGGCTTTGCGGCGGGCGCTCGTGGAGCGGTGACACCGCAGCAGGATCTTTTCCAACCTTGGCAGGTGTGGTGGTTCTTCGGCCGGCACGGCCAGCTGGTGACACGGCTGTTCGGCGCGACCCTCCCCGGCTATCGCATCGGTCCGGCCTGGGCGAGCGCGATCAGCCATCCGCTGATCGTGCTCGTCGGATTCGGCATGGCGGGGGCGTTGTGGCTGCGACGCAGGCGTGAAGTCCTCGCGATCGCCGAGCGCGACGCGTTGCTGCTGCTCGCGCTGGTGCTGCTGCTGCGCTGCATGCTGGATACCTGGGACACCGGCTACTACATGCTGCCTTTCCTGCTCGCGCTGCTCAGCTGGGAGGCGCTGGGTCACAGTCGCCGCCCGCCGGTCTTGGCGCTGATGGGCGTGGTGCTTCCTTGGCTCATCCTGAAAGGCGTGTCGGCGCGTGAGGTTAGCCCCGACTTGCAGGCTGCTCTGTTCCTCGTGTGGACGCTGCCGTTGGCGACGGCGCTGGGACTCGCCCTGTATGCCCCGGAGCGGCTCTCCCGCATCGGCGAGGCCTGCGGCGTCAAGGCCCCCGGACGCGCGGCCGATAACCGTCTCAAATGGTTGCCCGTGCTTCCGCGCTGAGCAGACCGGCGCCCGGCGTCAGGAGCGCCCCCGCGAGCCTGGTCGTGCGCTTGACGTTCATCGTGCTGCTGGTCGCCTGCCCGCTGCTGCCGGTGTTCAGGAACTCCGTGCAGTCGTATCCGGCTGTGGCGCATTTCTGGGTCGTGCTGCCGTTTTGCGGGCTCTTTCTGCTGCCGCTGATCGATTTCGAGCATCTGCGGCGGATGCTGCATCTCGATCTGCTCGTGTTGCTTTCGTTCGCGGTCGCGCTGGGGACATGGAGCCATGCTCGCACCTGGCCGATGCTCTTCGTGTATGCGCCGCTGGCGTATTTGGGCGTGCGCATGGTGAGGATCGCTCGTGTGGGTGGGCACGATTCGCCAGGTCGCTCTGAGACGCCGCTTGCGCTCTCGTTGCCGCGCTCGTGGCTGATCGCGGGAATCGTCGTGCTCGTCGGAGTCCACGCGAGCTGGACGCTCGACTCTCAGGTGAGCACCGACGTGGGGCCCGGAAGCGTGCAGGGCGCACAGCGGATCCTGCACGGGCGCTCGCTTTACGGCGTCGATCGGTCGTTGCTGTCGAGCCTGGGCTATGACCCTCACTACGACACGTATGGCCCTGTCGACTACGAGGCATACGTTCCGTTCGCCGGCGTGGCCTCGAGCGAGACGGCGGCGCGCTTGGCGGCGCTCTTCTTCGACCTCTTGACCGCGGCGCTCCTGCTTGCGCTCGGACGTCAGGTCAGAGGACCGACCGTTGGGATCGTGCTCGCTTACGCCTGGCTTGCCTTCCCCTTCACGCTCTATGCCGACGGCCTGGCCGCGAACGACTCGATGGTCGCGGCCGCGCTCGTCGGCGCGCTCCTGCTGGCCGGAGCTCCGCTGCGCCGCGGCGCGATGGCGGCGGTCCTGGCGTGGACCAAGCTCACCCCCCTGGCGCTCGTGCCGGTGCTGGCCGGCCACAACCCCTCGGGGAAAGGTCGCCGCCGGCAGCTGCTTGCCTTCGGCGCGGCGTTCGGGCTTGCCAGCGCGGTTGTGTTCGTGCCTGCTCTGACACACGGCAGCCCGGGCGAGTTCATGGCGCGCACGTTTGGCTTTCAGATCTCCCGCGACCCGGGCTACTCGATCTGGGAGCGGATCGACAGCGGCGCACCGCTTGGCGCCGTCGCCGGGGTCAGGGCCGTCTCGGGTGTGGCCCACGGCCTGCTCATCGCGCTGACGGGAGGATTTGCCGTCGCGTTGCTGTGGCTGCCAAAACGCCAGGATGTAATTGGCCTCGCGGGCGCATCCGCTGCGGTGCTGATCGCCGTGCTGGCGTGCGACGGGTATTACTCCTTCACATACATCCTGTGGTTCGCGCCGCTGGTGGTGGTCGCCCTGGTCCTCGAGAGCGGGGAGATCGCAGAGCGCCGCACGCGCACGGTGGGCTCACCTGCTCAGGAGATGACCGTGAGCTCCCTGGGCAGCCCGGTCAGCACCTCGTGACCGTCCGCGTTGACGACGAGCAGATCCTCGATGCGCACGCCGCACTGCCCGGGCAGGTAGACGCCGGGCTCGACCGTGACGACATTGTCGGCCAGCAGCGGATCCTCACCGGCGGTGCGCGACAGGCGCGGGCCCTCGTGGATCTCCATGCCGACGCCGTGACCGAGGCCGTGGCCGAAGTGCTCGCCGTGTCCGGCCCGCTCGATCGCCTCGCGCGCGACGGCGTCGAGCTCGCGCCCGCTGGGACCGGCGGTGACGGCGTCGCGCGCGAGTGCTTGGGCTGAGCGCACGAGCTCGTAGACCTCGCGCGCGCGGGCGGAGATGCGCTCACCGGTGGCGTAGGTGCGGGTGCAGTCCGAGCAGTAGCCCTCGTGCAGGGCCCCCCAGTCGATCGTGACGAGCACGTCGGCCGCGATCGGCTGCGCGCGGGGCTCGGCGTGGGGCAGCGCGCCGTGAGCGCCGGAGGCGACGATCGAGGGGAAGCTGGGACCGGTGGCGCCGAGCCGGCGCATCTCGAGCTCGAGGTCGATCGCGACCTCCCGCTCGGTGCGCCCTACCAGCCCGCGCTCCAGCACGCTGCGGCGCAGCGCCTCGTCCGCGAGCTGGGTGGCGGCACGGATGCGGTCGATCTCGCGAGCGTCCTTGACGGCGCGCATGCGCTCGACCGCTCCGGCGCAGGGGACGAGCTGCCAGCCGGCGGGCAGCAGCTCGCGCAGACGGGTGTGCTGGGCGACGGTGAGGTGGGCGTCGTCGAAGCCCAGCCGTCCCGCGGTCCCGGCGGTGGCGAGCAGCGTGGCGACGGTCGCGTCGAGGAGCTCGCCGGAGACGATCTCGCGGGCGAAGATCTCGGGTACCTGCTGGGCGGACTGGGTCTCGTAGCGGAAGTCGGTGAGGAAGCGATGCCCGGCGGAGCGCCCGGTGGCGGCCACCAGCACCAGCGCGTTGCTGCCGGTGAAGCCGGTGAGGTAGCGGATGTTGACGGCGCTCCAGACGAGCAGCAGGTCGAGCTTGCGCTCGTGCAGCTCCACGGCGAGGCGTTCCGCGCGCTTGACGCAAGCGAGACGATCGCCATCCCCACCGTCGGCGCTCGGCGCCGTCATGCCTTGCCCTGTTCGAGGTGCTGTCGCAGCTGCGTGAGAGCCTCCAGATAGCCATCCGGTCCGCGCCCGGAGATCGTCGAGAAGCACAGCTCCCTGATCACCGAGAAACGCCGCCACTGCTCGCGGTTCTCGATGTCGGACAGGTGAATCTCGAGCGCCGGCACGCCGGCTATCTCGAGTGCATCGCGAATCGCCCACGCGTAGTGTGTCCAGGAGCCGGGGTTGAGCAGGACAGCGTCGGTGTTGCCGCGCAGGGAGTGCAGATGCTCGATGAACGCGCCTTCGTGATTGGTGTGAAAGCAATGCACGCTCAGACCCATCACGCTCGCGGCCTGCTCGATCTGCCGTTCGAGCTCGGGCAGCGTCAGCGTGCCGTAGAGCAGCGGGTCGCGGTGACCCAGCTGATCGAGATTGACACCGTGCATCACCTCGAGGCGATAATTCGCGCGGGTCATGGGGTGAGCTCCGTTATCGCCGCGCGCACATCGGCCGCATCGACCTCGCGACCGTAGTCAACCTCACCCGGGGCCTTGACGAGCACGAACGGGACGTTAGCCGCCACGCGCTTCTTGTCGCGAGCGATCGCGGCGAGGATCTCCTGAACACTGCTGACGCTCGCGCCGTCCAGTGTTACCGGCAGATCGCGCGCTTGCAACAGCTCGCGCACCTGAGCGCGCAGGTCATCGGCGCCGGAGAGGCGCAGCGCGGCGAGCAGCCCGAGCCCGACGGCCTCGCCGTGGCGATAGCGGTCATAGCCGGTGACGGTCTCGATCGCGTGGCCGACGGTGTGGCCGAGGTTGAGCGTCTGACGAACGCCGGAGTCGCGCTCGTCGGCCGCGACGATCGCGAGCTTGGTGGCGGCGCAGTCGCGGATCGTGCGCTCGTCGACCTCGCATCCGGGCGTGTCACGGACGCGCTCCCACAGCGGTCCGCCGGCGATCAGCGCGGTCTTCAGCACCTCCACCCAGCCCGCCGCGAGCTCCGCGGGCGGGAGCGTCGCGAGCGTGTCCGGATCGACGAGCACCCCGGCGGGCTGGTGGTAGGCGCCGACATAGTTCTTGGCGTCGGGCAGGTCGATGCCGGTCTTGCCGCCGTAGGCGGAGTCGACCTGGGCGACGAGCGTGGTGGGGATGTGCACGACGGGCACTCCACGCTGGTAGGTCGCGGCGCAGAACCCGGCGAGGTCGCCGACGACGCCCCCGCCGAGCGCGACCAGGTGATCTGAACGGGTCATGCCGCCCGCGACCAGCGCCTGCCAGATCCGTTCGGCCGTCGCGAGCGTCTTGTGGGCCTCTCCGGGCGAGATCGACACTGTGCGATGGCGTTCGATCCGCGGCGTATACAGCGGGCCGACGGTGTCGTCGGTCACGCAGAACGGGCGCGACGCGGACCGGTCGAGCGGCCAGATGGCGTCGAGGCGATCGTTGCGCAGCAGGCCGCGCCCAACGAACACGGGGTACTCGCCCGAGGCGGACTGCGCCCACAACAGGCGGACGTCGGCCACCTCCTCGTAGAGCCCACGGCGCTCGGCATGGAGCGCCCCGAAGGCGTCACGGTCGCGGGCCAGGGGACGCTCGGAACCGTCGTCTCGTTCGTGCACGCGCTCCCAGGCGAGCTGTACGTCGACGTCCAGCAGCGCGACCAGGTGCCCGGACAGCGCGTCGCGTGTCCGGCGCGAGAGCACGCTGCCACCCCCGAGCGCGATCACCTCATGCGGGCCGGCGCCGGCCAGCACCCCGCACATGACTTCCTCCTCGGCCGCCCGGAACGCCGGCTCGCCGTGGAGCTCGAACTCGCGGGCGACCGAGTGCCCGAAGCGCTCGGTCAGCATGACATCGCTGTCGATGGCCTGTGCGCCCCGCAGGCTCGCCAACCGACCGGCGACCGTCGACTTGCCGGCCCCCATGAAGCCGATCAGGACGAGCGCCACCCGATCCTCTCGGTATAGGCGCGCACGGACTGGCGGATGTCGTCGATGTGATCGCCGCCGAACTTCTGCGAGTAGGCGTCGGCGAGCACGAGCGCGACCATCGCCTCGCCGACCACTCCGGCGGCGGGCACGGTGCAGGAGTCGGTGCGCTCGCGCAGCGCCTCGGCGGGCTCGTGGGTGGCGGTGTCGACGGAGCGCAGGGGCTTGGTGAGGGTGGGCAGCGGCTTCATCGCGCCGCGGACGATCAGGGGCTGGCCGTTGGTCATGCCGCCCTCCAGGCCGCCGGCGCGGTTGGTCTGGCGGTAGTAGCCGCCGCGCTGCTCGTCGTAGAAGATCTCGTCGTGGGCCTGCGAGCCGGGCAGGCCGGCGACGTGAAAGCCGTCGCCGATCGAGACGCCCTTGAGCGCCTGGATCGAGCAGATCGCCATCGCCAGGCGCCCGTCCAGGCGCTGCTCCCAGGAGACGTGCGAGCCAAGCCCGGGGATCAGCCCGAAGGCCTGCACCTCGAACACGCCGCCGAGCGACTCGTTGGCCTTGCGCAGGCGGTCGATCTCGGCGACCATCGCACGTGTTGCGTCGGGATGAAGGCAGCGCACGGGCGAGGCATCCACGTCGGCGAAGTCCTCGAGCACAAGCGGCGCGTCCGGCGCGGGGGCATGGATCGAGGCGATCTGCACGACGTGCGAGCGCACGTGCACGCCGAGCGCGGCGAGGTAGGCCTTGCAGAGCGCGCCGCCGGCGACGCGCGCGGCGGTCTCGCGGGCGGAGGCGCGCTCGAGGATGTTGCGGATGTCGGTGTGCTTGTACTTCTGCGCGCCGACGAGATCGGCGTGACCGGGACGCGGCAGGTGGACCTCGGCGACGGCCTCTGAGACCGGCCAGGGGTTCATGCGCTCCTCCCAGTTGGCGTAGTCGCGGTTAGCGACCGCCAGCGCGACGGGACCACCGAGCGTGAGACCGTGACGCACGCCGGCTGTGACCTCGGCGCGGTCGCGCTCGATCTTCATGCGCCCACCGCGGCCGTGGCCGAGCTGGCGGCGGGCGAGATCGGCGCTGAGCTGCGCCTGCTCCAGGCGCAGGCCGGCGGGCAGGCCCTCGACGATGCAGGTCAGCCCGGGGCCGTGGGACTCGCCGGCTGTGATCAGACGAAGGCTCATGGACAGCCAGCATATTTGCCGGTAGCGATGCTCGCGCGAACGGCGACGGGTTGGAGGGGTGGGTGAGCCATGGCCCCGCGTCTTCGTAGAGCGCTGCCGGCGCCGCTCACCGCAGCGGTCGGCATGGCTGGGAGGTCGCTTAGGAGCGTCTAGCGGTGGTGCGAAGCGGCGTGAGCCGCAAAGGAGCGATGAGTCCTGAGCACGATCACGCCGGTGTTGGTGGAGTAGCGCAGACCGGACAGCGTCGACAGGCCCGCGCTGCGCAGGAGCGCGCGGCCGGCGGGTGAGGTGGTGTGGAACGCACTGGCGGCCTTGGCCGCGGCTGCTTTGGCGGCGGCGATCGACACCAGCTCGAGCCTGTAGACGAGCGCCTGACCGGTGGTGGGGATGTATTCCAGTTCCTCGCTCTGGCCCGGTTTGAGCTGGATCGCCTGACACTGGGAGGCGCTGGGGTGACAGACGGCGGGGCCGTGCGGGAAGACTTCGCGCACGATCGTGAAGATGGCGCTGGCGCCGCCCGCGGTGACACCCGTGAACACGAGCGGCGCTTCGCCGCTGACCGCGAGCGGGTACAGGCGTGTGAGGTTGTTGAAGGCCGTCAGGGGAATGCTCTGCGGGGGCGTGCCGACGGGGGCGGCGCCGAAGAGGACATCGACGTGGTAGATCTGCTGCGCGGGCTTGGGCTTCGGCTTGGTGGACTTGGAGGGGGTGCTCGGGGAGGAGCCGCCGGCGCCGGTGGACGAGCCGGAAGAGGAGGAGGGCTTGGAGGAACCGGAGCTGGAGCCCGAGGCGCTCGAAGAGGAGGGCGCCGAGGCAGTTGCGGTCTTGGCCTTCGCGGAGGAGGGCAGTGGCGTGAACGGGTTGCGCGGAGCGCCGGAGTGCTGGTGGGCGCCGCTGGTCGTCTCGGCGACCGCCTCGTTGGCCGCCGGGGCCGGGGTGATCGCGACGACTCCGGCCCGTCCGGTGACGCCGGTGGAAGCACTGGTCGCGGGTGGGGTCGAGCTCGTGGAGGAGCCACCGCCGACTACGGCGAAGGCGAGGGCGGCCACGAACGCCACGCCGAGGACGACGAGCACGGGCAGGAACCGCCTGTCGAGCAGGTCCGAGCGCAATGAGCTGAGGAAGGGCTTCATGGGTTCACCTGCACCACGGCGGGTGCGTTCGCGGAGCCGGCGGCCCCTGTGGAGGCGGTCTGCGTAGCCGTGCCGGACGGGCCTGCCGGGGTCGCGCCACCGGTGAGCGACTGCCCGGCGGGCAGCACGTAGGCGGTCGCGGTGATCGTGCCGGAGAGCTGTTCGGAGCCACCGGGCGCTCCCGATCCCGGCGCCGAGCCGCCCGAGGCGCTGACGGGGCCGAGCTTGATGCTCTGAATCGTGAGCAGGCGTCCGCTGACGTTCAATTCACCGGAGGTCGTGTGCAGGGTGGTGAAGGCGTCGAGCTGCTGAAAGAGGTTGTAGAGGCTGTCGAAGGAGCCGTTGAAGACGAACGTGAAGGGCATCTGCGTGGCCCCCGCGCCGGCCGTGGCGGCGCCCGCGCTGGCCGTGGGAGCTTTACTCCCGGAGGCGCCGGGGACGCTGGCGGTGATCGAGGCGAATTCGACGTTCTTCTCGTTCGTGGCCTGCGAGAGCTGGTAGATCAGCGAGGGAACTTCCTGGCTGGCGGGCACGGCTTTGCCGAGGCGCACGATCGAGGCGTAGGCGTCCTGGTATTTCGCCTGCGCGGCGCTGGCGCTGGCGAGCTGGCTTTCGGCGCTCGCCAGCGCCGCCTGAGCGGTGCTGACTTCCGTGCCGAGCTTGGCGGCCTGCTCGCGCTTGGGGGCGACGGCGAACAGCCAGACGGCGGCGAGCACGCCCAACGTCGCAAGCACCATGACCACCGTGCGATCGCGGCCGGTCATCGGACCGCTCCCGCGGAGGACGTGGAAACAGGGGTCGCGGACGCCGAAGCCGGGGAGGCCGGGGCAGCCGCTGTGGAGGCGGTGCCGGTCGAGCTCGAACCGCCGGCCGTGGAGGCGCTTGGCAGCGCGTCGAAGGTGACCTGCGCGCTGAACGAGACCCTGCCGCCTTCACAGCCCGCGCCGCCGCCACCGCCGCCGGAGCCGGATTTGGTCGCGCTCTGCAGCGACACTTCGTTGACGCCGTGGATCAGGCGCAGGCGGTCGAGCATCAGCGCGACCTCGGCCTGGCTTACGGCACAGCCGGTGAGCGCGAAGGTGGGGATGCTGCCGGGCGGGGTCGCGGAGGTGACCGAAGAGCCGCTCGCCGCGCCCGCGCTGGAGCTGGAGCTGGAGCTGGAGGCGCCCGCTGAGGAGCCGGAGCTGGAGCCGACCGTGCCGGCCAGGGAGCCGAGGGAGACCTTGCCCGGCGGCAGCACGCGCCCCAGTTCGTGGAAGGCCTGAGCCCAGTCGAAGCGGGAATCGACCAGCTGGGTGACGGTCTGGACGCGCTGTTCGCGCATCTGCAGGAAGCTCGTGTAGGGGGTGAGCTGACCGGCGCGCGCCTGCGCCTGCTGAGCGCGCGCGGCGAGCGAGGCGACTTCGGAGCGACGGCCGGAGATCGCATGATCGGCGAGTCCATAGAGCAGCGCGAAGACGGCCAGCCCGCCCAGCAGGACGAGCACGACATAGGCGCCTCCTCCGGAGCGACCGGTCGGGATGCTGGGCCCGCGGCGCTCATCGGTCGTCATCAGGTTGACGGCCCTCATCGCGGCGCCTCCTCAACTGACAGGCCGGCGGCGATCGCCAGGCGCTGTGAGGAGACCTGGGCGCCGGTCACGGCGCCGTCGCTCACTCCGACGGTCTCGCGGGTGAGCGGCACGCGCAGTTCGGCTTCCAGGGCGTCGCTGAACCCGGGCACGTCGAGCGCGGCGCCGCTGAGCACGACCGTGGCGACCTCGCCGCCACCCTCCTGAGAGCGGTGGAAGTCGAGGGAGTTGCGAACCTCACCGGCGATCTCGCGGATGCCGTTCTCGAGCACGGCGCGCACGTCCGCGTCGAGCTCCGTTCCGTTCACCGGCGCAGGCGACGGCGCAGGCGTGGCCATGGCCGCGAAGGACTCGGACGGGGTGAGAGAATCCTCGAGCGATTCACCGTAGGACGTCGTGGACGAGTCGGGGTCGGTCGTGGGCGACTCCGGGGCGTCGCTCGCTGGGAGGCTCTGCTGCTCCGGCGGAGCAGGGTCGACCGGGTCGGGGACAGCGGGCTCGGCCGGGGGCGCCGGCGGCGCTGTGAGATCGGCGGCGGCGAGCAGCGCGCGGGCATCGGTGACGGCTTCGCCGCGACGCTCGGCCAGCTCGCCGGCCATCGCCTCCATGCCCCCGCCCACGACGCGCGTGAAGCGACATACGGCGCCCTCGGCGATCGCCATGTTGGTGAGCCCGTCGACGTTGAGATAGAGCACGCGACCGTCGTGCTCGGCGTCGTGACGGTAGAGCGAGCGGATCAGCGCGAACGCGGAGAGGTCGACGCCCTCCGGTCGCAGGCCGGCGGCACGGACGGCGGCGAGCAGGCGCTGGATCATGTCGCGCTGCGCGGCGACGAGCACCACCTGCTGGCGGGGCCCCGCGGGCGTGTCGTGGATGCCGAGCGGATGAAAGTCGAGGACGGCGTTGCTCAGCGGCATCGGCACCTGCTCCTGGGCCTCGAAGCGCACGGCGGTGGCGAGCTCCTTGCGATCGGTCACGGGCGGCAGCTCGAGCGTGCGCAGCACGGTGCGCTGATTGGCGACGCCGACGCGCACCCGCTTGCTCAGCGAATTGTCGTGAAAGAGCTCGCGCAGAGCCTCGGCCAGCACGCTCTCGTCGAGCACCTCGCCCTCGCGGACGGTGTCGGCGGGCAGCGGCAGGGCGGCCGCGTGCTCGGCGACGATCGAGCCGTTGACGTGCGCCTGCACCGCGGTGATGTGACCCGGCTGGATGTCCAGGCCGACCACCTTGGCGCCCGAGCGGCGACCGAGGCTCAGGTTGAGCGATGGCTTGGAGAGCTTGGGCCGCGAGAGCACGGGCTTGGAGAAGTTGGGCTTGGGTAGCGAGGGCATGGCGGAGGTTGGCGGCTGGATGACCGGGCGTCGACCGGGCGTCGGTCTCGGTACGGTCCTATCGGCGGGACGAGCGCGAACCCTTAGTGCAGGAAGTGATTCGTGTAGAGGTCGATCAGAGGCTGCCCGGCGTACACCGCGACGATCGCCCCCAGCGCGAGAAAGGGACCGAACGGAACGGCGGTCTTGCGTCCCGCCTGGGCGCCCTTGCGCGCGATGATCAGCGCGCCGCAGATGACGCCCGCCAGCAGTGCGATCAGGATCGCCGGAGCGACGGCGCGTCCGAGGAACAGGCCCATTACGCCGGCGAGCTTGACATCGCCCATGCCCATGCCGCCGGGGTAGGCGAGCGCGGCAAGCAGCAGGAAGCCGCCGGCGGCGGCGCCTGCGATCAGGCGTTCAGGCTCACCGGCGGGGTCCAGCGCGGTGCCGAGAACGAGCGCCAGCACGGCGCCGAGGAGCGTCAGGCGATTGGGGATGATGCGGTGCTCGAGGTCGATCAGGGCGGCCGGGACGACGATCAGGATCAGCGCGATGCTCAGCGCGATCCCGGTTGCGGTGTGGTGCACGAGCACGGCGCCGACGCAGAGCGCGGCGGTCAGCCCCTCGACGAGCGGATAGCGCGGTGAGATCGGCTCGGAGCAGGTGCGGCAGCGACCGCGCAGCACGAGCCAGGAGAGGATCGGGATGTTGTCATAGGGCTTGACCGGCGTGCCGCACCTGGGACAGTGCGAGGCGGGCGTGGCCAGCGACTCGTGGCGCGGCAGGCGGTAGGCGACGACGTTCAGGAACGAGCCGAAGATCGCGCCGAAGACTCCCGCTATGGCTGCCAGCTCCATGAGGTCTGATCGGCCTGGGCGGGTGCGCACTTGAGCGCTGATGTGCGTGAGGGGTGGTCGGCCGGCCAGCCCTCACGCACGCCGCTCCTGAATCCTGCGCCCAAGCGTCGTGCAGTGATGACTACCAGCTGCCGGAAGTGCTGCCCGAGCAGTTGTTTTTAGTGCTTTTGCAGGTACGCGCTATGGCACCGGTGGAACTACGAGAAACGGTAAATTTATCACCGGTGTTGTACGCGGTTGCGGTGACCGTGTATTCGTTTTCCGCCCCTGTCGCGCCGCTGAGATAGGAGTTGCTACCCGCTTCCGCTTCAGTGGTCAGGAGCGACGCTTCGTATTTATGCAATTCAGCCTGCCCCACTTTGGCATACGAACCACCGTTGTCCGTGGCGATCGTCTCCGCCACGGTCTGAGCGGTACGGGCCAGCTCCTTCGCCGACGCGTCATACGCCTTGCTCTTCTGGTTCAGGAACGACGGAATGGCGATCGCGGCGAGAACGCCGATGATCAGGATAACCACCAGGAGCTCGATGAGCGTGAAACCACCCTCACCCTGCGAGCGCTGGCGCAGTCGATACAACATTGAAGCTCCTTGGTCCGGTTGCATTGCGCCAGCCCCTCGGCTCATCGCCATCTCATTGATGACGACTCGATCCCTCTGCGGAACCGTCGGCTTTGCTCTGTCGTCCGTAGGACGCTCCTGCCTTGTGCCGTGTAACTAGCTCACGAACCTATCGCCCCAGGCTCTACTTTTCTTTAGGGACGACAGTCATTGTGCGGCTTCGTATGCCCGAAATGACAAAGAGGGGCGGCCCGCGGGCCGCCCCTCTTGGCGATACTCTTACAGTCTCATCGAGACAACGAAGCCTCAGATGCGACTACTACCAGCTGCCGGAGTTACTGCCCGAACAACCGTTTTTGGTGCTTTTGCAGGTACGCGTGATGGTACCGCCGGAACTCCGCGAAATCGTGAATTCATCACCGGTGTTGTACGCCTTCCCGGTGACCGTGTATTCGTTTTCCGCCCCTGTCGCGCCGCTGAGATAGGAGTTGCTACCCGCTTCCGCTTCAGTGGTCGGGAGGGCCGTTTCGTATTTATGCAATTCAGCCTGCCCCACTTTGGCGTACGAGCCGCTGTTGTCCGTGGCGATCGTCTCCGCCGTGGTCTGAGCGGTACGGGCCAGCTCCTTCGCCGACGCGTCATACGCCTTGCTCTTCTGGTTCAGGAACGACGGGATGGCGATCGCGGCGAGGATGCCGATGATCAGGATAACCACCAGGAGCTCGATGAGCGTGAAACCACCCTCATCCTGCGAGCGCTGGCGCAGTCGATGCAACATGTGAATCCTCCTAGGATCCGTTTATAGGGCGCCAGCCCCTGGACTCCATCGCCTCACACGGCGACGCGCCCCCCATGGGCAGACCTCTGAGGTCGGCTTGCGAGGACCGCCGGCTTTGCTACACACCCATGCGGGCGTTATGCCTTGGCGTCTCGACACTGGCTATTTGTCAGCGCTTGCATCGACCGCCCCGGGCGGGACCTGAAGACCTGCAAAAAACGTTGGACGCATCGCCAAGCGGCTACCGTCAGCGCTTGGCGGTCGTCTCCTCGCCGAGCTGGGCGGCCTGGGCGTCGATCCCGGCCAAACGCACGCCCCCGCCACGACACCAGGGGCATGGGACGGTGCTCTGCTCGCCGCCCAGGTTGGAGATCACGCGGCCCGTGCCCCGGCAGGGCATACACTCCCGCGGCCCGTGAGACGCCTCGGTTCGATCTCCGTCGGTTTTGCCGTCATCGCTCGCCACGCAGGCCGAGACACTAGCGTGTCCTCCAAGCCATGAGCCAACCGACGCGACAGCATGAGCCAGGAGGGGAGCCCGGATCGGTCTCTGTGAGCCCGACCGGCGCGGAGCCCGCGCCGATGGCGATGGAGCCCGCATCCGTGCTCGCGACCTCGGCGAACCGGTCCGGACCGGTTCGCACGCCCGCATGGGCGTGGGTTGCGGTCACGCTGATCACGGTCGGCGCGGCGCTGCTGCGCTTGGTCTACATCAATCGCGTCTCGCCCGACCCCTTCTACGACGCGGCGGTCAGGTCCATGGGCCTGTCGTGGCACAACCTCTTCTTCGGCGCGTTCGAGCCGGGAGGGAGCGTCTCGATCGACAAGCCGCCCGTGGACCTGTGGCTGCAGGTGGCGAGCGTGAAGCTGTTCGGGTTCAGCTCGACGACGTTGAAGCTCCCGGAGATCCTGGCGGGGATCGCTGCTGTGCCGCTGCTGTTCGCGGCCGTCAGGCGGATGTGGAGCGTGCCGGCGGGGCTCGCCGCCGCGGTCGGCCTGGCGGTGCTGCCGGTGGAGGTGATCACCTCGCGCAGCGACACGATGGATGGGGTGATGATGGTGCTGATCGTGCTCGCGCTGTGGCTGATCGTGCGCGCGTGCGAGACCGGGCGCCACGGGTGGCTGCTGGCGGGCGCGGCGGCGTTGGGGGTCGCGTTCGACGTGAAGCTGCTGGAGTCGCTGGTGGCCGTGCCGGGACTGGCTCTGCTCGCCTACCTGGGCCTGCCGGGCCGGCGCGGGCGGCGGTTGCTGCAGATGCTCGCGGCCGGCGCGGTGTACGTGACGATCGCGCTGGCGTGGCTGACCGCGACGCTGCTCGCTCCCGCGCATGAGCGGCCGTACGCGATCGGCTCCACGAACGGGAGCGCGTGGAACGCCGCGTTCGTGTTCAACGGCACCGATCGCCTGGCCGGCAAATCGACCGAACCGCAGCAGATCGTCTACCAGCCCGGTCACCACTACCCGGTGGCGACGCAGTCCGAGCGCGATCACATCCCGATCGTGCCCCCCTCCCCCACGCGGCTGCTGGCGCGCGTCGGACCGCTGTCGGGAGAGCGGTTGGGATTGGAGCTGCTCCTCGCCCTGCTGCTGGGCGTGCCCGCGCTGATCGCCACGCTGCTGAGCGACCGGCGCGCCGCGCGCGAGGCGGCGACAGAGCCGGCGGCGGACGCAGACGATGGCGGCGCGGCGGGACGGCGGATGCGGGTGGCGGTCGCCGCCGGGCTGTCGCTGTGGACGTTGACAGGGATTGCTCTGTTCAGCGACATGGCGCGACTGCACCCGCGCTATGTGGAGAGCTTCGTCCCGGCGGTGGCGGCGCTGCTCGGCATCGGCGTCGCGTGGGCCTGCGCGAGCGATCGGCGACCGGCCCACGACCGGGCGCGCCTCATCGCGCTGGTCGTGGCGCTGGTGGCGAGCGTGTATTACGTCGAGCGACTGCTGTACGGGCGCACCGGGGTCTGGTGGGTGACGCTGGCCGCGGCGGCGGGCGCGATCGCGCTGATGGCGATCGCGCGTTTCGGGCCGCGGCGGGACGGCAGGCGCGCGGGTTGGCTCGCCGGCGCCACGATCGGGCTGACGCTGATAACCGTCGGCGCCCTGCCGTTGAGCGCGGATGTCGCCTCGATCGACGGCGGGGTGACCGATGCCGGGTACGTCGGCGCGTTGCCACGCGAAGAGCAGCGCCTGGTGAGCTCCTACCTGCGCTCGCATCAGGGCAGCGCTCGGTATGAGCTGGCGGCGGAGTCGGCGACGCAGATCGGCTCGCTGATAGTGCAGGAGGCGCGACCGGTGCTGATCCTGACGACGTACGACGCGCGTGTGTTCACGACCGTGCCGGTGTTGCAGCGGGCGATCGCGCGCGGCCAGGTGAGGTATGCGTTCCTGAACTCGTTCTGCGGTAAGCACATCTCACCGATCAACGCCGCCTGCTCACGGCCCGCCAGGTGGATCCGGGCGCATGGCACGGACGTCTCGCGTCAGGCCGGGCTCGGTCGCGGAGGGGTGTTGTGGCTGTTGCCGGGGGCGAAGCCGTGAGCTCGACGGCGCCGGCCGGCGGCGCGCTCGATCTTGAGGAGCTTGCCGACGCCGCGCGCGCGAGCGGCCGCATTGCGCTCGACACGGAGTTCATGGGCGAGGGCCGTTACCGGACGCTGCTGTGCCTGATCCAGCTCGCGGTTCCCGAGGGTCCCTCGGCTGAGCGGATCGAGCTCGTCGACCCGCTGGCTGAGGATCTGGACGGAGCGCCGCTGGCGGACGTCCTCGCCGACCCGGATGTGCAGGTGGTGGTGCACGCCGGACGCCAGGACATCGCGCTCGTGCGCCGCCGGTTCGACACAGAGGTGCGCAACGTGTTCGACACGCAGATCGCGGCCGGGTTTGCGGGGCTGGCGGCGCAGGCGTCGTATGAGACGCTGCTGTCGGAGCTGTTGGGCGTGAGGGTCGGCAAGAGCGCGAGCTTCACGCGCTGGGATGCGCGCCCGCTCTCGCCGGAGCAGCGCGAGTACGCGCGCGAGGATGTCGTGCACCTGCTGGAGCTGGCGGGAGAGCTGGAACGGCGCCTGTCCGAGACCGGGCGTCTGGAGTGGGCGCGCGAGGAGTGTGTGGCGCTGTGTCGCTCGAGCGACGTGCGCGACCTGGAGAGCGTGTTCTGGCGGTTGCCACGGGTGCGCGGGCTGAACGCCTCGGCGCAGACGATCGCGCGCGAGCTGGTGTACTGGCGCGAGAATGTGGCGGCCACCCACGATCAGCCCGTGCAGAGAGTCCTGGCGGATGCGGCGCTCGTGGAGATCGCCAAGCGCAGGCCGGCCTCGCCGGCCAAGCTCGAGCAGATCCGCGGTGTCAATCAGGGCAGCCTGCGCCGGCGGGGCCAAGACCTGCTGGAGACGGTGCGGCGTGGCGAAGAGCTACCGCCACTTGAGCGAGCCCAGGAGTCGCGACCTCCCGCGAGCGAGCCCGACGACGCGCCGCTGGTCGCGCTCGCGGAGGCGCTCGTACGGGCGCGAGCGCGCGAGGCGGGGCTGGCCTACGAGCTGCTCGCGGCCCGCGCGGACCTGCAGGCGATCGTCGCGGCCGGACGGGGCGGCGGGGAGGCCGACGTGCGCACGCTGCGCGGCTGGCGGCACGAGCTGGTCGGCGAGGAGTTGCTGGCGCTGCTGGACGGACGCGTCTCGCTCTCGACGAGCGGCGGGAGACTGCGAGCGCTGCCGACCTTCTGAGCGACCGGTGGCAAGTCCCGGGCAGCCGTCAAGCCCGGTCGGAGTGAGCTTTGAGTCTGTCCGGTTATTCGATGTGGTTGTAGACTTCAAACAGCGGCAGGTACATCGAGATCACGATGAAGCCGACCATGCCGCCGATGACGATGATCATCACCGGCTCCATGATCGAGGTGAGGGCTTTGACCGACGCCTCGACCTGGTCCTCGTAGAACTCGGCGACCTTGTCGAGCATCGCGTCGAGCGCACCCGTTTCCTCGCCGACGCCGACCATGTGCGTGACCATGCTGGGAAAGATCGGCGCCTGCGCGAGCGGCGCGGCGATCGTGCCGCCCCGCTTGACGGAGGCGATCACGCCCTCCATCGCGTCTTCCACGGCGACGTTCCCACCGGTGCGTCCGGTGATCTCCAGAGCCTGCAGCAGCGGCACGCCCGCGCTCGTCAGCGAGGCGAGCGTGCGCGACCAGCGCGCGACCGCGACCTGCTGGACGATCGTGCCGATCTTCATCGGCAGGCGCAAACGGAAGCGGTCCCACTGCGGACGCCCCCAGGAGGATTTCTTCCACTTCAGGAACGCCATGACCAGCACTCCCGTCCCTGCGAACAGCAGCCACCAGTAGCCGACGACGGCGTGGGAGAGGAACACAGAGACCTGCGTGATCTTGGGCAGTTCGCCCCCGAATTCCTTGAACACACCCTCGAACACGGGCACCAGGAAGGCCACGAGCGCGAGCATCACGCCGACGGCGAAGGTGATCACGAGCACCGGATAGACCATCGCCGAGCGAATCTGGCGGCGTAGCGAGGCGTCCTTCTCGAGCTGGTCGGCGACCCGCATCAGCGAGCTCTCGAGCACGCCGCCCATCTCCCCCGCCTCGGTCATGGCGACGAACAGCGGACTGAACACCTTCGGGTGGCGCGACATGGCGTTGCTCAGCGAGAGGCCGGCCTCGACGTCCTTGCGCGTGGCGACGATCGTTTCCTTCAAGAACTTGCTCTCGGTCTGTTCCTCGAGGACGTAGAGAGCGCGCAGAATGCTCATGCCGGAGGAGATCATCGTCGACAGCTGGCGCGAGAAGATGGCCAGCTCGGAGGCTTTGACGCTCTTCAGGAAGCTGAGTTCGATCTCACGCGAGGCGTACTTGTCGCCGATGTCCAGGACGATCAGACCGCGCGCGCGCAGCTGCTCGGAGACGGCCTGCTTGGAGTCGGCCTCGATCTCGCCCTTGGCCTTGACCCCGGCGAGATCCATCGCCTTGAACACATAGGTGCTCATAGCCGCACCTCGCTACGCCGCCCGCCGCGCGTCCTGTATCGGCGCGGGGCCCACGAGCAGTCGCTTGAGCTCCTCGGGCGTGGAGGAGCGAGCCTCGGCCAGCTTCTGAGTGATCTTGCCGGCGCGCACGAGCGACGCGAGCGAGGCGTCCATCGTCTGCATGCCCACGGCCGAGCTCGTCTGCAGAACCGAGTAGATCTGATGGGTCTTGCCCTCGCGGATGAGGTTGCGCACGGCCGGGTTGGGGACGAGCACCTCGGTGGCGACGACGCGTCCGGAGCCGTCCACGGTCGGCAGCAGCTGCTGGGTCATGATCCCCTGCAGCGCCACTGACAGCTGCACGCGCACCTGACCCTGCTGGTGGGAGGGGAACACGTCGATCACGCGGTCGATCGTCTGCGAGGCGTCCTGGGTGTGCAGCGTCGCGAACACTAGATGGCCGGTCTCCGCGGCGGTCAGCGCGGTGGAGATCGTCTCCAGGTCGCGCATCTCGCCGACGAGGATCACGTCGGGATCCTCGCGCAGGGCGGCCTTCAGCGCGTCGGCGAAGCTGTGCGCATCCGAGCCGAGCTCGCGCTGGTTGACCAGGCACCGCTTGTGCGCGTGCAGGAACTCGATCGGGTCCTCGATCGTCATGATGTGCTCGTCGCGCGTCTGGTTGATCTCATCGATCATCGCCGCCAGCGAGGTGGACTTGCCCGAGCCTGTCGGGCCGGTGACGAGCACGAAGCCGCGCGGACGGCGCGTGAACTCGTGCACGGCGGGCGGCAGGCCGAGATCGTCGATCGAGGTAAGCCCAAAGGGGATCAACCGGAAGGCCGCGCCGATCGCCCCCCGCTGGTAGTAGGCGTTGACGCGAAAGCGCGCGTGGCCGGGGATCGCGTAGGCGAAGTCCAGCTGCCAGTCGGTCTCCAGGCGCTGGCGCTGATCGCCGTTGAGGATCGAGTAGACGATCTCACGCGTGTCCGACGAGGACAGCTCCGGATATTCCTCCAGCTGGGTGAGCCGTCCGCGCACACGGACGGTGGGATGCGCCCCGGCGCTCAGATGCAGGTCTGAGGCCCGGCGGGATACGACCTCCATGAGCAGGTCTGCGAAATCGATGTCCATGCCCGCCCATCGACAGATGCGGGCCGGGCCATTAGCGCCGAAGGTGTACTTGACGGGGACTGGACGAAGGTATGAAGACCCGCGCGCGCGCGCGCTCACGCCGCGGGAGAGCGGATCGACAGCGCGCGAACGACTCGGCCGCTGACTCAGCTGCTGCCTATGACCCGAGCGATCTCGGCGATCGATGTGCGTCCCTGGCGGACCTTCTCCAGGCCGTCCTCGCGCAACCGGCGCATGCCCTGGCGAACGGCGACGTCGCGGATCTCCTCGGCGGGGCGGCGTTCGAGCGCCAGCTTCTGCACCTCCGGCGAGACGTCCATCACCTCATACAAGCCGACGCGACCCCTGTAGCCGCTGCCGCCACAGCGCCGGCAGCCGACGGGCTCGTAGGCCTCGAGGTCGACGAGCGCCTTGTAGCCGTTCTCGCGCAGGATCTCCGCGGGGACGATCGCGCGACGCTTGCAGCTGGAGCAGAGCATGCGGGCAAGGCGCTGAGCGACGACGCAGTCCAGGGCGGAGGCGACGAGGAACGGCTCGATGCCCATCTCGACCAGGCGCGTGATCGCGGAGGGCGCGTCGTTGGTGTGAAGCGTGGAGAGAACCAGATGGCCGGTAAGCGCCGACTCGACCGCGATCTGAGCGGTCTCGCGGTCGCGGATCTCCCCGACCATGATCACGTCGGGGTCGGCGCGCACCATCGAGCGCAGCCCGGCGGCGAACGTGAGGCCGACCTTGGCTGAGACCTGCACCTGCGTGAGACCCGGGATTTCATACTCGACCGGGTCCTCAACGGTGATGATGTTCTTCTCCGGGGTGTTGAGCTTCTGCAGCGCCGCATACAGCGTCGTGGACTTGCCCGAGCCGGTCGGCCCGGTCACGAGCACGGCGCCGTGGGTCTCGTTGAAGGCGCGTTCAAAGCGCTCGCTATCGGACTCGGACATGCCGAGCGTGTCCAGCTCGACGACGACCGAGTCCTTGTCGAGCACGCGCATGACGATCGACTCGCCGTGGACGCTCGGCAGCGTCACGACGCGCAGATCGACGTGGCGACCGTCGACGGCAAGCCCGACGCGGCCATCCTGGGGCAGACGGCGCTCGGCGATGTTCAGCTCGGCCATGATCTTCACGCGCGAGATCACCCCGGCGGCCATCCGGCGCGGGACGGTCGTGACGTCTTGCAGGACGCCGTCGATACGGAAGCGCACGCGCACCTCGCGCCCGTCGGGCGCAAGGTGGATGTCGGAGGCGTTGCGCTCGACCGCTTGGGCGACGATCTGGTTGACGAGCTTGACGACCGGCGCGTCATCGGCGGTATCGTGCAGATCGACGACGTCCGCGACGCCGCCTTCCTCGAGTTCCTCGAGCTGCCCGCCGGAGTCGGCGACGACGTCCTCGAGGCGGTCCAGGCGCGAGATCAGACCGGCGATGTCATCGGGCGGCGCGACCGCGACACGAACCTCGTATCCGGTCATGATCGCGATGTCGTCGACGGCGAGCACGTTGGAGGGATCGGCCATCGCCACCAGCAGCGTGCGCTTGTCCGCAAACGCGACGGGCACCGCCTGATAGCGCTTGGCGGCAGCCGTCGTCACGAGGTTGGCGGCCGACATGTCGACCGGGAACAGGCTGAGGTCGAGATGATCGAGGCCATAGCGCTCGGCCAGCGCGCGCGAGAGCCCGTCGTGGGTGAGCGAGCCCGCGTCGAGCAGGACGCGCTCGGGCGTGGTCCCGAGACCGCGCGAGCTCTCGATCGCCTCGTCGACCTGGCCGCGCGAGGCGAGACGCATGTCGACGATCACGTCCGTCAGAAAGCGCGAGGAGGAGCCACGGCGGCTGGGCCGGGTTATGCCCGTCCACTCGCCCGGTCCTGGCGAGGGCGAGTCGACCTCGACCTCGGGATCCGACGCGGGCTCGGGATCCTCGCGGAAAATCTCGCCATCCGCGTCCTCGACCGCGACGGCGCGTTCGACCTCGACGACAGGGTCCTCGACCGCGCCCGCCGTCGTGTCCATGCCGAAGATCGCGTGTAGGTCGGGGCCGGTCTGTCCCGGCGAGTCGCTCATCGCGACCGCGTCCCGACCACGCCCAACGCCGTCCCGGACTGCGAGCCGTGCGGGACGGAGCCCGCGCCGCTAGTCCAGCGCCTCGCGCATGACCTGAAGCGGCGCCGGCCGGCCCGTCCACAGCTCGAAGCTGAGCGCGCCCTGGGCGAGCAGGACCTCCAGCCCACCGACCGCGCGCACTCCGTGGGAGCGCGCGGCGATGAGCAGCGGTGTCGGTGTGGAGCTGTAGACGAGATCGACGACATAGGAGTGGTTACCGACTTGATCGAACGTAACCGCCGGGAGGTTGAGCCCCTGGGCCTCACTGGCCGACTGTTTTAGGCTCGCCGCCTTGGGCTCAAGTCCGACGGAGGTGCAGTTGACGAGCAGGTCCGCGGGCACCGGAGCATCGACCGCTCGCGCACCGAGATCGTGCGCGAGCGTGCGAGCGCGCTCCGGGGTGCGGTTCCAGATCGACACCTCGCTCGCGCCAGCCTCGCGCAGCGCCCAGACGACCGCGCGTGCGGAGCCGCCCGCGCCGAGCACGAGCGCGCTCATTCCCTGAGGGGAGACGCCCAGCGCGCTCAGAAAGCCGGGCGCATCGGTGTTCTCCGCCGCGATCGCGCCGTCGGGGGCGAACGACAGCGTGTTGGCGGCGCCGATCGCCTTTGCGGCCTCGCTCGCAGTGTCCGCGCACTCGAGCGCGGCGTGCTTGTGGGGAATCGTCACGTTCGCCCCGACGAACCCGGCTCCCGGGAGCGCCCGAACCGTCCCCGCGAAGCGCTCGGGCGGGACCGGCAGCAGCTGATAGCGCCAGTCCTCCAGTCCCAGCGCGGCCAGCGCCGCGTTGTGCATGGCCGGAGAGCGGCTGTGCGCGACGGGCCAGCCGAGAACTCCCAAACGTGGCATCCGCGAGAGCCTCTCCCCTACCGTTTGCGGCAGGTCGGGACGCGCCCGCCGTTGGCGGCGAGCGCTTCGCGGTAGAGCGCCGCGTCGTGTTCGAACTGGGCGTTCGTGGTCGAGAACACGAGCTCCCCACAGCCGTCGGGAGCATCGACGTAATAGAGGTAGCCGGCGTGCGCGGGGTGGGCGGCGGCGTCGATCGCGGCGAGGCCGGGGTTGCTGATCGGGGTCGGCGGCAGGCCGCGGTGCAGACGGGTGTTGTAGGGAGAGTCGAGCGCCAGCTGCGCGGCGGTGAGCGGCTTGGTGTAGTCGTTGAGCGCGTAACGTAGGGTCGCGTCGATCCCGAGCGCCATGCCCAGATGCAGGCGGTTGTAGATGACGGCGGCCACCTTCGCGCGGTCGCCCGACAGCTGTGCCTCGCGTTCGACCATCGAGGCGACGATCAGCAGCTGATATGGAGTGAGATGCAGCTCGCGCGCGCGGCGAGCCTCCTCGTCGCCGAAGCGTTCGGTGAAGGCGATCAGCTGTTCGTGCACGAGCCGGCCGGCGGGGTCGCCACGATAGAGGTCATAGGTGGCCGGGAACAGGAACCCTTCGAGGTTGGACGTGCCGGGCGGCGCGCCGTAGTGGGCCGGGTTCAGCAGCGAAGAGCGCCTCGATGCCGTCAGATAGCTGCCGGTCAATCCGGCCGCGTGCGCGCGAGCGGCGATCTGCCGGCGCGTTTCGCCCTCGGGGATCAGCACCCGCACGATCGCCGGGGCGGCCACCGGCTTGGTAGCGGCGTTGTTGTGCTTGGAGAGCCGGTCGATCGCCAGCCATACGGCGCCGGCAACCAGCACGAGAGCCAGGACGGCCAGCGCCCGTGTCAACCAGGAGCGCCGATGCCGCGGCGCCATGGGCAGGTTGCCAGGCGAAGGGCCAGGCAGGGGCGGAGGTGCGCTGAGCTCTCGAGCGGGGATCGCCGGCGGCCGGATCTGCACCTCCTCCAGAGCGGTCGGGGGCAACGAGGGCTGAGGCGCGACTTGGACCGCCTCGACCGTTTCGACCGCCGGCGCCTCGCCGGCGGCCAGAGGCGGGGTCGCCTCAGGCGGATCGCCGACCGAGGCGACCGGCGGCGGCAACGGCGGTGGCCGTTCCGCTTGGCTGCGGGCAGCGCGTCGCCGTTCGCGCTCGGCGCGATCGCGCTCCCGCTCCTCGTCTGTACGACTAGGCACCCTGGCGCAATCTGGCGTGCAGCCAGCTCTCGAGCATGTGGGCCGCGGCGCGCGAGTCCTCGCCGGCGCGGTGCGAGCCGCGATCGTGGCGGGCGATGTGGGTGGTGTAACGCTCGTCGTGCAGCTCGACCGGGATCCCCTCCCCCAGACGCAGTGACAGGCGCCGCGCGAACTCGCGCGTCTCGCGCGTCTGGTCGGAGTCGCCGCCGCGCAGCGACACGGGCAGCCCGACGACGACCCGCTCGACCTCGCGCTCGCGAATCAGCTCCTCGATCTCCTGCATGCCGTGACGAGTGGCGGGCCGGGGGATGGCCTCGATCGGGGTGACGATCGTGCCCGAGGGGTCGCTGAGCGCGCAGCCGCAGCGGGCGCTGCCGTAGTCGAGGGCGAGCACGCGACTCATGCCGTAAGCGCCTCCTCGATCGCGGCGCGCGCGGCGCTCAGCGCGTCCTCGAGCTTGTCGGGGTCGCGCCCGCCGGCCTGGGCGACCGTGTCGCGCCCCCCTCCCCCGCCTCCGACGACCGCTGCGGCGCTCTTCACGATCGCACCTGCCTTCACGCCTCGCGCCACCAGCTCGGGGGCGACGCCGGCCGCCAGGTGCACACGTCCTGCGACGGCCGTGCCGAGCACGACCGCGGCCCCGTCGAGCCGGCCGCGGACGCGGTCGAGGATCTCCATGAGCGCGTGCGCGTCGGGCGCCTGCACGGTGGCGGTGAGCACCGGCGTGCCCGCCACGGACTCGGCCGACGCCGCCAGCGCCTCGATGTCGAGGGCGCCGGCGACGGGGCCGGCGCCCTCGCGCAGGGAGCGCTCGAGCTCCCGGCGCTCGACCTCGCGGGCCCGCAGAACGTCGAGCGCGTCCCGCGGGCGGGCGCGCAGCTCGGCGGCGATCTCGACGAGCAGGCGGTGGTGCTCGCGCAGGAGCTCCACCGCGCCCGACCCGGTGAGCGCCTCGATGCGGCGCACGTTGGCGGCCGAGGAGGTCTCGCTGAGGATGTGGAACGCGCCGATCTCGGCCGTGCTGCGAACGTGCGTGCCGCCGCACAGCTCGCGCGAGTGGGAGCCGTCGCCGATCTGGATCATGCGCACGATGTCACCGTACTTCTCGCCGAACAGCGCCATCGCACCGAGGCCGCGGGCCTCCTCCAGCGTGGTCGAGATCGCGCGGACGGGGTCGCCCGCGGCGATCCAGGCGTTGACGACGTCCTCGACGTCGCGCAGCTCCTGCGTGGTGAGCGCGCCTGTGTGGGTGAAGTCGAAACGCAGCTTGTCCGGTCCGACGTGGGAGCCGGCCTGGCGGACGTGGCCGCCGAGACGCTCGCGCAGAGCGGCGTGCAGGAGGTGCGTGGCCGTGTGGTTGCGCTCGGTGGCACGCCGCGCGGCGTGGTCGACGCGCGCGAGCACGGGCTCCTCGGGAACGAGCGAGCCCTGCTCGAGCGAGACCTCCAGGGCCTGATCGTCGCCGAGGCGAAAGACGTTCGTCACGCGCCCGAGACAGGCGCCGGAGGCGCATTCGATCGTGCCGGTGTCGGCGACCTGACCGCCGCCGGCCGGATAGAACGGGGACTCGGCGAGCTTCACGAGCATGCTCGCGCCGGGAGCGCCCGCAACGAGCGCTTCCGTGCCATCGCCCTCGGACGCGGTCGAGGAAGCCCCGTTCCGGGCGCCGACCGAGGCGACCGCTCCGACCGTCGTCTGCTGTGACTCGGTCTCATATCCGGTGAAGCGGGTCGCGGCGCTGGAAGCCGCGAGCTCGCGGGCGCGCTCGCGCGGATCGGCGCGCTCGCCCTCGCGTGTCACCGTGCCGGCGGCGGCCGCGCGGGCGCGGGTGCGCTGAGCGTCCATCAACCGCTCGAACCCCTCCTCCTCGACGCCCAGCCCCCGCTCGGCCGCGAGCTCACGCGTCAGGTCGAACGGGAACCCGTAGGTGTCGTGCAGGGCAAACGCGTCGGCGGCCGCGATCGCCTGCTCGCCTGCGTCCAGCGCACGGGCGATCAGCTCGTCGAGCAGCTTCGTGCCCTGATCGAGCGTGCGCCCGAAGGCGTCCTCCTCGGATGCGAGCCAGCGTTCGATCGGATCGCGCTGGTCGAGCAGCTCGGGGTAGGCGCCGGCCATCAGCTCGCGCACCACCGCGGCGTAGCGCAGCAGGAACCCGGGCGCCATCTCCAGGCGCCGCGCCTGCAGGATCGCGCGGCGGGTCAGGCGTCGCAGGACGTAGCCGCGATCTTCGTTGGAGGGGACGACGCCGTCGGCGATCAGGAACGACATGCCGCGGGCGTGATCGGCGAGGATGCGCAGCGCGCGATCGGCGGTGGGGGCTTCGCCGTAGCGATAATCGGCGAGCTCCTGGCCGAGGTCGATCAGCGGCTGGAACTGGTCGGTGTCGAACACCGAGTCGCGGCCCTGCAGGATCGCCGCCAGCCGGTTGAGGCCGAGGCCGGTGTCGATGTTGCGCGTGGGCAGCGCCCGCAGCGTGTCGTGGGGGTCCTGGTCGTACTGCATGAACACGAGGTTCCAGTACTCCAGGAACCGCTCGTTCTCACCGCCCGGAAGGTCCTCGGCGGCGCCGAAGGAGAGGCCGCGGTCGATGTACAGCTCCGAGCAGGGTCCGCTGGGACCGACCGGGCCGGCTTCCCAGAAGTTCTCAGAGCGCGGACAGCCGACGATCCGCTCGCGCGCAACGCCGATCGCCTGCCACAGCTCGATCGCCTCCTCGTCTGCTCCGAGACCCAGCGCCTCGTCGCCGGAGAAGACCGTCACCCAGATGTCCTTCGGGTCGAAGGAGAACGCTTCCCGCGACAGGTCCCATGCGAAGCGGATCGCCTCAGCCTTGAAATAGGCCCCGATCGAGAAGTTGCCGAGCATCTCGAAGAACGTCAGGTGGCGCAGGGTGGCGCCGACGTGGTCGATGTCGGGTGTGCGAAAGCACTTCTGGCAGCTCGTCAGCATTGGCGCGGGCGCCTCGGCGCGACCCAGGAAGTAGGGCTTCAGCGGCTGCATGCCCGCGGTCGTCAAAAGGACGCTGCGGTCGTCCGCGGAGGGCACGAGCGACGCGGAGGGTATGCGCAGATGGTCGCGTTCGGCGAAGAAGTCCAGAAACCGCTCGCGGATCTCATCCGAGGTCATCGTCGAACTGATGTTAAGGGAGGTGCGCGCCGGCCGCGATGGGGAGAGATGAGGATCTTCATGCGGCGCGGGCGTCCATGGCATATGCCTCCAACGCGCTCCTCAGACGATCGTGCCGTGACCGACGATCAAGTCGCCGTCATACAGACACGCGATCTGACCGGGAGCGGTGCGCTCGGCCGGCTCGTGCAGCGTGACCTCGATCGCGGCCCGCTCGCCGGCCGCCGCAGGCACGGCGAGGCGACAGGCCAAACGCGCCCCGCGGTAGCGGACTTTGATCGCGTCGACACGCTCGCCGTTGCGATGGAGGGTCGTGTCTCGGACGCGCACGGTTCGAGTCAGCAGCTCCTCGCGTGCGCCGACCGTGACGGTGTTCGAGGCGTGGTCGGTCCCCAGCACATACAGCGGCTCGCCCGCGCGGTCCAGGCCCGCTCCCGAGCCCAGCCCCCGGCGCTGCCCGACGGTGACGCTGTGGACGCCGGCGTGCTCGCCCAACAGACGCCCGTCGCGGTCGAGGATGGGTCCGGGGTGCGCGCCAAGGCTGCCGTGGCGGGCGAGGAAGTCCGCGCGGCGGGTGCCCGCGAGAAAGCACAGATCCTGGGAGTCACGCCGAGCGGCGACCGGCAGCCCGGCGCGCCGAGCGATCGCGCGAACCTCGGGCTTGCTCAGCTCGCCCAGCGGGAAGCGCATGCGCGCGAGGGAGTCGGGCGCGAGCGCGCTGAGCGCATAGCTCTGGTCCTTGGCGGGATCGACGGCGGTCCGCAGCAGCGGCGCGAGCGTGGGTGCGTCGCGGTCGATGCGCGCGTAGTGGCCGGTCGCGAGCGTGCGCGCGCCCAGCCGGGTGGCGAGGTCGAGCATCGCATCGAGGCGCACCGAGCCGTTGCAGCGCACGCACGGGTTGGGCGTGAGCCCGGCCGCATGCTCGCTCAACCACGGTTCGACGACGCCGGCGCGAAACTCGGCGCGCAGGTCGATCGAGAAATGGGGGACGTCGAGATCGTGCGCGAGCGAGCGAGCGCAGCGCACTGCCTGGGCGGAGCAGCAGCTGAGATCGCCATCGTTGGCGGGGTCCGACCACAGCTCGAGCGTCACCGCCACGGTCTCGTCTCCGCTTTGCGCGCTGAGCAGCGCGGCGACGGCAGAGTCGACCCCACCGCTCATCGCCACGAGCGTGCGCCCGGACACCGGTGCGAGGCTCGCCTGGCGCAGAGCGGAGCCGAGAGCGCGATGCAGCGCGTCGGCGGCGAGCTCGGCGGCGTGGCGCTTGGGCGAGGTCAGCCCTCCGAGCTCTTGCGCGATCGTCTCGGGAGCGATCCGCGCCGCATCGAGCAGCGGCATACCGCGCAGAAGGGCCACGACCGCGCTGCCGGCCGCGATCGTCGCGCCGCAGCCGCTTGCGTCAAAGCCGGCATCGAGGATGCGTCCGTCGGGCGCCTCGGCGTCGAGCGCGAGCGAGATGCGAATCAGATCGCCGCAGGCAGCCCCGCCGGCGGCGCCCGTGTGAGCATTCGCGGGCGCGTGTCCGCGCGCGAGCGGTCGTTCCAGGTGCTGAGCCAGGCCCGTGGCGAGTGTCATATGGCCGAGTGTAAGGACCCGATCGGGCTTTGGGGAGGCGCCAGTGGCGCGGACCCGAGGCCGTGCGCTACTCGTGCCGGGCTGCGTCAGACCGAGCGCCGCGCCGAACGCCCAGACCCGGCGCGCGGAATGGCGTCAGGAGTGACGCGATTCCGCGACGGCCTGCTGGATCGCGAACGCGTCGGTCAGCCCCGTGAGCACGGTCGCCTGACCGTGCGGGTTGACGATCAGCAGGGTCGGTGTCTGGGTGACCCGCACGGCGTGGGTGACCGTGCCGAACGCGCCGACCTGACCGGCGCTCGCATAATGCACGGCGACCTTCGAGCCGAGCGCGTGCTGGACGGCGGGCAGCGCGTTGTGGACCGCCAAGTCGTCTGAGCCGTGGCGGTTCCAGAAGAGGATCAGCACCGTCTTGCCCTGCTGCAGCTCGTGTTCGACCGTGGCCTGCACACTCACACGCGCCTTGGCGGCCGGATGCTTGATCGTGGGCGGCGCGGCATGGGTCGGGGCAACGGGCGCGGGGTGCGCGGGTGCGCGGGCGGCGCTCGTGGAGGGAACGCTCGCGTGCCCGGTGTTCGCTGTGCTCGTAGCGGATGTGGAGGGTTCGGAGGTTTCCACACGATGCGCCTCGTGCTGGGACTGCGCGACGGCGCCGTGGGCCCTGTCGATCGCACGGGTCAGCCCTTCGACCCCGGGGGCCGCGCCGTGGTAGACGCGCGTGGGCGCCGCCGCGGCTTTGGCCTCGGCGGCAGCCGACGGCTTCGCGGGCGCGCTGGACGCGGCGGGGCTCGACCCCGAGCCGCCGCCTGAGGTGGTCGTACGGCGGTGCAGCGCGGCGAACCACACGAGCACGAACAGCACGAGCGTGACGAGCGCGATCTGGAAGGGACGGGACAGTTGGGTCATGGGTCTAGGCCCTGTGTCGGCACATATCGCCCGTGAGTTGAACCCTGCCCGCCGCGATGGACTTCCCACGCCACCCGTTCGGGCCGCGCCAACGGCGGTTGCAGGCCACGCACGTGGGGATCGCCCGCCCGGCATCGCGCGAGGAGCTGCCGCGCCGGCCCCGCCGTCCACAAGAGCCTGTTTCCAAAAGAGCCTGTTCCAAAAAGATCGGCGCACGCCTATTTTGAACATGCCCTGAGCCCGAAACGTGCCTCAACTGGCCACGGGACGCTTACAACGAGCGCAGGCCACGCAGCACGGCATGCACGACCGCGTCTGGCGCCACCGTCTCCTGGGAGGCGCCGAGCATGTCCTTGAGGACCGTCTCCTCAGCGCCGAGGATCGCGACGTAACGGGCCTCCAGCGTGTTCGCGTAGCCGAGCTGGCCCTTGAGTGAGCGTCCCGCGAGCTCCATCTGCGCAGTCAAACCGGCGGCTCGCGCCTCGCTCAGCAGCGCGAACGCCGCGGCCGGCGCGTGACGGTGCCCCGGGGCGCTCTCGCGGGCGGGCTCGTAGGCGACGAACATATCCACGGGCACGGGTGCGGGATGCGGTGGGGCGCCCGCGAGCAGGATCCGCTCGATCCCCGCGGCCCAGCCGATGCCGGGCGTCGCGGGACCGCCGAGCTGCTCGACCAGGCCGTCGTAGCGTCCGCCACCGCCGACCCCCGACTGCGCGCCCAGTCGATCGGAGGTGAGCTCGAACACCGTGCGCGTGTAGTAGTCCAGTCCGCGCACGAGCGTCGGGTCGATCTCATACGCGACGCCCGCGAGGTCCAGGCGAGCGCGAACCTCCGCGAAGTGCTCGGCGTCCTCTGAGCTGAGGAAGTCGAGCAGGCGCGGCGCGCTCTCCATCACCGCGCGGGTGCCGGGGTGCTCGGAGTCGAACGCGCGCAGTGGGTTCAGCTCGATGCGCTCGCGCACCTCCGCGGACAGCCGCTCGGCGTGAGCGCGCAGGTGCGCTTGCAGGCGCTCGCGATACTCCTGGCGGGCGGCCAGGCCGCCGAGGCTCGACAGGCGCAGACGCGCCGAGGCCACGTCCAGCTCCTGCAGCAGCGCCGCGAGCAGGCAGATCGACTCGGCGTCCACGGCCGGGTCCTCGGAGCCGAGCGCCTCCGCACCCACCTGCCAGAACTGGCGATAGCGCCCGGCCTGCGCGCGCTCGTGGCGGAAGAAGCTCGACAGGTACCACAGGCGCACCGGCTGGCGGAGCTTGTGCATGCCGTGCTCGACATAGGCGCGACAGACCGGCGCGGTGCCCTCTGGGCGCAGCGTCAGCGAACGCCCGGAGGCATCCGCGAAGGTGTACATCTCCTTGCTGACGATGTCCGTGGACTCCCCCACGCCGCGCGCGAACAGCTCGGTCGCCTCGAAGGCGGGCGTCTCGATGCGCTCATAGCCGGCGCTGCCCAGGATCGCGCGGGCCTTCTCCTCGAGCACCGCGCGCGCCGCGGAGGACTCGCCGAGCACGTCGAACGTGCCACGCGGGGCTTTGATGCGGTCGGCCGAGCTCAACTGCCGACCGCATCGTCCCGGCGCGGCGCCCCGCGGGGGACCGGCGCGGCCTGCGATACCGGGGACGCTCGATCAGGGCGCAGCTCGATCAGAAACGGGTTCGTGGCGAGCTCGCGGCCGATCGTCGTCACGCCCATGTGGCCGGGATACACGGTCGTCTCCGCCGGCAGCGTCGCCACCAGCGTCTCGAGCGTTCGTTCGAGCGTCGGATGGTCGGCGAACGGCAGGTCGGTGCGCCCGATCGAGCCCTGGAACAGCACGTCGCCGGAGAGGATCGCCCCGTGCGCGGGCAGCGAGAACGTGAGATGGCCGGGGCTGTGGCCGGGTGTGTGCAGCACCTCGATGTCGAGGTCGGCGAGGCTCAGGGACTCGCCGCCGGCGAGCGTGTGCTCGGGCACGTAGCTCTCGAACGGCCCGAAACCCGGCGGGGTGCCGAGGCGGATGTCCTCGAGCACCGGACGCTCCACCTCCGGGCAATACACGGGCGCGCCCGTCGCGCGCGCGAGCGGCGCGACCGCGCCGATGTGGTCGAAATGGCAGTGCGTGATCAGGATCGCCTCGATCCGCACCCCCAGCTCCTCGATCGCCGCCAGCAGCCGGTCGGGCTCGTCCCCGGGATCGATCAGCACCGCGTCGGCGGCGCCGGCGCGGCGGACGATGTAGGCGTTCTCCTGCACCGGCCCGACCGTGAACGAGCGGACGTCCAGCTCGCTCATCGCTCGCCGGCTCGCGCCGTCAACGGCGCGCGGCGCGCGCAGCAAGCGCTCATCGCGCGGGCGCCTTGCCACCGCCCGGCTTGGCTTTGTTGCGCATGCGCCGGTTGTAGAGCCACATGTCGGTGTAGTAGCTGATCGGGATGTAGAAGATCAGGACGATCGGGAACAGCGCGATCGCCTCGTTGGGCTTTTTCAGCAGGAACAGGCTCACGAGCAACATCAGCACCGCCGCGGCCATCGCCCGGTAGAACGCACCGCTCCAGGTGGGCGGGCGGTCGCGCTTGGGGATCCGCTCGTTGCGCGGCTTGCCTTCTTTCTCCGCTTTCGTCGGCTTGCGACCGGTGCGACCGCGCGACTCGACCACACCCGCGGCGTTACCGCGGTGCTTGGTCTGGCGCTTGCGCTTGGTCTGAGCCATCACCGCAAGCCTACAACCCGCGCGCAGCCAAGCCGCTCGCCGGGATGAGGGCGACTCCCGGCGCGCGTGCCATGGCGATTCTTGCCCCGCGCGCCCGCGGCGATCCCTGCCGGCCCGGCCCTTCCCGGCTCACGAGCCCAGCGCAGACTCGATCAGGTGCCTGGCGGGGTCGAACCCGGGCAGGGGCACGTCCTCGGGGAAGCCCGCAAACGCGGCGCGCGGCGCGAGCCCGACCAGCTCCGCGCTCGCCACGGGCGCGTGGGCGCGGACGCGCTCGAGCACGAGCGCGAGCGGGACCTCGAACGGACGCTCGACGTTCATCGACACCTGCGCGACGTTCCCGTCGAGGCGAACCCCGATCGCCCGCACTCCCGGCAACCCCTCCGCGCCGCCCTCGCGGATCAGCGCGGCAATGCGGCGCGCGTCGGCGACCTTCGCGGGCGAGGCGAGCTGGAGATTGAACGCGACCAGCGGCGGACGGGCGCCGACGAGCGTGGCCCCGGCGGTCGGGTGCAGCCGCGGCGGCCCGAAGTCCGGACGCGGCTCGCCCGCGGCGATTCGCCGCGCGAGACCGGCGACACCCCCGGAGCGCAGCTGCGCGCGGGTGCGTACCGATCTACGATCGGTACCGGCGAGCTCGCCGTAGAGGAACACGGGGATCTGCAGCTCATGCCCAATGCGGTCGGCGATCACCAGCGCCTGCGCGCAGGCGCTGCCGCGGGAGGACTCGTCGAGATAAACGACCGGAGCGACGTCGAGCGCGCCGACATGGGGATGCTCGCCGCGCGGCGTCGGTGCGTCGGCGTCACGCATCACGTCGATGCGCGCGATCGCCTGCGCCGCGCCCTCCAGCAGCGCATCGGAGAGCGCGCCGGGAGTCCCGGCGAGCGTGTAGACAGAGCGGTGGTGATCGGCGTCGCGGTGGACGTCCAGAAGCCTCACCCGCGCGTCTGCCGCGAGCGCGGCGGAGATCGCCCGCACGGTCGCCTCGTCGCGTCCCTCGGAGAAGTTCGGGACCGACATGAGACGGCTCGGCTGGTGTTGGGCGGGGGATGCCATCGTGGGGGTCGTGTGTGACTGAAGCCGTCTGAAGCGCCCCCAACGTACTCGATGAGATCGCCCGCATAAGACGAGAGAGAAGTCCCGGAGGCCTACCCCCGGTGTTGGGGCACCTCGGATGTTGCTATGACACCAGAGTCGGAAGGGCGTGGAGGATCAGATCTTCAGCATCGGCAAAGGATGGGGCGTCGAGAGCCAATCCAGGGATCGTCTGCTCATAGGTCGCGCGCATTGCCTCGACGTTCGCTTCGATCCGTCCCCGCCGGTCCCCCTGCTTGACCAACGCAAACTTCGCGACCGCGAGTTGACGGACGTGGTTCCGATCCAGCTGATCGCCTTGATCGCGGAGGATCAGCGCGAGGTCCGAGAGGTCCGTCGGGCGCAATCGCTGTAGCAGCGTCCTCAGCTTCTCCGCCACCGTCTCCTCGAGCGTCAGCACCGGAATCTGGAACTTGGCGTAGTAGGGCGGTCCGATGTCCGCCAATTCGGGCTCGTCTACTACGGCCTCCCGGTAGCTGACCTCAACAGCGATCTGTCCGTCGTGATGTGGCGTGCGGAAGACGATGTGATCGAAGTCGAGGCTGTTCTGGGAGTCCGTGGCTGGTGCGCCGGGATCGATGCGCAGCATCGGCTCGTCGGTAGCTCGCCTCATTACCTCGGCGATCTCGGTGGCGGCAATCCGGTGCTTGGGCGGGTTGGTGCGGGTCGCATCGAGATCCCCTGAAAAGCGGGCGTGCCCGCGGACGTGCCGAAGCACGAACCCGCCCTTGAAGCAGAGCTGCCTGGGGAACTGATCGACAAGATGCGCAGCTACGGTCACCAACGCGAAATCGCGCTCGATCAGCTCGATGGGCCGGTCTTGCCCTTCGGCAATGTCCTGCAGGTCGTACTCGTTGTGGATCAGCCGACGAGGAAGACTCATCCGACCAGCCTGTGCGCCAGCAGGACATCGGGATCGACGTTAACACGCAGACCCCAGCGGGGGCTGGTAGGCCCTTGATCCGGCGCCGACGGCGCGAGCAGAACATGCGCGTGGCTGCGGCCCCGCAGCGGCAACAAAGGCGCAGCTGCGCCAGGGCCACGCAAGAGCTCGAGCAGATACCCAAGTCGTCGTGCTGCGGCCGCACTGCCGTAGCGCTCGGCTACTTGGGCTAGATGCTCAGGATTCGTGCGGTCGGGTACAGCTCGATCGATCGCCTCAGCGGCCTGCGCCGGCGTCACTCCCCAACGCGGGTTAGCCAGGCAGTCGAGGATCGCCCGCTCGGGGAACGCCACCTGAGGGCCGTCCGGCGTCGATGAACCCCAGATTCGCTCCGGTGCGACGAAGGCATAGCGGACTTCATCGCCCTGCCAACTCCAGTCGCTCAGGCGGTGGGGGGCCAAGACGATCACATGGAAGAAGTGCTGGTCTGAGAGGCCGGCCTCGGCCAGCGCTCGACCTGTAGTGACGACGTAGGGTCTGGGAGTCACCGCGTCGATGAGTGGCAGGACACGAGCTTCGGTCGAGCCCGTCGGAGCCACCAGGAGATACACGCCCCGCCGCACTCGTCGCAAGCGGCCATCGCGCGTGAGCTGGCGCAGCGCGTCCTGGCTGCGACGCCTGGAGCCGGTGGCGGCATCTAGTGCCTCCATGTCCTCGTCGAGACGGACGACCGGATGCCGTCGGGCGTTCATGGCCCGACGGTTGAGCGCGACAAAGGCCCGCTCGCTCAGTGGGCGCTTGGCAATGGGGACAGCGGAGGAGACCATACTAATCCTGTTTACCTAAGCGATTTTACAATATTCTTGCAGTTTTGCTCAAACAAACAGGAATCAGGCAACGCCTCCGATGGCCGGACTTCCGACCGCAACGTGTCCCCGCGAAGTCACGACACCCCGATGGCGACCCCATAGGGAAATCCCCTGGCGCTCTGTTAAGCTCCAAAATACAGCTTTTGCAGGCATTTTATAGTGCCGGAGGAGGGACTCGAACCCCCGACACGCGGATTATGATTCCGCGTGTCCGTGCCGACAATCGCGCATAAACACGGGCGATTTGTGCCGAAGACGGCCGCGGTGGACAGGAATGTGGACAGGATTGCCAGACGCTCTGCACGCGTTCGGCCAGAAGCCTGCTGGCGTCGGTTCGGGTTCGTACGACACCCCGGCGAGAAGGGAAACAACCGCAAACCGCGACCACACGCGCGAGCTCGGCCTTGGCGCGATTCCCCCGCGAGTCGGCGGAAGCCCCCGCGTCGGCCCCTCTGGGCGTCTGCGGATCAGTAGTTTCACGCAGTCGATATCCGGTTTTGTGCTGCTGATCGCCCGGGGGTACGCCCCTATCGTCAGGTCATGCGAACCAACGTGATGTCAAGCGATCAGCGACAAGCGACGGCCGACACCCAGGGCGAGATGCTGGAGCTCTCGCGCGAGGACTGCCTCGAGCTGCTGGCTTCGCACCACTTCGGCCGGCTGGCGGTCGTCTTGG
>DASXKH010000055.1:0-8992 GCA_036496915.1 Solirubrobacteraceae bacterium
GCGCCCGCCGCTGCGAGGGCCCCGGCGAGCAGCAGGGGCAAGAACGGCCGCATCCCGCACGCGGCGGCGAGGCCCAGGCCGAGTCCGATGTCGAAGACGATGCCGTGCACTTTCGAACAGTGATGGGGAGGGGGACGCGTCGTGCGCTACGGTGCGCGGGCGGGACGATAGAGGACCCGTCACGGCACGGAGCAGCATCCGCACGCGGCGCGCGCCGAGGTTCCGGCGCGCGCGCGGCGAATAGGAACGACGAGAAGCGATGAGCGGATCGAGCAGCGGAGCAGGCGGTACCCAGCGCACGCGCGCGACCGCGCACGAGCTCGCGCGGTACGAGGCGCTGTTCGCGGCGCGCACGCGCACGATGAAGAGCTCGGCGATGCGCGAGATGATGGCGCTGACCGAACGCCCCGACGTGATCTCGCTCGCGGGGGGGCTCCCGGACACGAGCACGTTCGCGCCCGAGCTGTACGCGAAGCTAATGGCGCGGGTGGCCGCCGAGTCCACGGCACGGGCGCTGCAGTACGGCCCGACGGAGGGGATGGCGGTGGCGGTCGAGTGCATCGTGGAGGTGATGGCCGAGGAGGGCACTGCGATCGACCCCGCGAACACGATCGTGACGACGGGCGGACAGCAGGTGATCGACCTGGTGTGCAAGGCGCTGATCGACCCGGGCGACGTGATCGTCGCGGAGGCCCCGACCTACCCGGGCGCGGTGCCGACGTTCGGCGCTTATCAGGCCGATGTGGTGCAGATCGAGATGGACTCCGACGGGATGCCGATCGACGAGCTGGAGAGCGTGCTCGACCGGCTGCAGCGGGAGGGCAGGCGGCCGAAGTTCATCTACACGATCCCGAACTTCCAGAACCCGGGCGGAGTGACGATGTCGCTGCCGCGCCGGCGGCGACTGGTGGAGGTGGCGCGCGAGCGCGAGCTGCTGGTGCTCGAGGACAACCCGTACGGGCTGCTGCGCTATGAGGGCGAGCCGCTGCCGACGCTGTACTCGCTCGACGCCTCGCTCGGCGCCGGAGGAGGCGGTGGCGACGGGGTGTCCTCGGACCTCGTGATCTATCTGGGGACGTTCTCGAAGATCCTCTCCCCGGGGCTGCGTCTGGGCTGGGCGGTGGCGCCGCGGGCGGTGCTGGAGAAGCTGAACCTCGGCAAACAGGGCGCCGACCTGTGCAGCTCGCCGATGACGCAGCTGTTCGTGGCGGCCTACTTCGCCGAGCGCGCCGCCGGGGGCAGGCCGGCGTGGATCGAGTACGTGGAGGGGTTGAGAGACCTGTACCGGCGACGGCGCGACGTGATGCTGGAGTCGCTGCAGGAGCACTTCGGCGGGCGGGCAAGCTGGACGCGGCCCGAGGGTGGGCTGTTCATCTGGGCGACGCTCGACGGCGTGGACACGACCGACCTGATGGCGCGCAGCAGGGCAGTCGCGTTCGTGCCGGGACGTTCTGCCTACATGGACGGGCGCAGCGGCTCGGGCTCGATGCGGCTTAACTTCGCGGGCGTGCCCGACGAGGACATCCGCGAGGGCATCCGGCGGATCGGCAGAACCATGGGTGCAGACACCGGTATGTTCAGTGCGTTGACCGGTGCAGATGCCGGCCCGAGAACAGGCATCGCGAGCAAGGACACGGCAACCAAGCCGGATCCCACGGACGTGGTCGAGACTCCTGTCTCCGAGACGCAGGGCAGGGGCTTGCGGCGGCACAAGCCATGAGTGCCGACAAGCCCGCGCGCGCCGGCGCAAAGGGCAAAGGGCAGCGCGGTGGGCACCTGCGCGTTGCTGGAGAACCCGGGCCGGTTGTGGTCCTCAAGGGTGGAGACTCGCTGGAGCGCACCGTCTCGCTGCGTTCCGGAGCGCGCGCGGAGAGCGCGCTGAAGCGCTTGGGGCACAAGGTGGTTGGGATCGATGTTGGCTCGGAGCTCGTCGCCGAGCTGCTCGAGTGCCAGCCCTACGCGGTCTTTCTCGCGTTGCACGGCAGCGACGGCGAGGACGGGACCGTGCAGGGGCTGTTGGAGACGATGGACATCCCCTACACCGGCTCGGGGCCGGGGGCGTGCATGCGCTGTACGGACAAGGCTTTGGCGAAGTACTTGATGCGCGAGGCTCACATCCCCACGCCACAGTTCGCCGCGTTCAAGGAGAGCGCGATCAAAGCCCTCGGTATCGCGGCGGCGCTGGGAGGGCTGGAGCGGAGCATCGGGTTTCCGATGGTCGTCAAGCCGGCGAGTCAGGGCTCGGCTCTGGGCGTCAAGTTCGCGCGTTCGCACGAGGAGCTGCCGGCAGCGATCGTGGGCGCGCTGTCATACGACCGCGCCGTCGTGCTGGAGCGCTACGTCCGCGGGCGCGACCTGGCGGTGTCGGTGCTGGACTCCGTAACCCCCGGCGAGTCGCCGATCGCGTTGCCGGTGGTGGAGGCGATCCCGCGCGAAGAGGAGTTCTACAACTACGAGTCCCGCTATGAGATCGGCATGACGACATTCGTGTGCCCGGCCGATCTCCCCGACGGCCTCACCGAGCGAGCGCGGGAGCTGGCGCTACAGACGTACCGGCTGCTCGGCTGCCATGGTGTCGCACGGGTCGACCTGCTGTTGGAGGAGGACACCGCCGAGCTGACGGTGCTGGAGTGCAACGTGGTGCCGGGTATGACTGAAACGAGCCTCTTGCCGCAGGCGGCGGACGCGGCGGGGATCCGGTTCGACGAGCTGGTAGAGCGGATCCTCGCCAGCGCGTTTACGCGCTAGGAATCCTCGCCCGCGGCGAAATCCTCGGGCGTCACCTGGTCCAGGAACTCCTTGAACTTCTCGACGACGTCCTCGGACTCCTCGACGTCGTGCTCGAACTCGATCGCGGACTCGGCGATGACCTCCTCGGCGGCGAAGATCGGGGCGCCCGAGCGCACCGCGAGGGCGATCGCGTCGCTGGGGCGAGAGTCGATCTCGAGCTCGCGGCCGTTGACCGACAGGGTGATGGAGGCAAAGAAGGTGTTCTCGCGCAGCTCGGTGACCGACACCTGGGTGCATTTGGCGTCGAGCTCGCCGAGCACGTCGACGAGCAGGTCGTGGGTCATCGGCCGGGGGGTGCCGGCGCCCTGCAGCTTCATCAGGATCGAGGCGGCCTCTGGATGACCGATCCAGATCGGCAGGAACTTGTTGCCGTCAGCGGTCTTCAACAGGACGATCGGCTGCTTGCCGACCATGTCGAAACTGACGCCATAGATGACCATCTCTTGCAAGGCAGAAGTCCTCTGAGAGTGGGTAGCAGCCTCAGAGTATAGGTACCCGCCGGGGCCGGATCGACCGATGCGACGCCCACTCGCGGACCCCGTGAGAGCAAGAACTACGCTGCTGAGACCTTGTGGCGAAAGCTCCAGAGCTTGTTCCCGATGAAGTTCAGCGGGGTGGAGGCGGCCACGGCAAGGGCCTCGGCCGGAACCTTGGCGAGCCCGGCTCCCTCCACGAACAGGGTCAGCAGGAGAAAGCCGAAGCCGGCCGCGACGAGACTGACCACGAAGAAGCGGATCGCCTGGAAGCGAACGCTGCCGGCGGCCGCGTCGAAGGTCCAGTGGCGGTTGAGCAGGAAGTTGTTGGTCACCGCCACCAGCCACGCGAGCACATAGGCGGCGCGGTAGTCGATCGAGAGCGCGTGCACGCAGAGCGCGTAGACCGCGACGTTGACCACGAACCCCGTGGCGCCGACGAGACCGAAGCGGATCAGCTGCAGCCAGTTGGCGGGACGGCGCAGCCCGTGCAGCAGGCGGATGTGCGGGCGGATCTCCACGGACGCCGGTGTGCTCGCGCGAGGGACGTCCACGACGGTGGCGTCATCGTGCATGCGCTCAGGTTAGCGAGACGACAGGCAGGATGCCCTCGCTAGCCTGTCGGGAATGAGGGTAAGACGATTCACGCTCGCCGCGTCGGGCGCGCTGGTGGCAACGGCTGTGGCGATCGGCGGCTGCGGCGAAGCCGGGGTGGGCGACCCGCCCGCCGGAACGAGGGAGCCTGCGGCGAGCGTGGCCGGCTCGGGAGCGCCGGATGCGCCACCGGGCGGCGCCGGGGTAGGAACGACGAAGACGGGCGCCACCGCGGCGGGCGGGGCGCCGGGCGCGACAGCCGGACAGCGGGCGGGCGCGGGTGTCGTGCATGAGGTGGCGGACCCAGAAGAAGCGCGGAGCTTCCCGGTGCCGGCCTCCGTGCATCATCGCTCGGCCAGCACGCCGCGCGTGGCGGGTGAAGCGGCGGTGGCGGCGGGCGCGCCCTCGGACGCTGAAGTCCGCCGAGAGCTGGGCGAAGAGGAACGGGCCAAGGCACAGGAACGGGCCTCGGCGCAGAAGCGCCTGCTCACGCCGGTGGCGGGAGGGGAGTCGGTCGGTGGGAATGGCACGATCCCGATTCCGGCGAACGTCCCGGAAGTCGTGCAGCGGGTGATAGCCGGCGGTAACGCGATCGCCGACTTCCCCTACATCTGGGGCGGAGGCCACGCGTCGTTCGTCGCCAACGGGTACGACTGCTCGGGCTCGGTGAGCTATGCGCTTGCCGCCGGGGGGCTGTTGAGCGCGCCGCTCGTCTCGGGCGACCTCGCCGGCTGGGGGGAACCGGGTCCGGGACGCTGGATCACGATCTACGCGAACGCGGGCCACACGTTCATGAACGTTGATGGCGCGTGGTTCGACACCGCGGGGCGCAGCGGTCCATTTGCGTCGCGCTGGCTCGTCTCGACTCCTCCGCTCGCGGGCTACGCGGTGCGCCATCCGCCCGGGATGTAGGAGAAGGGCGGAGGCACGAGCATGCTCTTCGGAATGAGCGCGCTCGCGGGCGCCCACCTGCTGGCGAGCGCGCTGGCGCCGTTGGCGCTGGACGGGGAAGCCGCCGTCGAACACGGGAGCAGCGGCGAGGCGATCGCGGTCGTGTCGGCGATCTCGATCGTGGGCGGATATCTGCTGCTGTATGCGCTGTGGCGGTACGTGTTCAGCGAGAAAGCTAAAGCCGGGCGCGAAGAACCCCCGGATCGCTCCGGTTGAGGCCGAGCGGGGCTCTGCAGCGCGCCCAAGCGCGAAGCCGGAGCGCCGAGGCGCCGGCCGGCCCCGATCCGCTCGCGGAGACCACGATGTGCATGCGGTTGGGTCTCGCTAGTGAAGCGTGAGCTTGCTGAGCACCGTCGTGGTGCCGCCCCCGGCGTTGCGGAGGTTGAGCCGCAGCAGCAGCGGGACGCTGTGCAGGCGGCGCAGGCGCTTTGCGGTGACCTTGCCGAACTGGATCTTGAGCGTGTTGCGCCCCGCCTTGGTCGTCACGAGCAGGGCTTTGGCGATGACTACCTGCGGGGGCGTGCCGGCGGGCAGCCCCGTTGCCAGGGGAGGGTGCAGGCCGACACGATGGGCCGTGGAAGCGGCGAGCAGGACTTCAAAGTGACCCGTGGCCTGCTGGCTGACGGAGTAGCGCACGAGCAGGCCCTTGCTGAGCGTCCGCGAGAGCGAGCTGGAGAGGACGGCCTGGGTCGCCACAGGTCCGGGGACCGGGGGCTTGGCGCCGGCGCCGGGTGAGGTGGCGGGCGATCCGCCGCCGGACGAGGAGCCCGCGGGGCCCGCGCTTGTCGCGCTGGAGCCTCCGCCGGCGGGCGGCGCGGGCTGTGGCGGCTGCGGGCCTTCGACCTTGATCTGGTGGCTCACGCTCGCTTCGTTGCCGCCGACGTCGCGCACGGTCAGCGTCACTTCATAGGTGCCGCCATATTTGTAAGCGTGAAAGACACCCGCCGCGCAGGGGCTGCGCCACGGGACTTCGGAGCAGGGCGGGGCGCCGGGCGCGTAGCCGGAGACCGTGGGGGAGCCGTCGCCGAAGCTCCAGGTGTAAGTTGCATACGTCGGCTTTTCGACGCCCCCGACGAAGCTGGCCGCGGCGTTCAGCGCGACGTTCGACTCCAGGCCGTTGAAGCCGACGATTTCTTCGTGGTTGACCGGTGTGGGCGCGGTGAAGGATGGCGCCAGGTTCACGTGGTGCAGGCATGGACCGCCTGGCTGGTAGATCCGATAGGCAGCGGCGTTGAATGCGTCGTTGAGATAATAACTGCCTGCGCCCAGGGACTGGTTGAAGAGATTGCCGGCTTCGCTTTCTTCATTCGTCGTCGACGTCCCTCCCAACACGAGTCCAAACACGTTACGACACTCATCGATCGCCTCGTTGTGGTTTTTGTCCTGCCACGCGTTGAGGAGGGGATCGGTGACTATGTCCTGCTGCTCGGAGGCGATCTGGGTGACGATCACGTCAGCCAGCCCTATGTCACAGCCGCCGTCGTACACGTTGGGGCAACTGGTCTGGTTGGGCTCCTGCGCGTGCGGGCCTTCGAGCTTTTCTCGTTTTTCGCGTTCCTTGTTTTCCACTCCTTCGCGTTCGACGCGCTTTTTGCCGATTTCTGTCCTTTTGGCCGCGAGTTCTTCTTCCGTAATGGTACCTTTTTTCTGCTGTTCTTCGTATGTGGTCAGTTCTTCGTTTTCTTTCTTTTCCGCGCTGAGTCGTTTTTCTTCTTCTTCTTTGGAGCTGACCTTCGGATGCTCCTTTTCCTCGGCCGGTTTGCTGCTGGGATCGAAACCGCCGTCCTGGCACTCATAGGCGGGCGCCTGATCGTTCTGACCCAAGAGCGGATCGCCGGCACTTCCCGCGACCCACGGGATGACGCCGTAGAGGATCGTGTTTTTGTCGCCGGTGGTGGGATTGGTCGGGGTGATCGCGGCGTGATAGCTGCAGAAGCTGTTCGCAGAGGAGTTGCTCGAGCAATCGGACGCGGTTTCGCCTTCATCGGTGCAGACGGTCACACCGGGGGGGGTGAGCAGGTAGTAGACCGTTTCCATCCCCTTGGGCAATTTTTCGCGGGAGATAAACGATTCGATCTGTTCACGAACCTGTTTGGCGCTCAGGCACGTGATCGCGTAGGGCGCTTCCAGCGGTTTGGGGTCTTTGCATCCCGCCGATGGATACGGCGTTTTGTCGGGGTAGGAGCCACGAAACGCAGAACGGTAGAACGCTGGCTCGTTTGTCTTGTCCGTGTATTGCGTATCGACCGCGAACACACTTTCGAGGGCCCCACTGGCCGAGCTGACATTCTGAAAGAACTGGTCGATCACTTCCGTCCACGGGTCGAGGTAACGGTAGTCGGGGTCCCAGTAGATCGCGTAGGTGGAGCTCTGGTGCAGGACCGGGTTGGCGCCCGCGTTGGCGAACGTCCCCGGTTGGAGTCCTTCTTTTTCAAAGAGACTCGCGGGTGCGCTGTGCCTCTGCACGCCGAACGTCGCGCCGCCGACTTCGACCACGAGGGCGCTCGCCGGAGCGGCCGCGATCGCCAGGGCGAGCAGGGCCGGCGCGAAGAAGGCGAGGAGACGGCACGGGAAGACCGATCGCACGCCGGCCGGCAGCGGTGAGAGGCGGAAGGAGGAACTCACGAGCCCATCATCGGCAACGCACGACAGATGCCTTAGCCCCGGGATCTCGGCCCACATGCCAAGTCGTCCCCCACTGGCCGGGCCAGCGCTCCTGGACGTCTGTTCGACGCCGCTCCTACACGCCGCGGATGTCCTGTACGATCGCCGCAGGAGTGTCACTGGGATGATCGTCGACACGATCGGGGGGCCCGCGCGTGGGTCGAGACCAGCCGCGTCATCGCGGCCCTGGCGAGCTGCGGTCGCCTTCGCGCTCGCAGCAACGACCCTCGCGCTCGCGGCGCTGCTTTTCGGCGCGGTCGCCGGCGCGCGCGCGGAAACGGTCGTCAACTTCGACGGCCTCGAAGTCGGCAAAGCCGTCACGACCCAGTACGAAGCGCAGGGACTGAGGCTGGGAAGCGCAGCGGAATTCGGTCAGATATCGCCGAACGAACACAAAGGCGACTGCGGATCTCCGACCGTGCGCAAAGAAGAACCCGGGGTCGCGGCCGCCTCGCCGCCCAACGACGCGGCGCTGCCCATGTGTGTCAGCGCGAGCACCGAGTTCAGCGGCACATACGGGGCACTGCTCGGTCGCCCTGGCAGCAGGCTCGGGGTCGACGTGCGTCTGCTCGTGGCGGCGGGAGTCCCCGCGGAGGAAGTCGAACTGGTTGCATACGACGGCTCGGAGCACGAGCTCACGAACACCAAGGGCAAAGCCACGGATGAAGGTTGGCTGCATATGTCCGTTGCGCTCACCGCCGCACAGATCCGTTATTTCGAAATCCGCACGACCAATGCCTACGACGCCGCGATTCCCGTTGGGATCGACAATCTGAGCTTTGAACAACCCAGCGAAGGGGGCGGGAGCGAAGGCCCGAGCGGGGGCGGGGGCTCGACACCACTGCCACCGCCAAGCCCTCCGGCGGCGGCGCTCACCCTCCAGACCCCCAACCCCACGCCGGGGAAGATGCTGACGCTGGATGGCGGCGCCTCACGGTCAGGGAGCGCCCGGATCATCTCCTACGGCTGGGACTTCAACGACGACGGCAAGATCGACACGAGCACCGGTACGAACCCGATCGCGCACGTGATGCTGGGTCCGGGCACGCACACGATCGCGCTCACGGTGACGACCTCCAAAGGCGAACACTCGACCACGAAGCTCGGCGTGACATTGCCGGCGAACGGGCCCAAGGTGCACCCGCCCGACGGCGGTGAAGGCGAATGCCAGCCGACGCTCGAAGTCGGCGACGCGGAGCTGCTGGCGGAATGCATCCAGAAACTCGGCGGTGGCTATGTGATCGACGGGCCGGTCCAGATCAACGGGATGACGGTCGTGCCGACCAGCGGCTTCCTCAAGATCAGGACGATCAAAGACTACGCGATCGCCGGCACCGCCACGCAGCTGTACGGCGCACAGGTCTACATCGAGCTGCTCAATACGCCGATCGGCGACATGGTGCTCGGCTCGCGCGACCTGGAAGCCGAACCGATGAACCTCGAAACGCAGAGCGGGCTCGCCAACCTGAAAGTGCCGCTGTACCACGGCCTGCGCGCGCCCGGCGCCCACGCGGCGGCGA
>DASXKH010000056.1:0-43372 GCA_036496915.1 Solirubrobacteraceae bacterium
CCGGCCGGCGCGACGAGCCTTCCCCACAGACCCCGTGACTGCAGAGAGATCCCCCGAGCGGCCCGACCGCAACCTCGCGCTGGAGCTCGTCCGAGTGACCGAGGCCGCAGCGCTCGCCACAGCTCCGCTGGTCGGCGCCGGCGACAAGGAGGCCGCCGATCAGGCCGCGGTCGACGGCATGCGCTACATGCTCCACTCCGTCGCGATGGACGGCGTCGTCGTGATCGGCGAGGGCGAGAAGGACGAGGCGCCGATGCTCTACAACGGCGAGCAGATCGGCGACGGCTCCCCGCCGCAGGTCGACATCGCGGTCGATCCGCTCGAGGGCACGACGCTGGCCGCGCACGGGATGCCGAGCGCGCTCGCGGTGATCGCCCTGTCCGCGCGCGGCACGATGTTCGATCCCGGACCGTGCGTGTACATGGAGAAGATGGCCGGCTCTCCGGAGATCTCAGACCTGCTCGACCTCGACCGCCCGCTGGGGGAGACCGTGCGGCTCGTGGCCGAGCGCAAGGGCACGGCCGTGAGCGACGTGATGGTCGTCGTGCTCGACCGTCCCCGCCACGAGGCCGGCATCCAGGAGATCCGCGCCGCCGGCGCGCGCGTGCGCTTGATCGCCCACGGCGACGTCTCCGCTGCGCTGCTGGCCGTCACCGAGCGCTCGACTGTCGACCTGCTGTGGGGGATCGGCGGCACGCCCGAGGGCGTCATCTCCGCCGCCGCCGTCAAGTGTCTCGGCGGCCAGCTGCTCGGGCGACTGTGGCCACGCAACGCGGACGAGCGCCAGGCCGCGCTCGATGCGGGGTATGACCTGCAGCGGGTGCTCACGCGCGATGATCTCGTCGCCGGCGAGGACGTGTTCTTCTCCGCCACCGGCATCAGCGACGGCGACGTGCTCCAGGGCGTGCGCTACCCCAGCGCGGGCGGCGCCACGACCGAATCGCTGGTCATGCGCACCCGCTCGGGCACCGTCAGGCGGATCAAGGCCACGCACGACCGCACCAAGCTCGCGGCGCTGCGGGGGTAGGCGCCGGCTGCCGGTTCGGTCCGGTAGCAGCGCCGTGGGCGTCGCTCAGCCAGTGCCGGCGCCGGTGTCGTCGTCCTGGGAGCCGGCGAACCGTCCGACCCGCCGGCCGGACTCCGTCCGGTCGGCCAGGTCCAGGCGCGCGAGGGAGCGCAGGAAGCCGTGCGTGACGAGCACGTGGATGCGCGCTTGCGTGGCGTTGTAGACGCGCCGGCCGAAGCCCGAAGCGATCGCCGGGTGGAAGTTGGCGACCTCGACCTCGACGTGCAGCCGCGCGCGCCCCGGATCCTCAGCGGGGAGGCGGCGCACGTCGATCTGCAGGTGCCCGGCGCCACCGTGGCCGTGACGGGCTACGAGCACCCCGCGGGCGATCCGCCAGCGCACGATCCCGTGATCGGGCTCAAGCTCATATTCGGGCGCGGCGAACGTCAACAGTCGCAGCCGCAGTCCCAGCAGCACGACCGAGCGCTCGGTCTGGGAGTAGCGCACGCGGATCAGTCCCAGCGTCACCCGTGTCAGGAACCGCCAGTACGTGCGCGCCAGGCGCTCCAGGCTCATGGGTGACCACAGCTCGCGCAGCGCCGTCTCCGGCAGGCTCAGGTCGGCAGCCTGGACTGAGCGCATCGCGCCCGTGCGCGCATCTTCGGTGGTGCGGTCCTCGAGGTTGGAGATCGTGGCGGGCCTCATCGACTGTGCAGGCTACGCAGTGGCGAGCTCGCGCACCCGACCCCGCCCAGCCGGCCCCCCGCACATTGCGAGATCGCCGGTCGTGCACGACATCCCCGTCTGCTGATATGCAACGTCCGTGAGCGACGAGCCGATGAACCCCCGCAGCGCTGAGCGCCTCGTGCGCGCCGCGCGCGCGGCGCAGGCGCTGAGCGAGACCCTATGGGAGGCGCTGCACGAGGAGCTGGCCGATCCGATGCAGCGGCGTGTCGCCGAGCTGTCACGGCGACTCACGGACGTATCGGCGACGGTGGCTCTGCTCGCGCGCCCAGAGCCCGCCGAGCCTGCCGGTGAGACCCCGCCCGCCGCGTCCGCTCGTTCGCAGGCTTCGCGAGCGTCGGCCGTTCACGACGACGAGCGACCCGGGCCCGCCGAGAAGACTCCCTCGCCTGAGCCCACGACCCCGCCCGGGAGCGGGCTCCGCCACGAGCCGTCCTCACCGCGGGAGTCCTCGGCGATGCGCTCGCCGGCCCGCGGGTCCTCCTCAGGGGCGGTGCTGGTTGACGAGCGGGCGCGCGACGCGCCGCTCCCCGATGCTCCCGTCGCTGCGCCCGAGCCGAGCGCACGGGCGGTGCGGGAGATCGAGATCAGAGACGAACGCCACGAGGACATCCATCCCGGGCGGGCGCACGGCGTGGATGAGCCCGGCCCGTGGATTGGTGCGATCGAACGGAGGTTGGAGCGTCACGAGCGCGATCGTGCTCCGTTCGCGGTGCTGGTGGTGGAGCTGGTCGACGTCGAGCGCCTGCGCCACACCGAGCTGCCCGGGGAGATGTCTCGTCTGATGGGCCTGGTCGAGGCGGCGCTGTCGGAAGAGCTGCGCCCTGCCGACTCGCTCACGCGAGAGAGCCCCGGCCGCTACTGGCTGCTGGCCCCCGACACGGACGCGAGCGGCGCCCGCGCGCTGGTGGCGCGGCTGGCGAGCGCGGTGCGTGGCGCCGCCAGTCACGGTGGCGCCCCGTTGGAGATCGCTGTCGGCATCGCCGCGTGTCCCGGCGAGGGCGCTCAGGCGGCGGCGCTGGCGGCGCACGCCGAGGTCGCGCTGTACGCGGCGCGGGCCGCAGGCAAGCCGGTCGCGTAGCGACCCCCAATCGCGGGGGCGCTGTCGCGAGAGCCAGACTGTCGCAGGGCAGCGCGGGCCCTTGCGGGGTGCTGTGATCGCTGAACCGCGGCTCAGCCCGCGGCCTGCGCCCCGCCGGTGGCGATTTCCGCGGGCGTGACGGGTGGGGCGCCGAGCAATGGGGTGTTGGGCGCGGCGCCCACCACGCGGGTGCCGATGCGAACCGTTTCGGTGATGTCGAGCGCCTGCGCCGCGCCGGCCGTCAGGTCCCAGTCGGCGTGATTGGCGTAGGGGCCGCGGTCGAGCACCGGTATGACCAGCGCGTGGCCCCTGAAGGTGACCTTCACGAGCGTGCCGCACGGCAGCGTGCGGTTGGCGACGCCGACGACCGCCGGGGTGAGCATCTGCCCGCACGCGGTCTGCTGGCCGTAGAAGCCGGGGCCGAACCAGGTGGCGATGCCGGTCCTGTGGACCTTCGCCCTGGCCGGCGCCGGGCTCGCGCCGCCCGTCGCGCCCATCGCGCCGGTCGTGGCGGCGAGCGCGCTCGCGCCGAAGGCCATGCAGGTCGTGGCGGCGAGCAGGGCGAGCAGGGTCGTCGTGGCGGTGCGAAACGTGCGCATGATCGTCGGCGCCTACGGGGTGAGCTGACGGGCTCGCGCGGTCTGCAACGACGGCGCTACGGCCCTCGATGGGCCGATTCGCCCCAGCGAATCATGACGACTCGCATTGGGTCCCCCGCCTTCCGCGACCTGGACCGTGGAAGCTCGGCGTGGCGCGAGTATACAGACCCTCCCCCGCGAACGGGCCAGGGTCGATGAGAGTTATGACAACCTCACGATGAGGCAGATCACGCAGAGTGCGGGCGGACCCGTGGGCTCAGCCGGGCAGGTGGGAGAGGAAGTCCTTGAGCACGCGTCCCCCGGTGTTGGCGCCGGCTTTCGCCAGCTCTCCCGCCAGCTCGGCGATCGACGCGACCAGCTCGGCGCCGTTGGGCGGCTGGATCGGCCGGTGCAGCGAGTCGTCCTCTGACTCGTAGCCCTGCATCGGCACGGATTCTCCGACCGGCTCGCTCCTGCTCGTACGCGCGCGAGGGGCTTTGTTGGGTGCGGTCGCGCGTTTGCCCGGCTTGGCCGTACGCGCGGCGGTCCGGCGCGCGCTGGCCCGCTGCGGACGCGTGCGGGGCAGGCCGGCGAGGATGCCCTGGTCCTCGGCGGAGGCGGCCTTGCGAAGATCGCCGCTGGAAGAGTCGCTCATGCGCGTTAGCATAGGCGCCGGAGAAGTTGAGATATGGATTGACATCGTCCCCGTCGGTGCGGCGCGCGTAACGTCGCGAACGTGCGGCGGTAGTTGTCCGTCGGACGTTCGTGCGCGGACGGCAGTCAGAAGGACCTCCGGGGGAGATCCGGAGGGATCGCGATCACTCAGACATTGAAACGAGCGTAAACAGGTATGTCAGTAGTCGAATTGCAGGAGCTCGACGAGGTGAAGGGTCTGCTCGCCAAAGGCCAGCAGGTGGGCGTGCTGACGTTCGCGGAGATATCGACGGCCACCTCGGAGCTCGATCTGGACGAGTCCGACGTCGAGGAACTGCACGGGTTCCTGGAGAAATCCGAGATCGAGCTCGTCGAGGACATCGACCCGGCGACCGCGGCCGCGCAGGCGGTCGAGCGCGCTCCCGACAAGCGCGGGCGGCGCAGCAAAGCCAAAACGGCGCTCGATCTGAAGCCGGACATGACGACCGACTCTTTGCAGCTGTTCCTCAAGGACATCGGCAAGGTTCGTCTGCTGACCGCCCAGGAGGAGGTCGATCTCGCCAAGCGCATCGAGCGCGGCGATCTCGACGCGAAGCAGAAGATGGTCGAGTCCAACCTCCGCCTGGTCGTCTCGATCGCCAAGAACTACCGCAACCAGGGCCTGCCGTTCCTCGACCTGATTCAGGAGGGCACGCTCGGCCTCGTGCGCGCGGCGGAGAAGTTCGACTACCGCAAGGGCTTCAAGTTCTCCACCTACGCCACCTGGTGGATCCGCCAGGCGATCGCGCGCGCGCTCGCGGACAAGGCGCGGACGATCCGCATCCCCGTGCATGTAGTGGAGAAGCTCAACAAGATCGGGCGCGCCGAGCGCAAGCTCGTGACCGAGCTCGGCCGCGAGCCCACGGCCGATGAGATCGCCGAGGTAACCGGCATCGACCCCGAGGAGGTCGACTCGATCAAGCGCTCCGCGCAGGCGCCCGTGTCGCTGGAGAAGCCCGTCGGCGACGAGGAGGAGTCGGAGTTCGGCCAGTTCATCGCCGACGAGCGCGCCGAGTCGCCATACGAGCGCGCCGCCGAGATCCTCACCAAGGAGGCGCTGCGCGAGGCGCTCGAGAACCTCTCGTATCGCGAACGGCGCGTGCTCGAGCTGCGCTACGGACTCGGCGGCGAGCACCCACGCACGCTCGACGAGGTCGGCCGCACGTTCAACGTCACCCGCGAGCGCATCCGCCAGATCGAGAACCAGTCGCTGAAGAAGCTGCAGTCGCTCGCGGAGGCGCAAAAGCTGCGCGACGTGGCCTGACGGCGCTTCGTCAGGAGGCGGATGGTCCGTTCGTCGGACTGCTCGGTCATCAGGGCTCAAGCCCCGCGGCGAGGATGCCGATTCAGGGATATGTTCGACGTCGAAGCGGCCCTGCGCGAGCTGATCGCCAAACAGGGATCGGATCTGCACCTGAAGGTCGACAGCCGGCCGCTGTTCAGGATCGACGGCGAGCTTGCGACCGAGCAGGACGCGGCGGTGTTGAGTGCCGCGGACACCGAGCACGCGCTCGAGGTGCTGTTGAGCGACGAGGCCAAGCTCAAGGAATTCGCCGACGAGCACGAGGTCGACTTCTCCTTCGAAATCCCCGACCTCGCCCGCTACCGCCTGAACGCGTTCCAGCAGCGTGGCCTGATCTCGATGGCGATCAGGGCGATCCCGCACAAGATCAACACGATCGAAGAGCTGGCGCTGCCGACGGTGGTCAGGGAGCTAGCCGAGGAAGAGCGCGGGATCGTGCTGCTCACGGGGACCACAGGCTCCGGCAAGAGCACGACGCTGGCGGCGATGATCGACCACATGAACGAGACCACGAGCAAGCACATCGTGACGATCGAGGACCCGATCGAGTTCGTGCACGAAGACAAGCGCTCGGTGATCAATCAGCGCGAGGTCGGCATGGACACGGCCTCGTTCAAGCGCGCGCTGCGGCGCGTCCTGCGCCAGGACCCGGATGTGATCCTGGTCGGCGAGATGCGCGACGAGGAGACGGTCCAGGCGGCGCTGTCGGCGGCCGAGACAGGACATCTCGTGCTGTCGACGATCCACACGGTCGACGCGGCCGAGTCGATCAATCGCATGCTCGACTTCTTCCCGCCCCACCAGCACGGCCAGGCGCGCAGCATGATCGCCGGCACGATCAAGGGCGTCATCAGCCAGCGACTCGTCCCCGGGGCGAACGGCGGACGCGTCGCCGCGTGCGAGATCTTGCGCATGACCGGCAGAGTGCGCGACATGATCGTCGACCCCTCCCAGACGGGCAAGCTCACGGAGGTCATCTCCACGGGCGCCTACTACGGCATGCAGACCTTCGACCAAGCTCTGTTCGGGCACGTCAAGGCAGGGCTGGTCAGCTTCGACGACGCGATGAAGGTCGCATCGAGCCCGAGCGACTTCAAGCTGCTGATGCAGGCCGACGGCAAACGCGGTACGACAATGGAGGACGTGCAGGACGCGCACGCACGCCGCGAGCCCGACGCCACGCCCAAGCTCACCGTCGCATAGCGCAGGGGGCCACAAAACTTCAGTTGGTAAAGTAAAGGCATGGCCGTAGACGAGACATGCCCTGTATGCCGCACCGCCGAGGTGGTGTGCGGCAAGTGGACGCTGCTGCTCGTGCGCGACCTCTCCGAGGGCCGCTCGCGCTTCTGTGAGCTCGAGCGCTCGCTGGCGGGCATCAGCCCGCGTACGCTCTCGCTGCGGTTGCGCGCGCTGGAGGAGGAGGGGATCGTCGAGCGCGACACCTTCGGCGAGGTGCCTCCGCGCGTCGAGTACGCGCTGACGGAGAAGGGACGGGCACTGCTGCCGATCATCGACGACATGCGCTCCTACGGCGAACGCTGGCTCGGCGCCGAGTGCGCCGAACGCGACGCCGCCCAGGCGGCCGAGCTGCTCGCCGGCGTCGCCGCGGCCGTGGCCTGACGCCCGGCTCACCGCTCGCTGCCGGTGCGGATCGCCGTCCGCGATGGCCGTCGGGGGGCACCGAGCGCTGCAACACAGAGTGCGCCGAGCAGGAGCGCTCGGGGCGAGGGCGAACTGTCCCGACCATGCGCTCCAGCGGATTGTCCCCCCAATTAGAGGCCGCCCTCGGCGAGTACGCGCAGGCGGCGGCCCACCTACTGCACGCCGACGTCCTCGCCGGCGCGGAGGTCGAACTGGAGCTGGGCTCCCAGCGCGGGCGCGCGCAGACCCCCTTCTACAGCTGCCGACCGCTGACCGACCGCTTTATCGCCCAGCGCGAGCTGCAGCTCGCGCGATTGCCCGAGCACGACACGGCGCTCGCCGCCCTCGCCGCGTTCGACGGGCTCGATCGCTACCTCGCCGGCAGAGGAGAGGGGCCGGCGCCGAAAGGGCGCAAGAGCGCAGGCGTGTCCGCGAGCGCACTGACACGCGCGCGCCTCGCGTTGAGCGCGCTGTTGAACGACGTCTTCGCCGAGCAGACCGAGCTCGAGCTGCGCCCCGAGCGCCTCGCGGCCGCGCTGGCGCGGCTGGAGCGCGCCGAGCTGACGAGGGCGCCCGACACGGTCACGCTGGTGGCGACGCTGCACGGGCTCACGATCGCCACGCCCGAGATCCGCCTGACGACCGGCCTGCAGATCGCCCGGCCCGAGACGCTGCGCTGGGCGCCCGCGCAGGCACTCAACGCGATCGGCGATGCGGAGGAACCCGATCATCTGCTGGTCGCGCTCACCTGCGAGCGGGCCGCGGACGGGCGCGAGGTGTTGCGGGATCTGCTGTGCGCGCTGCGCCTGTTCGGCGACGGGCGCGTCACGCTCGGCGCGCTCGCGTGGGCGCGCACGGGCGGCGAAGACGCCTGGAGCACGGTCGCGCTCGGCGCCGGTCCTCGCCCCCACGGGATGCTGGTCATCTCGCCCGAGCAGGAGGACGAGCTGCGCGCCTTCTGCTCGCTCGTCTCTCGCCGCGCCCCCCACGGCAACGAGCTCGCCTGGGCGCTGCGCCGCTTCGAGCTCGGCTGCGAGCGCGCCCATCCGTATGAGGCGCTGAGCGACCATCTGCTCGCGCTGCGCGCGCTGCTCGAGCCGGAGGGCCCCTCGAGCGGCCTGCTGGCAGGCCGGATCGCCGCGCTGTGCGCCACGCCGGAGAACCGGGTCAAGCTGACCGAGCGGATGACCAAGGCGCAGAAGCTCGAGCGCGCCGTGATCGCCGGGACCGCCGCCGAGCGCACCGCCGGCGTGGCGATCGCCCGCGACGTCGCCGACCACCTGCGGGCGCTGCTGCGCGACGTGATCTGCGGCCACCTCACTCCCGACCTGGCGCGGTTGGCCGATGAGCTGCTGGCGGGGCCGACGCACGAGGAGTCAGCCCAAGAGGTGGCCGGCGATGCGGGCGAGGCCCGCGAGATCCTGGATGTCCTCGTCTAGATAAGGGACCACCACCGGTGCGCTCTCGCCCAGCTCATCGCCCAGCCCCCCGACGGTGGCGGCATCCCGGCGCGCGAGCACGTCGAAGTCGGCCAGGTTCGCCGCCACGCGCTCCGCCAGACGCTCACCCAGCTCATCCTCCAGCAGCTGAGCGACCCGCTCGACCGTATGGCCGTGCAGCCCCTCGCTGTGCACACGATTGACGATCAGTCCCTCCCGCGCCATTCCCGCCTCATCCAGGCGAGCGGCGAGATAGGAGGCCTCGAGCGCCGGCTCGGGCTCGGGTGAGGTCACGATCGCAAACGCCGTCCCCGGCGAGCGCAGCAGCTCGGCCACACCCCGGGTCTGCTCGCCGAACCCATCCATCACGCCCGTCAGCGAGCTGAAGAACCGCGACAGCTCGCCCATCATGTCGATGCCCGTCACGCGCGCGAAGATCCCGAACACGATCCCCGTCCCGCGCCCGAACAGCCTTGCGGTCAGCCCGCTGGGCGCAAGAAACACCTGCAGCGCGCGCCCTTCCATGAACCCCAGCAGCCGAGTGGGCGCGTTCAAGAAATCCAGCGCGTTGCGCGAGGGCGGCGTGTCGAGCACGATCGTGTCGAACTCGTGCTCGGAATGCAGCTCATACAGCTTCGCGATCGCGCTCATCTCATGCGACCCGGCCACGGCCGTGGACAGCTCGCGGTAGACCGGGTTCTCCAGGATCGTCCTCAACCGCTCGGGATCTGACTCCAGCCGCGTGACGATCTCATCGAACGTACGCTTGGCATCGAGCATCATCGCCCACAGCTCTCCCTTGACCCGCACTCCCTGCGCGCTCAGCAGCTCCGGGTCGATGCGGTGGGGCTCGCCCGCGAGCCCGTCCAACCCCAGTGCGCTCGCCAGACGCTTGGCCGGATCGATCGTCACGACCGCCACCTTCGCGCCGCGCATCGCCAGTCCCAGTGCGAGCGCCGCCGAGACCGTCGTCTTGCCCACGCCCCCCGAGCCCACGCACACCACCACGCGCTTGCCCTGCAGTCGCTCCCTCAGCTGTTTTGCTGCACGCGTAGCCATCGCTTTCGGTCAGCGCACGTTAGGTGGTGGAGTGACCCCGAGCTGCCGGCAAATCGCTCGTGTGAGGCCCGGCCCGATCTCCTTGTGACGCGGCACGGCCGATACCTCACCATGCGGTCCGCGCCACTTGGCCTGCTTCGATCCTCCGACCTCCCGGCATCCGTGCGCAAGCAGGTGACGCTCGAGCTCCCGACGCCTCACGCGGCCGCGACGAAGCGCATGTGCTCGAGGTTCGCCTCGGGCGCCGCGCGCCCGGCAAGCTCCTCGTCCGGCGTCAGCACGGTGCTCAGCGCGTCCAGCACGTTCTCTCTGGCCTGCTCGCGCGTGCGGCCCTGACTGAGCGCGCCCGGAACCTCCAGGACGCTCGCGACGATCCAGCCGTCCTCGTCCGGCTCCTCGTAGGCGATCGTGAACTCCACGCTGGCGACCATCGTGGACACGATATCGCTTCGGCCTCACGCCCTCGCGCAGGAATCGACCCGCGATGCCGCTCCCGCTATGCCGACCACTGCGGTAAGCGGCTTGGACCGCAACCGATGCAACGGCTGGCCATGGCTTACCCACCCATACCGCCTCTTCGTGCACTGGCGTCGTTTGACCCATCGCCGCAAGCCGACGGTATGCATGCAGGAATCGCGCATGCTTATGCGAATACCCACCGGACAGCGGCTTTCCAGCTAACTAGGAGCCTCCCGTGCAAGGCACTGCCAAGGTCATCGCGTTCGCCAACCAGAAGGGCGGCGTCGCAAAGACCACAACGACGCTCAACCTCGCCGCCGCCTTCGCGGAGGAGGGTCATCGCGTGCTGTGCGTCGACATGGACCCTCAGGGCAACCTCACGATGTCCCAGGGCATCGACCCCGACACGATCGAGCAGTCGATGTACGACGTGCTCGTGCACCACATCTCCATCCGCGAGGTCATCCGCAAGCGCGAGATCGACATCGCCTGCGCCTCCATCGACCTCGCCGGCGCCGAGATCGCGATGTCCACCATGATCGGCCGCGAGCGCTCGCTGCAGAAGGCCTTCGAGCCGATCATGGAGGACTACGACTTCATCTGCATCGACACTCCGCCGAGCCTCGGATTGCTGACGATCAACGCGCTCACCGCCGCCGACAAGGTGATCGTCCCCGTGCAGTGCGAGTATCTGTCGATGCGCGGCCTCATCCAGCTGCAGAACACGCTCGCCATGATCCGCGAGAATCTCAACCCCGATGTCGACATCGAGGGCATCCTGCCCACGCTCGTCGACTCGCGCACGATCCACGCCAAGGAGGCGATCGAGATTCTCGAGGAGAACTTCGGCGACCGTGTCTTCGCCTCGCGCATTCGCAAGACCGTGCGCTTCGCCGAGGCGCCCGTCAAGGGGATGTCGGTGCTCAAGTACGAGCCAGACGGCGTGGCCGCGCAGTCCTACCGGCAACTCGCGCAGGAGGTCCTCGCACATGGCAAGTCCTGATCGGCCGCCCCGATGAGCAACCCAAAACGCGCCTCCATGCGCGAAGGTCCGCTGGCGGCTCTCTTTCGCAAGACCGAAGACGAGGAGGCGGCCGAGCCCGGCGCCGACGACAATGCAGCCAAGGTCGCAGCCCCGCAGTCACAGACTCCAGCTGCGCGCGAGCAGCGCGACGTTCCCCACCCGGCGCTCAGCCGCTCGGCCCCCGCCGAGCCCGTCGCTCGCAAGGGCGCCTCGAAGGCCAGCGTGCCGACGCCCAAGGACCGTCTCAAGCAGGCCTTCTCCTCCGAGATCCCCGCAAGCCTCATGGATCGCGAGGACACTCCCGCTCTCGCCTCCGCGCCCGCGCGGGGCGCCCGCCCGGTGATGGATGAATACGAGCGGGACTCGCCTTCCTCCGACTACGGCAACGGTCCCGTCGGGCAGCCGCGCATCAGGGTGCTCGGTGTCGGCGGCGCCGGCGTGAACGCCGTCAACCGCATGGTCGAGGCCGAGGTCGAGGGCGTCGAGTTCCTGGCCGTCAACACCGACCAGCAATCCCTGCAGCAATCCACCGCCGACATCACCCTGCACATCGGCGCGGAGCTCACGCGCGGGCTCGGCTCGGGCTCGGACGCCGCCGTCGGGCGGCAGGCCGCGATGGAGGACTACGACCGCGTCAAGGCGCTCCTGAAGGGCTCGGACATGATCTTCATCACCGCGGGAGCCGGCGGTGGCACGGGCACCGGCGCCGCCCCGATCGTCGCGCGCATCGCGCGCGAAGTCGGCGCGCTGACGGTCGCGATCGTCACCAAGCCGTTCGGCTTCGAGGGCTCGCGCCGCTCCGAGCAGGCCGAGGCCGGTATCGCCGCGCTCGCCGAGGAGGTCGACACGCTGATCGTCGTCCCCAACAATCGCCTGCTGACGGTGCTCGACAAGCAGACCGCGATGGTCGAGGCGTTCCGCGTCGCCGACGACGTGCTGCGCCAGGGCGTCCAGGGGATCTCCGATCTCGTCACCCTCCCCGGCCTGATCAACCTCGACTTCGCCGACGTGCGCACGATCATGTCCGACGCCGGCAACGCCCTGCTCGGCATCGGCATGGGCGTCGGCGGCGAGTCCCGCGCCGTGGACGCAGCGATGCAGGCCGTCGCCTCGCCGCTCTTGGAAACCTCGATGGACGGCGCCCACTCGATCCTGCTCTCGATCACCGGCGGGCGCGACCTGTCTCTGTGGGAGGTCAACGAGGCCGCCAAGGCCGTCTCCGAGGCCGCCCACCCCGACGCCAACATCATCTTCGGCGCGATGGTCGACGAGAAGCTCGACGACCAGGTCTGGGTCACGGTCGTCGCCACCGGCTACGGCGACGCCCGCCGGCAGATCGCGCGCGATCTCGGCACTCCCAGCCTGCGCGAGCCCGCCGGCGAGCCCCGCGTGCGCCGTACCAGCAGCGGGCCTCCGCGCCCGGCTCATGCGCCGCGCCGCGCGACACTGGCTGTGGACGAGCTGGAAGTCCCCGAGTTCATGCCCCGCTAAAAAGACAGGCGCCAGTCAGCGGGCTGGGCGATGGGAAGGCGAGGGAAGGAGAGAAGAGAGGGGGCAGGGTTTGGTGTTGTTAATTTCACCAAACGTGCACCATAGTAGCCGGGTATACACTAAGATTATACGGCCGAAACCTAAAGGCGGGCGGGTGAGTATCTTACTTTTAAACCGCGTATAACCATCGATATACGCGGTTCTTTTTTTAATATGCACCACCTGCTCCTTCACATTCCCTCCACCCAAACATCTCAAATACCATAGTAGTATGACCGCCGCCGATGGGGAACACGGCGTCATCGCCGCGGGACACCCCCTGACCGCGCAGGCCGGCGCGGAGGTGCTGCGCGCCGGGGGCAACGCCGTCGATGCGGCCGTGGCGGCGATGCTGATGTCCTTCGCGGCCGAGCCGCTGCTCACCGGGCTGGGGGCCGGCGGGCACATGCTCGTCGCGGGCGCCGGTGAGGAGCCCGTGCTGCTGGACTTCTTCGTCCAGGCGCCCGCCCGCCGGCAGGACGGCGGCGTGGCCGAGCTCGACGCGGTCGACGTCTCGTTCGGGGACGCCGCGCAGGTGTTTCACATCGGGCCGGCCTCCTGTGGGGTGTACGGGACGCCCGCCGGCGTGTGCGCGGCCGTCGAGCGCTGGGGGACCATGGACCTCGAGCGGCTGAGCGCCCCCGCCGCGCGCACCGCGCGCGCGGGGGTGAGGCTCAACGGCGGTCAGGCGTACATCGCGAAGATCCTCGCCGACCTGCTCACCTCCACGCCCGAGTGCGCCGCGCTGTGGGCGCCCGGCGGTCACGTGCTGCGTGAGGGCGAGCTGCTGCGCAACCCCGACCTCGGCGACGCCCTCGACCGGCTGGGCGCAGACGGCGCCGAGCCCTTCTACCGCGGCGACATCGCCCGCGCGGTATGCGACTGGCTGCATGCGCGCGGGGGCTCGTTGAGCGCGACCGAGCTCGCCGGCTATCGCGCGATCGAGCGCGAGCCGGTGCGCGTCGCCTATCGCGATCGCATCGTCCTCACCAACCCGCCGCCCTCCGCCGGGGGAACACTGCTGGCCTACTCGCTCGCGCTGCTCGACCGCGGACCGCGTCCGCCGCGCCTTCAGGACGTGCTCGTGGCGATGGAATCCGCCCAGGCTGAGCGCACCCCCGAGTTCGTCGAAGGGCTCGCCCGGGATGGCTTTCTGGAGCGCTTCCTCGCGACGCGGCTGGGCTCGACCACGCACATCTCCGTGCTCGACGCCCACGGGCGCGCGTGCAGCGTCACCTGCACCAACGGTGAGGGCTCGGGCGTAGTCGTGCCCGGCACGGGCATCCACGTCAACAACGTCATGGGCGAGGAGGACCTGAACCCGCTGGGCTTTCATCGCCACCCGCCCGGCCTGCGGATGCCGAGCATGATGGCGCCCTCGATCGTGCTGCGCGACGGTGAGGTCGAGTTGGTGCTCGGCAGCGCCGGCTCCAACCGCATTCGCTCCGCTCTCCTGCAGACGATCGTGGGCGTGGTCGACCACGGCCTCGGGGCCCGCGATGCCGTGAGCGCACCACGCGCGCACTTCGAGAATGGGATCGTCTACCACGAGCCCGGCATCGACATGGCCGGCGCCCGCGAGCTCGGAGCCGAGCGCGAGGTCGTGCGATTTCATGCGCTCAATCTCTTCTTCGGCGGCGTCCAGGCGGTGCAAAGCGCCGCCGGCGTGCTCACCGGCGCAGGCGATCCCCGGCGAGGTGGCGTCGCGGTGAGCGCATGAGGGCATCCTCGGCTGTCCTGGGCGCGCTGGTCGTTACAGCTCTTGCAACGGGCTGCGCAGGCGTGCGGCCGCCCGACCTGTTCATCGTTCAGCGCTCCGGTCCCGGCGGGCAGCTGACGCTGCTCGTCGACGAACAGGGCGGCCTGCACTGCGACGGCGGCCGCGCACCGAAGTTGAGCGATCCCCAGCTGATCCAGGCGCGGGCGCTCCAGGAAGAACTCGCCACTCCCTCAGCCGAACACCTCTCCCTCGCTCCGCGCCCCGGATCGGTGTTCTCCTACCGCGTGCACGACGAAGCCGGCAGCGTGTCGTTTGCCGACAACTCTTCCGCTCAACCCAAGGTGCTGCGCAATCTCGCGCTGTTCGTGCTGCAGGTGGCTCAGCAGAACTGTCACCTGCCCAGTGGGCGCTAGCTGAACCGCACCTTGCCGTTCGAGCGTGCCCGTGCCTGCGCACGGTCGACCAGCTCGAGTCGCTTGATCGCCGCGCGAAACAGTCCCGCGAGCAGCCGCATGCGCGCGTTCTCCGAGCGCAGCTCGAGCAGGTCCTGCTTGCCCTCGGGTCCGAACTCGACCGTGCCCGCCATCGCGTAGGCGTCCAGGCCCGTCAGCTCCTCCTCGCTCAAGCGCTTGTCGGTCGCCTGCTCGACCAGCTCGGCGTACAGCTCGCGCGCGGTCTGCGCGGCGTCTGGATCGGACTCCTCCTCGGGGTCGCTCAGCGGCTCGACGATGCCCGCGGGATATGGATAGTCGTCCTGGCGCTCGAGGAGCCTGAACGGACTGGTTCCGCGCGCGAGGATGTCCATGTTGCCCTCCTCGTCGCGCTCCAGCACCCGCTCGATCGCGCACGCGCAGCCGACCGTCTTGAGCTCGTCCTCGGACAGCCACACGATGCCGAACTCGCGATCCTCTCGCAGGCACTCCTCGATCATCCGCTTGTAGCGATCCTCGAAGACGTGCAACGGCACGCTCTCGGTGGGCAGCGCCACGATTCCCAGTGGGAACAGGGGAAACCCCTCGGTCCGATCGAACATGCGCGGCAGTCTATTGCCATCTGCCGACCGATTTCCAATTGATCGAAAATATCCTGGTCGGTGGGCTGAGCGGAGCGCCAGGCGCTCGCGCGTGCTCCCGCTAGGCTCCTCTTACCCTCCGGCGGCGGCGGTCATCGTCGCCGTCCGCCGCCCCGCCGAACATCGGCGTCGCGGCGCCGTGGGCGTTCTCACCGCGATGGTGCGCGCGCGGTCAGCATCAGGTTGTAGAACACCGCCGGCGGCAGCCGCGGCTCGAGCAGGCTGCGGTCGACACCCTGCAGGAGCAGATATCCGCGGTAGGCGTACTGGCGCCAGCCCCACGGCACGTCGCGCGGGTCGGCGCTCGCCTCCAGCGTGCGGTTGGTCCAGCCAAACCAGTTGGCCAGCAGCTCCTCGCCGCGTACCCGCACGTCGATCATCTCCGCGCTCTTCGCGGCGCGTGTGAGCTCCGCGGGGGCGAACGCGTGCACGTCCACAGAGCCCTCCAGCGCCGCCTCCGGCGCCCCGCCCTCCGCGGGCGGCGCGGGACGGGCGCCGATCGCCCGGCGCCACACGGGCGCCAGCGTGCCGGCCGCGCGCTTGGGCACGCCCGCCAGGCGATCGCCGTAGCGCGAGGGCTCCCCGGCGAACATCACCGTGCCGCCCGGCGCCAGCACCCGCGCGAACTCCGCGAACGCTCGCTCCAGGTCGGGGATGTGGTGCAGCACCGCGTGACCGAACACCAGATCGAAGCTCGCGTCCTCGAACGGCAGCCGCTCGGCGTCCGCGGGCTTGGTCTTCACCTTCAGGCCCAGCCCTCTGGCGTTCGCTTTCAGCGCGCTCAGCATCCCCGGCGAGATGTCGCTGCACGTCGCCTCCCCGATCAGTCCCGCGCGCAGCATGTTCAGCGTGAAATACCCCGTGCCCGCGCCGATCTCGAGCGCTCGCGGGAAGTGGGCCGGCGTATCGCTCCCGAGCGCCTTGCGCAACTTCCCCAGCACCTGTTCGGCCCCCAGGTCGCCGAAGTCGATCCCCCACTTGGCGTCGTAATGGTCGGCCGCCACGTCGTGGTAGCGCGTGTTGACGTCGCGAATCTCCTCGGCTGTCAGCATGGGTGGCACGGGTCGGCACCATATACTCGCGCGCCGTGACCGTGCCTGCCTACGCCCAGCGCGACCAGCCGGACGGCGTCCCCGCGCTGGAGCTCACGGGCGAGCGCACGCTTCCGGACGTGCCCGCCGAGAACTACTGGTTTCGCCGGCATCTTGCGGTGTATGAGTGGATAGCGGCGCGTGTGGGCGGGTTGCGTGTGATCGACATGGCCTGCGGCGAGGGCTACGGCTCGGACGTGCTCGCACGCGCCGCCGCGGAGGTCGTCGGCGTCGACGCCAACCCCGAGGCGCACGAGCACGCACGGCTGCGCTACCGCCGCCCCAACCTCCGCTTCGAGCGCGACCTCGTCGAGACCTACGCCGCTCCGGCCGACGCGGTCGTGTTCCTGCAGACGATCGAGCACCTCCAGGACCCGGTCGCCGTGCTCGAGCACTTCCGCTCGCTCATCGGCGACGCCGGCGACGCCGCGGCCGTGTTCGTCTCCACGCCGAACGTCCTCACGCTCGCCCCTGCCGGCGCGCCGCGCTCTGACAATCCCTGGCACGTTCATGAGTACCGCGCCGGCGAGTTCGAGGAGCTGTGTCGCGGCACGTTCTCCTCGGTGCGGATGTGTGGTCTGTTTCACGCGCGCAAACTTCGTGTCCACGAGCTCGCGCTGCGCGCCGGCTGGGACTCTGTGCATCCGCGCCTGCGGCTGACCAAGCCGTTCTACGACCGCTTCACCCCGGCGATCTCCGCGTCGGACTTCGCGCTGCGTCCCGCAGGCGAGGCCGACCTGGATCGGGCGCTGGACTTCGTCGCCGTCTGCACCCCGTGAGTCGCCGATCGGCGAGCACCGGCTCCCCGACCACGCCATCCGGGCGCGGTGCCCGCCGGCGCGAGCGCGGGGCGCTCGCGATCGTGCTGCACACGCACATGCCCTACGTCGAGGGATTCGGCACCTGGCCCTTCGGAGAGGAGTGGCTGTGGGAGGCGATCGCCGGCTGCTACCTGCCGCTGCTCGACCTGCTCGATTCGCGCGAGCCCCCGGTGACGCTGTCGATCACGCCGGTCCTCTGCGATCAGCTGGGCGCTCCGGGTCTCGCCGAGCGCTTTCACGCGTTCATCGACGACACCCGCCGGTTCACCCACGCCGAGGACGCCGCCGGGCTGCGCGCCGGCGGCCACGACGATCTCGCCGCCGAGCTGGAGCGGGCCTGGAGCGCGGACTACGAGTACGCCGCGCGGGCGATGGCCGAGCGGGGCGGCGACCTGCTGCGGGCATTCGCGCCGCACGCCCGTTGGACGTCCTGCGCCACTCACGCGGTGCTGCCGCTGCTCGCGACCGACGCCGGCGCGCGCCTGCAGGTGCAGAGCGGGATCGCCTCGCACATCGAGCGCATCGACGCCGATTGGCAGGGGGGGTTCTGGCTGCCCGAGTGCGCCCACGCGCACCATCTGGAGCCGATCCTGGCCGCCGCCGGGGTGCAGCGCACATGCGTGGAGCTGACCGGCCGTCACGGGCTCGGAGCCCGCTCGCACCTGCAACCGCTCGTGCCGGACTCCGGCATCGAGCTGCTGCCGATCGATCGCGCGACGATCGCGCTCGTATGGAGCGACGCCGGCTACCCCGCTGACGGCGCCTACCGCGACTACCACCGCCACACCATCCACCACCACAACCCCTGGCGCAACGACGGCGGCGCCTACGACCACGACCTGGCGTTGGCCCGTGCGCGTGAGCACGCTGCCGATTTCGTAGCGCGCACCCGCGAGCGCCTGCGCCGCGACGGGGAGGGCATGCCCGGGGGCGGCCTCGCCGTGTGCGCGCTGGACACCGAGCTGCTGGGGCACTGGTGGTACGAGGGCCTGCACTGGTTGGAGGCCGTGATCGAGCAATGCGACTCTCAGGGGCTGGAGCTGACGCGCCTGGACGACGACGCGCTCGAGCGCTTCGAGCCCGCGCCCGTCGACGACGTCGCGTGGGAGGCGAGCAGCTGGGGGGCAGACGGCGACCTCTCCACATGGTCGGGTCCCGCCGTCGCCGACATGGCCTTCGCCGCGCGCGCGGGCGAGCTCAGGACTCTCGCCGCGGCCACCGACGGGCGCGCCGGTTCCGCCGCCGTACGCGAGCTCCTGGCGCTCCAGGCCTCAGATTGGGCCTTCATGATCTCGCGCGGACTCGCCGTGCCCTATGCGCGCGAGCGCTTCGAGGGGCATCGCGCCGCGCTCGAAGAGGCGCTGCGTGAGGGGCCCGACGCGAGCATCGAGGGGCTGCGCGAGCTGGCGGTTGGGGTCGACATGCCGGCCCTGCTTGCACCCTGAGCGACCGACCCCTATGGGGGCGGGGCCTACCCCCAGCGCATCCGCTCGGGCGCCTCGCGCATGCGAATGACCCGCGCGGGGGAACCGCCGACGACGGCGTTCTCGGGCACGTCCTTCGTCACCACAGTGCTGGTGCCGATGATCGAGTTATCGCCGACGGTCACGCCGCGCAGGATGCAGGCGCCGTAGCCGATCCAGACGTTGTGGCCGACGTGGACGTCGCGCTTGTAGATGCCCTGCAGGCGGATCGGGCGCTCGACCTCGACGACGCCATGGTCGAAGTCGATCAGCATGACGCGGTCGGCGACGATGCACTCGCGCCCGATCTCGACGTGCTGGTAGGCGGAGATGGTGCACTCCTGGCCCATGACGGTCTTCGCGCCGATCGCGACTTCGCCCTCGTGGACACGGATCTTGGTGCCGTCGCCGATCCAGGCCCAGCGTCCGATGCGCAGCGTCGCGTGCCGCCCGATCTCCAGGCGCACGCCTGGACAGACGAAGCAGATCCCGTCGGTCTGCAGGCGCCGGCCATGGCGCAGCTTGAGCAGCGCGTAGCGTGCGAGCAGGCGCGCGTAGTGGCGACCCAGCATGTTGTTGGCGCGCATGAACCGCAGCAGCGTCAAAGGTCCGCCGTGCAGGGGCTCGGGCGCGCGGCGCAGGGCGTTGGCGATCTGCTGCGCGGGGGCCTGCACGGCGGGCTCGGTGAGGGGCGGATCCATCGCGCGGGATCGTAAGGGTTGCACCCGAGGGTCCGGCGGGCCGACGATCCTGGTTCGCGCGCGAGCGCCGCGCGCGCGGCGGCGCGAGGGTCCGGTCGAGCGCCGCCCTGCGATGATTGCGCGCGCGATGAGAGAGACCGACCTCGCCGAACGCCTGCTCGCGGGCGACCGCCGCGCGCTGGCGCGCGCGATCTCGCTGGTCGAGGACGATCGTCCGGAGGGCTGGGAGCTCGTGCGCGAGGTCTATCCGCATACGGGCGCGGCCGCTGTGGTCGGCTTCACGGGGCCGCCGGGGGTCGGGAAGTCGACTTTGATCGGCGCGTTGACGAAGGCGCGGCGCGAGACCGGACGCACGGTGGGGGTGCTCTCGATCGATCCGTCCTCGCCGTTCACGCAGGGCGCCCTGCTGGGGGATCGGATTCGCCTCGGCGAGCACTTTTTGGACCCGGGCGTGTTCATCCGCTCGATGGCCAACCGCGGTGCGCTGGGTGGGCTCTCGGAGGCGGCGCTGCAGGCCGCGCTGCTGCTCGATGCGGCCGGGCGCGAGGACGTGTTCGTGGAGACGGTGGGCGTGGGGCAGGCGGAGATCGACATCATCGATCACGCGGACACGATCGTGCTCGTGCTGATGCCCGGCTCGGGCGACTCGATTCAGGCGCTCAAGGCGGGAGTGATGGAGATCCCGGACATCATCGTGATCAACAAGGCCGACCATCCGCTGACGGACACGATGGTGCGCGAGATCCGCGGGGTGCTCTCGCTCGCGAACCTCGATCGCTCGCCCGAGGAGGTGCGCGGCGACTGGCGCGTGCCGATCGTCAAGGCCGAGGCCGCCCACGGCGTGGGCGTGGAGGAGCTGGTGGAGCGCCTGGACGAGCACCGCGCGCACATCCTCGCGGCGGGCCAGCTCGAGGAGCGCCGCCGGCGCAACCTGCGCGGAGAGGTGCTTGCGATCGCGACCGCCCGGATGCGCAGGCGCCTGGAGCAGGAGCTGGGGGAGGACGCGGAGTTTCAGCGTCTGCTCGACGAGGTCGTCGCCAGGCGCCTGGATCCCGCGAGCGCGGCGAGCGCCCTGCTCGAGCGCGACGGGGTGTAGGGTCAGCGGCGATGGCGTTCCTGGACTGGGTGGAGGGCAACTGGGGTCTGCTGGGCCGCGTGATGACAGGCCATACGGCGGTCTATCGCGCCACCGGCGGGCGGATCGGCCATCGCACGCCGGGCTTTCCGCCGGTGCTGCTGCTCGACCACGTGGGCGCGAAGAGCGGAACGCATCGCACGAGTCCGCTGGTCTACGGCGAGGACGGGCGGGACCTGGTCCTCGTGGCCTCGAAGGGCGGCTACCCGAAGAATCCGGCGTGGTACCACAACCTCGTTGCCAACCCCGACACGACCGTGCAGGTGGGCTCTGAGCGCCGGGACGTGCACGCGCGTGTGGCGAGCTCCGAGGAGCGCGCGCGGCTGTGGCAGCTGATGCTGGGCGTGTACGGCGGCTACGCCGACTATCAGCGGCGCACCGAGCGCGAGATCCCGCTCGTGGTGCTCGAACCCCGCTAGGCCCCGAGCGCGCGGGCGATCACCATCTGCTGGACCTCGTCGGTGCCCTCGCCGATCGTGAGGATCTTGGCGTCGCGGTAGAAGCGGCAGACCGGGTACTCCTCGATGAAGCCGTACCCTCCGTGAATCTGCACGGCCTCCTCGGCGCAGCGCACCGCCAGGCGCCCGGTCTTGAGCTTGGCCTGGGCGGCCGTGAGGGTGAAGTTGCGCCCGTGGTCCTTCTCGCGCGCGGCCTTGTAGACGAGCAGTCGCGCGGCCTCGATCTCGGTGGCCATGTCGGCGAGCTTTGACTGGATCGCCTGGAACTTGGAGATCGACTTGCCGAAGGCCTTGCGCTCTTTGGCGTACTTCAGCGCCTCGTCGAGCGCGCCCTGCGCGAGCCCGACGCCCATCGCGGCGACGCCGATGCGGCCGATGTCGAGGATGTGCAGGAACTGCTTGAAGCCGGCGCCGCGCGGGCCGAGCAGGTTCTCCTCGGGGACGCGACAGTCGCTGAAGCTGAGCGGCCGGGTGTCGGAGGCGTTCCAGCCCATCTTGCGGTAGGGCTCGCCCTGCTCATAGCCGGGGGTGCCGTTGGCGACGATGATGTTCGAGATCTCCTCCTCGCCGGTGCGCGCGGTGATGCAGACCATCCCGGAGATGTCGGTGCCGGCGTTGGTGATGAACTGCTTGGCCCCGTCGATCGTCCATTCCCCGCCATCCAGCCGCGCGCGCGTCTTGACGTTGCCGGCGTCCGAGCCGGCCTCGGGCTCGGTCAGCCCGAAGGCGCCCAGGCGCTCGCCCGAGCACAGCCGCGGCAGCCACTCCCGCTTTTGCTCCTCGCTGCCGAACAGGTAGATCGGCTGGGTCCCGAGCGATGTGTGCGCGCACAGCGTGATCGCCACCGAGGAGTCCACGCGCGTCAGCTCCTCGACGGCGAGCGCATAGGCGAGCGTGTCGCCGCCGCCCCCTCCGTACTCCTCGGGGAAGGGGATCCCCATCAGGTTCAGCTTCCCGAGCTGCGCGACGATCTCATACGGGAAGGACTTGGTGCGGTCCAGCTCCTCGGCGACAGGGGCGACCTCGCCCTGCGCGAACTCGCGCACGGTGCGGCGGATCAGCTCGTGGTCGGGGGAGAGGTCGAAGTCCATCGCCGGGCGAGCCTAGCTGGTGGACCAGATCAGGTGCAGTAGGAGCGCGCCAGCTCGACCAGCAGCCGCACGCCGTAGCCCGAGGCGCCTTTGCCGACGTAGGCGCGGCCTAGGTCCCAGGCCGAGCCGGCGATGTCCAGGTGCGCCCAGGGCGTCTCTCCTACGAAGTTCGACAGGAAGGCCGCGCCGACGATCGTGCCGGCCTTGCGGCCTTCGGGGGCGTTGTCGAGATCGCCGTAGGTGCCCTTGATCAGCTCGTCGTACTCCTCGTGCAGTGGCAGGCGCCAGGCGATCTCACCGCTCTTCTCACCGGCGGCCGTTATGCGCTGCGCGAGCTCGTCGTCGTTGGCCATCACGCCCGAGTAGGTGGAGCCGAGCGCGATGATCACCGCGCCGGTGAGCGTGGCGAGGTCGACGATCCGCTCCGCGCCGAGGCTGACGGCGTGGCAGAGGCAGTCGGCCAGCACGAGCCGTCCCTCGGCGTCGGTGTTGTTGACCTCGATCGTTTTGCCGTTGGCGGCGGTCACGATGTCGCCGGGCTTGACCGAGCGGTCGCTGGGGAGGTTCTCGGTCGCTCCGACGACGGCCACGAGCTTCACCGGCAGGGCGAGGCGGGCGATCGCCGCGACGGCCTCGATCACGGCGGCGCCGCCGGACATGTCGAACTTCATCTCGGCCATTTTCGCGCCGGGCTTCAGCGAGATGCCGCCGCTGTCGAACGTCACGGCCTTGCCGACGAACCCGAGCGTCGGTCGGGTGGGCGGGATCTCATCCGCGCCGTTCGGTGGCTCGTAGCGCAGGACGATCAGCGCCGGCTCCTGCTCTGAGCCCTGGGCGACTGCGGCGAACGCGCCCATCCCGCGTGCGGCCAGTCCGGCGCGTCCCTCGACCTCGACGGACAGCGCCTCGATCTCGCCCGCCAGCCCGAGCGCGTACTCGGCCAGCGCGGTCGGCGTCAGATCGTTGGCGGGCCGGTTCTGCAGATCGCGGGCGGCGTTTGCGGCCGCGGCCACGAGCGCCGCGTCGCTCACGAACGTCTCCAGCTCGACGGTGTCGACGCCGATATTCGTCTCGCCCTCCACGCCGGGTCCGGTCGCGCCGGGAGCGGACACGATCAGGCGCTCGAGTTGCTTGGGGGCCGCCGGTTCGCCACCGGCCTCGGTATCTGGCGCGACGGACTTGTGCAGGTCGAAGCGATAGTCGGTCAGGATCGCGCCCTCGGTGAGCGCGCCCGCGATCTCGACGCTCGTCTCGGCCGGCGCCTGCATGCACAGGGCACGCGTGCCGATCTCGAGTGCTCGGGCGTGCGTCGCCGCCGCCACCACCCGAGCGCGCTCGGGGGTGAGCTCCTCGCGCTTGCCGAGCCCCACGACCAGCCAGCGTCTGTCCCGGGCGTGCGTCAGGCCGAGGGCCTTCAGCGAGCGTCGCGCCTCGCCGGAGCGCACCAGCTCGGCCAGCTCGGAGGGGGTATCCGCGGGGGGGTCCTCGCCCTCGAACACTCCCACCGCGATCGTGTCGGCGTCGGTGCTGCCCCCCGGTTGTGTAGTGCTCGATACCTGCACGATCCCGGGCAGGATATACGTCCGCGGGCCATCTCGGCTCGCGTGTTACATATCGCTCGCGGGCACACGGTGCGCAAGCGCCAGGTCGGGCAATCGCGATCGCGGCGCTAGGCGTCGTCTGCGCCCCGCTAGCATTCTCGATCTCTCGTCGTTTCCCCCGAGCCACAGGAGAACCAGCAACCCATGCCCAAGACCGTGATCCTCGGCGCCGCGCGCACCCCCATCGGCAAGATGGGCGGCGGCCTGTCCACGCTGGACGCGACCACGCTGGGCGCCGCCGCGATCGAGGCCGCGCTGACGCGCGCGCGGGTCGAGCCCGAGCAGGTCGACCATGTGGTGATGGGTCAGGTGCTGCAGGCCGGCCAGGGTCAGATCCCCTCGCGTCAGGCGCAGATCAAGGCCGGCATCCCCAAGGAGGTCTCGTCGGAGACGATCAACAAGGTCTGCGCCTCGGGCATGCGCGCGGCGGTGATCCTCGACCAGGCGATCCGCTCAGGCGACGTCCAGGTCGGCGTCGGCGGTGGCATGGAGTCGATGTCCCAGGCGCCCTATCTGCTGCCGGGGGCGCGCTTCGGGTTCCGGATGGGCGATGTGAAGGCGCTCGACGCGATGGTTCACGACGGTCTCACGAACCCGTTCAGCGGCAAGCAGATGTTCGTCGAGGCGACTGCGGTGGGAGACGAGCTCGAGATAACCCGCGCCGACCTCGACCGTTGGGCGCTGCGCTCGCACGAGCGGGCGCTGGCCGCGACCGACGAGGGGCGCCTGCCGGAGGAGATCGTGCCCGTCACCGTCCCGGGCCGCAAGGGCGAGACGGTCGTCGAGGTCGACGAGGCTCCCCGCCGCGACACAACGCTTGAGGTGCTCGCGAAGCTCCCCGGGCTCGTCGGCAAGGAGGGCTCGCACACGGCCGGGAACTCGCCCGGCGTCAACGACGCGGGCGGCGCACTGGTGCTCTCCTCCGAGGAGTGGGCCACCGCCAACGGCAAGGAGGCGCTGGCTGAGATCGTCGCCCACGCCCAGTCGGCCGACGACTTCGCCTACCTCGCCAGAACGCCCGCGTCGGCCGCGCTGAAGGCGCTGGACAAAGCCGGCCTGCAGCCCGGCGACATCGACGTGTGGGAGATCAACGAGGCGTTCGCGTCGGTCACGCTCAACTCGATCCGGATGCTCGGCATCGACGAGGACCGCGTCAACGTCAACGGCGGCGCGGTCGCGCTCGGACACCCGATCGGCGCCTCCGGCGCGCGCATCCTCGGCTCGATCGTCTATGAGCTGCGCCGCCGCGGCGGCGGCTATGGCTGCGCGGCGATCTGCTCCGGCGGCGGACAGGGCGACGCGGTCATTCTGAAGGTCTGACATGGCTGTGGCCTCCCGCGCGACGGCGCTGCGCGAGGCGGCGTTCTTCGACCTCGACAAGACCCTGATGGCGGGCTCGTCGGGGATCTTCTTCGCGCGGGCGGCGTACGAATCGGGGATGATCTCCCGCCGCCGTCTCGCCCGTGACGCGTACGAGAATCTGCGCTTTCGCTTGCGCGGCTCGACCGACGACCGCGCCGACGACGTGCGCCGGCGGGTGGGCGAAATGATCGCCGATGTGCCGGTGCGCGATCTGCAGCGGCTCTCCCCACGCGTGCTCGCGGGCGTGCTGCCGCGGCTGTATCCGCAGATGCTCGAGCGGGCCTATGCCCATCAGGACGCGGGCAGGCTGGTGTACATCGTGACCGCCACCTCGCAGGAGATGGCCGACCTGCTCGCTCACGTGCTCGCCTTCGACGGCGGCCTGGGCTCGCGCTCGGAGATCGTCGACGGCCGCTACACCGGGCGCGCCGCCGGGCCGTTCAACTACCGCGAGGGCAAGGTGCTCTCGATGCGCGAGCTCGCGCAGAGCGAGGGGATCGATCTCGGCTCCTCCTACGCCTACTCGGACTCCGAGTCGGACCTGCCGATGCTGCGCGCGGTCGGGCACGCGGTCGTCGTCAACCCCGACGCCGACCTGCGCCGCATCGCCCTGAACGAGGGCTGGGAGATCCTGCACCTGGACCGTCTCGGACGCCGCCTGAAGATCCTCGCGGGCCTCGCCGCCGCCGCCGCGCTGGGGGGACTCGGCGGTCTCGCAAGAGGGCACGTGGGGACGCGCGTGCAGGCGCGCGAATAGTCTGCCGGAGTCATGAGCGCCGCCGCCACATCTCCCTCCTCGTCAGAGACTCGCCACGGCAAGATCCGTGTCGTCGTCGCCAAGCCGGGCCTGGACGGGCACGATCGCGGCGCGAAGATCATCGCCCGCGCGCTGCGCGACGCGGGCATGGAGGTGATCTACACGGGCCTGCACCAGACGCCCGAGCAGATCGTCGAGACCGTCATCCAGGAGGACGCCGACGCGGTGGGACTGTCGATCCTCTCGGGCGCGCACATGACGCTCGTGCCGCGCATCGTCGAGCTGCTGCGCGAGCAAGAGATCGAGGACGTCGTGATCACCGTCGGCGGGACGATCCCCGCCGAAGACATCCCCGAGCTCAAGCGCCTGGGCGTCGCCGAGGTGTTCACGCCCGGCGCCTCGACCCAGTCGATCGTCGACTTTATCCGCGGTGCGGTCACAGATCAGTAGTCGTCTTGGCAGTTCGGATCGGTACATGTACCGATCCGCCGACCGGCGCATGCGCCGGTCGGTCGAGGGGCGCATGCGCCCCTCGAAGGACGTGTCGCATGCGACACGTCCGGCCAGGCCGCTTGCGGCCTGGCCCACCAAATCAGCTTAAGCCAGATTGATTGACTCGTCAGTCAACCGCCGGATCGGGTAGGATTTCTAGCAACAGACCCCAAAAGGAGCAGCCGAAGAGATGAAGATATGCGTCCTGGTGAAGGAGGTCCCGGACGCCGCCGTCGAGAAGCGCATCGATCCCTCGACGGGGCGTATGGACCGCAGCGGGGAGAAGAACCTCAACCCGTATGACACGCACGCCATCGAGGCGGCGATGCAGATCAAGGAGGGCGGCGCAGTGCCGGTCGAGGAGGTCGTCGCCGTGACGATGGGCCCCGACAGCGCCGTGCGCGCGCTGCACAAGGCCGTCTCGCTCGGCGCCGACCGCTCGGTGCACCTCTCCGACCCGGCCGTCGCCGGCTCGGACGTTGCCGCCACTGGCTATGCGCTCGCGCAGACGTTGCAGCGCGAGAGCCCCGACCTGGTCCTGCTCGGCCAGCAGTCCGACGACGGCGAGTGCTACACGATCGGCGCCGTCGTCGCCGAGCACCTGGGCATGCCCTCGCTGACGCAGGTCATCAAGATGGACATCGCTGAGTCCGACGGCCTGCGCTGCGAGCGCCAGGCCGAGTACGGGTACGACACCGTGCAAATCAAGCTGCCCGCGGTGATCTCCGTCGGCGACGCGATCAACGAGCCGCGCTACCCCTCGCTGAAGGCGATCATGGGCGCCAAGAAGAAGCCCCTGGATGCCGTCACCGCCGGCGACGTCGGCATCGACACCGGCAAGGTCGGGGGCGATAACTCCGCCGCCCAGTGGGTCTCCGCGAAGGCGCCGCCCGCGAAGTCCGCGGGGGAGATCATCGAGGACGAGGACACCGGCGAAACGGTCGAGAAAATCGTCGCCTGGCTCGACGAGAGGAAGCTGATCTGACATGGCAAACATCCTGGTCTACGCGCTGCACTACGACGGCGCGATCAACAAGAACTCCCTCGGGGCCGTCTCCGAGGGCGCCAAGCTCGCCTCCGAACTGGGCGGCGAGGCGCACGCGATCCTGCTCGGCGAGAACGTCCCGCAGGAGCTGGCCGCCTCGCTGGGCAACTACGGCGCCAAGAAGGTGCTCGTGGCCGAGGGTCCCGAGGGCCTCGCGCAACCGCTCGTCGACGCGATGGCCGCGGCGATCTCCGGCGGCGACTACTCCTATGCGCTGTTCGGCGGCGGCCTGCTCGGCTTCGAGATCGGCGCCGGCTTGGCCGCGCGTCTGGGCGCGGGCGTCGCGATGGAGGTCACCGCCGTCCGTGCCGAGGACGGGGAGCTCGTCGCCGAGCGCCCGATCCTGGGTGACTCAGCGATCTCCGAGATCAAATACCGCTCCGAGGTCGGCATCATCATCGGCCGCCTGAACGCGTTCGAGATCAAACAGACCGGCGCCGGTGCCGCGGCCGTGGAGCCTCTGAGCTTCGAGCTGAGCCCCCAGGCCCAGCAGGCGACGATGCTCACGCGCGGCGAACAGCGCGGCGCCGACGTCGACATCGAGGGCGCCGACATTCTCGTCGCGGGCGGTCGCGGTCTCGGCAAGGCCGAGGGCTTCCAGCTCGCCGAGGAGCTCGCCGCGGCGTTCGGCGGCAACAGCGCCGTCGCCGCCACCCGCGCGGTGGTCGACGCCGGCTGGTACCCCTATGCGGCGCAGATCGGTCAGACCGGCAAGACGGTCGCGCCGAAACTGTATTTGGCAGCGGGCATCTCCGGGGCGATCCAGCACAAGGTCGGAATGCAGGCCTCCGAGAACATCGTCGCGATCAACAAGGACTCGAACGCGCCGATCTTCGAATTCTCAGACCTCGGGATCGTCGGTGATCTGAACAAGATCCTGCCGAAGCTCACGGAGGCGGTCAAGGCGAAGAAGGCCAGCTAGAGCAGGACGGGGTGAGCGGATGCTCGAGCGAAAAGGAGCGGTGATCAGCGATGTCCAGCAGTAACGGCTCGAGCAACGGACGGGTGATACCGGCGGCGTACCCGCCGCCGGTGGACCCGCAGAAGGAGTTCGTAAAGCACGGCCTCGACGCCGAGGACGAGCTGATCGAGGTCGGCGTGGCGATCGTCGGCGGCGGCACCGCGGGCCTGGCCTGCGCCAACCGCCTGCTACGGCTGCTCGGCGAGGATGCGGCGGGCGGGGGCGATCTCATGGATCGCCTCGGCGAAGTGCCGGTGGCGGTCGTCGAGAAGGCCAAGACCTGCGGCGGGCACAACCTCTCCGGCGCGGTCATGCGCCCACAGGCCCTGGAAGAGCTGTTTCCCGACCTCACACGCGAGCAGTGGCGCGAGGAGGGGTTCGCGTTCGGCGAGGTCACCAAGGAGGCCGTCTACCTCACGCCAACCTCGAAGATGTCGCTGCGCATCCCGACGCCGCCGCCGTTCAAGAATCATGGCAACGAGGTGATCTCGGTCTCGGCGCTGGCGCGCTACCAGCAGCAGCAGGCCGAGGACGCCGGCGCCTACATCCTCACCGAGACCGCGGCCACGCAGCTGGTGGTAGAGGAGGGCCGCGTGGTCGGCGTGCGCTCGGGTGACAAGGGTCGCGGCAAGGATGGCGAGCCGCTGGGCAACTTCGAGCCCGGCACCGACATCAAGGCGCAGGCGACCGTGCTCGCCGAGGGCTGCTGGGGCCATCTGACGGGCGCGGCGATCCGCGAGTTCGACCTCGCCAAAGGCCGCGAGCCGCAGGTGTGGGAGCTGGGCGTGAAGGAGGTCTGGAAGGTCCCCAAGCCGCTCGACCGCCTGATCCACACGATGGGGCCGTGGCCGCTGAAGATCTCCTCCAAGTACGGCCAGATCGGCGGCACCTGGATCTATCCGATGAAGAACGAGAAGACCGGCGAGGACATGGTCTCGATCGGCTTCGTCGTCGAGCTCGACTACGCCGACGCGACGACCTCCGCGCACGATCTGCTGCAGACGTTCAAGACCCATGCGCTCGTGCGCAAGATCCTCGCGGGCGGCGAGCGCGTCGCCTGGGGCGCGAAGGCGCTGCCCGGGGGCGGCTACTGGTCGATGCCGAAGCTGTCGATGCCCGGTGCGCTGCTCGTCGGCGACAGCGGCGGGATGGTCGACACGATGGCGCTCAAGGGCGTGCACCACTGCATCAAGTCGGGCATGCTCGCGGCCGAGACGATCTACTCGGCGCTCAAGCGCGGCGCCACCGACCTGTCCTCCTACGAGGACGCGATCGAGCAATCCTCCGTCGGCAAGGAGCTGTGGGAGGTGCGCAACGCACGCCAGCCCCTGCAGAAGGGCCTGCCGATCGGCGGGCCGCTGTCCGGCATCCAGCAGATCACCAAGGGCAAGCTCCCCGGTCGCGCGGCCTGGCACCGCAACGACTCGATCGGCATGTTCGTCGGCAAGACCAAGGACGTCTACGTCAAGCCCGACGGCAAATACACCTTCGACAAGCTCTCCTCCGTGTTCATCACGGGCAACGCCACCCGCGACGACGCCCCCAACCACATCCGCGTACAGAAGCACGTCCCGCGAGAGGTCGCCGAAACATGGCGCTGGATGTGCCCGGCGGGGGTGTATGAGATCCCCGAGGACGCCCCCGAGCAGGGCGAGGTGGACGTGATCGTCAACTACACCAACTGCGTGCAGTGCGGAGCGATCACCGCCAAGGGTGGGCGCCTCACAACCCCCGAGGGGGGCGACGGGCCGCTGTACCAAATAACCTGAGCACCGAGTTGTCCACGCGTTCGGGGCAGTGCGAAACATGTGCGTGAAAACGGTGTTAGGGGAGTGTCATGGATCTGACCTCCGCCACGACCGCCATCCGCGGCAGGCGCCTGCTCCTTGCCGTTGCTTGTGGGCTGGCCCTGCTGCCGGCGGCGCTTGTTGACAGCGCGCGGGGGCAGGGCCTCGCCGCGAGCGCCGACGTGCTGAGCGCGGGAAGCGCGGCGCCCGACTCGGCCTCGCTCGTGCAGTGCCTGACCACCGGCGAACAGGCTGAACGCTCCGCCACGTTCGCGGGCGAAATGACGGCGATAGCAGGGACGACGCGAATGTCGATGCGCATCGAACTGCTCGAGTGGATGCCGGGACAGACGAGCTACCACGTGGTCGCCGCTCCCGGCCTGGGCGTGTGGCGCGTCTCCGATCCCGGTGTGGGCGTGTACAAGTACGTCAAGCAGGTCACGAACCTGTCGCCCCCGGCCGACTACAGGGGGCTCGTCAGCTTCCGCTGGCAGGGCGCGCACGGCCATACGATCAAGCGCGACGAACGGCGCACGCGCAGATGCTCACAGCCGGCGCCGGCCGCGAGCGCGCCCTCCTTGTCCTCGTCGCTAGAATGAACAGACGATGAAGACAGGCATACATCCCAACTATGTGCAGGCCCACGTACGCTGCACCTGTGGCAACGAGTTCATGACGCGCGCGACGCAGGAGGAGCTGCACGTCGAGGTTTGCTCCAACTGCCATCCCTTCTACACCGGTCGCCAGAAGCTGGTGGACACCGGTGGGCGCGTCGAGCGCTTCCAGCGGAGGATGGCCAAGGGCCGCGCCGCCGCTGCCGCCAAGGCCTCCTGAGCGGTCCGAGCATGGCCTCTCGTCCGTCAGGGGGTGAGGGGGTGCAAGCCAATGCGCTGCAGGCGCTGCCCGCGGCGCCGGTGGCGAATGGGCGCGCTCGTGACGCGCTCGCAGACCTCCCGGTCGGCGCGGAGGTCGCGCTCGAGCCCGACGGCGAGCTGAGCGCACAGCGCGACGCGCCGGTGGGCGGCCAGGCGGTGCTGGAGGGCGTGATGATGCGCGGCGTGTCCAACTGGGCGGTCGCGGTCCGCAAGCCCAGTGCCGAGCAGCTGCGCTCCGAGCCCCACCGCTCACCCGAGGAGGCCGCGCTCGGGGAGATCGAGGTCAGCACGTTCACACTCACCTCGGTCATGCAGCGCCACCGTATCCTGCGCCTGCCGATCATCCGCGGCGTCGTCGCGCTCGGCGGCTCGCTGGGGATCGGGTTCAAGGCGCTGGAGGTCTCCGCCAACGCGCAGCTGCCGCCAGACGAGCAGGACTCAGAGCCCCAGGAGATCCCCCGCGGCGTGTGGGTAGGCACGGTCGTCGTCGCGCTGCTGCTCGCGATCGTGCTGTTCTTCCTCGTCCCCGTCGGCCTGACGAGCTTGATCAAGGGTCAGCTGCACAGCTCGGTGCTGTTCTGGGTGATCGAGGGGATCATCCGCACGACGATCTTCCTCGGCTACATGTACCTGCTCTCGCGCATTCGCGACCTGCGGCGAGTGTTCGAGTATCACGGCGCCGAGCACAAGACGATCTCCTGCTTCGAGGCGGGCCTGCCGTTGACGCCCGTGAACGCCCAGCGCTTCTCGCGGCTGCATCCCCGCTGCGGCACCTCCTTCCTGCTCGTCGTCATGATCGTGGCGATCTTCGTGTTCGCCCCGATCGGCCTGCCCGCCTGGTACTGGCTGGTGCTCACGCGCATCCTCGGCGTGCCGTTGATCGCCGGCATCTCGTTCGAGCTGATCAAGTTCGCCGGGCGCAACCGCAGTCGTGGCTGGGTGCGCGCGGTGATGTGGCCCGGGCTGAAGCTGCAGCTGCTGACCACGCGCGAGCCCGACCTTGACCAGTTGGCGGTGGCGATCGCGGCGCTCGAGGCGGTGCTCGAGCGCGAGACGCCAGGCGACCTGTCGGCCGCCGATCTCGTCGGCGTGGAGGTCGTGGCGTAGATGAGGTTGTGAAACCAACCGTTTCGGCGGTGCAAAGCGCTACGGTGATGTGCATGAGCGCGCTCACATTCAATGTCGTTTACGAGGACGCTGGCGAGGGCTGGGTTTACGCACATGTCCCCGAGCTGCCCGAGGTGCATACGCAGGGCGAGGGGCTCGAGCAGGCGCGTGTGATGGTTCGTGATGCGATTGCCTTGGTTCTCGAAGATCGCCGTGAGCGTGGTGAGGCGATTCCGTCCACTGGCTGGGCGCTCGTCGAGCCCGTTGAGATCGCTGCGTGAAGAAGCGCGCGCTCGAACGACACCTGATCGCTCATGGCTGTCGGCTCGTCCGCCAAGCCGCCAAGCACGAGTTCTGGGAGAACGCCGCCACGCCACCGAGAGATCAAGCCGACGACTGCGCGCGGTGTCTGTCGCCAACTTGGAGTGCCACCGCCGAGTGGACCCAGGTGAGTAAGACGACCCTAGACTCACACCATCCATGATCGAAGACCTGGTCGAGCAGATCGAGACGCGCTTCGCCGAGCTGGGCGCGCAGATGACCGACCCGGAGGTGATCTCCGATCGGGAGCGCTATGCCGCGGCCGGTCGCGCCTACCGCCAGTTGGAGCCTGCCGCCACGCTCGCCGGCGAATGGCGGCGGGCGCGTGACGACGCCGCCGGCGCGGAGGAGCTGATCTCAGAGGACGGCGACGATCCCGAGCTGCGCGAGATGCTCTCTGTGGCGCGTGCGCGGATCGAGGAGCTGGAGGAGGAGATCCGCCTGGCGATGATCGAGCGCGACCCGAACGACGAGCACAACGTGATCGTGGAAGTCCAGGGCGGCGCGGGCGGCGACGAGGCCGGGCTGTGGGCGGGTGATCTGTACCGGATGTACATCCGCTACGCCGAGCGTCTGGGCTTTGCGACCGAGTCGATGGACATCGGCGAGGGCAAGTACACGTTCGCGATCCGCGGTGACGGCGCCTACTCCGTGTTCAAGTTCGAGGGCGGCACCCATCGCGTGCAGCGCGTCCCCGAGACCGAGTCCCAAGGGCGTGTGCACACCTCCACCGCGACCGTCGCGGTCTTGCCGGAAGCCGAGGAGGTCGATGTCGAAGTCGATCCGAACGATCTGCAGATCGACGTATATCGCTCCTCCGGGCCCGGAGGGCAGTCGGTCAACACGACCGACTCGGCCGTGCGCATCACGCACAGGCCAACCGGGATCGTCGTCTCGATGCAGGACGAGAAGTCCCAGCTGCAGAACCGCGAGAAGGCGCTGCGCGTGCTGCGGGCTCGGTTGTACGAGCGCGCGCTCGCCGAGCAGCAGGCCGAGCTCGCCGCCGACCGTCGCTCGCAGGTCGGCACCGGCGATCGCGCGGAGAAGATCCGCACCTACAACTACGGCGAGCGTCGCGTCACCGACCACCGCATCAAGCTGACCGTGCACAACCTCGACCAGATCCTCGAAGGCCAGCTCGACGAGCTCACGGCGGCGTTGCAGGCGGACGAGCGGGCGCGGCGGTTGCAGGCCCAGGCCGCGGCCACGTGAGGACCCCGAACGCAGGGGCCGCGCCGGGCGTCGGGGGTTGAGAGCACAGATGTCCGCGAAGGTCGATGGGGGAACGTCAGGAGCCGTTCGCGGAGCTCCGGCTCGCGATGCGCTCGAGGGGGCGATCACGGCGATCGGCGCGGCGGGCTGTGAGACGCCGCGCCTGGACGCCGAGCTGCTGCTCGCCCACGTGCTCGGAGTCTCGCGCGAGCGGCTGCTGACCGATCGCGACCTCACGGTCGCGGGGCCCGACGTGCGTGCCGTCCAGAACGCGGTGCGCCGCCGCTCCGTGCAGCGCGAGCCCGTCGCCTACATCACCGGTGTGCGCGCCTTCCGCCGGCTGGAGCTGACCGTGGATCGCCGCGCGCTGATCCCGCGTCCGGAGACCGAGCTGCTGGTCGAGCTCGCGGTCGCGAAGCTGGCCGCGGGCACGCGCGTGCTCGATGTCGGCACCGGCAGCGGCGCGGTGGCGTTGGCGCTCACGGACGAGCGCCCGGACCTTCATGTCACCGGCGGCGACCTCAGCGAGGACGCGCTGGCGTTGGCGCGCCTCAATGGCGAGCGCCTCGGCCTGCCCGTGGAGTGGCTGCACGCCGACCTGCTGGTGGGCGTGCCGGACGAGTACGACGCGATCCTCTCCAACCCGCCATATGTCGCCGAGTCCGAGCGCGCGGCGCTCGCGCCGGAGATCGTGCGCCATGAGCCGCCCGGCGCGCTGTTCGCCGGCGCCGACGGGCTGAGCTGCATCCGCGCGCTGATCGCCCAGGCGGGCGAGCGCGAACGGGTGCGGACGATCGCGCTGGAGCACGGCGCCGGGCAGGCGCGAACCGTGAGGGGGCTGCTGAGATCCGCCGGCTTTCCCGAGGTGCGCTCCGAGCCCGACCTGGCCGGGATCGAGCGCGTGAGCGTGGGGCGCCGGTGAGCGCCCAACCACAGCCCAGGTCGCTCACGGTCGCCGACGTCGACGCGCTCGGGGAATGTCTGGCCGGCGCGGGGGTGGCCGTGTTCGGAGCCGACACCGTCTATGGCCTTGGCTGTGACCCGGAGAGCGAGCCGGCGGTGAGGCGGCTGTATGAGCTCAAGGGCCGCCCGCCCGCGCAGCCGGCCGCGGTGATGTTCTTCGCGCTCGACCGCGCCCTTGCGGCGCTGGGCGAGCTGCAAGCGCGCGAGCGGGCAGCGCTGCGTGCGCTGCTGCCGGGACCGCTCACGCTGCTGCTGCCCAACCCGGCGCATCGCTATCCGCTCGCGTGCGGGCCCGATCCGCGCGCGGCGCAAACGCTCGGCCTGCGCGTCCCCTCGCTGGCGCCCCACCTCGCCGCGCTCGCCGGTCTGGGTCGTCCGCTGCTGCAGTCCAGCGCCAACCTGTCCGGCGGCCCGGAGGCGCGGCGCCTGGCCGGCGTGCCCGCCGCGATTCGCGCCGGCGCGGACCTGACGCTCGACGGCGGCGAGCTGCCCGGCATCGCCTCGACCGTCCTCGACCTGCGCGACTATGGGCGCTCGGGAGAGTGGCGCATCGTGCGGGAGGGCCCGATCGGGCCCGCGGACATCGAGCGCGCGCTCGATGTCTAACGCTTTTTATCGATGTATATGACCTTCATGTAGAGGTTTGTGCCGGCTGCTGCTCGGGCCGCTGATATAGCGCCGCGCAGTTTCTGCTCGCGTATGACCCCGGCTCCTGCGATGCTGTGCGCGAGTCGATGGCGCATCCCACTCCACTCGACGCGCTCTACGCCGGCCTGGTGGCCGCGGCCGTGACGGCGCTGCTGACGCCGCTGACGATGCGGTTGGCACGAGCCGTGGGGGCGATCGACGAACCGCGCGAGCGCGGCCTGTCCGAGCAGCCCACGCCCCTGCTCGGGGGCTTGGCGATCTTCGCCGGGGTGCTCGTGGCGATGCTCGTGTGGCTGCCGAGCGGCTACTACGAAGAGCGTCACCTGTGGCAGGGGGTGATGCTCGGCGCGGCCCTGATCACGCTCGTGGGCGCCCTGGACGATCGCTTCGACATGCCCCCCGCGGTCAAGCTCGTGGGACAGGTGCTGGCGGCGGTGATCGTCGTGCACTACGGCGTTGCGGTGAAGGCGATCACGCTGCCGTTCATCGGCAAGCTCGCGCTGCCGAACGCGGGCGTCACGAACGCCGGGCCGATCCTGACCGTGATCGGCCTGGTGGCGATGATGAACGTCGTCAACTTCTCTGACGGCGTCGACGGGCTGGCCGCGGGCGTGTGCGCGATCATCGCCGCGGCGATGGCGGTGATCGCCTTCGACCTGGGCCGCCAGCAGCCCGGGGTGCTGGCGGCGCTCACCGCCGGCGCGGCGCTGGGGTTCCTGATCTACAACTTCCCGCCCGCCTCGAGCTTCATGGGCGACTGCGGCGCGAACCTGCTGGGGCTGCTGATGGGCGTGATCACGGTCGAGGCCGCGGTCAAGACGACGGCCGTGGTGTCGTTCGTGCTGCCGCTGATCCTGCTCGCGGTGCCGTTCCTGGACACGACCTTCGTGGTGCTCAAGCGCTTGAAGTACAAGCAGCCGATCTACCGACCCGACAGCGAGCACTTCCATCATCGGATGGCCCGCATCGGCTTCTCGAACAGGCGCACGATCGCCTATCTGTACGCGTGGACGCTGATGCTGGCGGGGCTCGCGCTGGCGTTGCGGTTCGTCCCCTACTCCGACCATCACGGTCACCTGAACACCGGTTGGGCGCTCGTGATGGTCGGCATCGGACTCGTCGTGATCGGGGCCAGCGTCTACCTCGTGTATGTCCTGGAGATATTCAAGTTCCGCCGTCTGGACGCGATTCGCCTGCGCCGGCTGCGCCCCGACGCCTCACCCGCGGAGATCGAGCGGGATGTGGCGCGAGACTTCGAGACGGGCGAGTTTCAGACGATCTCCACGCTCGAGTCCGGCGCGGCGTCCGTGCCGACCTCAGCGTCCGAGCGCGCCGACGTGCCCGTGATGGGGTTCGAGGTGGACGGCGGGGGCACTGAGCAGCGGGCCGGCGAGCGGCAGGTGGATCAGGACCGCGTAGGCGCAGACGACGAGCGTGGCGGCACGCAGGCGCCGATCGCCGCCGACGGCCGCTAGCGGCAGCGGCCAGATCGCATACCAGGGCAGCAGCCACGCCGTGGAGAGCAGCAGCGCCAGCGTGCTCCAGCCGGCGGCCACGCGCCAGTCGGCGCCGCGCGCGGTGCGCCACAGCGCGTAGACGAGCACGAGCACGAACGCGGCGAGAAAGCAGTGCCGCCACCAGCTGGGCGTTCCGTGCAGGCCCACGAGGCGGGCGGTCTCGGCGGGGATGGAGTGGACGGCCACGAGCTGTTGCTGCTCGCCGACGGCGTCCAGAAAGCCGAGGGCGTGCGAGCCGAACCCGATCAGCCCTACGCATGCCACGAGCGCCAGGCCGAGGATCGCGGCGAGCGCGACCCGGGCGCGCTCGCGCCAGGTGGATGGCGCCAGCACCATGAACGGAAGCACGATCCCCGCGGTGACCTTCACGCCGATCCCCGCGGCCAGCGCCAGCGCGCCGCCGCGAAAGCGCGGCGAGGCGCCCGCGGTCAGCGCGAGCGCTGCGGCGAGAAACGCGAGCACGATCGTGTCGTTGTGGGCGCCGCCGACAGCGAGCTCGAGCATGACCGGGTTCAGGCCGACGAACGCCGCGGCATAGCGCCGCGAGCGACCCATGGCGCCGGCGGCGCGCGCGGTCAAAGCGACTGCGGCGAGCGAGCCCGCGACCGCGATCGCCTTCAGCGCCCACAGCCCGCCGGCGAGTCCCAGCGGCGCTGTGGCATAGCTCGAGAGCGTGAACAGGGGGCCGTAGGGCGAGTGCTGGAACGGCCAGCCGATGAACGGATAGATCGGGTCGGTGGGCATCTGAAACGCCACACGCGTGTAGGGGTCGAGGCCGTGCAGCACGCCCATGCGCGCGAACGCGAGGTAGCCGAAGACGTCCTGGGAGATCAGCGGCGGGCCGAGCAGCAGGATCAGGTTGGCGAGGACGATCGCCACGGCGATCGTGCGCAACGACAGTGCGCGCGCATGCGCCGCGAGGAGCACGGCGAGGTAGCCGGCGCACATGATCAGCGTGAGCGTCTGAAACTCGCCCGAGGACAGGGGGCTCACACCGAGCCCGCGCAGCGGCCCGGCCAGCCAGCCCGGCCATCCTCCGGTGCGCGCGGGCACGTAGATCGTGGGGGCGCTCGCGGCGCCCGAGCTCAGCAGGAAGACGCTCGCCAGGATTGCGAGCAGGCCCACGGCCCCCAGCGCGCGCAGCGCCCGCGAGCGCTGCCTGCGTTCGCCCGAGTCGGCCTCGCCGCGTGCGGGGGTTGAGCGCCGCCCGCCATCCCTCGCCTGCACAGGTATCGGAGTCGTGGCCTCGATTTGCTCATTGTTACGTCTTGGGAGGTGTCTGGAAAAGATCGGCACGTCCGGATGCGACCGCACCGCCTATTTCGAGACACGTCCTCCCGGCCTGCAAGCATTCGATATGCCGAGTACGCTGTGGGGGCTGGCCCACGAAGCCTCCCGCGAGCGTTCTGACCGTGGGCGTGCGTTTCGAGCAGGACCGTCCGCAGCACGGGCGAAGGTCTGATCAGGCAAATGCGACGTCGCCAACGCAAATCCCGCCCGCGCCAAGCGCACGAGCCCCAACGCGTGCTGGTCCTCTCCGCGGACGTGGGCGAGGGACACGCCGCGGCCGCCCGCGCGCTGGCGCGTCAGATCGAGGACTCCGGGCAGCCGGCGCAGGTGACGGTGATCGACGGGCTGGCGGCGATGGGACGCCTTCTGCAGCCGGTCGTGGAGGACGGATACAGGGTGCAGCTGCGGTTCATGCCTTGGACGTACACGGTCGTGTACTGGCTGCTGGAGCACGTCGGGCCGATTCGCTGGGGGGCGCGGCGGCTGCTGTGCCTGTTCGGCTCGCGCCCGCTGGCGCGCACGATCGCCGAGCACGATCCCGACGTGATCGTCTCCACCTATCCCGCCGTGACGGTTGTGCTCGCGCGTCTGCGCCGCACCCACGCGATCCACTGCCCGACGGTCGCGACGATCACGGACCTGACGGGGCTCTTCTTCTGGGCTCAGCCGGGCATCGACATGCACCTGGTGATGTACGGCGAGTCGATGAGCCCGGTCGAGCGGATCGCCGGCGCGGGCAGCGCGCAGCTGGTGAGCCCGCTGATCTCCGCGGAGTTCACGACACCTCGCTGCTCGCTGCAGGCCCGCCGCGCGCTGGGCCTGCCGGAGGCGGGCAGGATGGTCGTCGTCTCCGGCGGCGGCTGGGGTGTGGGCGATATCACCGGCGCGGTGCGCGAGCTGTTGCACGAGGGCGAGGTGAGCGCGATCGTGTGCCTGGCGGGGCGCAACGAGCAGCTGCGCGAGCGACTGGACGAGGATTTCGCCGGGCAGGAGCGGGTGCACGTGTATGGGTTCACCGACGAGATGCCGCGGCTGCTGGCGGCCGCCGACGTGCTCGTGCACTCCACCGGTGGCGTCACGTGCCTGGAGGCGAAGGCCGCCGGCACACCTGTGGTCTCCTACGGGCTGCCGGTTGGGCACGCGCGGCTGAACACGCGCGCGATGGCCGATCTGAGCCTGCTGCGCTTGGCCAACGACAAGAGCGAGCTGCGCCAGCATGTGCGGGCGAGCTTCGCCGAAGTCGCCCCGGCGCTTGCGTCGAAGGCTCAGGCTCTCGCGCCCGCCGGTGAGGGTCTCACGGCAGCCGGCGCAGGAGTCGGGTCGGCGCCGCCGGTGGAGCCGGGGTCGCCGAGGCTCGCGACCCCTATGGAGACGACGGCTGCCGAGCTGGTGCTCGATGCCCCCCGGCGCGTGATACCGATTCCCCTGTGGCGACTTCGCGTGGTGGCGCTGCTGACCCCGCTGCTGCTGCTGCTGGGGATGAGCATGTGGACCCTCTCGACCGACGAGGTGAGTGTGCTGGCGGCGAAGATCCTGCACGAGAAGCCACTGGCTCGCGTCAAGACCGAGCAGCGCGATGTCGGTGTGATCCTGCGCGTGCCCAGCTCAGATCAGGCGTTCGTCGCGGCCGAGCTGGTGCGCCGCGGCATCCGCGCTTCATTCGCCGATGCGGGCACGGTGCCGAGCATCGCGACGATCTCCAGGGTGCGCGCGCTCGGCGATGAAGTGCTGCCGGCGATTCCCGACTCGGGTCCGCTGCTGCGCTGGGTGAAAGCGCGCGGCATGCTGCGCGCGCAGGCCCGCGCGTTGGGGCTGCGACGGCACTTCTACTTCCTGCAGCCGCAGGGGGGGCTGACCGTCGGTCAGCTCGTGATGGCACGCACGGCCGGCGCCAAGCCGGTGAGCGGCGCGCTGCGTCTGGACGCCGATGACGGGCTACCTCAGCGACGGGCGCGCGCCGGGGAAGTGCTGGTGGTGACGCTGGACGGGTCAGCGGCCTCGGTGGTGGGGCTCGAGCGGATCGTCTCATCGCTCGGCGTGGACGGGCTGGGGGTCGAGCCGCTGTCGTGGCTGATCGGCTCACCGCCCATCAGGGCGAGCAGCACGGGCGAGCGCACGAGCGCGGCGGCGCCGGCGACCAGCAGCGCCAGCGAGAGCGCGAGCGGGACGCCCCCGAGGGGAGTGTCGGCGAAGCTCTCGCCGAACAGGAGCGGCGCGACCGCCACCGGCACGATCGTCTGAGTCACGAACACGACCGGGGCCACCTGGATCGCCGGTCGCGCCTGCAGCGAGCTCGACTCGCTGAGCACGCCCACGGCGGAGGCCGCCGCGGTCGCCAGCCCCCACGCGGCGGCGACCGCGAGGTGTCCGGCGGAGAGGTCGTCGGAGGCGAGCTTGGTCGCGATGCCGCTCCAGCCGAACGCGAGGCCCGCGCCGAGCATCGTCACCCCGGCCGGCGAGCGACGGATCGCGCGCAGCACATAGGGCAGCAGGCTGGCCAGGCCGAGACCGAGCAGCACGAGCCCGATCGTCAGGCGCTCGGAGGTGTGCCCGGTGCTGCGTGGTGGCGCGCACAGACCCGCGCCGATCACGCCCATGACGATCGCGGCGATCGCGAGGTGCTCGTGACGTCCGGCGTGCTCGGAGAGCATCCGCTGTCCGAGGAACAGCAGCACGATCAGGCCCATCGCCAGCGCCGGCTGCACCACCACCAGCGGCGCCAGCAGCAGCGCGAGCACCTGCAGCGGCCAGCCGAGGATCGACAGGCCGGTCCCGAGCATCCAGCGCCCCTGCCTGACCAGGCCCCAGACCAGCGCCAGGCGCAGGTGCTCTTCGGCGGGCGCCTCCTTGGCGTCCATCGCCTGCAGGGCGATCCCTAGGCTGTAGAAGACGGACGCTCCCACGGCGGCCCCGATTCCCAGCGCAAGATCGACCATGTCTAACCACGATCATCGCACTCACAGCAGCCGTACCGCGGGTGCGGTGGTGGGATTGGTTATGGGCAGCTACCTGCTGCCGGCGCTCGCGGGCTCCCGGCCGGTGCTCTTGCCGCGCTCTCCGGAGCCGATCTGGCCCGGGCTGCGTCGCCGGCTGGGAGTGGAGGACAGCACCGCCGATGGGCGTGGCTATGCGCTCACCTTCGATGACGGTCCACACGCGCAGGGGACCCCGGCGACGCTCGAGATCCTTGCCGCGGCCGGCGTGCGGGCGACGTTCTTCCTGGTCGGCGAGCAGTTGCGGCGCAACCCGTCGCTCGGCCGTGAGATCGTCGCGGCCGGTCATCGGATCGGGTTGCATTGCGATCGTCATCGCAATCTGCTGCGTCTGACGCCGTGGCAGGTGCGCACCGACATCGCCCGTGCGCAGGCGACGATCGCCGAGGAGACCGGTTGCTCGCCGGACCTCTACCGCCCGCCGTATGGCGTGCTCAACGCCACGGCGCTGCGAGTTGCGCGCTCACACGGCTGGCGCACGCTGTTGTGGAGTCATTGGGGCCGTGATTGGGAGGCGCGGGCCACGCCGGAGTCGATTGCGGCACGCGTGACCGAGGGCGCCGGCGAGGGCGCGGTGCTGCTGCTGCACGACGCCGACGACTACTCGGCGCCCGATTCCTGGCGCAGAACGGTGGCGGCGCTGCCGCGTGTGCTCGACACCCTCGCGCAGCGTGGTCTGCAACCGGCGATGCTCTGACCTCGGGTCGAATACCTGACCTCGGGTCGGGCGGATAACATCGATGGCTTGTCCAGCGCGGTTTCGATAGATCGGCGCGGGGGCTCCGCGATGGCGGCAGGTCCCGGCGCCGGGGCCTTGTCGCGGGCGCAGGCCACGCGCACGCGCTGGTGGGTGGAGGCGTTGGTGATCGTGTGGCTGTGCTGGGTCTATGACGCGATCACGAACTTCGCGCCGCTGCGACTGCACGCGGCGGTGAGTCACGGCGAAGGCGTGCTCGCGGCCGAGCGCTGGCTGGGCGTCGCTCCCGAGTTGCGGCTCGACCGTTGGCTGGCGGGCCATCACACGCTGGGACTGCTCGTCTCCGATTACTACGACAACGCCCACTTCATCGTCACGCTCGGCCTGCTGGGCTGGCTGTGGGTGCGCCGCGCCGACATCTATCGGCCGCTGCGCAACGTGCTGGTGCTCACCAACGCGATCGCGTTCGCGGTGTTCTGGCTGTACCCGGTCGCCCCGCCGCGCATGCTGCGCGCCGATGGGTTCAGCGACGTCGTCGCCTCCACGCACGCGTTCGGGTCCTGGCACACCGGTGCGCTGGCCTCCGCGGCCAACCAGCTGGCGGCGATGCCCTCCCTGCACATGGCGTGGGCGGCGTGGTGCGCGGTCGTGCTGTGGCGACTGTCCCCGCGCCTGTGGGTGCGCGGTATGGCCGTGTTGTATCCGTGTATGACCGCGTTCGCGGTGCTCGCCACAGGCAACCACTACGTGCTGGACGTGCTCGCGGGCGTCGCGACGCTGGTAGTGGCGATGCTGATCGAGGCAACGATTCTCCGCAAAATCCGCCCACCTCGCGTGGCGCATGTCACAAACTTGTTACGAAGTCTGATACCAGGTAGACTGAATACGTCATCGCAGGCGGTCCATAAGCGCTGAGGTCGCAATAGCGCAGGACCTGACCGTTCGTCCGCATCAGGGCGTAGTCGGTTGCGCCTGCAAGGAGGCAAAGAGAGCAGATGCCAGATTTTGAGGTTAACGAAGGATACGTAGAGGCCGGCCGCCGTCGCGCCGATTCGCCCCTGGCCAGTAGGGGCGGTGGCGATCGCATCCCTTCCGACGGGTATGTCCCGGCGGAGGACGGTGGCGCCCTTCCGGCGCCGCTCATGCGTTTCGAGGGGACGGACTCCGTCGATGCCGCCGAGGCGGCCGAGAACGTTCGCAAGCTGCCCGAGGAAACGCCTATGGTCCGCCGCACGAGGCACCTTTCCGCGGGACATTTCTCGGCGAGCGCCGTGCCCGTGCGACGCGTGGGAGTGAAGCTGATGGCGCGCAGGCGCAGGCTGGCGCGGCGTGCCTGTCCATATGGATGGCAGGTGCGAGTGCTGGGGACGCCGCCGCGCAACCGCCGTCGCCTGTGGACGAAGTGCCACGGATCTCCGGGATCCCTGAGCTGACGTGTTCACTCTGCGCTATCTCGACGTGTGCCTGGTGCTCGCGACGGCCCCGTTCGTGCTGATCGCGGGTCTGCCGCTGCTCGGCTATCTAGTGGGCGCGTGCGCCTGGCTGCTGACGCGCGCCGGCATGGTGTGGGTGCAGGAGCGGGCCCTGCGAGCTCCCGATCCGAAGCTCAAAGCCGGACTGCAGGTGGGGGGCATG
>DASXKH010000057.1:0-42049 GCA_036496915.1 Solirubrobacteraceae bacterium
TACATGTACGGCTCCGGGCAGGGCCGCATGCGGCCCTGCCGCCCGCGCCGCATGCGGCGCGGGCCTGGCCGCGCATGCGCGGCCAGCACAAACCGGACATGTGTTCACGGGGGCCACACGCGCGCGGACGCCGCGTCCACAGGCGTCGCGCAGACCGGCGCTGGCTCCCCGGCCGCGGTGCGCTCGCTCGCCAGCCCTGCCGCCGCGCGCTCGGCACGCCCAGGACCGTTGGCACGTAGGAACAGCCCCACGACCGTCGGGCCAGAGCCGCTGGCGAATGCCGCGTCGGCGCCCGCGTCGAGCGCTTGGCGCAGGGCGGGCGCGATCGACGGGCACAGCGAGAGCGCGGCGTCCTGCAGATCGTTGTGCAACAGCTCGCGCGCGTCAGGCGCCGCTGCGCTCAGCTCGAACGCGACCTCCAACTCATGAGCCTTCTCTGCCAGCTCGCGCGTCGTGCGCCCGACGCCCAGCTCGTCCCTGCGCGCATACACGGCAGCGGTCGACAGCTCGGCCGCGATCGGCAGCACGAGCACGCCGAATGGATGGCTCGGCGCAGGCAGCTCGCGCAGGCGCTCGCCCGCCCCGGTTGCCAGCCAGCGCCCGGGGGCGATCTGCGCGGGCACGTCCGCCCCCAGACGCGCCGCCAACTCCAGCAGCAGCTCATCCGAGCCGAGTCCCGACGCGCGGGAGGCCAGCCTCAGCGCGGCCGCAGCGTCCGCCGAGCCACCGCCCAACCCCGCGGCCACCGGTATGCGCTTGTCGATGCTCAGACGCAAGGGTGGGACCTCCCAACCGGTCGCCTCGCGGAACAGGCGCAGCGCCGATGCCGCCAGGTTCTCGCCGGGGCCGTCCGGCACGCCGGGGCAGAGGACCTCGTCGTGGGCCGCCCCCCCGCCGCCGGGAGTGGGGGCCGTCGACTCCAGCGTGAGCGTGTCGGCGAGCGAGATCGACTGCATCACGCTCGCCAGCTCGTGCCGCCCGTCGTGCTCGCGCAGCGGGCCGACGAACAGTCCCAGGTTGATCTTCGCGGGCGCGCTCGCGCGCAGGGGCATGACCGTCACAGCCCTAGCCTGTCCGCGAGCGCCACGAACTCGGCGGGTCGCAAGCGCTCGGCGCGTACGTCGGCGGGGTGTCCCATCTCGACGAGCGCCGCGCGTATCTCCTCGCGCGAGCGGGGAATTCCCGCGAGCACGAGCGACCGCGCCAGCGCCTTGCGCCGGTGGGCGAACGCCCCGCCGACGAGCGCGCGTACCCCGCGCGAGGCCGCGGCGCCGGTGCGGAGGATCTTCACCAGCACAGAATCCACGCGCGGCATCGGACGAAACACGGTCCTGGGTATCGCTCTCACCACGCTCACCTCCCCCGCCAGCTGAGCCAGCACCGAGCTGATGCCGTAGACGCCGCCACCCGGCCCGGCCGCCAGCCGCTCGCCCACCTCGCGTTGCACCATCACCACCCACATCTTGACGCCAGGCAGCTCCTCGATCGTGCGCAACACCACGCCGGCCGCGATCCCGTAGGGGAGGTTCGCGACCATCTTCGTGGGCTGCGGCTCGATCGTCGCGAGATCGATGCGCATCGCGTCCCCCCACCACACCTTGACGTTCGCATGGTCGGCCGTCCCGGCCTGCAGCGCGGAACGCAACCGCTCGTCCAACTCCACCACGTGCACCCACCTCACCCGTGGCGCCAGATATGCGGACAGCACTCCCTCGCCACCTCCCACCTCCAGCACCACATCCTCCGGCGAGAGCTCGCTCTCGCGTCCGATCACCTCGAGGATGTTCGGGTCGCGCAGGAAATTCTGCCCCAGATCCCTGCTGCGCCGAGTGGCCATCACCAGCCGAACACGCGCGCGGCGTTGCGCTCCACGAGCGCGTCCAGCTCCCCGACGCTCACGCCCCGCAACTCCGCCACGAACGCGGCCGTGTGCGCGACGAACGCCGGCTCGTTGCGCTGCTTGCGCACCACCTGGGGCGTCAGATACGGGGCGTCGGTCTCGACCAGCAGCCGCTCGTCGGGCGCCTCTCGCGCCGCGGCCGCGAGATCGGCGGCGCTTTTGTAGGTGACGTTGCCCGCGAACGAGATCGCGTACCCGCGCTCCACGCACTCGCGCAGACGCTCGGGCATCGAGAAGCAGTGGATCACCACGTCGCACCCCTGCGCTTCCGCGCCGAGCTGCGCCAATGTCTCATCGGCAGCCTCACGCGAATGGATCACGAGCGGCAGGCCTGTCTCGCGCGCGAGCGCGATGTGCGCCGCGAACGCCCGTTCCTGGTCGGAGCGGGGCGCGCCGTCGCGGTAGAAGTCAAGGCCGGTCTCGCCGATCGCCAGGCAGCGCGGGTGGGCCGCCAGCGCCCGCAGCTCCGCCAGGTCGGCGTCGTCGAATCCCTTGCTCGCGTTCGGATGACGGCCTACGGCCGCGTACACCTGCGGGAACGCCTCGGCCGCGGCGAGCGCGGCGCGGCAGGACGCCGGTTCGGTGCCGACGGTCAGCATTCTCGTCACCCCCGCCGCGGTGGCGGCGGCGACGAGCTCGGTGTTCGGCGGCTCGCACAGGTCCAGATGGGTGTGGCTGTCGATCACCTCGATGGCCTCGCGATCGTGCTCAGGCCGCCTCGGCGGCGTCGAGGTCCTTGGGGAACAGCGGCTCGATCCGCGTCACCCGCCCGACGGTCCCCGCGCCCAGTCGTGCCCCGGCGAGGGCCACGTCCGGAGCACCGAGCGCTTCCAGCAGCGTCGTGGTGCTCGCCGGCAGGTAGGGATGCAACAGCACCGAGACCACGCGCAGCCCCTCCACCAGCGTTCCCAGCACGCGATCCAGCTCCTGCGCGCGAGACTCGTCCTTGGCGAGCATCCAGGGCGCTCGTTCCTCGACGTAGCGATTCAACCGGCGCACGCGCTGCCAGATCTCATCGAGGGCGACCGTCAGCTGAACCTCGTCGATCAGCTCGCCGATCCGCTCGGGGAGCCCGGCGAAGTCAGCCGCGAGGGCGGGGTCGGGCTCCACGGTCGGCGTGACGCCGTCGCGGTAGCGTCCGACCATCGCCAGCGTGCGAGAAGCGAGGTTGCCGAGCTCGTTCGCCAGCTCAGACTCGTAGCGCTGCTCGAACGACGCGGTCGACACCGAGCCGTCCTGGCCGAATGACACGTCGCGCAGCAGGTAGAACCGCAGCGCGTCGGCGCCGAAGCGCTCGATCACCGCGAACGGGTCGAGCACGTTGCCGAGCGACTTCGACATCTTCTCGCCGTCCATCAGCAGGTACCCGTGCACGAACACCCGCTCGGGCAGCGCAAGGCCGGCGGCCATCAGCAGCGCGGGCCAGTAGACGGCGTGAAAGCGCAGGATGTCCTTGGCGATCACATGGCAGTCGGCGGGCCAGAACGTGGCCGTGAGGTCGGCGTCGCCCGTGAGCCCGGCGGGAGCCGGTGCGTAGGAGAGCGCGGAGTAGTAGTTCAGCAGCGCATCGAACCACACGTAGAACACGTGCTCGGGATCCCACGGCACCCCGACGCCCCACGTCAGTCGATGCCGTGTCAGCGGCACGTCGCGCAGCCCCGACCGGACGAACGACAGCGCCTCGTTGTAGCGCGTGCGCGGTGCGATGAATGTCTCACGCTCGGCATACAGCCGTTCGAGCGGCTCCTGAAACGCGGACAGCTTGAAGAAATAGCTGTCCTCCTGCTCACGGGTCAGCTCGATGTGATGGATCGGGCAGCGGTTGCCCGCGTCGATCTCGTTCTCGGCCTTGAAGTCGGCACAGCGCGGGCAGTACCAGCCCTCGTACTTGCCCGCATACACGTACCCGTTCTCATGCACCCGCGTCAACACGTCCTGCACGACGGCCATGTGCCGCGGATCGGTCGTGCGGATGAAGAAGTCGTTCGAGGCCTCGATCCGCGGCGCGAGCGCCTTGAAGCGCTCGGCGTTGCGATCCGCCAGCTCCTGCGGCTCGATCCCGAGCGCATGCGCGGCGTCGGCGACCGGCTCGCCGTGCTCGTCGGTGCCGGTCAGAAAGAACACCTCCTCGTCGCGCTGGCGGTGATGGCGCGCCATCACATCGGCGGCGATCGTCGTATACGCGTGCCCGAGATGCGGGGCCGCGTTGACGTAGTAGATCGGGGTGGTTACGTAGTAGCTCACTCGCGCTGAAGGCTACTCGCCGAGCGTGTGGCCCCCACGACCAGCACGACCTCGCCCCTGGGGGGATGCTTGCCGTAGCGCTCGGCCAGCTCGGCCACGGTGCCGCGCGCGACTTCCTCGTGGAGCTTGGTCAACTCGCGACACACCGCCACTGGGCGCCCCGGATCGACCTGCGCGAGCATTTCCAACGTGGCCGGCAGGCGCTTGGGCGATTCAAAGGCCACCAGCGTCTCCGTCGTGTCCGCCAGCAGACGCTCGCGCTGACCGCGCTTACGCGGCAGGAAGCCCACGAATCGCCAGCGATCCGGCGGAAGCCCGGAGAGGATCAGCGCGCTCAGCACGGCGCTCGGCCCCGGCAGCACCTCGATCGGCAGGTCCTCGCGGATGCACGCCTGCACGAGCGCGTAGCCGGGGTCGGAGACCAGCGGCATGCCCGCGTCGCTGACCAGCGCGACCGTCTCCCCGGCGCCGATGCGCGCCGCCAGCTCGGGCGCGCGCGCCCGTTCGTTGTGCTCGTGCAGGCTCACGAGCGACGCGGCGCGGATGCCGTGACGATCGAGCAGCACCCGCGTGCGCCGCGTGTCCTCGCAGGCGAGCACGTCGGCTTCGCCGAGCACCTTCAGGACACGCAAGGTCACGTCTTCGAGATTGCCGATCGGCGTCGCGCAGACGAGCAATCGTCCGTGCGTCCCGGTTGCAACCGGAGGGTTATCGGGGCTCATCGCGCAACTATAAGTTCCGCCCGATGTCCGCCCCGTCCGATCAGCCACCCCAGTACACCCGCTACCGCGCCGGACGCAGGCTGAGCCCGCGACGCCCTGACGAGGACATGATCGACCCGCTGAGCGCCGAGCGCGTCCGTGAGTCGCGGCCTCGACGGGCATGGCAGGAGCGGATCACACCGAAACGGCTGATCCTCGGTCTGCTCGCGCTGATCGCCGGCTGGCTGCTCCTGTCGCTGGTGCTGTTCCTGCTGAGCTCCCACTTCGAGCGCACCTCCCCGCCGGCGAACGTCGCGAGCGTGCTCGATCCGGCCGGCTATCCGTTGACATCGGCCAACAACATCCTCGTGCTCGGCTCCGATCGGCGCCAGAAGAGCTCGAAGGAACCGGGCGCCGAAACGACCGGTCCGGGCCGCTCGGACACGATCATGCTGATCCGCACCGGCGGCGGGCACGCGGCGCGGCTGTCGATCCCGCGCGACACGGTCGTGGAAATCCCCGGCCACGGCCTGCAGAAGATCAACGCCGCACACGAGCTCGGCGGGCCGGCCGAGTCGATCTCCGTGATCAAGAGCTGGCTCGGCATCCCGATCAACCATCTGGTCGAAGTCAACTTCGAAGACTTCCCCGCCCTGATCGACGCGATGGGCGGCGTCACCTACACCGGGGGTTGCGTGATCTCGCGACTGGACGGCGGCTTCAGCCAGGGTGGCTACACGCTGCGCCTGCCCTCTGGCACGCATCATCTCGACGGCAAGCAGGCCCTGGCGCTGGCGCGCACCCGTGAGAACCTGTGCGCGCCGAACGAGACCGACATCCAGCGCGAGGAACACCAGCAGGCGCTGTTCAGCGCGATGAAGTCACAGCTGCTCTCCCCGTCGAGCTTCCTGCGCCTGCCGCTGATCTCCTGGAACGCGCCGCCGGCGATCATCTCCGACATGAGCGGCCCGACGCTGCTCGGGCTGTTCGGGGCGCTGGCGATCTCCGGCACGCCCCCCACGCACGTGCTCAAGCCTTCGGGCGCGGTCACGCTGCCCGACGGCGAGCAGGGTCTGACGGTCTCCGAAGCGCAACGGCGCGCGGCAGTGGCGCGCTTTGAGGCGGGCTGAGCTCGGCCTCAGGTCTTCGCTGCGACCGGCTTGGCGTCCTTGGGCTTGGCGGCGCCAGAGGATGGCTTCTCGCTCTTGGCGGCGCCGTCGGAAGACTTGCCCTCGCCGGTCGTGGAGGCGCCCTCGGACGAGGACTCCTTCTTGGAGGAGGACTCCTCGGAGGAAGCCGCCGCCGTCTCGCGTTGGCGTTTGCGGGTGCCGTAGTCGGTGTTGTAGAAGCCTTTGCCCTTGAAGTGAACGGCGGGCGCATGCAACACCCGCTCGACGGGCACCCCCGTGTCGGGGTCGTGCGTCAGCGAGTCGTCGCTGAAGGACTGCACGATCTCAAACGTGCTGCCGTCGGGGCGTCTGTACTCGTAGATTGGCATCGGGCCGATTATATGAGCGGGGACGAACCCTCAGTCCGCCAGCAGCGCGCGGGCGCACGCGATCCCGGCCCGCACCGTGGCCGTGAAGTCGCGCTCGGGCTCGGTGAGCATCCGCAACGCGAACCCATCGGCGAGGGCGAACAGGATCTCGGCGACCGTGTCCGGCTCGGCGTGCAGTCGCACGACGCCCTCGCGCTGGGCGATCGCGAGCATGTCCGCGACCTGGCCGCGCGTGCGTCGCACCAGCTCGGCGTACTCGACGGCGATGTCCTCGTTGCGGCGCGAGAGCGTGAAGAGCTCGAACATCAGCGTCACGAAGTCCGGGTCATCGCGCACCGTCTCCTGAAGGTTCTGGGCCATCAGTCCGATGAAGTCCTCGGCCGTGCGCGCTCCCGCGAGCTGACGCTCGAGCAGCTCCATGCGCACCTCGCAGTCGCGCCTGACGGCCTCGAGCAGCAGCCGCTCCTTGGTGCCGAAGTAGTAATGCAGCAGACCCCGCGAGACGCCCGCCTCGCGCGCGACGTGATCGAAGGTCGACCCCGCCGTCCCACGCCGGGCGACGCTGCGGCGCATCGCCTCGACTATCCGCCGCGCCTTCTCGCCCTCCACGACAATCCGGCGCGGCTTCTCATCCGCGGCGACCGCGCGTGCCTCGGCGCCCTCGGCGGTCGCTGCGGCTGCAGCCATCTCGTCGCGATCTTCTCGAAATGCCCGGTCGGCTCAGGAGGCCGGCGCGGATGCCGGCGCCGGCTCGGCCGGGGCGGTGGTGGAGCTGTACTCGAACTCCTCCTCGGCGCCGAACAGCAGGTCGAGCACCTTCCCGCGCAGATCCTCGCTGAGGGCGAGCGCGAGCACGCCGGCGATCCCGAGGAGCAGCAGCTTGCGACCGAGTCCACCACGGCGCTTGCGCGCCTTGCGCGGCGGCTCGCGCAGCGTGTTCGCCACGTCGCGCAGGGCGCCCGCCGCCTCGCGCAGCTCGCTCTGGAGCTTGCGATCCTCGAACAGCGCCGTGGTCGCCGGCTTGCCGTTGCTCATGCGCCCGTATGCGCTGCGCGCCGCGCCATAGGCCGCGAGCAGGCTCCCGCGCAGCTCCTCGTCTTCGATCAGCCGCTCTATGTACCGGTTGTTGCGCGCGGCACGCGCCGCCTCGCCGGCCTTGCCGAATCCACTGCCACCGCTAGTACGATCTTTCGCCGCCATTGTTGGGCCACCGCCTCTGAAAGAGCTTTGTAGTTCAGCGCTCCAATATACGCTCCCTCGGCGCCAGCCGTGCGCGCTGCCGCTGCGAACGTGACAATGGCCGCGTGCCCACATTCCAGGCGACCGCCACCGCGCTGGGCCTGCTGCTGATCCTCGGCGCGCTCCTGTCGGGGCTCGCGCAGCGCTCGTTCCTGTCGCTCACCGCGCTGTTCGTGCTCGCGGGCTTCGCGGTCGGTCCCGGCGGCTTTGGCTGGATCGACTTCCGTGCCCGCTCGGGCTTCGTCGAGGATCTTGCGTTCGTCGCGTTGATCGTGATCCTGTTCCGCGACGGTCTGGAGGTGGAGGGGGAGATGCTGCAGCGAGAGTGGCGTCTGCCCGTGCGCAAGCTCGTGCTGGCGATGCCGCTCACCGCGGCGATCGTGGCCGTCGCCGCGCACGCGTTGATCGGCTTCTCCTGGACGGAGTCATTTCTGATCGGCGCCCTGCTCTCGCCGACCGACCCGGTGCTGACCTCCAGCATCGTCACCAACCCGCGCGTGCCGCGCATCGTGCGTCATTCGCTGAACCTCGAGTCCGGCCTCAACGACGGCCTCGCGCTGCCGGCCGTGCTCGCCCTGCTCGCGGCGCTCAGCGCGAGCGCAGGTCAATTCGTGTGGTGGCGGTTCGTGATCCAGGACATCGGCCTTGGCTTCGCCTACGGACTGGCCTGTGGATGGCTGGCGTCGCTGTTGATGCCCCGCGCGCGCAGTCGCCCGCTGGAGCACTCGATCCCCTCTCATCAGAAGTCGCTGTTCGCGCTCGGTGTCGCCTTCGCGACCTACGGCCTGACCGTGCTCTCCCCCAAAGGCAATGGCTTCATCGCCGTGTTCGTGGCCGCGATCGTGCTCGGGGTGCGCCGTCCCGACCTGCGTCTGCACTTCGAGCGCCGCGCCGATGAGATCGTCGAGATCGTCAAGCTCGGCATCTTTCTCGTGTTCGGCTCGCTGCTGACCCTGCACGCGCTCACACGTGAGGGCCTGCCGGCGCTCGTGTTCGTCGCCGTCGTGTTCCTGCTGGCGCGGCCCGTGGCGGTGTTCGTCGCGCTGCTCGGCACCCGCACCGACAATCCCACACGCCTGTTCATGGGCTGGTTCGGACCCAAGGGCGTGGCGACGATGACATTCGCGCTGCTCGTGCTCGACCAGAACATCGCCTCGGGGGAACGCATCTTCGACCTGGTCGCGCTGGTCGTGTTCTGCTCGATACTCGTGCACGGCGCCTCCGACACGCCCGGCGCCAACTGGATCGCCGCCCACGCGGCCCGCGCCGAGCGCATCGAGCGCGAATGAGGGCTATCCAAAGGGACGCTGCGGCCCTTGCGGATAGGTCCTGACTACGTATGCAGCGCGGCCTGCTCCTGCGCCGAGGGAAACGCCCAGGCCGAACGCGAGCGGCGCTCCTGGCGGAACACGAACCGCAGCTGCTGCGGTGGCCGCAGCTGAGCCTCGTTGGGGCGGAACGTCGCGCAGGGCTCGTCCAGGTCGAGTGCGCACAGCAGGTTGCACCGAAAGAAGCAATCCTCGCAACTGACGGGCTTGGCGGCGCGCCGGCCAGTGACTTGCTTTCTCTGCACATGCCCCCCAGCGGGTTGGATCGGACGGACGGTCAGACGGACCACGCCATCATCTCACGGTCGCGCCCGCCCGCTCCTCACCCATTCCGCAAATCGCAGAGAAAATCGTTTCTACCCGGAAAGAGCCTCCTTCACGTCACTTTCTGGTGACAATGTTTGTCCTTTTTGCCCATTTTGCGGACATGCGGCGTCGCGCGTCGTCATCATCTGGGTCCATGCTCGTCCTCGTCACCGGCGCCAGCGGCTTCGCCGGCTCACAGCTCGTTCCCAAGCTGCTCCGCGGCGGGCATCGAGTGAGGGCCCTCGCTCGAGATCCCACCCGGGTCGATGTGGCCGGGATTATCTCTCGCGTCTCGGATTCCGACACGAGCGCGCACGGCGTGGGGCGGGACAGCGCATTGAGTCTCGTCACCGCGGACGCGTTGACCGGCGACGGGCTCGCGCGGGCGCTGCGCGGAGTCGAGGTCGCCTACTACCTGATCCACTCGATGGAGCGCACCATCTCACGCCGGGATGTCGTGAGCGGGCGGGCCACTGCATTCCCCGAGCGCGAGCGGATCGCCGCCGAGAACTTCGCCGCCGCCGCCGCGCGCGCCGGCGTGCGACGGCTCGTGTACCTGGGGGGTCCGACGGCTGGCTGGACCGTGGGAGGTCCGACGGCTGGCTGGACCGGCGCGAGCCACAGCGGCGACGGGGAGGAGCTCTCCCCCCATCTGCGCAGTCGCGAGGCGGTCGAGCGGATCCTGCGCGAGCGCGTACCCGACACCGTGGTGCTGCGAGCTTCGATCGTGATCGGAGCGGGCTCGCGCTCGTTCCGGTTTCTCGTCAGGCTCATCGAGCGCATGCCGGTGCTTGCTCTGCCCGCCTGGCACACTCACCGCACGCGCCCGATCGATGCGCGCGACATGATCGACATGCTCGCGGCCTGCGCGACCGTGGATGCGCCCGCGGGACGCACACTGGATGTGGGCGGGCCCGACATCCTCACCTACGGAGAGATGATCCGGCGCATCGCCGAGGAGATGCTGCTCGCACGTCCCGCCGTCGGTCTGGGCGTCAACGCGACACCGATCGCCGCTCGCCTCGCCGCCGCGATCGCCAAGGAGGATCCGGAGCTGGTGATCGCGCTGATGGAAAGCCTGCAGGGCGACCTCCTCCCAGGCGGCCCGAAGGGCTCCTCGCATCTGCGGGCCGCCGGGATGCTGGGAGTCGATCTGCACTCATTCGACTCCGCCGTCGAACGCTCGCTGCGCGAGTGGGAGTCCGTCGAAGAGCTGACGGCGCGCTGACCCACAGACACATGAGCCGCGTAACCGCATCCATTCACATCGACGCACGCCCGCAGGAGGTGTGGCAATTGGTCATGGACGCCCAGCGTCTCGCTGATTGGGTCACGATCCACCGCGGGCTCGGACGCGTGGACACGGGCTCCCCGCGCGTCGGTTACAGGATGGATCAGCACATCCATCTGCGCGGGGTCAGCCTCGAGGTTCACTGGACCCTCGTGGAATGCGACCCGGGCGCTCGTGCGGTGTGGGAGGGACGCGGGCCGGCGCGATCGCGCGCGCGTACCGAGTACGGGTTGCGGCCGGAGAACGGCGGTACCCGGTTCGATTACCGCAACGAATTTCGCACTCCCTTCGGCCCGATCGGCGCGATCGTCAGCAGGGCTCTGGTCGGCGGAATCCCCAGGCGAGAGGCCGAGCGCACGCTCGAGCGGCTGCGTTCCCAATTGGAGTAGCAGTCGACTTGCGAGGTCTCCCTGCGCACCGTTGAGAGGGCGCGTGGCAATGCCGTCGACTTATCTCCGCGTGCCTGCCTCGTCATCGGATACCGGCATTATCCGTGATGTCTTAGTACCGGCTTAAGTGATTACCGCGCGGGTTTTTGTGCAGGAATGGTGTAAGGTGACGCGAACGGAGTGTGACATGCTCACATTCGCACGAGTGAAAGAGGATTGGATCGTGACTGACTTTCTTGACGAGAAGCGCCGGGAGATCACCGACCGGCTGGCGGAGTTGGGGCCGCTGGTGGAGGAGTACCGCCGGTTGGAGGCCGCCGCTTCGGCGTTGGACGGGATCGGCGGCAGGTCGACCGCAGCCGCGGCCGCACCTCGCCGTCGTGGACCGGGACGCCCGCCCGGCTCGGGCAAAAAAGCCGCAGCCGCGGCGCCGGCCAAAAAACGGGGCCGCCCCCCGGGACGTCCCAAAAAAGTGGGTCGGCCAAAAGGCAAAAAAGTAGGGCGTCCGGCCGGCGGCACGGCCAAAGCCGCAGCCGCGGCTACGCCCGCCGCCGCGACCGCGACCGCACCGGCGAAACGTCGCGCCGGACGGCGTAAAGGCAGCGGTACACGTGCCGCGCAGGCGCTGTCGTTCGTGCAGGGGCAGCCGGGCATCACGATTCCCGAGCTCGCCGCGAAGATGGGCATCAAGCAGAACTACCTCTATCGAGTGCTCCCTGCGCTCGAACAGGAAGGGAAGCTGAGCAAGAAAGGCCGCGGCTGGCACCCCAAATCCTAGTCTCGTCGCCCCTGACTGTGTCCTTACCGATCGGAGATCGATGGGATCTCCGATCGGCCAGCACGCGTGTAGCACGCCACGCTCCCTGCGTCCTTGTCAGGAACGACGATCCGTCGGATTGATGTCCTAGCCACATAGCAGATCACGGTCACAAAAGGGCGCGGCATATGCCGCGCCCTTTTGCTGCTCGAATAGGTCCAACCGTCAAATAAGGCCCTGCTCTTTGACAGTGTCCCGCTCGCCGGTGAGCTCGGCGATCGTGGCGTCGATCTTGGAGCGAGAGAAGTCGTCGATGTCGAGCCCCTGGACGATCGAGTGCTCACCGCCCGTGCACGTGCAGGGAAAGCCGCTGATCAGGCCCTCGGGCACTCCGTAGGAGCCGTCGGAGGGCACTCCCATCGACACCCAGCCTCCGTCGGTGCCGGAAACCCAGTCGTGGACGTGGTCGATCGCGGCATTGGCCGCCGAGGCGGCCGAGGAGGCGCCCCGTGCCTCGATGATCGCCGCGCCGCGTTTACCGACGTTGGGCAGGAAGTCCTCTTCGATCCACGCCTGATCGTCGACGGCCGCGGCAGCCTGCTGTCCGTTGACCTGTGCATGAAAGAGATCGGGGTACATCGTCGGCGAATGGTTGCCCCACACGCCCATGTCGGTGACCGCGGAGACCGGGACGGCGAGCTTGGCCGCAAGCTGGGCGACGGCCCGGTTGTGGTCGAGTCGCAGCATCGCGGTGAAGCGCTCGCGGGGGATGTCGGGCGCGTTGCTCATCGCGATCAGGCAGTTCGTGTTGGCGGGGTTGCCGACGACGAGAACTTTCAGATCGTCGGCGGCCTTGTCGTTCAGCGCCTTGCCCTGCACGGTGAAGATCTTCCCGTTCTCGGAGAGCAGCTCGGCGCGCTCCATTCCCTTCGTGCGTGGGCGTGAGCCCACCAGCAGCGCGATGTTGACACCGTCGAACGCGTCGTCCGGATTGTCGTGCAGATCCAGACCCGAGAGCAGGGGAAACGCGCAGTCGACGATCTCCATCGCCACGCCCTCCAGCGCGCCCATCGCGGGTGGTATCTCCAGCAGCCGCAGATCGACGGGCTGGCTCGGACCGAGCAGTTGCCCGGAGGCGATGCGAAACACGAGGCTGTAGCCGATCTGGCCGGCGGCGCCGGTGACCGTGACACGTACTGGATTGCTCACTGGTTCATCTCCTGCTCGAGGTTGTCATCGATTGAGGCGAGAAACTCCTGAGTGCTCTGCCATTCCTGATCGGGGCCTACGAGCAGCGCGAGGTCCTTGGTCATGTGACCGCCTTCGACGGTCTGAACGCAGACACGCTCGAGCGTGTCTGCGAACTCGCTGACGGCAGGCGTGCCGTCCATGCGCCCGCGCGCGGCCAGGCCGCGCGTCCAGGCGAAGATCGAGGCGATCGGATTGGTCGAAGTCGGCTTGCCCTGCTGGTGCTGGCGATAGTGGCGCGTGACGGTGCCGTGCGCGGCCTCGGCCTCGACCGTGGAGCCGTCGGCACTCATCAGCACGCTCGTCATCAGCCCGAGCGAGCCGAACCCCTGGGCGACCGTGTCGGACTGGACGTCGCCGTCGTAGTTCTTGCAGGCCCACACATACCCACCCTCCCACTTCAGCGCGGCGGCGACCATGTCGTCGATCAGGCGGTGTTCGTAGGTGATTCCAGCCGCCTCGAAGTCGTTCTTGAACTCGGTCTCGTACACCTCGGCGAACAGATCCTTGAAGCGTCCGTCGTAACGCTTGAGGATCGTGTTCTTCGTTGACAGGTACACCGGGAAGCCGCGGTCGAGGCCGTAGCGCAGCGACGCACGCGCGAAATCGCGGATCGAGTCGTCGAGGTTGTACATCGCCATCGCGATGCCCGGCCCGGGAAAGTCGTACACGTCGAGCTCGATCGGCTCGCCGGCGTGGCCGGGCGTGAATGTAAGCGTCAGCTTGCCCTGGCCCGGTACTACGAGATCGGTGGCGCGGTACTGGTCGCCGAAGGCGTGGCGGCCGATGACGATCGGCTTGGTCCAGCCCGGCACCAGCCGCGGGATGTTGGAGATCACGATCGGCTCGCGGAAGATGACCCCGCCGAGGATGTTGCGGATCGTGCCGTTAGGTGAGCGGTACATCTCGTGCAGCCCGAACTCCTCCACGCGCGCCTCGTCGGGGGTGATCGTCGCGCACTTCACGCCGACTCCGTGCTGCTTGATCGCTTCGGCGGCTTCCACGGTAATCCGATCGCGGGTGGCGTCGCGCGACTCGATCGAGAGGTCGTAGAGACGCAGATCGACGTCCAGGTAGGGCAGGATCAGCTGCTCCTTGATGAACGACCAGATGATCCGCGTCATCTCGTCGCCGTCGAGCTCGACTATGGGGTTGTGCACCTTGATCTTGGAGGTAGTAGCCATATATCGGTCCTAGGGGGAGGTCGTAATGCGGGTCGGGCGCACCCTATCGCGGGCGAGTACCCTGTCAGGTGATGGCCACGATGGGAAAGACAGCGACCGGAGAGGGTAGTGCGCCGTGGCGCACGCACGAGGTGTTCAACCAGGTCCCGCCGTTGGATGGCAGGGACGTGTTCTCCGACAACACACCGCTCCTCGAGGCGACCGAGCGCGAGGGCGCCACGTGGGTGCTGGAGCGCGCGAGCGAGCTGGGCAGGCTGATCGGCGGTGAGCCCCAGCAGGTATGGGGGCGGCAGGCCAACGAGAACAAGCCGGTGCTGCACACGCACGACCGCTACGGCCACCGCATCGATGAGGTCGAGTTCCATCCGGCCTGGCACCAGTTGATGGCGATGGGAGTCGAGCACGAGCTGCACGCGCTGCCGTGGCGCGAGAGAGAGAAGCCGGCGCCGCACGTGGCGCGTGCGGCTATGTACATGACGGCGATGCAGGCCGAGGCGGGGTACGCCTGTCCGATCACGATGACGTTCGCGGTGGTGCCGGCGCTGCGCGCCCAGCCGGAGCTGGCGGCCGAGTGGGAACCATTGGTGACCGCCACTACCTATGACCCGCGTTCGATCCCGGCGGCGCAGAAGGGCAGCGCGATCGCGGGGATGGCGATGACCGAGAAGCAAGGGGGCTCAGACGTGCGCGCGAACACGACCCTCGCACGGCCGTTGAACGGCGGCGGTGGTGGCGCGGAGTATGAGCTGACGGGGCACAAGTGGTTCTGCTCGGCGCCGATGTCCGATCTGTTCCTCGTGCTCGCGCAAGCCCAGTCGCCGAGCAGTGAGGAGGAGGGACTGTCGTGCTTCTTGATGCCTCGCGTCCTTCCCGACGGTTCGCGCAACGCGATGCACATCCAGCGGCTGAAGGACAAGCTCGGCAACCATTCCAACGCGTCCTCTGAGATCGAGCTGCACGGCGCGTGGGCGCGCATGGTCGGCGAGCCCGGCCGGGGCGTGCCGACGATCATCGAGATGGTCGGTCACACCCGCTTGGACTGCGTGATCGGCTCCGCCGCCGGCATGCGCGCGGCCGTGGTGAACGCCACCCATCACGCCGCTTACCGTCACGCGTTCGGCAAGCCGCTGATCGACCAGCCGCTGATGCGCAACGTGCTCGCCGACCTGTGCCTGGAGGCGGAGGCGTCCACAGCGCTGGCGATGCGTCTTGCGCGGGCGTATGACGAAGCCTCGGCCGACGCCGAGGCGGGCGAGGACGGAAGCGACGCGCAGCTGTTCAAGCGCCTGGCGACCGCCGTGGGCAAGTACTGGGCCTGCAAGCGCGTGCCCAACCACGCGTTCGAGGCGATGGAGTGCCTGGGCGGCGCCGGGTACGTCGAGGAGTCGGGGATGCCGCGGCTGTATCGCGAGGCGCCGCTGGCCTCGATCTGGGAGGGCTCGGGCAATGTGATCAGCCTGGACGTGCTGCGCGCGCTCGTACGCACGCCCCGGTCACTCGAGGTGTTCCTGCACGAGCTGGCGCAGGCGCGGGGAGCCGACGAGCGGCTGGACGCGCGCGTGCGGGACCTGGAGTCTCAGTTCGCGGACCCCGCCACGCTGGAGTCGCGCGCGCGGCGGGTGGTCGAGTCGATGGCGCTGTGCCTGCAGGGCTCGCTGCTCGTGCGCCACGCTCCACACGCTGTGGCCGACGCGTTCTGCGCGGCGCGCCTGGCGGGCGAGGGCGGGCTCGAGTACGGGACGCTTCCAGCCGGTACGGACTTCGAGGCGATCATCGCCCGCGGCCGCCCGCGGCTCTAGGAAGACCGGGGTCGCGCGCAAACCGTCGCCGCGGTCGCGACGCCTACCATAGAGGCGATGGCTCCGCGCACGAACTTCCAGCTGGCCCGCGTATTCGGCATCAGGATCGGTGTCGGCGTGAGCTGGTTCGTGGTGCTGTTCCTGTTCGTGATCGCGTTCACCCCGGGCTTTCACAAAGTGCTCGGGGGCACCGAGACGACCGCGTACCTGGTCGCGGTCGCGGTGATCCTGTCGTTCTTCGTGTCGGTGATCCTGCACGAGCTCGGCCACGCGCTCGTCGCGCGACGCAATGGCCTGTCTGTCGTTGGCATCGACCTGTGGGCGTTCGGCGGGCTGACGCGCATGCGCGAGATGGCGAGCACCCCGGGCGTGCAGTTTCGCGTGGCGGTCGCCGGTCCGCTGGTGACGCTCGCGGTGATCGTGGCCTGCGCCCTCGCCGCCGGCCTGGCCGCGCCGGGGGGTCACTTCGCCGAAGTGGCGACCGGGAGCGGCGAAGTCCGCGCCACCCCCCTGCTGGTGTGGCTGAGCTGGGTGGCGATCGTCAACGCGTTCGTGCTCGTGTTCAACCTGATCCCCGCGTTCCCGCTCGACGGAGGCCAGATCGCCCAGGCGCTGATCTGGTGGCGCACGGGCGATCGCAACCGCGCGACCCGCTGGACGGGGCGCGCGGGGCAGGGGTTCGCGCTCGCGTTCGGCGCACTGGGCCTGGCGGGGCTCGCGAGCGGCGATTCCTACGGCCTGTTCACGATGCTGCTGGCGTTTATCCTCTACCAGGCCGCCAGCGGCGCGGTTGCGCAGGGGACGTTCGGGCAGCGCATCGCGGGCGTGACGGTCGCCGACATCATGGACCGCGAGCCGGTGACGATCCCGGCCGAGCTGAGCCTGCTCGACGCCCAGGAGCAGTTCTTCCTGCGCTACCGCTGGCCGTGGTTCGCGGTGGTCGATCCCGCTCGCCACTTCCTCGGGGTCGTGCGCGAGCAGAGGGTGGACGAGGAGATCGCGGCCGGACGCCCGGCGCTGCCGATCGTTGACGTGCTCGAGGAGAACCTGCCGGTGCGGATCGACGAGAGTCAGCCGGTGGAATCGCTGCTGCGCAGCGAGGGCCTGGGGCATCTCGGCGCGATGGTGGCGGTCGACGAGCAGGGCGTCCTGCAGGGCGTCGTGACGGTGGCGCAGCTGCGCAAAGCGCTGCGCCCGGCCGCCACCGGTTGAGGATGGGATAAAGGGGACATGCTGCAGACGGGCGTTGCCGTTATAGAGTCCCGGCCCCGGGCGCGATCGACCGCCCACGTCCTCCGAATCGACCGCAGGGAGCTATGCCAGCACACGACGTATTGATCATCGGGGCCGGCCTCGCGGGCCAGCGCGCGGCGCTGGCCGCGGCGCGTGAGGGCGCGAGCGTGGCGATCCTCAGCAAGGTCCATCCGGTGCGCTCGCACTCGGTGGCGGCCGCCGGCGGGATCAACGCCGCTATCGCCGTGGCCGACGACTGGCGCTCGCACGCCTACGACACGGTCAAGGGCTCGGACTTCCTCGGTGATCAGGACGCGATCGAGATCATGTGCTCCGAGGCGCCGCACGAGGTCATGCACTTGGAGCACATCGGCGTCACGTTTCACCGCAACGAGCACGGCGAGCTCGATCTGCGCGCGTTCGGGGGCGCCTCGATGAAGCGCACGGCGTACGTTGCGGACATCACCGGTCAGGCGATTCTGCATGTGCTGTATGAGCAGCTGATGAAGCACCACGAGACGGTGGACCGCTACGAGGAGTGGTTCGTGACCTCGCTCGTGCAGGACGAGCAGGGCTCCTGCTGCGGCGTGGTCGCACGGGATGTGCGCTCAGGACGCATGGAGACGTTCCACGCCAAGAACACGATCCTCGCCTGCGGGGGCGCGGGGCAGGTGTACAGCCCGACGACCAACGCGCTGATCGTGACCGGCGACGGCATCGCGCAGGCCTACCGGATCGGGGCGCCGCTGATGGACATGGAGATGGTCCAGTACCACCCCACCACGCTCGTCGAGAACGGCCTTTTGATCACCGAGGGCGCGCGCGGCGAGGGAGCGGTGCTGCTGAACTCCGAGGGCGAGCGCTTCATGGAGAAATACGCCCCCAACAAGATGGAGCTGGCCTCGCGCGACGTGGTCTCGCGCGCCGAGCAGACGGAGATCCTGGAGGGCCGCGGCGTGGGCGCGGACGGGTCGGGCATCTGGCTCGACATCACGAAGGTGCCGCGCAAGCGCACGCTCGAGGCGCTGCGCGAGATCGTGAACATCGGCAAAGACTTCGCCGGCGTGGACATCACGCGCGAACCGATCATGATCCGTCCGGGGCAGCACTACATCATGGGCGGGGTCAAGACCGACGCCGACGGCGCCACTCCGATCGAGGGGCTGTATGCGGCGGGCGAGGTCGCGTGCGTGTCGGTGCACGGTGGCAACCGGCTGGGGGCGAACTCGCTGCTGGACACGCTCATCTTCGGGCGGCGCGCGGGCGAGCACGCCGCCAGGCGTGCGCAGAGCATTCCGATGCCTCAGGCGGCGGACGCGCGCCTGCGCGAAGACGTCGCCGAGATCGACGCGATCCTCGCGCGGGAGCGCGGCGGTGGACGGCGCGTGTCGGAGATCAAGGCCGAGCTCGGCGCGATGATGAACCAGCACGTGGCGGTCTACCGCGACGAGGCGGGCCTGCAGCAGGCGCACGAGATCGTCGGGCGCTTGCAAGAGGAGTCCAAGAGCGCGTACGTGGACGATCGTGGGACGGTCTTCAACCAGGACGTGCTGGGCGCCCTGGAGCTCGGCTACATGCTCGACTGCGCCGAGGCGACCGTGCTGGGCGCGATCGAGCGCAAGGAGTCTCGCGGGGCCCAGTTCCGCACCGACTATCCGGAGCGCAACGACGAGCAGTGGCTCAAGCACATCGACATCTCACTGAACGGCGACGGCCCGCAGGTCAGCTATTCACCGGTCACGATCACACAGTGGCAGCCCGAGGAGAGGAAGTACTGACGATGGGTCCGGCACGCCTCACCCACCCCACCCCATACCCGTCCACGATCGAGGATGGCACGCGCTGATGTCCGACACGAGCAGGCCCCCGGAGACGTTCAAGCTGCGCATGCGCCGCTATGACCCCGAGTCGGGCGAGGCTCCCTACTGGGACGAGCACACGGTCGAGCTGGAGCCGCACCGCTCGGTGCTGGAGGGGATCCTGCAGGCCAAGGCCAAGCACGACGGCTCGATCGGAATCCGCTGCTCCTGCCGCGCCGCGATCTGCGGATCGTGCGGGGTGCGCATCAACGGCGAACCGGGACTGGCCTGCCACACGCATCTGGATCACGCGCGCGAGAGCGCGAAGGGCGGCGTGATCGAGATCGAGCCGATGGGCAACATGCCGGTGATCAAGGACCTGATCGTGGACATGGACGCGGTGCACTGGAAGAAGGTCCAGCGCGTGACGCCGTGGCTGATCGCCAAGCAGCCCGTGCCCGAGCGCGAGTACATCGTGCCGAAAGAGTCGATGGTCGACATCACCCAGTCGATGGCGTGCATCCAGTGCGGGGCATGCGTCTCGGATTGCCTGGCGATGGAGGTCGATCCGGGGTTCATCGGCCCGGCGGCGCTGGCGAAGGCCTACCGTTTCGTGGGCGATCCGCGCGACGATCAGCAGGACATCCGCCTGAAGGACCTCGCCGAAGACCCGCAGGGCATCTACGACTGCACGCACTGCTTCAAGTGCGTGGAGGCCTGCCCGAAGGGCGTCAACCCGATGGGCCAGATCATGCGCCTGCGCCGGATCGCGGGCTCGGACCAGCACATCACAGATCGCAACAACGGCGAGCGCCACGAGGCCGCGCTGACGACGCTGGTACGCGACTATGGCCTGCTGCACGAGGCCGAACTGCCGCCGCGCTCCTACGGTGGAAACTCGTGGTTCGGGAAATTTCACCCGGCAGCCGGCAAAGAGCTGCTGTCGCTGCTGCCCACCGCCATCAAGGCGATCGCGCGCGGGAAGATCAGCGTCAAAATCGCGATGCTCGGTCACAAGCTCCCCAAGCAGGATCTCGCCGCGGTGCAGGCGATCTACGACAAGGTCGAGTCACGCCCGCAGCGCTATGAGCTGAACCTGTATGTGACCGGCTACGACGAAGACGACGAGCCGGTCCCGGCGGGCGTCGGAGCGGGTCCGGATGCGTCCGCCGTGAGCGCCGTCGCGACACAGGAGTCGGACGCGCCGCAGGCGCCGTCCGCCCAAGCGAAGGGAGCGCAATAGCATGAAGGTCGCCTACTGGCCCGGGTGCGTCAGCCGCGGGTTCACACCGGAGCTGCACGGCTCGATGGCGCGCGTGGCGCCCCTGCTGGACATCGAGCTGGTCGAGCTGGATCGCGCCAACTGCAGCGGCTGTGGCGTGATCGCCGAGCACAACCAGGAGCTCGCGGACACGCTCAACGCTCGTACGTTCGCGCTCGCCCAGCAGGTGCAGGGCGCGGAGCTGATGATGAACATCTGCTCGACCTGCCAGGGCGCGCAGGGCGAGTGCCAGGAACGGCTGGACGCCAACGCCGAGTACCGCGCGCACGTCAACGAGACTCTGGCCGGCGAGGGGCTGACGTACGAGAAGGGCCTGACGAACAAGAACTTCCTGTGGCTGCTGGTCGAGGAGATCGGCCTGGACGAGCTGCGCTCGAAAGTGCGCCGCCCGCTGACGAGCCTGAGGGTGGGTCCGTTCTACGGCTGCTACATCGTGCGACCCCGGGAGCGCTTGGGCATCGATGCAGAGCACCCGCGCGACCATTATCTGGAGCAGGTGATCGAGGCGCTCGGCGGCACCGTGATCGAGTACGCGGGCATGCGCAAGTGCTGCGGCTTCCCGATCGTGACGATGAACAAGCAGGCCTCACTGACGCAGGCCGGGCGCCATCTCGGCGATGCGGTGGACGCGCAGGCCGACTGTCTGGTGACGCCCTGCCCGCTGTGCCACCTGAATCTCGACCTGCAGCAGCCGGCCGCGGAAAGCACGGTCGGGCGCGAGCTGAACATGCCCGTGCTGCATCTGCCACAGCTCGTTGGGCTCGCGCTCGGGCTGGAGCCGAAGGAGCTGGGGTTGCAGCGCCATGTCGTGCGGCCGACATCCGTGATCGACTGGTCCACATCGGTCGTGGGTGCAGCCGCGTAGGCTGCACCTCGTGAAGATCCTCACTGTCGTCGGGAACAGACCACAGTTCATCAAGGCTGCGGCCGTATCGGGGTTGCTCAGGGAAGGCCACGAGGAGGTGCTGGTGCATACAGGTCAGCACCACGACGACAACCTCTCGCGCGTGTTCTTCGCCGAGTTGGGCCTGTCCGAGCCCGACCGGCAACTGGGTATCGGCGGCGGATCGAACACCTCGCAGACCGCGCGCATGCTGGCGGCATTCGAGCCACTGCTGGATGAGCTGCGCCCGGACGCGGTGCTGGTGTACGGCGACACCAACTCGACGCTCGCGGGCGCTCTGGCGGCGGCGCAGGCCCAGGTCGCTGTCGTGCACGTGGAGGCGGGGATGCGCTCTTACGACCGCACGATGCCCGAGGAGCTGAACCGCGTGCTGACCGACCATCTCTCGACCCTGCTGCTGTGCCCGTCCGAGGCGGCCGCGGCGAACCTGCGCTCCGAGTCGATCGCGGGTGCGATCGAGGTCGTGGGCGATGTGATGGTGGACGTCGCGATGCGCCGCCAGGCCTCGGCGCGCGCGGACGAGCGGCCCCTCGCCGCGCATGTCGTGCGCAACGGCGAGTACCTGCTGCTGACGGCCCATCGCGCCGGGAACGTCGATGACCCGGCACGCCTGCGGATGCTCGTGGATCTCGTGGCGAGGTTGCCTGCGCCGGTCGTGCTCCCGCTGCACCCGCGCACGCGCGCGCGCTTGCGCGACTCCGGACTCGCGGGCACGCTGGAGCGGATCGACGGCCTGCGGCTGACCGGGCCGCTCGGCTATGTCGAGTTCAGCGCGCTGCTGTGTCAGGCGCGCGCGGTGCTCACCGACTCGGGAGGCGTCCAGAAGGAGGCGTACCTTGCCGGGGTGCCCTGCATCACGTTGCGCGCGAACACGGAGTGGGTCGAGACGGTGCAGAGTGGCTGGAACACGCTCGTGGACCTCGACGCGGATGCGGCGCTTCAGGCGCTCGGGCGCACGCCCCCGGCCGAGCGTCCGGCGCTGTACGGGGACGGGCACGCGGCCGAGCGCTGCGTACAGGCGATCGGGACGCTGGGAGCGCCATGAGCGCGGACGAGCCGACGCAGGCCGAGCGCAGGACCGTGCGGGTGGGAGTGGCGGGCCTCGGTTACTGGGGGCCGAACCTCGCGCGCAACCTCGCCGCGATCGCCGGGTGCGAGCTGACGTGGCTGTGCGACGCCTCGCAGGACGCCCGCGAGCGGCTGACTGGCGCATATCCGAACGCGCGCGCGACGGCGAACGTGCAGGAGCTGCTCGAGGACCCCGCGCTCGACGCGGTCGTGCTGGCGACACCCGTGCCGACGCACGCCGAGCTCGCGGTGCGGGTCGCGCGAGCCGGCAAGCACTGCTTCGTGGAGAAGCCGCTGGCGACCACTGCCGCCGACGCCCAGCTCGCGGTGGAGGCGGCCGCCCAGGCCGGCACCACGCTGATGGTGGGGCACCTGCTCGAGTACCACCCCGCCGTCCATCGTCTGCGCGAGCTGCTGGATGGGGGAGAGCTGGGGGAGCTGTACTACGTGTACGGCAACCGGCTGAACCTCGGCAAGCTGCGCGCGGACGAGAACGCGCTGTGGAGCCTCGGCGCGCACGACGTCTCGGTCGTGCTCGCGCTGATCGGCGAGGAGCCGGTGCAGTGCCTTGCGCACGGGTCCTCGTTCGTGCGCGAGGGGGTCGAGGACGTGGTCTTCTGCTACCTGCGCTTCCCCTCGGGCGCCGTCGCGCACCTGCACCTGTCGTGGCTCGACCCTCACAAGGAGCGCCGCCTGACCGTCGTCGGCTCCAAGCGCATGGCCACGTTCGACGACATGCAGATCGAGGGCAAGCTGACCGTGTACGACAAGGGCTTCGACGAGGATGTGCGCTCGTGGGGCGAGTACATCGCGCGCTCCGGCGACATCTACTCCCCGCGCATCCCCAACGTGGAGCCGTTGCGGCTGGAGTGCGAGCACTTCATCGAGTGCATCCGCACAGGGCAGACACCGCGCTCGGACGGGCACTCGGGTCTGCGCGTGGTCAGAGTGCTGGAGGGGCTGCAACACGCGCTCGACGGGTGAGCCTGGGTCCGCGCCCGTCGAGACCGAGCTCCCGTCGAGCCGCGTACTCAGCGAATGAAGATCGGCGGGCTGTAAGCAGAGACGTGCGCGCCATCCGCGATCTTCACCAGCGCCCGATAGACGCCGGGATGGCGTACTCGCACTACTCGGCTGAACTGTGAGACCGTCGGCGTGCCAGCTTTGACGGACGTGCCGCCCTCGTTGGTCGAATTACCGGGCCGCAGCAATTGGAAGCCGACGAGCGCACCCACCTCCGCAGGTGCGACCGTCCCATACAGGCGCACAAACCCGCGTCTGCGTGCGCGCCGAGCATGGAAAGAGACCCGTACCGCGACATTCTCGACCACAACCGGACTCGTGACGAGCGTGCCCCCGACCGTGACCACGCGCAGCTGGGCGTTTTCGAGCAGTCCCAGGTACGGGAACGAGAAGCCCCCGGTGCTGCTGGTGATCTCGGGGTTGCCGACCGCGCGGAACCCACCGATGTAGGGAAACGGGTTCGCTTCCAGGCGCACCTCGCGATTGGCGCTGCCCGACCCGGAGAGGTTGCCCTCGACCACGAACGGGCTGGCGAACACGACCGGGTTTGGCACGCTCGTGATCTGCAGCGAGAGCGGCACTTTGGCGGTTTTGAAGATGCGGTCTTTGCCGTTGGTCGTGCCCGCGGAGTCGACGGCCACGATGCGGTAGTGGTAGGTCGTGTCGGGCTGCAATCCCGTGACCGTCTGGCTGAGCTTGATCGAGATGGTCCCGTTGCCGGCGGGCGCCAGCGGCGTCTGTCCGCCATAGCCGCTTGTGGTGCCGTACTGGAACACATAGCCGGTCGCCAACCCGTTGGGATTGACGTTTCCGTAGAGGATCGCCGAGGAGAAGCCCACGTTGGAAGAGCCGCCGGTGGAGACGATCGGCGTCTGGGGCGCGGCCCGCGCTCCTGGTGCATACAGGGCGAGCACGGCAAGTGCCGGGAAGAGCAGTGCGACCAGAAGACTCGCGCGAGGGGAGGAACGGCGACTGAGAGTGAGCCTATGTATATCCATATTCGTTATATACCCGCAAAGCTCGATTAAGTCGCGGTTCAAGACACAGCGCCTGCTACCTGCAAGCGCACTGGGCAGGTCAGCCGACGGTCAGCAGCGGCACGTGCTGGCCCATGATTTGAGTCGGAGCTTCGTAAGAAGCGTGGGGAGCGGTCGGTTATTGGGCTATGAGCATACTCACGTCTTGGCGAGGATTCTGGGTGGTGGGCATGATGCTGGCGTGCGTCGCGGCGATCTGTGCGCTCGCGCTGCCGGCTGAGGGGAGCTCCGCCACGGGATCCAAGCCGCCGACCGTGACCACGGGCGGGCTACCCCAGGTGAGCGCTTCCGCGGCCACGCTCAAAGGAGCGATCAACGCGCACGGGTCGGAAACCACCTATGCATTCCAGTACGGCACCGCCATCACATATGGCGACCAGACGCCCCCCACGCCCATCGGCGCCGGCTCCACCGAAGCCAAAGTGAGCCAGACGATCAGCGGATTGCAGCCCAACACCGTTTATCATTTCCGGCTGGTCGCGGCCAACGCTGCAGGCACGACCAATGGAGGAGACGTCATCTTCACCACCAAGAAGATCCCGCTCGCATTCCAGATCGCAAGCTCACCAGAGCCTGTCGTTTTCGGCAGCCGACTGACCGTGAGTGGCGTACTTTCGGGGACGGGCGCGTCGAGCCACGCGGTCGTGCTGCAGGCGACCCCATTCCCCTACAAGAATGCGTTCAGCAACGTGGGAGCCCCCGTGCTGACCGACACGACCGGACATTTCTCGTTCTCGCCGGCCGACCTGATGGCCAACACCGAGCTCAGGGTCATCACGGCCGACGCAGCAGCCACGAAGAGTCCCGTGATCGTGGCGCACGTCGCCGTGCGCGTGAGCCTGCATGTGCGCTCCACCGGACGGCAGGGGCTCGTGCGCTTGTACGGAACCGTCGCGCCGGCGGAGCCCGGCGCTCGTGTTGGACTCCAGCTCATGCGCCCCGGACGCGAGCCGCTGACCGTAGCCGGCGCGATCGTCAAATCCTCACACACCGGCGACGGATCACGCTTCAACCGGATCGTGCACATACACCGCGGTGGCCTCTACCGCGCATGGGTGCGGGTCATCGGCGATCGGCGAGTCTCCGGACACAGCCAGCCGTTGCTGATCCACTGATACTCCCTCCGTCAGGGATCTCGAGCGCGCGGCGCGGCGCGGCGCGGCAGGAATCGCCGCCCGAAGGCTCGTTTAAGCCAGCGCCAGCGGCCTACGCACGGGGTTCGTGCTCTGCCTGCGCAGCACTCCCACGGCCTTGCGACCATCGAGGAGGATCTCGGGTCGCTTGCCGTCCAGTGCGCAGAAGTCGACCAGCGCATAGGACACGTCGACGTCATCGCTGACCAAGACCCCCATATCGGCAAGCTGGTTCCATAGACAGCCAAACTCGAAGTACTGCGCCAGGTAACCGTGATCCGCATCGTGGAAGCAGATGTCGGCGTGCGGCAGACCGGCCAGCTGGCCGGTCAGGCTCACACCCGCACGGGCGGGATCGACAAGCCGGAAATCCCAGTTGCCGCGCTCGTGATCGGACAACAAACCGCCGGCTTCAGCGGAGATATCGAAGCTGTGCAACTTGCCCCGCCCGTTCGCGCGCAGGGCACGCAGGAGATAGAACGAGGATTGACCGTTGCCGACACCGATCTCGACGATCGTACTCGGCTGAGACGCGCGCACCAGCGCATAGAGCAGAAAGGAGGTTCCTGTCTCGACGGCCCATGTCGAAGGAAAGGCAAGCCTGTGCCGGCGGTAGCGCTCCGCGAGCTCAAGCTCGAGCTCGTCATACTCGCTTTTCATGGCATCCAGCGCATCTCGGCTCAGATCCGGGATGGCGATCGACGAGTCGACCAGCAGCCCGGCCGGATCGCTGTGCATGCCTCCGGTGAGCTCGGCCAGCTCGCTGATGCTCGGCGCCAGCCGCTTACGCAGGAAGCGATCTCCGCTCTTGGCCAGAAGCGCGCCGACCGCGGCCTGGATCGCGACGCTTCGCTGCGGATACTGCAGATAGCGGTTTAGGTTCATCGTTTGCCCCGCTCGCGCTCAGGGTGCAGGGACAGGCGCTCCTCACCGAGCGAGATCAGCCCGCGACGGGCCAGCGTCTCGAGCACCCGCTCGACCTCGCCAGTCACGCTCTCCGCGCAGGTCTGCAGCACGAGGGCGGGCGCGCTCGGCGCCTCGTATGGAGCATCTACACCTGTGAGATCCTTCAACTCACCCGCCCGCGCGCGCGCATACAGTCCCTTGGGATCGCGACGCTCGCACTGCTCGAGCGGCGTGCTCACGAAAACTTCGATGAAATGCAGGTTTGCGGCGGCATGGAGCTGCGCGGCGGACTCGCGGTCGGCGGCGTAAGGACTGACGAGGCTGACGAGCGCGATCGTGCCGGACTCGGCGAGTAGGCTCGACACGTGCGCCGTACGACGCACGTTCTCGCGACGCGAAGCGTCATCAAAGCCCAAATCCCCGTTGAGACCGTGGCGCAGGTTGTCACCGTCGAGCAGATAAGCCGCGTACCCACATTCCACCAGGCGCTCCTCCACGGCGACGGCCACCGTCGACTTGCCCGCCCCCGGCAGCCCGGTGAACCAGACCGTTGCGCCAACGCGTCCCAATGCCTCCCACCGGCTCGCGCGTGTCAACCGCGAGCCCTGCCAACGCACGTTGGGGCTGCGTTCGCCCGTGACCGACCCCCCGGCGCGCGTCGCCATCTCGGCGCCTGGGTCCGTATCGATGACAATCGTCTGCTCACTCACTCCGCCGACCAGCCTTCCTGGCGGTGACCGGCGAATCCTTGCCGTCGACGCGGTGGCGCCCCGAGAAAATCTTGCTGTCTGTCACCGGCACTACCCATAAACGCCTCTGAGACCCGCTGACTTGCGCTGGTACGCATGGGGAAACGATCTCGTAAGTCTAAGGGCATGCGCATCGTTTGTGCCAGGGCATGACGATTCGACCGATTTTCATCTTCTCGATCACCCGCAGCGGCTCAACGCTGGTGCAAAGGATCATCGCCGCGCATGAGGGAGTGGCTACGGTGTCAGAGCCATGGCTGCTGCTGCCACTGCTGTATTCGCTGCGCGATCAGGGTATCGCCGCGGAGTACGGCCAGGACTTGGCGAGCACCGCGATCGCGGACTTCTGCAACGAGCTGCCGCATGGAGTCGATGACTATCGTGGCGAGCTGCGGGACTTCGTGCTGCGCCTGTACGCACAGGCGGCCGGCGAGGGCGCGAGCCACTTCGTTGACAAGTCTCCGCCTTATTTCTTTGTGGCGGACGAGATCATCGAGCTATTCCCCGACGCCAAGTTCGTCTTTCTGTGGCGCAACCCACTCAGCATCCTCGCCTCGATCGTCGAAACCTGGGGAGGCGGTCGCTGGCGCGCAACCGTCTGCAGCGAGGATCTGTTCGTGGGTCTTCCCAGGCTCGTATCGGCTTACAATCGCAATCGCTCACGCGTCTGCGCGGTGCGCTTCGAGGATCTGATCCGCGCGGACTCCGAGCGTGCATGGCGCCCACTGATGGACTATCTGGAGATCCCCTTCGATCCGGCGACACTGGAGCGCTTTCAGGAGGTCACGTTGCGCGGTCGCATGGGCGACCCTGTAGGGGTCAAGGCATATTCGGCATTGAGCGCCGAGCCGATGCAGAAGTGGAAGCACACGCTGGCCAATCCGCTGCGCCGGGAGTGGTGTCGCCGATATCTCCGTTTTCTAGGCGATGAACGCCTGGCCACGATGGGCTATGACGGCAAGCGCTTGGCTGCGGAACTGAGCCGCGAGCCGCCTGCGACGGCCACGCTGCTGCCAGACCTGGGGCGGTTGCTCAACGATGTAGCGCGGGAGCCATGGAGGGTGCAGATACGCCGCCGAGGAGTGGGAGGACCCAACGTGCTGCGCACGCTGCTCAGCGTATGAGGGCTCAGGTGTCGAGTCCGAGGACCCGCGGCCTCGTCGATCCCGCTGGCCGCGAGGCACAGCGCACTCAGCCGGCCAGATGCGCAAAATTGGGCCACAGACTCACGTCGATCTCGGGAAAGGCGCTTACCAGCCGAACCACATCCTCGCTATAGGCGTCCACATAGCTTTTATGCGTATCGGCGTCGAATGTGGGCTTGTCTCTGCGGCTGGCATTGGGGCGCGCGTACACGTCAGGCTTGAACTCGAGGTCCTCGAGACCGAGGAACTCGAACGTTCGCCTCAACTCGCCGAGGGGTTCCTCGGCACAACGCTCATACTGCAGCAGCAGTACCTGCGAGCGATCGAAGTACTGCAAGAGCCGCTCGATCTGGGCATGGTAGAAGCCACGCATGAACGCGTCGAGCGGGGCGTGTCGGCTCTGCGGCGCTCCGTTTTCACCGGCGATGCGAGCGCTGTGCTCGAGCCCGGACAGGTAGCGCTCGAGCGGGTCGCGCAGAGACAGCAGCAGGCGCGCGTCGGGCGCCGCCGCCGCAAGTAGCTTCGGCACCCAGGGGGCACACAGGTATAGCGGCGTCCACTCCCCTACCTTGCGCCGGCCGTCGGTGGGGAAGTAGCGGTGATACTCGGCGAGCGCGGATCGCGTGCAGCCACCCGCGTAGTACCGATCGAAGTAGTGCAGCTCCTTTTCGACGGTAGGTTGGGCGACCTCGGGATGGGCGGCGATAAGGTCATACCAGCGTGTCGTGCCCGCGCGCTGTACTCCGATGCCGACGAAATCCGGTGGCCCCGTCCGCCAGCCCGGAGGACACGATGGAGCCGGAGGGGGCATGCCGATGCCGCCGTCATCCAAGCGTCCCGTGGCCCGCAGCGCCCAGCGAGGCGCGGCGGCGCGTAGGAAGCGCCGGCCGTGACTCCTCCGCGTCGGAGATGCGCTCGACATGCTCCAGAAACGGTCCGACGCTTGCCGCTCTTTCATAGCTGCGCGAGGCGGAGATAGATGCGCGAGGCGGAGACCGCCGTTGCCACACGTACCTCGGGAGGCCTCATTGGGCTTCGATCCCGTTGCTCCCGAGCGACCCACCGTGAGAGCCTCCGCAAGTAGGGAGTATCCCCTGGCGTTTCTTGGGACGAGAGACGAGAGACGGCTGTGCCGGCCTCACACGAGCGACCACGCGATGGGACCCATCCAGCCAGTTGGACAAGCAGGCCAAAGATTTCGAGAAGGAGCCCATAATCGATCGCTCGACCGCAATCCCCGCGCCGCGGGAATCCGCATCAGTGCAGCGGAGGGGACAGGCTGCCTCAGAACAGGCTGTGCCGCTGCCGGTGTCGGTGATCGTGCCGGCCTACAACCGCGCCCACATGCTCGAGCGCTGCCTGACCAGCATTTGGTCCCAGCGTCCGCGGATCCCAGCCGAGGTGCTCGTCATCGACGATGGGTCGGCCGATGACACAGCCGAGGTAGCCGAGCGACTGGGCGCGAGCGTGGTTCGCCATCCCCATAACCGCGGGCTTTCGGCGGCACGCAACAGTGGCCTGCGCGCGGCCTCTCACGAGTGGGTTGCGCTCTTGGACTCCGACGATGAGTGGCAGCCGCATCACCTCGGACACCTTTGGCCTTTGCGCGAGAGTCATGTGCTGGTCGCCGGCTCCGCGCTGATGTGCGGGGCGGATCCGCTAAAAGACCACTTTCATGGACCGGTGAGCAGCAAGCCGGTCGTTCTGCGCAGCGGGGATCGACTGATCTGCCCCGGCAACATGATCGCTCCCAGTGGAGCGCTCGTGCAACGCGATCTCGCATTGCGGGTCGGCGGATTTCAGTCCTATCGGGGCGGCGTAGAGGACCTTGATATGTGGCTACGGCTGCTCCAGCACGGCACCGCGATCTGCTCGCCGCGAGTGAGCGTGATCTATCACGTGCACAGCGATCAGCTCTCTCTGCAAGATCAGTCGTCCAAGCGCCTTGCCACAGGCGAAGCGACACGCGCGCACATGCAGCGTACGGGCGGCTCGCGAGCCTCGATACGGCGGTGGGAAGGGATCGAAGCCTGGGACAGCTTGCGCGCCGCGCTCAGAGCGAGCGACAGTCGCGGCGCAGTGCGCTGGGGCCGGCGCATGATCGCGCATCCGCACTCGCTCGAGGGCGTCGCGAGCGTCTTGCTCTGGCGTTTTCGCCTGCGCCGTCGCAGCGTATCGTTGAGAGCCATTGGCGTGGGTCCCGCGGGGCGAGAAAAGAGCCTCGCGCCAGGCCGGCGGCGATAGAGCAAATCGCACCACCGCGATTTGCCTGTGGCGGAAGAACTGGTGTACGAACTCAGTTGATGGGCAGATGCGTGCAATTCATACGTTCTTGCGCCGGCGGTACTTGATCCGCGCCAAGCTGCCGCTCCCTCTGGTGGTTGTGGCGGTTGCGCTGGCGGCCTGTGCAACGACCGCTACGGCAGCCTCGAAAATCGAAGGAATCTGGTCGTTCAACGGCGGACAGATCGCGATTCAGCCTTTGGCGAACGGCACGTATGCAGGTACGGTCGTGGCCGAAACTAAGTTCGCCGAATGCACCCATCCGGTGGGCCAGCAGATCTGGAGCAACATCCGTCTGCAGCCGGATGGGTCCTACTGGGGCTTTCACCAGTGGTACTTTGAAACATCCTCCTGTCAACCGAATCACACGCTCGGCCCGACTGCCTGGAGGGTGCTTGAAGGGACCGGCGGCTCACACTATCTGCGGGCCTGCTTCAGCTCGCCGGGTACCTCCCAACCAACGATCGCCGCCAGCGGCGCCGGTGCCAACGTGACATACGGGTGCGCCAACTCGGCGCTGATTGCTCCACTGCCCACGGCTGCCAGCAGGTCGAAGGCGCTGCGGCGGTCCGTCGTATTGCCGAAGACCAGCAAATGCTTCAGCCGCAGGGTGTTTCAGATTCATCTGCACAATCCCAAGAACGACCCGCTCAAGGAGGTCGTCGTCAAGATCAAGGGGCGCCGTATCGCCGCCGTCAGGCAGGCCGGGACGATCGTCGCGACGATCAGCTTGAAAGGGTTGCCCAAGGGCGCATTCACCGTGAAAATCCGCGCGGTCACGGTTCTCGGACACTCCTTGTCGGAGAGTCGCACGTATCACACGTGCGTTCGCAAAGCTCCTCGCAAGAAGAGCAATGCGAAATCCCCGCATCACGCCTGAGCCGCGGCTCAGGCGCCATAGATGCAGGGCATGGTCCGCAGCGGCGGTGCGACAGTGACGCCAGGCGGAAGAATGCTGGACGAGACGGAGTTTATAGGAGCAATGACGACGTGCTATGCGGCCTTTGGCCTGGCGTTGCAATCTTCGTTCCAGCTCTCAGGCATGCTCCCTGAGCAAGCGTCCGAGCTACCTTCGCTGGAGCTCACGTTGACGACGCCTGGTGAGCTGGAGAAGAGCTGGCGCGACCACAGGGCCTCGCCGGAATGGCGCGGGCGCCTTGGCGACGGGCGCGAACTGGTGATCGAGCGAGGGTCTGGAGATGACCGGCTGTTCAGCTATCGCGACCCGGACGTATCCGGTGACGATCTCGCGAGCTTCCACCTGCACTCCAGCATGCGCCGACTGGTCTGTGCGTCGCGCTCGCAGGGCCTCGACTGGCAGCAGGCGCTGATCGGCAAGGTGCTGCCCGCCATCAGCGTCATGCGCGGTTACGAGGCGCTGCACGCCGCCGCCGTGGTCTCGCCGCAGGGCACCATCGCGATCATGGCGCCAAGCGGCTCGGGCAAGTCGACGCTTGCCCTGGAGCTTCTGCGCAGGGGCTGGCCATTGCTGGCTGACGATGTGCTGGCGCTGGAGCGCATCGCCGGCACCGTGTACGCACATCCCGGCAGCCCGCACATGAATCTATCCGAGCCCCTGCCCGATGCCCTCGATCCGCAGGAGCTCGGCACGACGCTCGGCATGCTGGGCGGCGAGCGCTGGCTGGCGGCGCGCATGATCGCGAAGCGAGCTCGTCCGATGCGCATGGCGTGCCTGCTCGAACGCGCGCCGGGTCTGCCGCTTGAAAGCCGCGTCCTGCCCGCCAGCCCCTTGGCACTGGCCCCATACATCCTCGGCCTGTCCACCGACGCAGAGCGTCAGCGCGATCGCTTCTGCCTGTACTCGGACCTGATGCGCTCGACCACGCTGTTGCGGTTGACGGCCGGCTCTGAGCACCGACCCGCCCAGCTTGCCGACCTGCTCGAGCTGGAGATTGCCAGTGCCTGCACCCGGGAGAGCGCCTGATGTCGGGCACACTGGAGGCGATTGAGCCGGAGATACGCGGCCCTGATGGGATGCACATTCGAGCGGCGGGGCTGAAGGGCGCCGCCGCCCCGCTCATGCTGCGAGGTCTCACCAAGCGTTGGCGCAAGGACCTGCCGCTCGTTTTGGATTCGCTCGATCTGACGCTCCTCCCGGGCACGATCACCTGGGTAGGAGGCCGCAATGGGGTCGGCAAGACCACGATGTTGCGTATCGCCGCGGGACTGATCGACCCGGATTTCGGGCGGGCGGAGGTGTGGGGAGCTACGGCCGTGGAGAACCGGGTGCGCTATCAGCAGCTTGTCTCCTTTCTGCCTGCGGGAGATCGCGGTCTGTACGCCCGACTGACCGTGCGACGCCAGCTCGAATTTTGGGGACGCATCGCGCTGATCCGCCGCGAGCGGTTCGGTGAGATAGTGAACGGCGCGATCGAGGACTTCGATCTGGTCGACCTGGCGGAGCGCCGCGTGGACCGCATGTCGATGGGGCAGCGCCAGCGCCTGCGCATTGCGATGACATTCCTCTCCGAACCGGAGATCGTGCTCCTGGACGAGCCTCTGACCAGTCTCGACGCGGAGGGAACGGCGATCGTTCAAACCGCCGTCGCGAAGGTGCTCGCCCGCGAGGGATGCGTCCTGTGGTGCTCCCCCAGCGGGGAGCACCTGGACATCGAGTTCGACGCTCGCTGGATGATCGAGCAGGGCAAGCTGGTGCCCGCATGAGCGCACAGATCACCGCCTTGCATGCGTTTGGGGCAGTTTTGCGACGCGACCTGTACGTGTTCCTGTCCTACCGTACCCGCATCGTCAGCCAGATGCTGACAGCCGTATTCAGTCTCACGCTGTTCTACTACGTTTCGAAACTCGTGCACGTCAGCGGCTTCAGCTCACCTCAGAGCTATTTCGGTTTCGTGGTGGTGGGGATCGCGCTCGTCAGCGTCATGTACTCGTGCTTTTCAATCCCGGAAATCGTCCGTCAGGAGCTCGTCGCGGGCACGTTCGACCGCCTGCTGCTGTCGCCGTTCGGCGCGATCCGCAGCGTTGTCGCGATGACACTGTTTCCGCTGCTCTACTCGTTCATGATGGCGGCTATCACGCTCGGGCTCGCTTGTGTCCTGTACGGGCTGCAGCTGCACTGGTCGACCGTGCCGTGGAGCATTCCGGCCATGTGCCTCGCGCTGCTGGCGTTCCTGCCCTTCGGGCTGATGTTCGCCGCACTGACCGTGTCGATCAAGCAGGGCGCGGTCGGAACCACCTGGGTCATCGCGCTGATCTCGATCGTCGGCGGCCTGTACTTCCCGGTCTCGCTGCTCCCGAGCTGGGCACAGACGGCGGCCAAGCTGCAACCGTTCACTCCAGCGACCAACGTGCTGCGCCACCTGCTTGTGAACAGTCCGCAGAGCACATCGATCAGCTCGGCACTGGTGAAGCTGGCGCTATTTGCCGGAGTGCTCTTGCCCGGGTCCCTACTGGCTCTCGCCAGCGCGATTCGGATCGGTCAGCGTCGCGGAACGATCATCGAGTACTGAAAGAGATCGCTATGAGTCCCGACACCGTGCCCACCCCACCCCTGCTGACGGCGAAGATCAAGGTCCCCCAGCACGTCGTCTATCGCAGCTTTCCCACCGAGACGGTCGTGCTGAACCTCGAGACCGGCAAGTATCACGGGCTGAACGCCACGGCCGGCCGCATGCTGGAGGCGCTGGTGCAGGCTGCCTGCGTACGCGACGCCGCCGCGGCGCTGGCCGAGAACTATGAATCGACGACCCGGAGCGTGATCGAGCAAGATCTGTGCGAGCTTTGTCAGTCCCTGCTGGAGCGAGGGCTCATTGAAACAGACGCTCACCTCACAATCTGAGCCGCACCGTCTCGCCTGGCCATCATCCCCGGTGGTGGTTGGTGCTTACGGCCGGCGCTTGGACCTCGGCGAGCGTGCGCGGTTGACGGCCGAGATCGTGGTTGCCTATGTACAGGCGCGCAAAGAATTGCGCTCACACCCGATCGCCACGGTCGTCGAGAACCTGCGCCGCGAGTCGGACCGGGGGTCGGCGCTGCGTCCGGAGACGCTGGAAGAAGCCCGCCGCCTGGGCAATACGGTGACTCGCATCCTGAGAATGCTGCCGGGTGACACTCGCTGTCTGGCCCGCTCGCTGGTCCTAACCAGGCTGATGGCTCGGCGGGGCATACCGGCCACGCTGGTGATCGGAGCGAGAACCACCCCCAGCTTTCTCGCTCATGCCTGGGTCGAGTGTGCGGGCATTCCGGTGCTGACTCCGGGCGACGGCTCGTTCGGTCGGCTCACCGAGCTGTGACATGGGCGGTGCGAGCTCTCCGGCGAAGGAACTGAGGAGACCCAGTCCGGAGATACCACCAGGCACGGGTGTGCATACGACCGCATTTGGATTGGATCTACGCTGTGAGGTGCCGATCTCGTTTCTTCACGGCCCATCCGTCGGACCGACCGGACGCACACTCGAGATCGCGGTCGCAGCCGCGGAGCTCACGCCGAGTCGTCCAGCGAACGCCGAGCTGTTGTGCGACCAGCGCCAGCCCGACGGGAGCGCGATCTTCCGGATAGAACAGAGTCACGAGACTGGCTATGTCATATCGGGACCGACATACGGGACACATCTCCTCACAACCGATGGTCTGCGCTTGCGCTGCCTGCCGACCGGCAGAGCCGAGGAGGAGTGGCAGAGGCTGCTCATCGCCCAGGTGCTGCCGTTTGCGGCTCTGTTGCGGGGCCTGGAGGTGTTCCACGCCAGTGCGGTCGTGCGCGACGGCGAGGCGATCGCGTTTCTCGGAGTCTCGGGCGCGGGCAAGACCTCATTGGCGCTGGAGCTCTGCCGGCGGGGTGCGGGGTTCCTGGCGGATGACGTACTTGCGCTCGAGACTGGGAAAGACCTGCTCGCGCACCCGGGCGCTCCCGTCGCGGGCGTCGCCCATCCTGCGGGGGATCGCTCGCGCGTGCCTGGAGCGGATCTACCGGGACAGACGATTGCCATCAACGACAGAGAGCGCATCGTACGGATGTGCCACCGCGCCGGACCGGCCCCGTTGAGCGCACTGTTCTTCCTCGATCGCCGCGCTGAGGGGCCGGCTCGGCCGCACTTCGAGGCCGTTGTGGAACCCCGAGCACTGCTCGCGGCCACGTTCAACTTCGTTCTGGCCACGCCCGAGCGGCTGAGCGGCCTGCTCGAGGTGTGCGCACTGGCTGCGCTGCGACGCGTAGAGCGAATCGTGGTGGGCCCGAGAGTCGACGTCCGCGAGTTGGGCGGGGCGGTTGAGCACAGGTTGAGAAGCTCATCGTGACGCGCTGGCTGGCCGGCATCTTCGACTCGCGAGGCAACGCCGATACCTCGCGTTTGGCCGGTGCGCTCGCCCCGTATCCGGCAAGGACCTTTGCCCACGGCCCGCTACATGTCGCCTATAGCGACTCTTCCCCGCACGCCGTCCACAGCGGTGCTTCCCCGCGCCTTGCCGACGGCGAGCCTCACGACAGACCGCCCGGCGGCTCGGGGCCACTCTGCCTGTTCGACGGCTACCTCGACAACTTCGTGGAGTTGAGCGCCGAGCTCGAAGTTCCCGTCGCGTCCTCGACAGAGGCGCTGCTTGGGCTTGGCTGGCGACGCTGGGGACCAGGACTGCCAGCGCGGATGCGCGGGGACTTCGCGCTGTTGATTTGGGATGTGGAACGCACCGAGGGATTGCTCGCGCGCGATCAACTGGGTGTGCGCTCGCTGTTTTTGTGCGACGTCTCCGGAACGCTGCACTTCGCCTGCGAGGTTCGCCATCTACTGGCGCTGCTTCCCCGACGTCCCACTCCTGATCCCGCGAGCCTCGCTCACTGGTTGACGATGAGCAACCGACCTGGCTCGGCCACGCTGTATACCGGCGTTCGCCGCTTGGATCCCGGGACGATGCTGCTTCTCGATCGTACGGGTGTGCGCGCGCAGCACTACTGGTTGCCCCGCTTCCACGAGCCGCTGAAGGGATCGCTGCCGGAGATCGGCGAGGAGGTCAGGCGGGCGCTGGAACGTTCGGTGGCGCGACGTGTGGACCCGCAGGGACTCAGCGGCGTCCTGATGAGCGGCGGTCTTGACTCCGCCTCGGTCGCGGCTGCGGCGGCGGCGCAGGCGCCCGGCCGGATCGAGGCCTTCTCGGGCGAGTTCCCTGACCATCCCGCTGTCGACGAGTCGGCGCTCATCGATGAACTGAGAGGGACCCTCGGCCTGCCCGGAGTTACCGCTCAGGTTCGCCCGGGCGGCCTGCTCGCCAGCGCGCTCGAGGCGATCGCCGCCTGGGAGATGCCGATCCGCAGCTGGGGTGACTTCTGGTCGTTGCCCCTGTTGCGCGCGTCAGCCGCGCGCGGGGTGCGGGTGATGCTCGGCGGCGACGGCGGGGACGAGCTGTTCGGCGCGCGCTCTTACGTGCTCGCCGACCGGTTGCGCGCGGGACATCCGTTGCAGGCGATCGCGCTGGTCCGCCGTCTGCCCGGCGCCGGCTATGGACCCTCGCGCCCGGAGGTGACCAGGATGATCTTCAGGATGGCCGTGCTCGGGGCGCTCCCCTACCGGCTACACGAGCTATTTGATCGTCCCAGGCGAGCGCATCACGTGCCCGCCTGGATGCGGTCCGAGACGGCGCGCGAGCTGCTGCACTCTGACGATCCACTCGCCTGGAAGCGCCTGGATGGGCCACGGTGGTGGGGCGAGGTGGCGCATGGCGTGACACGCGGGATTGAGGAGACCGGAACGTTTGAACACCAGCGCCGCCGCGCAACGCTGGCCGGGTTGGAGGCGCGATATCCGCTGTTTGACCTCGATTTGCTGGAGCTGTGCCTACGCCAGCCGCCCCTGGCTACCCTGGACCCGTATCGCAGCCGGCCGGTGTTGCGCGCCGCGATGCGGGGAATGCTCCCCGACAGCGTCCGTCTACGCCCCCGCAAGGCCCTGTTCGACTCGCTGCTGATCGACTGCCTGACCGGCCCTGACCGGCCGGCGATATGGGAGCTGCTTACGGATCCGCGGGCGGAGCTGGGAGCGTATGTAGACCTGCGCCAGGTTCGCACGACCCTGCTGGACGGCGATCGTCAGCTGCGCGAGCAGCCGTTCCTGTGGATGTGGCAGGTCTGGCGCCTGGTGACCGCCGAGTGCTGGCTGCGGGCTCAAGCCGATCCACGCAATGCGCTCGCCGACCGCCAGCTGACGAGCGCCGCGTGCATTACCCTCTCGCCCAGGTCCGCAAACAGCGATTCCGACGCCTCGTACGTTTTTCCGCCTTGACCAGGCCCTCGCTTCCTTTAGGCTTACAGCGTATTCAGGCCGTTTCGTTTGACTAGGCGGAGCGGATATTCGATCACAAGGAAACTGCTCCCATGGACGATCAAATGACTTTCCAGGCCTACGAGGCTCCCCGAGTCGTGGACTATGGCGACCTGCAGGAGTTGACTGCTTCCTGCTTGGGCGGCCACGGCGGAGATGCCCTGGAACCGTCCGGGCACGCGGGAGCGTTCACTGTCGGCGCGAGCAACCCCGCGGTCGGCGTTGAATGCTCGTCGAAGCCGTAAGCCGCTTGCTGGCACGCCTGAGCGTTTTTCACACGACGTAACGCAGTGTTCAACAGCCGCCTTCGGGCGGTTGTTGCTTTCTCCAGCCAGTGAGCGCTTGCGTTGTGCGAAATCCAGTCCGTCAAACGGGCTCTCTGGCGTGGCTCGCCCTTGCACGGATCGCCGACGGCGTGATACCGGCTCCCGGTCCCGGATACGCCGAGGCGCTTGGATTTGCAAGTCCACTGATGGGCTCAGCGTTAGTGAGTCATGGCCAGGACCAGGATCGTTGCTCGAGCGACCGCAACGACGCAAATTGACGATGGGACGATTGCGCTCATCGCCTCGGGGCCGGGGAGTGAGCGGATCGTAGAGATACTCGACGCGGGTAACCTGAAAACGGTCAGGTTCGAGCTCGCAGAGAGGGTCGGGGGCGAACCACCTACCCAGCCCGCCTGCTCGGCTGTTGCGCTCTGGCTCGAGGACGCCGGAGATCTACAACCGCATCTCATCGAGTCGTTGACCCAACGCCTGCCTGGAACTCCACTCGTGCTCGTGTGCGGTGAGATCGAGCGTTGGGAAATGCGCGCCGCGCTCGCTGCGGGCGCCGCGGGCGTGGTGCTGGACGAAGACCTGGATTCCGCGCTCATACCGTGCTTGCAAGCTGTTCAAGCCGGCCAAACTTGTGTACCGCGCGATCACTGGCGCCAGATCGACCCGCCTGCCCTCTCTTCGCGAGAGAAGCAGATTCTCGGCTTGGTCGTGATGGGTTACATGAACAGTCAGATCGCCGAACAGCTGTTCCTGGCCGAGAGTACGGTCAAGAGCCATCTGTCATCGGCTTTCGGCAAGCTCGGAGTGCGGTCGCGTAACGAGGCTGTGAGCCTGATCTTGGACCCCGAGCGCGGGCTGGGAATGGGCATCTTGTCCCTGGGGGGAGAGCCCCTGGAGTCGACGGGAGCCACCAGATGAGGCCGCACGGCGGGCCCATCAGCGTCCTTGGGCACATCTCCGTGGAGCACACGGGCTGGCATTAGCGACTAGGAACGAAACGGGCATGGGAGCCAGGGACACCGTAAGCACGGACATTGCGAGCGAGGCGAGCATCCACACCCGCCCGAGCGGTCTGCCTGTGCAGGTCGGCGCGAGCGCCAGGCACGAGCTCGCCAGACAAGAGCGTGCACCCGGCACCGGGGAGCGCCGCGGCGAGCAGCCAGAGTCACGCGAGCTAACCGAGAACCTATCCCGAGAGGCGCTGTTCCGCCGCTCGCTGCTAGCCGCCGACGTCGTGGCAATAGTCGGGGCGTTCGTGCTTTTGGCGGAGCTCTCGGCAAGGGCGCTGCAAATCACATGGGTGAGTATCTGCGGGCTGCTTGTCCTGCTCGTCGGAGCCAAGATCTTCGGCCTGTACGATCGCGATGAGGTCCTACTGCACAAGACGACCCTCGACGAGGCCCCGAAGCTGTTTCAGGTGGCAACGCTGGGCGCTCTGATGGCATGGCTGGCGGGCGGCTTCGTCATCAAAGGGGGGACGCTGGACCGGCACGAGGCGCTCGGGCTGTGGTTGGCGCTCATGGGATTGCTGATCGTGTCGCGCTCGACCGCGCGTACGCTGGCGTTGCGCGCAACCCCGGTTGAGCGCTGCTTGCTCATCGGCAACCAGTCGTCGGCAAAGACGATCAGATCCAAGCTGGTGGGCGGCCGGGGAGTCAAGGCGGAGCTTGTCGCCCATCTCGACCTCGAAGATGTCGCCACCTGGTCCGCCCAGGCGTTTTCAGCCCGGAGGCTCGCGGAGGTGCGGGATCTGGCCCGCTCACTGGGCGTACACCGAGCGATCGTGGCGCCGAGCAGCGCGGATGCCGGTGAGATGCTCGATCTCGTCCGCACGCTCAAGGCGGTGGGCGTGCGGGTCAGCGTCCTGCCGCGGTTGCTGGAGGTCGTGGGCTCCTCGGTGGAGTTCGACGACCTGCACGGGGTCACGCTGATGGGCGTCAGGCGCTTCGAGCTCACTCGCTCATCGGCGGCCGTCAAGCGGGCATTCGACCTGATCGGGGTAACGATGGGGCTGATCGCGATCGCGCCGTTGATGCTCATCATCGCCGTGGCGATCAAGCTCGACAGCCGAGGCTCGCTTTTCTTCCGTCAGCCCAGGGTGGGACGGCATGGCAGGCACTTCAACATGCTCAAGTTCCGCACGATGGTGCCCGGCGCAGATGCCATGAAGGAGTCGCTGCGCGCACACAACGAGGCTCAGGAGGGTCTGTTCAAGATTGCGGACGATCCGCGGGTCACACGAGTGGGCAAGCTCCTGCGCAAGAGCGCCCTGGACGAGCTTCCGCAGCTCTTCAACATCCTCAAGGGGGAGATGAGCCTCGTGGGACCACGACCGTTGGTCATCGACGAGGATCAGCTGCTGGAAGGCTGGTATCGCCGGCGATCAGAGCTCATGCCCGGGATGACCGGACCCTGGCAGATCCTGGGCCCCGCGCGCGTTCCATTGCGCGAGATGGGCGCCATCGACTACCTCTACGTCGCCAACTGGTCGCTTTGGGGCGACATCAAGATCCTGCTGCGCACCGTCCCCCACGTCCTCGGGCGCCGTGGACTCTAGCCCGCGCGCCGGGATCGAACGAACACCCGCGAGCGGATGAGCGTCCTCTGCTCATGCGAGCGAGCGCCTGGCTCGCCCTCGCCCACGACAAGCGTGCGCCGGCGCGTCGAAGCTCGCAAACGCTCGGGCGCAGATGCGCTCAGAGCCGGAGGGAGCGAAGACCGCTTGTCATCACGCGCCGCGATCAGGCACACGGTGAGCACGAGCAGGCCGATCCCGAGCCAAGCGAGCGCAAGTGCGAGTGCGAGTGCGATGAGGATGATGGGCATATCGATTATGCAAGGACTTCGTAGTTGAAACCCGCACGATCGGCGATCAACGCGGTCGTCCGGGCCTGCGTATGGAATCGGCCGATCTGGAGCGCGGCTTGAGCACGACGGCGCCGTCTAAACAGGCCGAGGTCCCGAGCACACCTGATTGAACCCGCAGTCGCCAGCCCCTCGCTCGACCGCCCCACCATCCGGAGAATGGTGCTCCCAGCCGAACGCCGCCGGTTTCCAGCCGGCGCTGGCACGACACACGACGAGGAATGGCGTCCCTCAGACGGCCTCTGTTGCAATCAGTCGGCGCTCGGCCCAGGGTATGGCGCCGCAGCGGTGTGCTCTGCCTAGGTCGGCGCTCGGCCCGGCGGCGTGACGGCGCTCTCGACCGGGCGCCGTCCGTTTGAGCCGGTGCTTGGCCTTACGAGCTGGCGGTGCAGCTCATCGGCGAGACGCAATGCAAACGCGACGATCATGAACGTGGTGTTCGCCTGGCCTGAGGTCACGAACGTCGAGCCGCTCGCGACATAGAGATCGTCGAATCCGTGGACGGCGAGGCGCTTGTCCACGACGCCGTCCTCCGGACACGAGGACATGCGGGTGGTGCCGGCCTGGTGATACCCGCCGAACAGCTGCTTGCGCACCGCCGCCTCGCAATCGTCGTAGAGGTACTCGACATACCCCAGATCGTGCTCCCGCAGGTACGCGTCGAGCTCGCGATGGGCCCTCAGCACAGATTGCACGTCTTCATCCGAGAACCACAGCCTGGTTTCCAGGCGCGGAACTCCCAGGGCGTCGCGCTCAGATGTCGCTCGGACGTGGCTCTCCGCGTGAGGTATGTGCTCGCCGTGGTAGAGCAGCGGATAGGTGTTGACCGCGCTCGGAACGAAGAATCCAGGCACTTTGCGACCGCGCTTGACGAACCGCTTGTAGCCGAACCCAAGCGCGAACTTTACCGCAGGTCCAAGATTGCGAAAGACGTTTCGCAGATGAGCGCGGATCGATACGGGTTCGGCCGAGTCGATATGTGCCTGGCGAATACCCTCCGCGATGACAAAGCGTCCGAGCGGGGAGACGAGTATGAGATAGACGAACGAGAGCACACCGCTACCGTGCGCCGGATCGGCGATCGGCGGGTTGACGAGCCAGATGGCGGCGTTCACCAGTCCTCGGTCCAGCTGCAGCTCTCGCGAGAACGTGATGCGTCGGCGCACGTAGACTC
>DASXKH010000058.1:0-2188 GCA_036496915.1 Solirubrobacteraceae bacterium
CTGGGTGTAGCGGCCGATCGCCGCCGGCGTCGGCGATCGTGGCGAGCTCGCGCACGTAGAGCAAGTGTGAGCGCTGCACGACATGGCCGTCACAGCGGCAAACCACGTAGCGCGGTTCGCACAGGCCAGATCCCGCGGCCCGGGCGGATCATGGTCCGTGGTCTCTCCTGCTTTGGTGGTGCGGGGGACTTGTTTGTTATCGCTCCGGGTGGTCGTTGGTTGCGGGGTTGTGTGGGGTGGTTTGGTTGGTTAGTGGTCCTGGTTGGGTTCGGGGGGTTTGTGGGCTGAGGCCTCTTCTCGTCGGAGGTGTGTTGCGGCGGCGACGGCGTCTTGTCGTGTGTGGACGTCCAGTTTGCGCAGGATGCTTTTGATGTGGCTGTAGACGGTGCTTTGGGATAGCACGAGGTGCTCGGCGATCTGCTCGGTCGAGGCGCGTTCGGCGAGCAGTTCGACGATCTCCCATTCGCGGGTGGTGAGGCGGCTGTGTAACGGTCGCCATCCCGTGTCGGGTGCCTCGCGCAACAATTCCAACAGGGGGATGATCAGCTGTTGGGGGATGATCGCCTCGCCGTCGGCGGCCCGTAGGACGAGGCGCGCGAGCTCGTCCGGATCGATGTCCTTGGCGATATGTCCGACGGCGCCCGCGCGCAATGCCGCGAGCGCTGCCTGCTGATCGTCGACGGAGACCGTCAGGACCCGGGTGTCGGGCGAGACCAGCAGCACTTGGCCGATCAACTCAACGCCGCCGCTGGGCGGCAGCGCCGTATCGACTACGAGCACGGTGGGGCGGTAGCAGCGCGCGAGCTCGAGCGCCTCGCGACCGTCGCCGGCGGTAGCGATGATCGCCACGCTGTCGGCCTCAGATAGCGAGGTTCGCATCATGGTGCGCGCGAGCCCGTCGTGATCGGCGATCAGCACGCGCAGGCGCTGATCGCTACCGGTGAGAAACTCGCCGTCGGGCGATAGCTCAGAACCGTTCGTCTGGCCGATCACCGCTGACGCTCCTCGTGCTTTGCGATCAGCGAGACAGCCGGGGCTTTCCACCCCGGCGGCAATCGCACGGGTTTGGCCCGCAGCCCCCGCAGACCCGCGTTCGGATGAGCGCGACACACCCGATCGCGGGTTCGCCCGAGGCTTGGCGTCCCGCCTTTCTCGAGCCTATGGAGCATCGTGGCCACCTCCGTTCCCGGCGGCTGTTGAGCGGTTGCCGGGTCTGGCTAGGTCGAGCATCCGGGCGCGGGCCATGTCGGCGATCTCGGGGTGTCCGAGCTGCTGGGCTCGCTCGTAGAACCCAAGTGCCGCACGGTGGTCGCCTTGCTGTTCGAGCAGCACAGCGAGGTTGAACGCGCCCTGGGCATCCCCGCGCTCGTCGGCGCGGCGGAACGCCGCCGCGGCGCCCAGCAGATCTCCTTCCTGTTCGAGCAGCGCACCGAGGTTTGTGGCGGCTTCAGGATCACCGCGCTGATCGGCGCGGCGGTACGCGTCCTCCGCGCCCGCCAGGTCCCCGCGTTGCGCGAGCAGGCCAGCCAGGTTGAACGCGCCGTCGGCATCCCCCCGCTCGTCGGCACGGCGGAACGCGGCCTCCGCGCCCGCCAGATCCCTCCGCTGCACGAGCAGCACGGCCAGGTTAAACGCACCGTGGGCATTCCCGCGCTCGTCGGCGCGGCGGAAGGCCGCCGCGGCGCCCTGCAGATCTCCTTCCTGTTCGAGCAGCACACCGAGGTTTGTGGCGGCTTCAGGATCACCGCGCTCATCCGCGCGGCGGTACGCGTTCTCCGCGCCCACCACGTCCCCCCGTTGCGCGAGCAGACGGCCCAGGTTAAACGCGCCGCCTGCACCCCCCCGCTCGTCAGCACGGCAGAACGCGGCCTCCGCACCGAGGAGATCTCCCCGGTCCTCTAGCAGCACACCGAGTTTGGACGCGCCAGCCGCATCGCCATGCTCGTCGGCGTGGCGGTACGCCTCCTCCGCACCGGCCAAATCGCCGTCTCGCTCGAGCAGCACACCGAGGTTAAACGCGCCGTCGGCATCCCCCCGCTCGTCAGCACGGCGAAACGCGGCCTCCGCACCGCGGAGATCTCCCACGCCTGCAAGCAGCACACCGAGGTTGAACGCGCCCGCCGGATCGCCAAGCTCATCAGCGCGACGGAACGCGTCCTGCGCACCGGCCAGGTCGCCCTCGCGCTCG
>DASXKH010000059.1:0-67342 GCA_036496915.1 Solirubrobacteraceae bacterium
ACCTCGGCTCGCTTCCGGCAAGTTACCCCACTTTCCCCCACAACGCAACCCTAATTGCACATTTTTTCCCACAACCCTGCCCCGAGGTCGCAAAGATCGACGAAAAACCCCTATCCACGGCGCCTCCCCGCTGCGACCGGCGCCCCGCCACGAGCCGGCCGAGCCGGCCGACTCGTGCAATCCGGCGTGCAAACCGGGTGGGTGCATCGTGCGTTGCGGATACGATCGGCTGATGCGGGTCGAGCTGGGGCAGCGAAGGGGACGAGCACAGGCAGACAAACGAGGTCGCGCCGCGGGTCTCGGCTTTGCTGCGCTCGCGGTTCTGTTGGTGGCGCTCGCGGGCGCGCTCGCGGGGTGTGGCTCCAGCGCCTCGACCGGCTCCAGCGCCGACCCTGCCGGGTTGGCCCCCTCCTACGCGCCCGTGTACATCGGCGCGGTCGTGCGCCCGAGCGGGAAGCTCGAGAGCGAAGCGCTCGCGGCCGGGCACGCGCTGACGGGCCGAAAGGATCCGTATGCGCGCCTGTTGAGCGTGCTGCAGACCCCCGGCTCCCCTACGCTGGACTTCGGCCGCGACGTCGCGCCGTGGCTGGGTGAGAACGCGGGGCTGTTCTTCACGGCGCTCGGATCGACCGAAGGGTTGACGGGCCTGCTGCGGCAGGGGTTGACGGGTGTAGGGGGCGCGGGCGCGGAGTGGCCGTTCGCGGCGGGCACGGGGGCGCGGGGCGCGATCGTGCTCGACACGAGCGATCTGGCGAAGGCCGAGAAGTTCGTCTCCACGCAGGCCGCGCACGCGGGCGCGCACACGACCAGCTACAGGGGCGTCTCCTTCCAGGCGACCGCGGGCGGGGACGCGTTTGCGACGATCGACAAGCTCGTCGTGCTCGGCTCAGAATCGGGTGTGCGCGCGGTGATCGACACCACCCGGAGCGGATCCTCGCTGAAGGGCAATGGGACCTACGCGCAGTTGCAGTCGGTCGCGCCGGCGGGCGCGCTGGGGCACGTGTTCGCGAACCCGTCGGCGCTGACGAAGGCGCACATCGCCAAGGCCGCCGGCGGCGAATCGGAAGGCGCAGGGTCGCTGCCGACGCTGCTGACCGCGCTCGGGGGCACGCGCCCGTTGAACGTCTCGCTCGTCCCCTCCTCCAAATCGCTGCAGGTCGACGCCGACCTCGGCCCCGCGCCCGCGGGCGCGGCCAGGGCGAGCGGCGGCCTGGTGGGCGCGCTCGCGACGGGCGCCGGAGCGCTCGGCGAGCTGCCGAGCGAATCGTGGCTGGCCACCGGTCTGGGCAGCATCGGCGGCGGGCTGGACGGCCTGCACAACCTGCTCTCGCTCGTGGGCACGCTCGCGTCCGGATCGAGCGCGGGCCCGGTGGCGCCCTCCGCCGCGCAGGTGACGCTGAGCATCTCGGGCATCCTCGAAGGGATCCTCACGCCGCTGAAGGCATTGAGCGCGAACACTGCCAAGGCCCGGCGTGACTTCACCAGCTGGATGGGCGAAGTGGGCGTGTTCGCGAAGGGGACGACGATCCTCGAACTGCAGGCCGCGGCGGTGATCGACTCGACCGACCCGGCGGCCTCGCGCGCGGCCGTGGGCAAGCTCGCGAGCGTCCTGAACGAATCGGGCGCGGAAGCCAGCGCCGCGACGATCCCGGGGACCGAAGCGGCGATCGAAGCGAAGGTGCAGGGATTGCCGGTGACGCTCGTGATCGCCGACGGGCGCTCGGCGAGCGGGCAGGCGAAGTTCGTGATGGGCCTCGGCGAATCCTCGATCACGGCCGCGCTGAACCCGTCGAGCACGATGTCCGGCTCGGCCGCCTACACCGCCGCGCAGAGCGCGCTCGGGGAAGGGATCAGGCCGAGCGTGGCCGTGAACTTCGCGACGCTGCTGAGCCTGCTCGAAGGCGTCGGCCTCAGCGAAGACCCGACGATCTCCAGGTTCGTGCCCTATCTGCGCAACTCCACCACGCTCGCGGGCGGAGGCAAGAGCCTCGGCGGGGGCATGGAACGGCTGCTGCTCGTGCTGGGCCTGCGGCAACCGAGCTCTGGCTGAGAACCTGTTTCAAAATAGGCGGTGCGGTCGGGGCGTTCATGGATCAAGCTGGGCGACGCGGGATGGCGCAGCGCATGCTGGTTGCACGTGCAAGCCGTCACGTGGCGATCCAGCGCAGTATCCAGGGACGCATCCGGACGTGCCGATCTTTTTGAAACAGGTTCTGAGCCCGACGGGCGCCGTACGGCGGCGAGCGACGCAAGCCATCCACCCGGCGCTTCGCGCCGCACGCCGGAGACCTCGGGCCGGCAGGAGCTCAGGCGGGCGCGGGCTCAGGCTCGGGCTTGGACCGCGCGGGGCGATTCTGGGTCTCGATGATCACGCGGCAGGGGCGCTTGGCGAGCAGGTATGCCGCCGTCGGTCCGATCCGCTGCTCGCCCGCGGGGGCGTGGATCGTGGACCAGTAGATCACGTCCGAGCCGACCCGGATCGCTTCGTCGACGAGCGCCGAGCCGGGGTTGCGGGTGCGGATCAGGCCGGTGTGGATCGTGATGCCCGCACGGCGCGCCTTGATGCGCGCGGACTCGAGCGCCGAGCGCCCCTGCGCCTCCTCCTCTTCAAGGCCCGAGTCCAGCGACAGCTGGCTGGGGACGGGCAGCACGAAGATCGCGTAGACGACCCCGTCTTCGCCGATCAGCTTGGCCGCGGAGGAGAGCGCCTGCGCGGAGACGTCGGTGCCGAAGATCGGCACGAGCGCGGTGCGGTAGTCGAGCTCGTGGAAGTCCGGCGGGCGCTCCTCGCGCGGGATGCGATAGCTCTTGTAGGGGTCGAGGCTCTGGCGGTGGCGGTAGTAGAAGTAGCCGGCCATGCCGAGGACCATCCAGGGGATGCCGACGGTGCGCGCCTCGCCGTGGAAGATCACGACCGCGATCCACGCGCCGGCGGTGCCGATGCCGCCGATGACGGCCGTCATCGGGATGTCCGCGCCGCGGATGCGCACGCTCAGGGGCATGCGGTAGGGGCGCTCGCGATCGGGATCCTTGATGCGCAGCGCGATCACGGCCGCGTGGGCGGTCGTGAACGAGAGCATCGCGCCGAACGAGTAAAGATTGCCGAGCACTTCGGTGTTCCCGTACAGGATCAGCACGCCGGCGAGCGCGGAGAAGAACATCAGCGTGAACCAGGGCGTGCGGAATTTGGGGTGCAGCTGCGAGAAGATGCTCGGCAGCTGGCGGTGCTCGGACAGCGACCAGGACAGGCGCGAGATCCCGATCATGCCGGCGTTCGTGGCGATGAAGAGGATCGTCGCGGCGAGCAGCCCGACGTAGTATTCGGCCCCGTGCAGCACCGCCCCGTGCAGGCCCAGGCGCGAGATGACGCCGAGCACGGGGTCGTTCTGGAAGTGCCCGCCCAGCGCGGTGGCATAGCCGGGAGAGCTGAAGGACTGCTGCAGCTGCGCGTTGTAGCCGACGCCGTGATGGACGACCGGCAACGCCGACAGGGCGACAACGGAGATGCCGGCGTAGACGCCGAGCACGGCCAGCACGACGAGGTTGACTGCCTTCGGGACCTGGCGGCCGGGGTCCTTTGACTCCTCGGCCATGTTCGCGACCGTCTCGATGCCGGTGTAGGCGAGCATCGCGAGCGACAGCGCGAAGATCAGTTCGTGCCAGCTGGGCACGCTGCCAAGGTGCACCTGATTGATCAGGAGCGTCGGGCTGAACACGAGCACGAGCCCGACGCAGACGAGCACGATCTGCGTGCTCAGGTCGGCGATCGCGAGGACGAAGTTGAGCTTCGCCGACTCGCCGAGACCGCGGATGTTCAGCCCGGCGAGCACGACGACGACGATCAGCCCGCCGATGATGTCGCCGGGGTTGTGATTGAGCGCGTGCAGTCCCGGGAACGCGCTCAGGTAGTGGGGAACGAAGAACGCCGAGATGGCGATCGTGAGGATGTAGTCGAGGCTCAGCGCCCAGCCGGCGAAGAACGAGACGACGTCGTTGAAGGCGTGGCGCGCGAACGAGGAGGAGCCGCCGGCTTCGGGGAACATGGCCGCGCCCTCGGCGTACGTTTTGGCGGTCAGCGCGAACAGCCCGCCGGCGAACACGAACACGAGCGGCGTCAGCCCGAGGGCGTGCGCGGCGACGAGCCCGAGCGCGTAGTAGATCGAGGAGCCGACGTTGCCGTAGGCGGTCGCGAACAGGCCGGGAACGCCGACGGATCGGCGCAGTCCTCGCTCGGTCAGGCGTGCCATGGTGCGGAGCGTATATGGGTAGACCTGGCCGCATGCGGCCAGGTCCGGGAACGCACATGTGCGTTCCCGCCGTCGGCACATGTGCCGACGGTCGACGGGCCACATGTGGCCCGTCGCGCAGGGCGCATGCGCCCTGCGAACTGCAAAATCCCATTCACCGCGTCGTGACGGGCAGGAACGCAGCATATGATCCCGACGACCCGGGGCCTCAACGACCTCCCGGCTTGATCTCATGGAACAGACATCGCGCCGCGGCAACTACGACTCGGGTGAGGACTTCGTCCTCGAATACGGGGAGCTGCGCTTTACCTTCAACGAAGAGGACTTCTCCGAGCGCTGCGAGCAGGCGGCGCTGAAGCTCGGGTTCGTCGGTGGACGGTTGGGCGAGGACGAGCTCGAAGATCTCGTGAACCTGGCGGTCAACGGCGAGGTCTACGACCCCGCCTCGGCGCTCGGCGAGCACGTTAACGACTGCTGGCCCGAGCTCGTCGGACCGGCCGAGCGCTCGCTCGTGCACTGGCTGCGCCGGCTCGTCTTTCGGGGCGCGTGGCTCGATCAGCGCGTGAACGAGGGCGAGCTGGGGGTCGCCTTCGACGAAGCGAGCGGCGGATTCATCTACGTGCAGCCCGAGCGCTCAGGCGAGCCGATCGAGCTCGCGCGCGAGCCCTCGTGGGGCCGCGTGGCGTATAACCGGCGCTAGCCCGCGGACTCCAGCGCGCTCGCGCGGGCCTTCGCGATCGCCGCGGCGCCCTCATCGCCGACGAGCAACTCGGCGCGGACGGTTCCGCTCGCGGTGAGGTCCAGCGGCGGGCCGCCGGCGTGGGTGAGCGAGGGGTCGAGCGCGATCACGGTCGTCTCTCCGCCATACGCGCGCGTGGCCGTCGCGACGATCGTCAGCGAGCCACCGTCGGCGAGGTTGCGCGCCGCCGCGAGCACCTTGCGCGCGGCGTGCGGATGCAGCCCGTCGAGCGTGTCGATCAGCACGAGCGCGTCCCCACCGCGCGCGGCCGTGCGCTTGGCGGTCTCGATCGCGCGCTCGACCGCCTGCCCCTGCGCGTCCGCGGACGCGGCAAAGCTGAGCGTGGTCGCGGGCGCGACCGGACCCTCGCCCCACTCGGCGACCTCCTCCGGGCGCACGCCCGTGAGCAGCAGCGAGACCTCGAGGTCCTCGCGGCCCGACAGCGCGCCGAGCAGGCGCCTGAGGATCTCTGTCTTGCCGGCGCGCGCGGGGCCCGCAAGGACCACGCGCGAGCCGCGGCCGAAGGGCGTCAACCACTCGATCGCCTCGAGCGTCGCATCGCCGCTGTCGAGCGCCAGGCGCTCGCTCGGATAGGCGACAGGGCGCTCGTCATAGCGGGCGCCCTCGGAGACCTCCCCCGCGGGCGCGCCATTGATCGTCTCCACGCGGATCAGCGAGGAGTAGCGCTCCGAGCGCCTGGGCATGCGCAGCGGGCCGGTGACGCGATCGCCGGAGACGAGCTCGCAGCGGCGCACCTGCGCGGCGGAGATGTAGACGTCCTCGTCCGAGGCCTCCGGCGGGTGCACGCGCAGGAACGCCGAGCCGTTGCCCAGCAGCTCCACCACGCCCTCGGCCACGCGCTCCTCGCCCGCGGGCTCCTCCGCACGCTCTGAGGAGCGCTCGCTGCGAGCGCCGCGACCGCCTCTGGATGAGCTCTCGCCTTTTGACGCGCGATCTCCACGGGCGGGGCGATCCCCGCCGCCGCCGCCGCGACGACCTCTGCCGCGGGCGCCACCACCGGCGGCACTCGGGCCTGCGTCTTCAGCGCCGGCGCCTGTGTCGTCGGCGGCGCTCTTGCCGGCGTCGTCGGTCTCCTCGTCCTGCTCGGCGTCCGCGCGCTCGGACGCGGACGACTTGTCCTCGTCGTCCTGCGCGTCGGCGTCTTTCGCGGCGCCGCGACGGGAGCGGCGACGCACGCTCGGGCGTCGGCGGCGTTTCTCGCCGGTCGGAGCCTCCTCGGAGTCCTGCTCGGCGGCGTCCGCCGAGTCTCCGTCGGTCGATCCCCGCGACGATCCTCCTGCGCCGGGACCGGCGAGGATGGCGTCGATCAGATCGGCCTTGCGCAGCCGGCGAAATCCTTCGAGGCCGAGCTGGTCGGCGATCGCGTGCAGGTCGGCCAGCGGGCTGGCCTCCAGCTCGGAGCGGTCGAGTACTGACATGTGATTGCTCTCCTTCGTTTCGATATGGGGCGGTTGGCGTCCGGCCGCGTTGCGCAGCGACCGGCACCCACTGTGAGCACGAACCCTAGCGCCCGGAGTGGCCGTGCTACTGGGGCTCGTGTCGAAGTTCCTCGGCGAGCACGAGATCCCTGCGCGGCGCGAGCGTTCCGCCGAGCGCCGCCCTTACCGTGAGGTAGTCACTGGCCGCCGCGATGTCGTGCAGGCGAAAAATGTGCGCCCCCGCATCGACGCCGTGCGCGAGCGCGGCGAGCGTGCCCGCGCCCCGCTCGCGTGGCGCGCGCGCGGTGAGCGCCCCGATGAAGTCCTTGCGCGAGATCGCCATCAGCAGGGGACGCTCCAGCTCGTGCAGGCGCTCGATCTCGGCGAGCAGCGCGATCGTCTGCGCGGGGGTCTTGGCGAAATCCGGTCCAGGATCGAGGATCAGCTGCTCGCGCGCGACCCCGGCGGCCGTGGCCAGCTCGATGCGCTCGCGCAGGAACGCGATCACCTCGCCGGTCATGTCATTGCCGTACAGCTCGGTGTCCTGCAGGCGCTGCTTGGGCGCCGCGCGAGTGTGCATCAGCACGAGCGCCGCGCCGGTCCGCGCGCACACGCGCGCGAGGTCGGGGTCGCGCAGGCCCGAGACGTCGTTGACGATGCTCGCGCCCGCGGCGACCGCCGCGGCGGCGACCGGCGGCTTGTATGTGTCCACAGAGACGACCGTCTGCATGGTGGATGCGATTCGTTCCACGAGCGGGACGACGCGCTCGATCTCCTCCTCGACGGACACGGGCGGAGCTCCCGTGCGCGCGGACTCACCACCGACGTCGATCATGTCCGCGCCCGCATCCACCAGCTCGCGGGCCAGGCGCGCTTGGCGATCGAGCGTGCGCGCCGAGCCGTCGTCGCTGAACGAGTCGGGCGAGGCGTTGACGATGCCCATCAGCCACGGCCGACCGCCCAGCTCGAGCGTGCGGTTTCCCGCGCGCAGCACGAGCACTGAAGCCTCGCCGCGGGTATCACCGAGGCTCACGCCGCGCGCCTCACGCCGACCGCGCTTCCCGCGACCCCGCGCTGTCCGCGCCGGGGCGCTCGCCCGCCGGGCGGACAGACTCGTGGTCGGCGTGCATGGAAGCGCCCTCAGCGCGGATCCCCTCGGCGCGGATCCCCTCGGCGGCGGCCTCCTCTGCAAAAAGCGCGATCTCGCGGGCAATACGCTCGGGACTCCAGTCCAGCTCCCGCGCGAGCACGTCGGCGACGCGCTCGACGGGCAGCTCGTGCGCGGCCAGCAGCCCGAGGCGGGTGCGGCGCAGGAGCACGTCCCCGATCGAGCGAGCCTGCTCGCGGCGGGCGGCCAGCGCGACCTCGGCCAGCAGGTCGGGCAGGCCGGGGACGATCGGCTGCGCCAGCTCGCCGCGCTCGGCGGCCAGCGCCAGCACCTCGCGCGCGGCGTAGCCGTAGCGGCCGGCCAGCGCCGCATAAGACTCATCGGGGACGCCCTCGACGCGAGGCAGATCCTCGACGGCGATCGCCTGTCCAAGCGGGATCTCGTGCGTGTGACAGGGCGCCTCGCGAGCGTCGCGCGCAACCAGGCGGTCGACCGTCAGCTTGGCCATCCGCCGCCACGTCGTCAGCTTGCCACCGGTGATCGTGAGCATTCCCGAGGAGGCCTCATACAGCTCGGCCTTGCGCGAGATGTCGACCGACTTCTTCGGGTCGCCGCTGGAGATCAGCGGTCGCACGCCGGCATAGGCGCCCGCGAGATCGCGCGCCCCGAGCGAGGTCTCGAAGAAGTCGTTGATCGCGCTCAGCAGATACTCGACGTCCTCGCCGGACGGGCGCACGTGGTCGAGCTCGCCCTCGTAGTCCAGGTCGGTCGTGCCCACGAGCGTGCGCCCGAGCCATGGCAGCGCAAAGATCGTGCGGCCCCCGTCCGCCGGGACGATCGCGCCGCCGACGAGCGGCAGATCCTCGTGGCGCAGCAGAATGTGCGTGCCGCGACTGGGGCGGATGCGCGGCAGCTCGGACTCGTCGATCAGCCGGTCGGCCCACACGCCTGTCGCGTTGACGACGTTCGCGGCGCGGATCTCGAACTGCTCGCCATGCTCGCGGTCAAGCGCACGCACGCCACAGGCGCGCCCCTCGCGCTCGAGCAGGCTCAGAGCCTCCACGCGATTGGCGCAGACGGCGCCGAAGCGCTCGGCCTCGCCGAGGACGGTCAGAACGAGACGCACGTCGTCGGTCTGGCAGTCGTAGAACAGATACCCGCTCGTCGGCTCGCGCGCGGCGAGCGCGGGCAGCAGCTCGAGCACCTCCTCGCCGGAGATCGTGCGGTGGCGCTCGGGGCTCCACGACTCGACCGTCTCGGACTGTGCCTGCGCCGGCGGCGATTGCGGCTCGGCCTCCGCGACGGACGCGTTCTGCGCGCGCTCCGCGCGAGCTCGCCTGGAGCGACCGATCGCGGCTCGGCCGGCCCGCAGGCGCTCGCGGTCCAGGGACATCGCGTCATACAGGTTCAACCCCATCCCCATCAGCCGGTCGGGACGAGCGCCGTCGAAGGCCGGCACGACCAGCGGCAGCGGATGCACGAGGTGCGGCGCGAGCGCGACCATCAGCTGGCGCTCGAGCAGCGCCTCGCGCACGAGCGCCAGATCGAAGTTCTGCAGGTAGCGCAGCCCGCCGTGCACGAGCTTGCTGGAGCGGCTGGAGGTTCCGGAGGCGAAGTCAGCGCGCTCGATCAGCGCCACGCTGAACCCGCGCGTGGCGGCGTCGAGCGCCACCCCCGCGCCGGTGATGCCCCCGCCGACCACCACGAGGTCGAACTCGTGCTCGGCGAGGGCCGTCAGGGCCTGGGCGCGCGCGATCACGCATCGCAGTCTGCCAGAGCCACGAGCGCTCGTCGGGGCAGGGCGCGGATCGCCTCAGCGGTGGACGTGACGGCGGCGCCTGCGCCCCGGTCGCCGTGCGGCGACCTTCGCGCGGTGACCGACGTCGGCGGCGAGGAAATGGGCGATCGCCGGGTTGGCGATGCGTGTGTAGACGCCCGCAAAGCCGGACTGGGCGCAACCGTTTCCGAAATCGACGAGGCCGACGAGCACATAGTCGCCGGGAGGATGCGCGGGGCTGTCACGATCGACGACGAGCGGACCGCCGCTGTCGCCATAGCAGGAGTCCGCCCGTGGGCTCGAGCCGCCGGCGCAGAGCATGCGCGGAGTGATCGTCTGTTCGATCGCCGCGTACTCTTCCTGGCAGAGCGAGTCGGCGACGAGCGGCACGCTGTTGGCGCGCAACGCGCTCGGATAATGGGGAGCGCCGGAGGGCGCCGGGTTCATGTCCCCCCAGCCACTGACGGTCGCGAGCGTGACCGGCGCCGAGGTCGACTCGGCGTAATCGATCGCGGTCGCGGCGCCGATCGACAGCGGTGCGATCGCGTCCGAGCCGTTGACGCCGGGGCTGGTCGACCCGGACCACAGCGGGCGCGCGAGCGCGACCACGCCGATGTCGTAGTCGTTCGTGAAGGGGTTGTAATAGGGGTCGACCGACACCCCCGCGGCCGGATCGCGGACGCTGCCGGGATCGAGGCGATCCAGGCGGGTGGAGCCGGCGAGCACCTCGACTTCGCGCGAGACGCTGCCCCGGCCGTGCCCCCCGCCCGCGAGACAGTGCGCAGCGGTGATCACATGAGTGGCGTCGACGATCACGCCGCCACAGAAAAACCCCGCCATCGGCGAGCCGGCCGCCGGGTTGTACAGGGCCACCTGAAAGGGAAAGCTCGCGATCGAGGCGCCACCGCCTCCGATGACGCTCGTATGCGCGCGCGGTGAGCGCGCCACGAGCGCTCGTGCGGTGACAGCGACCGACCCCAGTGCAATGGCTCCCGCCGCCACTGCAAGCGAGAGGGCGAGCCAGGCATAGGAGTAGCACCGACGCCGGTGGCCGGTCACTGACACAGCAACCCCCCTCCTCCACACGCTGGAGTCGCGAGCTAGACGCTGTCCCTCTCCTGTCAGTTGACGCTAGAGTACGGCCGACTTTTATGCAAGCCTTTTACGCGCCAAAGCCGTTGTGCGCCGGGTACAAACTTTCGCTCAACTATCGGACGCACCGGCCCAGGTCCGACCGGAGAGGTTTCTTGACAGGAGCGCTTCCGGCGCGGAGCCGGGGGACCGTCAGAGCTGAGCGAGCTCCGCAGTGATCTCGCTCACCGCGGACTTGGCGTCGCCGAACAGCATCGACGTCTTCGGATCGAAATAGAGCTCGTTCTCGATGCCCGCGAACCCGGGGTTCATCGAGCGCTTGATCACGATCACAGAACGGCTGTCGGCCACCTCGAGGATCGGCATGCCGTAGATCGGTGAGGAGGGCGTGTTCTTGGCGGCCGGATTGGTGACGTCGTTGGCCCCGATCACGAGCGAGACGTCGGTGCGCTGGAACTCAGGGTTGGCGTCGTCCATCTCCTTGAGCTGGTCATACGGCACGTCGGCCTCGGCGAGCAGCACGTTCATGTGCCCGGGCATGCGTCCCGCGACCGGATGGATCGCGTAGCTGACGTCGACCTGGCGCGCCTCGAGCTCCTTGGTCAGCTCGCGCACGGCGTGCTGGGCCTGCGCTACGGCCATGCCGTAACCGGGGACGACCACCACGCGGCTGGCGTAGGCCAGCTGAATCGCGGCGTCGGCGGCGCTCGTGGAACGCACCGTGCCGGCGTGCGCGCCGGCGCCCTGCGCGCCCTCGACCGCGCCCCCGCCGCCGAACCCACCGGCGATGATCGCGGGGATCGAGCGGTTCATCGCCGTTGCCATCAGGTTCGTCAGGATCGTTCCCGAGGCGCCGACGATCATGCCCGCGACGATCAACGCGGGGTTGTTCAGCGCCATCCCGGTGGCGGCCGCGGACAGCCCGGTGAAGGCGTTCAACAGCGAGATCACGACCGGCATGTCCGCCCCGCCGATCGGCAGCACCACGGCGTTGCCGAGCAGCGCGGCGATGATCAGCATGCCGATGAACAGCAATTCGGAGTGGGCCCCGGCGATCAGGTCGATGCCGGCGGCGAGCGCGAGAATCAGCAGTACGAGGTTGACCGCCTGCTGAGCGGAGCCGAACGAGATCGGACGGCCGGGGATGATTTCCTGGAGCTTGCCGAACGCGATGTTCGAGCCCCAGAAGGAGATCGAGCCGACGATCGCGGCGAACACCGAGAAGATCGCCACATACGTGGGCACACCTCCGACCTGGATCGAGGCGCCCGTCTGCAGCACCAGGCCGTGGGGCAGTTCCGCCCCGATGTGGACCGTGTGCGAGCCGTAGGTGGAGCCCGAGTGACGGAACTCGACCCAGGCGATCAGCGCCACCGCGCCACCGCCGACGCCGTTGAACAGCGCCACCATCTGCGGCATCGCGGTCATCTTCACCTGGCGCGCCGCCGGCACGCCGACCGCGACGCCCAGCGCGATCCCGAGCGCGATCAGTCCCCAGTTGCCCTCGCCGGGGTTCAGCAGCGTCGCGACCACCGCGATCGCCATGCCGACCGCCGCGATGCGGTTGCCGCGCACGGCCGTCGTCGGCCCCGCCAGACCGCGCAGGCCCTGGATGAACAGGGCGAAGGCGATTATGTAGAGGACGTAGATGAAGTCTTCGCTCTGCAACACCGAGGTGGCGAGCGTCGTCGGGAAGGTCACGAGCCTGCCCCCTGTCCGCCGGCCCCCGCGCCACCGCCGGGTCCACTGCTCGCGCCACCGCCGGGCCCGCCGCCCGCGCCACCGCCGGGTCCACTGCCCGCGCCACCGCCGGGTCCGCCGCCCGCGCCACCGCCGGGCCCGCCACCGGTGCCGCCCTCCCCATCCTCCGCCTTGGGCGGCTTGGGCTTGGACTTGAACATCTCGAGCATGCGGTCGGTCACGAGGAATCCACCGACGACGTTGATCGTGCCGAAGGTGACCGCGATCACGAGCAGCGCCTTGCTGAACGCGTCCAGCCCGGCGAGGCCGAACAGCAACAGGCCGCCGAGCAGCACGATCCCGTGGATCGCGTTCGTGCCCGACATCAGCGGCGTGTGCAGCGTGTTCGGGACCTTCGAGATCACGACAAACCCGATGAACCCGGCGAGCACGAGGATCGCGAGGTTGGTCGTGAGCGTGCTCGCGAGGATCACGAACCGGCCTCCACCGCGGCCTTGGCCCCGGCGTGGACGATCTCGCCGTCGCGCACGATGCACGCGCCCGCGACGATCTCATCGTCGAAGTCCAGGTGCAGAGCCCCGTCCTCGCCGACGAGGAGCTCCAGCAGCGCGAGCACGTTGCGCGCGAACAGCTGCGAGGCGTGCTCGGGCATGCGCGCGGGCAGGTTCAGCGGCGAGACGATCTTGACGTCGTGCTTGACGGCCGTCTGCCCCGGCTCGGTCAGCTCGCAGTTGCCGCCCGACTCGCCGGCGAGGTCGACGATCACAGATCCGGGCTTCATGCCCTGGACGGCCTCCTCGGTGACCAGCTTCGGCGCCGGACGCCCTGGAACGAGCGCGGTCGTGATCACCACGTCAAAGCCCTTGATCGCGTCGGTCAGCGCCTGCTGCTGGCGAGCGCGCTCCTCGTCGGTCAGCTCACGTGCGTAGCCGCCCTCGCCGCTGGCCTCCAGGCCGAGGTCGAGCCACTGCGCGCCGAGCGACTGCACCTGCTCGGCGACCTCCGGGCGCACGTCATAGCCGGTCGTGCGAGCGCCCAGGCGCTTGGCCGTGGCCAGCGCCTGCAGCCCCGCCACGCCGGCGCCCAGCACGAGCACCTTCGCGGGCGGGATCGTGCCGGCGGCGGTCATCAGCATCGGATAGAAGCGGCCCATGTGCTCCGCGCCCAGCAGCGCCGCCTCATAGCCCGAGACGTTGCTCTGCGAGGACAGCGCGTCCATCGACTGCGCTCTTGAGATCCGCGGGATCGCCTCCATCGCGAATGCCGTCGCGTGCGCGTCGGCAAGAGCGCGCGTCGTGCGCGGGCTCGTCAAGGGAGCGAGGAAGCCGACGAGGATCGAGCCCGAGCCAAGGCCACGAACTTCCTCGGGGTCGGGCGGGGCGATCTTGACGACCACGTCAGCGCCCCACACCGTGGCGGCGTCGCCGCTGAGCTCGGCCCCCGCGTCGGCATAGGCGGAGTCCGGCAGCAGGGCATCGGCGCCCGCGCCGTTCTGCACGACGACGTCGAGGCCCTGGGCCCTGAGCTTGGCGACCACCTCCGGCACGAGCGCGACACGGTGCTCGCCGGCGGCGGTCTCAGTCGGAACTCCGATCCGCATGTGAGGTCCGAGAACGTATCCGATCGGCCCGACGGCGGGCAGTCAGACCAGGGATGCTCGTCTCAAACGAAGGCACATACTCGCTACCGGAATAGCCGGAGTCCGGTGCGGGCCCACCAGGAGAGCGCCCTATACCATCAAAGGGGCGGCCGGAGGCCGGCGAGCTATGACCATCAACCTGACGCGCATCTACACGAAGCTCGGCGATGGCGGCGAGACGCACCTCGGCGACATGAGCCGTGTCTCCAAGTTGCATCCCCGCGTCGAGGCATACGGCACCATCGACGAGTTGAACGCGACGCTCGGTGTGGCGCTGCTGCAGCCAGGGCTGCCGGACAAGGTGATCGTGTGGCTGCAGCGCGTGCAGAACGACCTGCTCGATCTCGGCGCGGATCTGTCGGTGCCCGGCGCGGCCCCGGACGCGGATGACGAGCAAGCGATCAAGGACCGTCCCCGGTTGCGCGTGAGCGCCCAGTACACCGAGTGGCTGGAGGGCGCGTGCGACGAGGTCAACGCGACGCTTGCGCCGTTGCGCTCGTTCGTGATCCCCGGCGGGACCCCGGCCAGCGCACAGTTGCACGTCTGCCGCACGGTCTGCCGCCGGGCCGAGCGGCGCGCGATCGCCGTCACGGATGAGGGCGCCAACCCCGAGGTCGTGCGCTACCTGAACAGGCTGTCGGACCTGCTGTTCATCCTTGCTCGCGCCACGAACGAGGGCGCGGAGCCACTATGGGACCCCGGCGCCCACGGCTCTGACTCGCCTTCGGCGCCTGCGTGATTCCGAGCGCGCATCGGCGGCGCGCAGGCCGGCAACCGCCAGAGCCACCCACAGCGTGCCGACCAGATAGCCGCCCAGGACGTCGCTTGGCAGATGCCAGGCGAGGATCAGCAGCGAGAGCCCAACACCTACCGCGAACATCGCCCCCAGCACGGCGACGGTCGGACGCAGGCGCCGGGGCGCCACGAGCACCGCGCACAGCGTAAGCGCCATCGCCGCCGTCGCGTGACCGCTCGGCCATGAGGCGGCCTTGACCCAATTGTCGCCGACCCACGCGTGCGGATGTGCCAGCAACGGCTTGAGCATCTCTGCAGTCAGGGGCGCCAGACCCAGGACGAGCGCCACGGCCAGCGCAAGCCGTGGGCGCCGACGTCTTAGTGCGACGGCCACGAGCATGAGGCCCCAGAGCGTGTAGAGCACTGGATCGAGCAGCTGCAGCAGGGCATTCGCCACCTCATCCAGCCGCGGACCCCCCAGCAGGGTGAAGTCGTACAGCGCCACCGCGTCTTTTACGTGGGTCGGTGGCACCAGCGCCGCCACCACCCAGGTAAGAGCCAGCGCGAGGACGCACAGCCCCGCCACGCACAGAGGCGCCGCGGCACCGGGCCGAAACGGGCCGCCGCGACGGTGACCGGGTGCGCGCGCGGTGGACATATACACCGTGGACATCTTCCCCACAGGGTAGGCGGGCCGGTAAAGACCCGCTGAAGTTAGTAGGATTGCTGACGGGAAGGTGCAGCGGCGTGGTCGTCGCAGGCGCTTGATAACCGCTCTTTCGGAGTGACCCTTCGAATGGGTTCGATTCCCACACCTTCCGCAACACTTGGGCCGGGTGGCAATGAGCAGGACGCCACGATCATGCGCCGAGACGGACTAGTCGCCGTCGGGCTCGGTCGCCTGGCCCACTCTCATGATTGAACTACCGTTGCTCTGTTAGCATGTGCATTGGTTATCAAGCGTCTGCGATTTCCTGGCCCGCCATTTCGGCGGGCCGAGTCGTTTTCAAGGCGAGTCCGGGCGTCGTTGCACCACCGATCATCAGACGGGAAACGTCCTGCCTGACAGCGCGATCAGCGTCTGGGCGGTGACCCACACGGGCGTCTGCGCGCCCGTGCGCGAGTAGCGGATGCTGCCGTCGGGGGTGCGCAGGCTTTCCAGGTAGCCGATCGGCGAGCGGCTGCCGCGGCGGCGGACCGTGCCGGGGTTGCGCCCGGCGGCGATCAGACCCTGGACCGCCCAGGCGCTCGACTGGGCGTTGGACTGCCCGCCGTACCGCTGCGGATAGCCGCCGTCCAGGCTCTGTGAGCGAAGCAGATAGTCCGCCGCGGCGGCGAGGACGTGCGCGTTGTGAGCCCCCGCGTCGGCGAGCGCCTGCAGCGCCGCGCCGGTGTCGTCCACATCGCTGGGGGAGCCGCGATAGCTGAAGGCGAAGCCGCCGTCGGGGTTCTGCTGGCGCTCGATCCAGCCCGCCGCCTGGTGGATCGCGCGGAAGTCGGGAGAATGACCGACCGCTCGCAACGCGAACACCGCGAACGCCGTGAGGTTGACCTGGTGCGCGAAGGAACTGTCGCTCGCGCGGGCGCGCAGAACTTCGGCGACGAGGTTACGACCCGCGAACGAGTAGGCCGAGGCGCCGCAAGCGCGTGCGGCGAGAATCGTGCGCTCGGCGTCGCCGAGACCCTGAAGGGTCGATGCCTGGGCGCGCAGGGAGTCGAGCACGGAATGCCCTGAGCGGCGCATGCTCGCGGGGTTGCGCCCGGCGGCGGCGAGGCCCATCGCCGCCCACGCGGTATACAGCTCGCTGGAACCCTGCCCGCGCGCGCCGCCGAAGCCGCCGTCGCCGTTCTGGGAGGAGGTCAGGAACGACAGCTCGGGCGAGAGCGAGGAGGCGCGCGCGGTGGCTGTCAACGTCAGAGACACCGCGATTGCCAGCGCAAGGATCGCGGGCGTAACCGCCTCCCAGCGCACGGTCATACGCTCGCGCGTGCGGGCCAGCAGGCGTGCGAGCTCGGGACCGAAGGCGAGCGCAAACAGCAGTGTGGCGAACATGTCGGTGAGGTCGAACGGCAGCGCCGTGCCGGCGATGGCGAGGAACGCCGCGGGCGTGTGGGTGCCGGCAAGGGTGTAGGTGTAGAGGTTCATGATCTCCTTGGCCATGAGTGCGGCCACAGCGCAGGCCAGCGCGAGCGGGACGCGGCCAAGGCGCCTGTGGGTGAGCCGCCCGAGCGCTGCGCCGGCCAGGCCGACGAGCCCCCACGCAGCCATCTGCCACGGGGTGTAGGGGCCCTGGCCGAGCATTATGTTGGACGCGAGCATGCCGATGGCCCCCACGGTGAAGCCGGGCAGCGGCCCCAGCGCGTAGCCCACGACGAACGCGATCGCCGTGACCGGCTTGACGTCCGGCAACGCGACGAACGCGTCGCGGCCGAGCGCGGCGACGGCGGCAAGCGTGGCCACGACCGCGACCAGACGCGCCGAGGGTCGCCTGCGCTCGTAGGCGATCCAACCGGCGGCGAGGATCAGCCCGACGATCAACGAGGAGGCGAGCAGCCAGCTCATCGCGTGAGCCCTCCTATCGCCGGGCCGGCGCCAACCGCGCGTGAGCCGGGAGCTTGGGGAATGGAGCGCTGCGCATCCGGCGAGGATGCAACGTCCCGGTGGACGCGCGAGGCCAGCAGCTCCGCGCCCTGCTCGGGCAGCAGCGCACCGCCCGCGCCACCGAGGATGCGCGCGGTCTCGGTGGCGAAATACCACCCGCCGGCAAGCAGTTCGCTCGCCGGCCCGTCGGCGATCACGCGCCCGTCGGCCAGCAGGATCGCACGCTCGGCGCAGGACGCGGCAAACTCGGGGTCGTGCGTGGCCACGATCACCGCCTGGCCCTGCTCGGCGCGGCGGCGCAGCTCCAGCGCGAGCTCGGCCTTGGACTCGCGGTCCATCCCGCGCGTGGGCTCGTCGAGCGCCAGCACCGCGGGTGGGTCTCCCTCGCCAGTGACGATCGCCAGCGCGAGTCGTTGACGCTCGCCCCCGGACAGGTCGCGGGGATTGCGTTCGGTCATGTCCCACAGCCCGACCGCTTGAAGGGCATCCGCGGATGCCTCCTCGGCAACATGCTCGTGCACGAAGTAGTCGCCAGGGTTCTGCAACAGCAGCGCGACCCGCCCGGCTCGCTCGATCTTGCCTCGCGTCGGCGTGAGCAGGCCGGCGGCGTGGCGCAGGAGCGTCGACTTGCCCGCTCCATTGCGACCCATCAGCGCGACCGTGTCGCCCGGATGCAACGTCAGGTCCAGTCCTCGCAGGATCGCGGGACCTTGGCGCAACTCGTGCCAGACGCCGCGCAGCGCCAGCGCGACGACGGGCTTGGGCGAACGACGACGCCCCGTGCGCCGGATTGGCGCGACGGCGGGGGACTCGGCGGGGTCGCCCTCGGGGAGCAGACCGCGATCGCGCAGCGAGGAACGCGCCTGGCGCACGCCGACCGGCAGTGGGCGCAGGTCGGCGAGCGTGAACAACTTCGCACCGGGCGTCTGTAGGGCGGGGGATTCGCGCGCGGCCCAGGCCAGGAACGACGCGGGGTCGCCGTCGTGCGCGATGCGGCCGCAGCGCAGGGCGATCACACGATCGGCCGCCGACAGGCAGCGCTCGAGTCGGTGCTCGGCCAACAGGATCGTTGTCTCCCACTCCTGGTTCAGGCGGCGCAGCAGTCCGATCAACTCATCGCCTGCGACAGGGTCGAGTTGCGAGGTCGGCTCGTCGAGCAGTATCACCGGTGGTCTGCCCGCGAGCGCCGCGCCGAGCGCGACGCGCTGCTGCTCTCCGCCCGATAGCTCGTGCACGGAGCGGTCGAGCAGCCCGTCGATCCCCAACGCGAGCGCGACCTCCTCCACCCCACGCGCGACCGCGCCGGCGCCGTGGCCGCGGCTCTCCAGCGACAGGGCGAGCTCCGAGCGCACGGAGCTGGTCACGAGCTGGGTCTCGGGATCCTGGAACAGGGCGCCCGCGACGACTCCAAGCTGGGCGGGGCCGTGCTCGCGGGTGTCCATGCCTGCGAGCGTCACCCTGCCGGCGAAGCGCCCGCCGTGAAAGTGCGGGACCAGGCCGCAGACGGCGCGCAGCAGCGTCGACTTGCCGTGACCTGACAGGCCTGCAAGCAGACACAGCTCTCCGGGCTCGACCTCGAGACTGACATCGTCGAGCGCAGGCGTATCGACGCCCGGGTAGCGGTAGGTGACGCGGTCGAAGGTGAGGATCGGATTCACGGGTCGATTCCTCGGCGATCCGTGAACGGGAGCAGGATCGCCGCGATCAGCGCGATACATAGTGCGCCGGTTGCGGCTGTCACCGGCATCTGCACGAGCGGGTAGGCGTCGAACGACGCCGCGCCGCCGAGCCGTCCGAGGATGCCGAGCGCGAGGATCGCGACGGTCGAGCAGGCGAACGCTAAATCGTGGCGCGAGAACGGACGCGCCATATGCGAGCGGCGCGGGCGAGGATGGGGCGCGGCGAAGCCGCGCAGCTCGAGCGTAGCGGCGACGTCCATGGCGCGATCGAGCGAGCCGCCGACGACGGCCCCGAGCAGCGCGACGCGCGCACGAGGGCCGGTCAAAGCGCCTGCTGGGCGAGTGCGCTGGGCCTCGGCGAGGCGCTCGGAGTCAGCGGCCAGCAATGGAATCATGCGCGTCGAGAGCGAGGCGGTGAGCGCGGAGCGAAACGACATCCGACGGAATGCGCGCAGCAGCTCGTCCGGGTCCACCGCGAGGCTCGCGAGCGTCGTGACGAGGATCAGCAGCGTGACCTTCAACCCAATCACCGCCCCATACACGGCCGCCTCGACCGTGAGGTTGCCTTGACCGAACGGGCCGAGGTCGCCAAGTCGTGCGAACACGGTCAGACCGTCGCGGGAGACGAGGATGTTGATCGCGACGATCGGCACGACGACGATCGCGGCGGTGCGCAGGGTGCGCGCCAGTTGGCGGCCGACTCCGGCCCCGAACCCCGCGCCGAGCACGGCGAGCGTGAGCGCGAGTAGGACCAGCGGATGGAACAGCATCAACGCGGCCGCGGTCAGCGCGAGCGCCCACATCGCGCCTACGCTCGCGCGCGCTGCGTGGAGAGGGCTGGGGAGACGACGGTAGAAGTACGACCGCGAGCGGGCGAACACGACCGTCAGCCTCCAGCCAAGCTCGGAGCGGGCGCGGGCAGCGCGACGGCGCCGGGCGCAAGCACCAGCGCAAAGCGACGCGCCAGCGTGGCGGCGTCGAGCGCGTGCGCCGCCAGTTCGACTCCGGCCGAGTCGGTGCCGGTGATGAACCACGCGGGCGCCTCTTCGGCATAGCGCGTGGCCGCCACGAGCCCTGCGCCGGCGGTGAGGGTGCGCGCGACGGCGCCCTGTTCGCTCAGCAGCGCGAGCTTCGTGCCGGTCGCGGCGAAGCGAGCGTAGACGCCGCTGGATCGGGGGCCCAGCTCGATCTGGTGCGCGGCCGGATCGCCACGCAGTGCGGCCCACGGCCCGACCAGAACCCGCAGCGAGGCGGGCTCGTCGCCGGGTCCGATCGCGGCGAGCGCGGCGGGCACGCCGAGCGCGCGCAGGCGCGAGCTGACCATGCGGCAAGGAGCGCTGGAGACGGTGGCGCATTCGATGCGCACGGGCAGGCGCTTGCCGTCGATCCCGTTCAGGAATGGCTCGGGAAACGACCCGACGACCGCGGGCACATTGTCGGTCTGACTCCAGTCGTGCAGGTCCCACCAGATGTGATCGCCGGGGTGAACGTTCGTCGCCGCCGCGCCCTGGGGCGCCTCTACGCCGTTGACATAGTAAAACCAGTCGCGCGATTGCCCACCCGTGACGGATCCCGAGGAGCCGTTGACGCTTTGCACGAACCCGCCGCCGTAGCGGGTGGTGACGGTCGCGTTGCGCATCAGCAGACTCATCACGGTCTCCTGACCGTGCACCTTCGGTGGGCTCACTGAGCGCACCGGTTGGGCGCCGAAGTCGCGGGTGACGGTGAGCGTGATCGCGCTCGGCGCGGGTCCCGCGCCGAGGCCGCAGCCGGCGAACGCGGCGACGAGCAATCCCGCCACAGCGCCCACATCGAGGGCTCTCGGTGTCTTACCGGACATGTGAGGCTGGTCTAGTGGACATAGAACACGATCCTCGATGTCCCCCGCGCCAGCGTGGTGCGATTGCCGGCGACGTCGGTGGCCTGAATATCGAGCACGTACCGCCCGGGCGCCAGCGCCGAGGGCAGCAGGTAGGAGAACAGGCCGTTGTCCGACACCTTGAACGGCTTGCCCGTGCCACAGCGGGCGCGCACGAACCGTGTGGAGACACCGTCGAACGCGTAGCAGCGGTGACGATAGGAGCGACGCAGGATCAGGCTGATCGAGGAAATGGTCGCATGGCCGAGCACGCTGCCCGAGAGGATGCGCGGGGCGTGGGCGTGGGTATATGCGTGACCGTCGATCGGGCTACCGAGATGCGGTACGAGGGCATAGGGACCTTTGTAGGGAGTTACGTTGGAGCTACCTCCAACATCACTCTGAGAGCCTGAGGAGCCCGTCGTGGTCTGGGTGCCACAGCTGCCGTCGTTGCCGTTGTGCGCACAGACGACAAACGTCGCCGACGGCGCGTCCCCTGCCTTGCTCGCGTGCAGCGTGAAGCTCCCGGAACCGCTCAGCGTGACAGTCGCCGTTCCGCTCGCATCGCTCATCCCTCCCGCAGCGCCTGCGCCGGAGATGGTCGCGCCGGCAACCGGCGTCGGCGTCCCTTGGCCCGGTTCGGCAAACGTACCCGGCGGCGTGCGAATCTCCGATACCTGGACCGTGAACGGCACGCCCACCTGGACGCTCGACGGTACACCCGTCATGACGAGCGGCCACACCGTCGGCGCGAAGGTCGGTTCGGGCTCGTGATCGGCGACCATCAGGACTTCGTCGCCTTCGCTCAGCAGGTCAGTGCAGATGCCACCGCCCCACTTGTAGTTCACCCACTCCGCCCATGTATCGCCTTCGTGCGTGAAGGCGTGTGTCTCGCCGAGGATCGTCTGCGTGAAGTCGCCGCCACTACCACCAGCCTCGCCGTGATCCCAGTTGCCGCCGACCGCGAGATTGATCGCAGCGGCGACACTGTTGGCCGGACAGCCGCTGACCGGCTCAGGGGCGTTCAGCGTGACCGTCGTGCGACCCAACAACGTCGAGGATTCTCCCTCGATACGCACCGTCACGGTCGGTGCGGCCAGGACAGCCGCAGGACTCCCAAGGAAGGCGAACAGCAGCGCAGCGCATGCGAGCGCGGCACACACGATGGACACACGTGCAGCGAGCGTCGGATACGGGCGAGGAGACGAGTAGATCATGGTGAGCCAACCCCTTTCCACGAGGGCTTGTGGGCTTGAGGTCGGAGGCAGGTCTCCTGGCTCCCGGGCCTACTCCTCCGCGCCTTCCCGATCGCCGGAGGCGGATCGGTGGCTTGCGCTTTGCGCGCCGCGGTGAGCATCCCCGGTCACAGTGGCGGGTCCGCGCCGGATTCGCACCGGCTTCCCTTCACCACCGACCGTTATGGACCTGGCAATCCTACTCCACCGGGCAAGAGCCGCGGAGCCAACGGAAGTCCGCGCGACTTGGGTGGGCTATCTCACGGTGCTGAGGTCGGCGTCGAGATCGCCGAGCCGCGCGCGCACCGACGCGTCGAGCGTGGGCTTCTCGACGAGCAGCCGCCGCGCGTGATCGAGATCGTCCGAGCGCCCGAACGTGAGCGCGGCGACGACGCGGCCGTCCTCGATATACCAGTTGGTGAAGCTGCCGTCCTGGAGCGACCCGCGCAAGATCTCCTCGTCCCACGAGGCGGCGGGTCCGACGTACTCGAGCTCGCCGAGGTTGGCCAGGACCGAGTAGAAGTACGGAACCACAGTGTGGGGCACGTCGCGGCCGAGCATGTTCAGAGCTGCTGTCTTGCCGTGATTGAACGCGACGTCCCAGTGCTCGATTCGCATCGGACCGCCGTGCAGAACCGAGTCGTACTCGCACACGTCCCCGGCGGCGAACACCCCCGGCGCGGAGGACTCCAGCCGCGAGGAGCAGGCGATCCCGCCGCGCTCGCCGATCGCAAGACCGGCTTTCTGGGCCAGCTGCGTGTCCGGCGTGACGCCGGCGCCAATCACAACCGCGTCGGCCGCAAGCTCCAGGCCGCCACGGGTGATCACCTTCCCGACGCGCTCCTCCCCGCCCTCGAAGCGCTCGAGCTCGTCCTCGCCGTGCACGGTCACGCCGACGCCTTCCAGAAGGTCCTGGATGTGGCGCCCGATGCGCTCTCCAAAGCCACGTTCGAGCGTGGCGCGCTCCTGCATCACGATCGTGCAGCGCTTGCCGATCGCGGTCAGCGACGCGGCTACCTCGCAGCCGATGTAGGAGCCCCCGATCAGCACCACGCTCTCGGCCTCGGCCACATCCTCGCGGATCGCGTCGGCGTTTGAGAGCGTGCGCAGGTAGTGGATCTGCTCGAGCTCGCACCCGGGCACGTTCAGCCGCCTGACGTTCGCGCCGGTCGCGATCAGCGCCTTGTCGTAGGAAACCTCTTCCTTGGTCGAGAGCTTGGCCGTACATGCGTCCAGGTCGAGCCCCGTCACGCTCGCGCGCGTCAGCAACTCGATGTCCTGCTCGGCCCACCACTCGTTCGGACGAAACAGCGGCTCCTCACGGGTCTCCTCGCCGCGCAGGTAGCCCTTCGAGCACTCCGGGCGGTTATACGGCGGGTCGGGCTCACGCCCCACCAACAGCACCGTCCCGTCGGCACCTTCCTCGCGCAGCCAGCGCGCGCAGTTGGCGCTCGCCAAGCCCCCGCCAATCAGCAGATAGTCGACCTCACGCTCCGACATGCACGCCACATTACAACCCCGGCGGATGGCGTACCGACCAGCGCGCCCAGGTCGGGATGTGGTCGAGGATGCGCCAGCGGGGGCCGTCTTCGCTCTGGTTGGGACCTACGTCGGTGCCGTTGTGACTGGTATCCAGACGGAGTCCGGCGATGACGACGAAAACGTGATCCGTCGGCGATGTGGTCGCGTAGATCGTGACCCAGCGTCCGGCGCCGGGCGCGCCCCAGTGGACGTAGTCCTGGGCCAGAGGGTTGTCCCTGACGATTTCAGAGATCGGACGCACACCCGAGCGGTAGAGCACGTAGTTGAGGGTGCTCGAGCAGTCCTCGTCGATCGCGCCGCGTGGATCGGGATGGCCGTCGGGGCCGTAGGGCAGTTCTTGGAGCTCGTTTCCCGCCACCACCATCGCCTGTGCGATCGGCGGGACATCTGCCGGTATCAGCGCGACATGCCCGTCACCACCGATCGGAGATCGGCCGGCAAGCAGCGCGTGGTCGCCCGCGACGAACCGTACGGGGGTGGCGGTTTCGCCCACCAGGCGCGTGTCGGCCCCTGTGATGCCTTCCCCGCCTTCGACGCCTTCGCCCCCGCTCCCCGGCATCGTCGAAGTGGGCGAACCTCGATACTTCGCCGCCCACCGCAGCACCTCTGCCACATACCAGCCGGCATGGTTATAGGCGAAGATCGCGGAGCGATAGCTCCCGGGTGCGCCCGACGCGTGCAGGTAGTTCGCGGCGCCATAGATCGCGTCCGCCGCATCCCAGCGATCACGCCGGCCGTCCCCATCGCCGTCCACCCCGTACGTCGCCCAGGTCGATGCGATGAACTGCATCGGCCCACCGGCGCCCGCCGAGTTCATCGCGCCCTCATGAGCGCACGAGGGGTCGGGGTCGCGCCCGTGGTCGCACTCGACCTTGCCGATCCCGGCCAGGATCGCCCAGTCCAGCCCGTAGCGTGCGCCTGCCGCCCGATAGAGCCGCAGATATTCGGGCGGGATATCGCGCAGCGCGAGCGCCGAGGCGCCATCGTCCGATCCGCTCACATCGCTGCCGGCACCGGCGCCCAGGGAGGCGCTGCCCATTCCGGCGACGACCGCGATCAGCATGAGGATCGCGGCCAACCCCAGGCTCGCGCCCACCGAGACCGTCACGGCGCCACCGGGCAGGACGCGCCTGGCCGTGACCGATCCGGCGATCACGGCCGATCACGGCCCAGCTGACGTTTGCGCCGCGCCGCGACCTCGCGCGCGTCGTCGAGCACCGGCGACCCGCTCCGCCGCGGGCTCGGGCGCGAGGCGCCGGCCGCGCCGCCGTCGCGTTTCCATGCCTCCAAATGCGAGCCGCCTCGCGGCGCACCCGGGCGGCTGTGGCCTTCCGAGCCCAACCGCTTGCCGAGCGCGCCTTCCAGTTCCCTGCCTCCGGTGTGCCTGTCAAACCATCCCGGGGAGCCCGCCTGTGCCCGTGCCTCCAGGTCCGCCACCGCGCCGCCCAGCTCGCGGCGCATCGCCAGCTCGCGGTCGATCTGCGCTCGCGCCTCTCGGCGATGGCGGGGATCGAGCCGTTCGTACTCATCGCGCCCGTGGCCCGCCAAACCCGCGAGAGCGGCATAGTCTCGGCGCTCACCGCTTGCGCTCGCGCGCCCCGCCGCGGGCAGCGCCATCTGGGCGTCCAACAACCCGGCGCGCTCCTCACGCTGCTCACGAGTGTGCGCCCCTCCGGTCCTGCGCTGGGCGGTATCGGCGTCGGCGACCGTGCGACGGGAGCGTGCGAGCGCGTCCTCTTCACGCGCGATATCCCCGGCGACACGGCGTTCGCGCACGCCGAGCCTCGCCTCCCTACGCGCGTCCCCAGCGGCGACCGCCTCCCCGCGAGCGCCCGTGACGCGCGCAAGCTGGGCGCGCATCCCCGCCAGTCGCGCCTGTGTCTCAGGAGCGAGCTCGGCCATTCCGCGCGCGTCCTCTTGCTCGCGCTCGAGACTTCGTGCGACCTGCGCGTCGGCCAGCTCGCCGGCTCGAGCGGCGCCGGCTCGAGCACGCTTACGCCGGCGCTCGATGTTCGGCGCGGGTCGCGCCAGCTTCGCCTTCGCAGCGCGCGCGACCCCGATGGCTGCGCGCGGCGTGTCGAGCGCCTCGCGCACCTTCCCGGCGATCGAGCGCGGCCCGAGCGAGCGCTCGTGCCCGATCCGATGACCCTCCGCCAGGCCGAGGGCCTGGTGGCGGCGTGCGTATGCGCCCCACCAGAAAGCGGACATCAGCAGCCACTGCGTCCACCAGCCGAGCGTGCCCAGATCGCCGAGAACAGCGACGACCGCGAGCGTCACCCCCAGCAGAAACGAGTACATCAGCTTCGCCACGACCGCACCGAGCAGGCGCGTCAACCAGGTGCGAAACGCGGCGCGTCCACTCTCTCCCAACGCGGGGGCCAGCACCATGACGGGCGCCAGCAGCAGATACAGCAGACCGAACAGAGCCGCGCCGAGCAGCCGTAGCGCGATGAACCCGAGCAGCAGCAGCATCCCGAGCACGCCCGCGACGATCAGCAGCAGGCCGGCCACGCGCGCCCAGGTGCCGGAGCCGGTGCGAAACTGCGCCTGCGCGGCGGTCGGCCCCCGGCACGCGGTGGCTTCGCTGCTCTGACACAGCGTCCGCAGCAGCGAGCCCGTCTCGTTGATCGAGTTGCGCGCCGGCCCGTTCGGGGGCAGCGCCAGGAACACCTCGGCGTTGCTGCGCGCGTCCCGCAACTGCTCGGCGCTGCGCTCGAGCGCCTGCGCCTGCACGCCCGCCGCCGAGGCGGCCTGAGCCTGCTCATTCGCGGCGATCTTCAGCCCAGCCGCACGCAGTCGCGGATCGAGCCGCGCGGGGCTCCGACACCATGCGACGGCGCCGAACTCCAGATAGCACCAGGGCGCTTCGATCGCCGCCGCGAACACCGACTCCATGCTGTCCGCCAACGCGCGTCCCGCTCCGGCGGGCGTACCCCGCGCGGTGACCGCGAGCGTGCCGAGGCTCGCCTGGTTGGCCCAGCCTCCGAGCGCGCCGACCGTGCCGGTGGGATCGAGGATCACCCACATCCCCCCGGCCATCATCGCGAGCGTCATCAGCGCCTGGCCAAGGGTCTCGGCGACGCGGCGACGGACCAGGCCGTTGTAGGCGGCGAGCACCGAGGCGATCGCCAGCACGGTCGCCAGCCACGGCCCGGTGAGCGAGCTCTGCATCTGGCGCAGTCCCCTGCCGACGCTCGCCGAGGCGCTGTCGAGCAGGTCGATCGTGTAGCACCACTCGAGCATCACCACGAGCGCGTGCACGGCCCACACCAACGCCATCCACAGGGGCGTCACGAACAGGTCCTGGATGGCGCTCGACGCGTTGAGCCCGACGAGGCCCGTGTCGATGTGCACATCGATCCCGTAGTCGCCCGTGGGCGCCGGCGCGGCGACGAAACCGGACGTTTCGCAGTTGCGCCTGCCGGCGACCGACAGCCCGCCACCGAGCCCCCCTTCGCATAGCGGACTGCCGAGCCCGTTGGCGACGAGCGGGTCGGATTCTCCCTGCACGCTCGCGCCTGAGCCTTCCGCTTCGCCGGCGCTCGCGCCGGCGACGCCGCCAGCACCCGCGCCAAGCGCCGGAGCGCTTGGCGCCCGCTTCGCGCTCAGGACCGCGCCTGCACGCGACGGGGGCGCATCAGCCCTCGGCGCACCGGAGGGCGCGGCGTGTGCGGCGGTGTCGAGCGGATATCCCAGCAGCACGGCCGCGACCACGCAGAGCGACGCTGGTCGGCGCTTCACGCGCGGGCGGGCGTGGTCGAGAGCGCCCGCAGCAGCGCCGGCGCGACGAGATCGACCTGGATCGCCTCCACGCGCCCGTAGTGGTCGCGCAGCAGGCAGCGACCGGCCTCCAGCTCGAGCAGGCTCTGGCGCATGCGCCGATTCTCGGGATCGAGGCCCAGCAGCTGCAGCGCCCGCGCGGCCTCGGCCTCCGAGCGCATCCCGAACACGAACGTCGCTCCGATCAGGTTCTCCAGCGACTCGCGCTCACCGATCAGCGCGTCGGTGAGGAGCTGGGTGGAGACGATCGGCACCGCCAGCTCCGAGCGGCCCATCCGTTGCAGCGAGGCCAGCAGCGTGCGTCCCACCGGGTCGCCGAGCAGGCGCCACCCCTCGTCGAAGCTGAACAGCTTCAGCCGGTCCCGCTCGGCGCCGAGCAGCTGCATCGCGAACATCGCGATCAGCCGCACGATCTGCGCCCCGACGCGCTCGACCTGCGAGTACTCCGAGCGGGGGGTCCCCGGCTCGGGACCGGGCAGGTCGCGGATCGGCAGATATGTCACCTGGCTGTGCCCGACCGGCGGCAGCCTCACCTCGGGGTCGGCGAACCCCAGCTGCGTCAATCCCGAGCGCGCATACACCGCCAGCGCCGCCCCCACCTTGCGCTCGGTCTCATCCCCTTCGCCCAGCGCTCTGACGACCTCATGGCAACTCGCCTCGCGCGCGCGTCTAAAAACACGATCGACGGCGCCCACGACCGCCGTCTCCCACGCTGGCTCCGCCCTGGCGGGCAGCAGATCGCGCAGGAACGAGACCGCAGCGTCCTGCCTGAGATGCTCGGGCGCGACCCGCAGCGGGTCGAGCACACCACGCAGCGCCGGGTCGGGCCTGAGCGTCACGACCTCGGTATGCGGCGCGACCTCCTCGAGCAGGTGCAGACGGTGATCGCCCTTGGGGTCGCAATCGATGATCCGCGCCCCCTGCAGGAACCCCTCGTACTTGAGCTTCTGATCGAGCGTCGTCTTGCCCGAGCCGAGCGCCCCGACACTGAGGATCGTCGTGTTGCGATCGCCGTCGGAGCCCTCGCGGAGGTTGAAGCGGACGGGCTGGCGAGACCCTGAGAGCGTGTGCCCGAGGTAGTACCCGCGGCGCGAGCCCACCGCGTGCGTGGCAGCGGGCATCATCGCCGCGACCTGCTCGGGCGTCAGCGTGTCGTCATATCCCGCCACGCGCGTGCGCTGGCCCGGCAGGTGCTGGACGAACAGCCGCAGCTGGTCGCCGAGCGGACGGTGCAGGTGTATCTCTCCATAGGCGCGCCTGACCATCTCCACGCGCTCCTCCAGCTGCTCCTCGTCAGCGGCCCCCACGGCGATCGCGAGCGTCGCGCGCAACAGCGGCGGGCGGCTGGAGGCCTGTAGATAGGCGAGCAGATCGCGGGCCTCCTGCGTGCGCTGATAGCCGAGGTCGGAGACGCCCTGGTCGCCGTCGGACTCAGCCCGGACGATCTGATCGGCGTCCTGGATGCGCCTGCGGGCGATCCGCAGCGCCAACCCGTTCGGCAGGTAACGGGCGTTCAGGGAGAGGTCGATTGCGAACGGCAGGCTCTCGACGGGCGCGAACATCAGCTCGACGCGCGCCCCCGGGAAGCTCGCGCGCTCGGGCAGCGCGCCGAGCACGAGCTGCGCCTGCCAGCCGATCCCCAGCTCCGACTCGATCCGCAGTCGCCGGCCCTGGTGCTCGACGCGGGAGTCCATCCAGCGCAGCACATCGCCCTCCAGCGGCGCCAGCCGCGCCTCACCGTTGCGCTCGAAGACCAGCGCGCGCGGCTCGTGCAGCCCGTCGATCCGCGGTTCGCCCAGCCCCCGGCAGAACGCGCGCCTGATCAGCCACTGCAGCTCCACGCCGCGCGCCTGCCTGACGGGCAGGTAGTCGGCCAGCCGTGCGTGCGCCTGGTCGGCGCGAACTCGCGCGCGCTCCAGGTCGGAGACCTTCAGCAGCCGCCTGTCGTGCGCTGAGAACGCGCGCCGCAGCTCTCGCCACCACTCTCGCGGACCGCCCTCCGCGGCCTGTGAGACGTAGGAGGCGACGTCGCGCTCGGGGTCGCGCAGGCTCACGAACAGGAACACAGCCGGCCTCGCCGCGCCGACCTCGCGCAGACGGCGATCGTGTTCGGCGAGATAGATCCTGTTCGTGCGCGCGTGCGAGCGCGCCTGGGCGCCGGCCTGCAGCTCGCGCACGTACGCTCCCAGCTCCCAGCGCCGGGCGACGCGGAGGATCTGCAGGTCCGCCTCGATCGCCTCGATCGCGCCAAGCAGCTCCAGCAGGCGCGCACGCTTGCCGTCCTCGGAGAGCCACTGATAGGAGGAGGCTCGCACGGCGAACGCCGCCCAGCAGTCATCGAGGCCGCCGGCGAACACGCAGTTCCCGTAGACACACGCGATCGGCGGCTTCACCGGGGGTTCACCGTGAACAGTCGCGCCCGCGCCGCGAGCGCGATCACCTGTCCACTGGCGGGTCGGGTCCCCCCGGGGAGCTCGCGCACTGTCAACCGCGAGCGTCCTCCGGCGGGCCCGAGGGCAGTGGACTCGCTTCGCTCGTGCGCAACCCTGACGAGCACGGCTCCCGGTCCCGTGTAGCGCAGGCGACGCACGCACGCGTCCGAACCGTCCGGCAGCAGCAAAATCTCGGGTGGGCGCCAACCCTCGCCGCGTTCGGCCCGCCCGGCACGCAACCCCACCGAGTGGCGCGGCGCGGCGCGGTAGCGCAGCAACGCCTGCGCCGCGAGATGGGCCGGGCGCCCATCGATCGCGATCACGGTCAGCAGCGCCGTGCTGCCACCGGGCAGCGCGACGTATACGAGATACCACGGCAGCGCGTTCGCGACCGCTCGCAGCGCAGGTGTACGCGCACAGAGCACGATCGTCGCGAGCAGCGCGAGGAAGTAGACGATCCCGCGCACGGGCACCCCCGCCGGGTTCAACCGCAGCCGGTCGATGCGATAGATCCGCCGCTCGAGGTCGAACACGGCGCGGTAGGAGCGGATCTCCATGCTCAGATCACCGGCGCCGGCCGAGCGAGCCCGGATCCCGGAGAGGCATCACCGAGCGAGAGCGCCGCCGCGATCATCCGTGGGAGCCGAACAGCGAGTTGACGGTGTCCTGCAGCAGACTCACGCCCGTGGGCGTGGCCAGCAGCACCGACACGATCCCGACCGCGAACACGCCCGCGGCCTCCTTGAAGTCGCGCTTGAACGAGAGCACGATCGCGGCCACGGCGAACGCCAGCCCGATCAGGCTCATCGCGACCGCCCGGCCGGTGCTGCCGGCCTTCGCGGCGGCCGATTCCAGCGAAGCGCCGGTCTTTTCGGTGCTGGACGCCTGCTGAGAGCCGGCCAGGCTCGAGCCTTGACTCGGCACGGCGATGGCAGCTCTCGTGGCGGGCGCGCTCGCCACGAGACATACGCCGGCGAGCAGCAGGATCGCGCGGGCTCGGGCGAGAGCAGACTCTGGGAGGCGCACAGTGGTGGGAATCGGGTCGGGGACGATGGGGTCGGGGACTTTCATGGGAGCTCCTTCGGGTCGCATGTCACGTGTAGGGGTCCATCTGGATCGCGGCGATCTCCCAACGGCCGGCCACGCGGGTGACTTCGAGCGCGTAGGCGAGCGTGTAGCGGGCGCCACGGGCGTCCTGGGCCTGCACGGTCGCGCTGAGCGCCTGCCCGCCTTCGGGCGAGTAGGCCAGGCGCTGTATCGATTCCAGGCTCAGCGCTTGCGCGGGCGGCGATACGCGAGCGGTGGCAGTCAGATCGGCCGCGAGCTCGGCGGGAGAGTCCGCCAGGTAGTTGCGCAGCGCGCGTTCCACCACCGTGCGCAGCGCCGAGTCCGAGACTTCGCGCGGCTCACCCTCGCCGAGGCCCGGCCCGGCTGCCGGACCCCCCACGAACGCGGGGTAGCCGGCCAGCTCCAGCACGCCGCCGCCAGCGCGCGCGACGCTCACCGCGAGATACACGAGGCCCGCGGTGTCAGTCTGCGCAGCGACCGTGTACACGCGTAGCTCTCCGGGCGCCCCGGTCCGTTCCTGAACGACCTGGGTCCACTGCACCCGCTCCTCCCCACCGGCAGGCGGCAGTAGGCCCGCGCCCGGTTCCATGCCCGCGCCGAGGTAGGAGGCCAGCGCCCGCTGATGCGCTTCGGGGTCCTCTGCTTCCCAGGTCAGATAGCGGCGCGCGAACAGTTGCGCGAACCCTTCGGCCGCCAGGTCCCGCGGGGGCCCAGGGAGGCGAGTGCGAGCCGGCGCCAGGGGCCGCGGGGGCGCGATCGTGTAGCGCACGCTCGCCGCGAGGCCGGCGAACGATACGCCGAGCAGCAACATGCGTGGCAGTTCGCGCACGAGCCTGAGCCTCCACAGAGGCAGAGAGGTGACGGTCACGCCGGGCACACGATCCATCAGCGCTCGAACCCGAACTCAGTCTGGGCCGCCGGCTGAGCTTCGGCCGCCGGTTGCACCTGCGCTGCGGCGCTCGCTGTTTCAGCCGGTGCTTGCACCGCCGCGGCGCTCGACGCATGGGTGGAGGAGACCGGACCGGCGCTCGCTGACCGCTCGGAGATCTCGCCGATCCCCGATCGATCCGCACGCGTGATCGGTGCTCTGCTCACGGCGGACTTCCGCGCGAACGTCCGCGCGGGAGACGCCGTCCCGAGCGATACCCGCGCCGCGAGCGAGCGGCGCGGGTGCATGCTCCCCGATGGGCTCCGATGGGGACGCGGGCCGCGAGCGACGGGCACGGATGCCCTCGGGTGTTCGTGTGGCGCCGCGGACCGAGCGAACGGCGCGATGCGCTGCGCGATCTCGCGCCGATCGAGCGCACGCGCATGGGTGCGCAATCCGGCAAAGCCCACGACGCCACCGACCGCGCCCACCGTCCCCGTGAGCGCCGTGGCGCAGGCAAATCGTCGCAACCCGTGCCCATGTGCGTGCTCGTGCCCATGTACGTGCTCGTGCCCATGTACGTGCTCGTGCCCATGTGCGTGCTCGATTGCGAGCGGCGCGTGCTCACCGGCGGAAAGCGCGTCGGCGCCGGCGAGATATTCCTCCTCGCCGTACACCCGATAGACCGCCCGAGGCCGGCGACCCAGGCGCGTCACCGCCGCCCCCGCCTGCGCACGAGCCGGAGCATGCGGTGTCGCACGCGTGCGACCGGAAGCCGAGCTGGGGATGTGTCCGGCCTCCGGCCGCTTGCGCGCACATGGGCGTCGCCGTGCGGTCGTCCGTCCGATCGACTGCCGGCGTCCCAGGGGACGCGCCTATGAGTGGGGGGAGATATGTTCATAGGAGAGTCCCTGCCTTCTCCCCCGACTCGCCCGCGCGAACGGGACACTCGCTCTCGAAAGTTCCACGCCCGGCCTCGCGCCCCGCCCTGCCACCTCCCGGCTGCGCGCCCGCGGATGTGTCCCTGGCGGCGGCAAGAACGATCGACTCGCCGACCAGCCGTCGCAGGCGCGCTCGCGCGCGCTGGGCGACCTTGCGGTACTTCTCCGCGGACCAGCCGAACGTGGCGCAGAACTCGGCGGCGCTCATCTGCAGAGCGATCTGGCACGCCAGGACGAGGCGCTGATCGGCGCTCAGCCCGTGCGCGGCGCGCTGCAGCGTGAGCAGCTCGTGGCGCAGCAGCGTGAGCCGTTCGACGTCGGCGCGAGGATCGGCCACCTCGACCGCCCGTCCGTCCGCGCCGCTGTGCGCGAGAACGCCGTCGAGCATCGCCTGGGCGGGGCTGCGACCGCGCAGCGCGCGGCGGCGGTCGCGCACGCGCGAGACGAAGCGCAGCTCGAACAGGCTGCGCAGGTGCGCGCGGCTGGAGTAGCGAAGCTCGCCACGGCGAGCCTGGGCGACGAGCTCGAGGGTCGCCTGGCTGTAGCAGTCCTCCAAGTCCTCCAGACGCAGCCGGGACCGATGCACGGACAGCAGCAGCCCCCGCGCGGAATCGGCCACCTGGGCGACCTCCTCGGCCTGATCGAGGACCGGTCCTCGACAGGCGGACGCCGGCCAGGCGCCGCCCAGGGCTCGCGCTCGCGGCTGCGATCGGGTAGACACATATAGATGTCGCTCCCGGACACACTTTGCCCCCCCTCCAATTTCGGGCCGACGCCTCGGCGTGTCCGCAATCGTCTGCACGCGCCAGTGAGATCGGGGCGGACGGGGTGAGCCTCGGCGAGCGCGTGCACGCGCTGGATCGCCTGCAGCAGCGCCATCGCTGGCTGGCGTTTGGAGCGGCGGTGATCAAGAAGTTCGGCGACGACGAAGCCGGGAGCATGGCGGCGCTGATCGCCTACTACGGGTTCGTCTCGCTGTTCCCGCTGCTGCTGGTGCTGGTGACGGTGTTGGGGTTCGTGTTGGAAGGCGACCAGAAGACGCAGGGGGAAGTGCTGCACTCGACGCTCAGTCAGTTCCCGATCATCGGCAATCAGCTCGAGAGCAACGTCCATTCGCTCAAAGGCAGCGTGGGCGCGCTGACGATCGGCGTCGCGGGCCTGCTGCTGGGTGGCCTGGGGATCGTCGGCGCGACCCAGAACGCCTTCCAGCAGGTGTGGCACATCCCGCGCAAGCGCCGTCCGAGCTTCCTGACCTGGCGACTGCGCGGCATCGGACTGTTGGCGGTGCTGGGGCTGTTGCTGGTCGTCTCGACGGTGGCCGCGGGATACGTGACCGCGCAGACGGCGGGCACGACCGCCGTGCTCGGTGGGGTCCTGCTGGCGCTGGCCTCGAACCTGCTGCTGTTCTTCGCGGCCTTCCGCTTCCTCAGCCCGGACGAGATCCCGACGCACGATCTGCTGACGGGCGTGGTCTTCGCGGCGGTGCTGTGGCAGATCCTGCAGCACATCGGCGGCTACTACGTAGCGCACGTGGTGCGCCACGCGCAGGAGACCTCGGGCCTGTTCGCGTTCGTGCTGGGCCTGCTCGCGTGGCTGTATCTGGGCGGTCAGGTGACATTGATCGCCGCCGAGATCAATGTCGTGCGCGCGCGGCGACTGTGGCCGCGCAGCTTCACCGCGCCGCTGCTGGACGCCGACAGGCGCGCGCTGACCTCCTCCGCGGAGACCGAGGAGCGCGTGCAGGAGGAGAACGTCGAGGTCAGCTTCGACGGTCCTGACGCCTGATTTTGGCTCTGCAATGGCCCTTTACGACATCACCTTGAACTGCTTGCACAAGCAACGACCCCGCGCTATACTAACTAACAAATCGTAACCTCATATGGAGTCGTGCCCTATGCCCGAGTCTTCAGACAGCCCCCAGACCACCCCCTCTCTGCCCAAGCCCGTCCTGCGCCTGATCCCGCTCGAGGACACGGTCGTGTTCCCGAACATGGGCATCACGCTGACCGAGGAGGTCGGCGATGACGAGCGCGTCGTGCTCGTGCCGCGCCACGAGAACGAGTTCCTGGACGTCGGCACGATCGCCGAGGTCACCGAGCGGCTGCGGCTGCCCGGCGGCGGCCATGCGGTCGCCCTCTCGGGCGAGCACCGCGCCCTGATCGGCGCCGCCCAGACCGGCCCCGGCGGCGAGCTGCGCGTCGAGGTCGACGAGCGCCCGGACGAGGTGCCCGTGGACGGTCACACGCGCGAGCTCGAGCGCGAGTACCGCGCGACCGTCGAGGAGATCCTCGAGCTGCGCGGCGACGACGGGCGCATCGCGGCGTTCCTGCGCGCGATCGCCGAGCCCGGGGCGCTGGCCGACTCCGCCGGCTACTCTCCCAACCTCTCCTACGAGCAGAAGGTGCAGCTGCTGCGCACGCTCGACGTGACCGAGCGCCTGGAGCTGTCGGTCTCGCTCCAGCGCGAGTCCCTGGCCGAGCTTCAGATCCGCAAGCGCATCCGCGAGGACGTGCAGGAGGGCGCCGAGAAGCAGCAGCGCGAGTATTTCCTGCGCAAGCAGATGGACTCGATCCGCAAGGAGCTGGGCGAGGACGACGCCTCGGTCGCCGACGAGTACCGCACGAAGATCGAGGACGCCGACATGCCCGAGGACGTGAAGGAGCAGGCGCTGAAGGAGCTCTCGCGCCTGGAGCGCATGGGCGAGCAGACGGGTGAGTCGAGCATGATCCGCACATACCTCGACTGGCTGATCGCGGTGCCCTGGGGCAAGCGCTCGGATGAGCACCTGGACCCCGTCGCAGCGCGCGCGGTGCTCGACGCCGACCACGCGGGCCTCGAGGACGTCAAGGATCGCGTCACCGAGTACCTGGCCGTGCGCAAGCTGCGCGAGGACCGCGGCATCGAGGCCGACCCCAAGTCGGGTGCGATATTGACGCTGATCGGGCCTCCCGGCACCGGCAAGACCTCGATCGGCGAGTCGATCGCCCGCGCCACCGGACGCGAGTTCGTGCGCATGTCACTCGGCGGCGTGCGCGACGAGGCCGAGATCCGCGGGCACCGGCGCACCTACATCGGAGCCTTGCCAGGCCGCCTCGTGCGTGCGCTGCGCGACGCCGGCACGATGAACCCGGTGATCCTGCTCGACGAGGTCGACAAGGTCGGCGCGGACTGGCGCGGAGACCCTTCCGCGGCGCTGCTCGAGGTCCTGGACCCCGCGCAGAACCACTCCTTCCGCGACCACTACCTCGACGTCGAGCTCGACCTCTCGCAGGTCATGTTCCTGGCGACGGCCAACGTCGCCGACACGATCCCCGGTCCGCTCCTGGACCGCATGGAGGTGATCCGCTTCGACGGCTACACCTCCGAGGAGAAGCTGGCGATCGCCAAGGGCTACCTGTGGCCGCGCCAGCGCGGCCGCAACGGCCTGCGCGAGGACGAGGTCGAGATAGAGGACGAGGTGCTGCGCACGATCATCAGCGAGTACACGCGCGAGGCCGGAGTCAGGAACCTCGAGCGCGAGCTCGGCACGGTGCTGCGCAAGACCGCCACCAAGATCGCCTCCGGGCAGAGCCAGGCCGACAGCGACGAGACCGAAGGGACACTCGCCACCGATGAGGCGCGGGACGCCGCGAAAGCAGACGGGAAGAGCAACGGCAAGGTCCCCGACGCCGAGGTCAAGAAGGCCGCCAAGAAGGCCAAGGCGGCGAAGAAGACCGCAAAGGCTGGCCCGATGACGATCGGTCTGGAGACCGTGCGCGACGCGCTCGGGCGCCAGAAGTTCTTCCAAGAGTCAGCCTCGCGCACCGCCACTCCCGGTGTCGCCACCGGACTGGCCGTGACCGGCACCGGCGGCGACGTGCTGTTCGTCGAGGCCACCGCGATGAAGGCGGGAGAGTCGGCGCCCGGCAACGCGCTCGTGCTGACCGGCCAGCTCGGCGACGTGATGAAGGAGTCCGCGCGCATCGCGCTCTCCTACGTACGCGGCCACGCGCACGAGCTCGGCATCTCCGAGAGCGCCTTCGCGGGGCAGGAGTTCCACGTGCACGTCCCCGCCGGGGCGATCCCCAAGGACGGTCCGTCAGCGGGCGTGACGATGGTCACGGCGCTGGCCTCACTGCTGAGCGGAAGGCCGGTCAAGCACACGGTCGGCATGACCGGCGAGGTCACGCTGCAGGGCCGCGTGCTGCCGATCGGCGGCCTCAAGCAGAAGGCGCTCGCCGCCCACGCCGCGGGCCTGACCGACGTGATCCTGCCCGAGCGCAACCGCGGCGACCTCGACGAGATCCCCGAGGAGGTGCGCGAGCAGATGGCCTTCCACCCGGTCATGACCGTCCAGGAGGTTCTCGACCGCGCCCTGGAGCCCGCGCGCGCGAACACGAGCGTGGACGATGCCCACGAGGCACCAGCAGCGTCGGTCGCCTCCTAGGAGTCAACGCGCGATGTCCTCGCGTCCCATCACCCGCCGCTGTCAGCCCGTTCCAGTCGAGGTCCGCGAAACCGCGAGCCTGCTGGAGCGGCGCTGGCAGCTGTCGATCATCTACGCCGCGCTCACCGGCGCCCTGCGCTTCAACGAGTTCGCCGAGGCCGTCGCCGGCATCTCCCCGCGCATGCTCGCTGAGCGTCTGCGCGACCTCGAGGGGGCGGGGCTCGTGGAGCGCACTGTAATCCCCTCCAGCCCCCCCACCGTCGAGTACCGCCTGACCAAGCGCGGCCGACAGCTCCGGCCCCTCGTCGAGGCGATGCGCGCCTATGCCGAGGCGCCCGCGGGATGAGCTCTAGACGATCGCCGGAGCCGCCTCTTCGGGCTCCGCCGGGCTGCTGACCCCCACCAGCTGCCCGCCCGCGCATTCGGAGGCATGCACGTCCACCTGGGGATTGCGAATCCCCGCCACCCCGACCACGCCCCCGAGCGCGACGAGCGCCGCAGCGATCATCATGCCCAGATGGAAGCTGTGCAGCGAGGCCTGCTGCGCGGCCATGCTGACGGCGTGCGCCTGCGCGGCGGGCACGCCGTGGACGTCGGGCTGCCCGAGCGGCAGGCGCTTGGCTTCGCGCACGGCCGCCTGCGCGGCGCCGCCGAGGGGAGTGTCTTGCAGGCGGCTGTTCATCGAGGCGGCGAACGAAGAGGCGATCACGGCCCCGACGGAGGCCGTCCCCAGCAGCCCCGCGACGCGCGCGATCGCGTTGTTGACGCCCGAGGCGATGCCCGCCTGATGCTCTGAGCCCGCGAGCACCGCGGCGGTCAGCGGCGCGACCGTCATCGACAGCCCCAGCGAGAACACGAGCAGCGGGGGCAGCACTTCGGAGACGTAGTCGGCCTTCACACCCACGCGCTGGAACAGCAGCAGGCCGGCCGCCGCGAGCAGCGGACCGGCGCCCATGAAGAAGCGCGGGCCGAACTTGTCCGCGAGCGCCCCAAAGCGGCGGGAGAGGACGAACATCACGATCGTCACCGGCAGCGTCGCCAGCCCGCTCTGCAGCGGCGTGTATCCCCCGATCTGCTGTAGGAACAGCACGAGGAAGAAGAACAGGATCGCGAGGCCCGCATACATCGCGAACGTCTCCACGTTGCCCGCCGAGAAGTTGCGCCGCCGGAACAGCCCCAGCGGCAGCATCGGCCCCTGCGCGCGCGACTCGTACAGCAGGAACAGCGCCAGCAGCGCCACGCCGGCGATCAGTGGCACGATCACCGCGGGACTCGACCAGCCCAAGCGCGGCTGCTCGATCAGGGCGAACACGGGGCCGCCCAGTCCGAGCGCGCATAGGATCGCGCCCGTGTAGTCCACCCGCCGTGCGCCCGTCGCCCGCGGCGCGCCAGCGGGAATCGCCACCAGGATCAGCGCCACGCACGCGGCCGCCAGCGGGATGTTCATCAGGAAGATCAACCGCCACGACCCGAGCGCCAGCAGCTCGCCCCCGGCCAGCGGGCCGAGCACGCCCGCGATCGCCCCCCACGCCGTCCAGCTGCCGATCGCCGCACCGCGCTCGGACTCGGGAAACGTGTTCACGATCACCGCCAGCGAGCTGGGGACGAGCAGCGCGCCGGCCACGCCCTGCAGCGCCCTGGCGGCGACGAGCACGCCGATGCTCGGCGCCAGCGCGCAGATCAGCGAGGCGACGCCGAAGCCCGAGACGCCGATCGCGAACACGCGCCGCTCGCCGAACAGGTCCCCCAGCGAGCCCCCGATCAGGATCAGCGAGCCGAGCGTCAGCAGATACCCGTTCACGACCCACTGCTGCGCCGCCAGCCCACCTCCGAGCGCCCGCTGGATCGTCGGCAGCGCGACGTTGACGACCGTGCCGTCGAGCAGCACTATGCCCGAGCCCATGATGCACGCGACGAGCGTCCAGCGCTTGCGTGATGCGTCGGTCTGCACGGAGAGCATCGCCCGATGCACGGTAGCTCGTGCGTGCCCACCGCATCGGATAGCGTGCAGATCGATGGCTGACGCGCAGCCCCCACAGCCCGATCCCCTGGAGCGCTGGACGGCGGTCGATCGCTACATCGCCGACCACCTCATACCCGCCGATCCGGCGCTCGAGGCCGCGCTCGCAGACAGCGATGCCGCCGGGCTGCCGTCGATCGCGGTCACCCCCAACCAGGGCAAGCTGCTGGAGCTGCTCGCGCGCATCCACGGCGCGCGCAGGATCCTCGAGCTGGGCACGCTCGGCGGCTACAGCACGATCTGGCTCGCACGGGCGCTGCCGGCGGGCGGGCGACTGATCACGCTGGAGGCCGACCCGCGCTTCGCCGAGGTCGCGCGCGCCAACATCGCGCGCGCGGGTGTGTCCGACGCGGTCGAGCTGCGAGTCGGAGCCGCGCTGGAGACCTTGCCTCAACTCCACGCGGAGGGCGCCGGCCCGTTCGACCTGATCTTCATCGACGCCGACAAGCAGAACTACCCCGGCTACTTCGAATGGTCGCTGAAGCTCTCCCGACCCGGCACCGTGATCGTCGGCGACAACGTCGTGCGCGACGGCGCGATCCTCGACCCCAAGGCATACGACCCCGAGCGCGGCAGCGATTTGATCAAGGGCGTGCGGCGCTTCTACGAGCTCGTGTCAGACGAGCCGCGCGTCAGCTCGAGCGCAACCGCCGTACAGACCGTCGGCGCGAAGGGGCACGACGGGTTCGCGCTGATGATCGTCGGCGAGTAGAGGCAGGGCGGGGGCCGACCCCTTGGCCGGCGGGCGGACCTCATCGTGAAGTACTTCGCCTACGGCAGCAACATGGCCGGTCCGGTGATGGACGGCGCCTGCCCTGAGCACCGTTTCCTCGGCCCCGCGCGACTGCCTGGATACCGGTTCGCGTTCATGCGCCGCTCGGTGCGCACGGGCACCGGAGTCGCGGACATCCTGCCGGACCCCGAGAGCAGCGTGTGGGGAGCGCTGTATGAGCTGCAGCGCGATCGAATGGACGCGCTCGACCGCAAAGAGACGCTCGGGTCGGCATACGAGCACCTCGACGTGGTCGTGCTGACAAACGACGGGGCCTCACACAACGCGATGGCCTACTCGGTAATCGCCAAGGAGACCGTCGAGGTGCGCCCGTCGCTCGCCTACGTCGACGGGCTCATCCAGGGCGCCCGCGAACGCTCGCTGCCGGAGGACTACCTGGCTTCTCTGCAAGCCCTCATCGCTCGCTGGGAGCTGCAGACACCCACCTCGATCTGAGACCCGCCCCAAGCGATCGGTCAAAGGTGAGCGACGGGACTCGAACCCGCGACCGCCTGGACCACAACCAGGAGCTCTACCAACTGAGCTACGCCCACCACGCGAGGCAGTGGAGTCTAGCGGCGCGCCGGAGGCGACTCAGGACGGGGCTCGTCCAGCGAGCGCAGCGTTCGTTCGGCCAGAGACAGCGACTCGCTGGGCGAGAGCTCGGGGCGGCGCTCGGCGGCGAGTCGCCACGCCTGCAGCAGCGCCGCCGGATCGGGACCAAGCAGCGGCCGCAGCGCGCCGTCTGGCGAGACCGGCACGGGATCGGCGTCCGGGACGCCGTTCACGGTCGAGGCGGCCCGTGCGCCCACTGCAGAGGATGCGGCCGACACCGGGGCAGTCGGCGACGACGCAGCCTGGGAGACAAGCGCTTGGGCGATCACGCGCTCAGTGACGTCGGCGCAGCGGTGCTGAGCGTTGCGCCAACCACGACCCATCGCCAGGTCCTCGACCTCCAGGTGCGGCCCCTCCAACACCGTCAGGCGGGCCTGGTGCGGGCTCCATTTGCGTTCGCCCTCCTCGATCCACTCGTCGCGAGACCAAGGCTCGACCACCTCGCGCATCTCCGTCTCGCTCAGGTTGAACCTGCAGGCGTTGTGCGGAAACTGGCGCAGCTCAAAATGGAACACGCGCTGAAGGCTCGCACGTCGGCCTTCACGGCGTCGTTTGGCCAGGCTCGGCGGCGCCCTCTCGCAGGTTTACTGCAGCGGCAAACCGCGGCCGGAGGATATCTTTGAAGGCAATGCACAGATGCTTGGCAGTAACGGTCGCCGTGCTCGTCTTCGCGCTCACGCCCGCGATGGCGCGCGCCTCCTCCCGAGACGCAGCATCAACACATGCTTATCTAGCGGCCAGCTACGCGCTGCTGCATACCGCGGTGAGCACATGGCCATCGGTCGAACGAAACATCCACAGGCTCAACCTGCGGTTCCACGCCGAATGCCCAAACGCGGGAGCCGGCTCGCCGGAGAACGAAGAAGCGCAAAAGCTCAGCTACGAGGCAGCCGGCGCTCTCTGGGCCGTCGGCTACCGCACCGACATTGCCAGCATCCACGCATACAGCGACACCCTGAAGCGGTTGACGTGGAGCAACCCAGGGATCACGCACGACGCCCACCGGCTCGCCGGGGGCCTGCTGGAAATGACCACCCTGAAGGTGCCCGACATCTGCGCCGACGCGCGCGCTTGGCGCGCCAACGGGTTCGGAACGATGCCCTCCTATGTGGAGTCCTACGACCGGCACGTCGAAGCGATCGACATCCATGAAATCCCCCAGCGTCTACTGGCGCCGTACGTGCAGCCGGCAGACAAATCGCTACGTCGGCGCGTGGAACACCTCGCTACGAGGTTTGAAGAACTTGAATTCATGCGCGGTCAAGCGGACTGGATCGCGCTGCTCGAAGCCGTCGGCCTCAACGAGTAGAGCCATCCTCCGACTTGCCGGTTCGATCTACGCGAGGAAAGCGGAGAGGACCGTACGTTGCGCAACCCCGTGTTCGTGCGAGCGGCGCCGCTGAGCTTGACGTAGACGCGGGACCACACGCTCGCCAGGCTGGGCGATGTGCGCGTGATCCCCACCGCGCCCGTTGCGGCCGCGAGCTTGATCGCCGGCAACGCCTGCGGTTGGTTACGGCACGACGTCGTTCCACGGCGGGGGGTAGGGTGGGGTCGAACGGGGCGCGTACTCTGCGCGCTCCCCGGAGGCATACACGGGCGTTCGCACCCGGACGCCGGGGTGACAGGAGGAGACATTCATGCAGACATCACACGCACGCCGCGCGCTCGTCATGGCGGCGGTCAGCGCGGCTCTGCTCGTCCTCGCCGGATCGGCTCTCGGCGCGCGCGGCGCCAGCGGCAAAGGTCCGGCAAAGGCCAAAGTGGTCATCAAGGGCGGCGAATCGTTCAAGATCAACGCTTACATCAAGGACAGCATGCACTTCGTCGGCGGCACCGTGACCGTACGCTCGGGAGGAACGGTGACGGTCACGAACACGACCGAAGACGCGCACACTCTTTCGATAGTCAAGCCCCCGCAGCTGCCGCGCTCGCTCAAGCAGATCGAAAACTGCAGCGTCTGCGGCGAAATTGCGAAATCGCACGGGGTGAACCCGGAAGGGCCTCCTAGCAAAGGCCCTCCGCCGATCCCGCTCGTGAACGTCGGCCCAGCCGGTTTCGACCAGCCCGGCGACTCGGTGGTCATCGGCCCGAAGGGCCACGGCGGCCCGGTGACGTTCCAGGTGACCGCGCCCCCGGGGACCACCCTGAACTTCATGTGCGCCATCCATCCGTGGATGCAGGGACGCATTCGGGTCAAGTAAGCAGGCTCGCGATGCCAGACGGCGCCCGCTGGAAGATCACGGGCGCCGTCTGTAGCCCGCCCGTCGGCCCCGAGTCGGTTCACCGCTCGCCAGTCAGGCCATTACCAAGCCGGCGGAGCTCGCCGTCGCTTCCTGCAGGCGAACTCAGCTTGCGGGACTGACGACCTGCACGATGAAGCCCTCGCGTCGTGCGGCCCCGGCAAGCCGCTCGTCGAGGGTCACGATCTTCAGCGAGGCCGGCAGTCCCTCCGAGGCGATGACGGCCGCAGCAAGCTGCAGCGAGTCGGCACCGCGAAGCGGGTGGACTCGAAGGAGCCGGCGTGCGGTACCTCGTAGCGCCGTAGTCGGCTGCACCTCATTCCAGCTCTCGGCGAGACGGTCCAGGCGCTCAAGCGCGGTCGCGATCGCGCTATCCGTCAAGGCTCCTTCTCGCTCCAGTCTGGACAGGGCAGACGCGCACTCGACTTCAGTTGCCCACCAAACACACATCACCGGGTCCTGCGCGGCGCTTGCCAGCAACCCCTGTGTGCTGGCCTCGGTGACAATCAGCGGGACGATCGCTGAGCTGTCCCAGAACCTCAACGGCCCTCGCGCCTCTCCTCGATCAGCGTCGCAACCGCGCTCGCTCCAGCCCGCAGTCCGGGCGGGCTCGTGCTCAACAGGTCGCTCACGGGCGGCTTGCGAGCCGCCCGGACTGCTCCGGCACGCTCTAGCCGCGCGATCCTTCCCTCAGCATCGGGAGAAGCACTGATCGCAGACTCCAGCCGCGCGACCGGCGTGTCGCGGTCCATTATCAGCACCGACTCACCAGCGCGCACATGATCGATCAGAGCACTGAGCCCGTTCTTCGCTTCGGTAATCGTCACGACGACCATCAAGCTAGAATAGCGTCTTTGCTCTAGCTACTCAAGCCTCTATGGAGAGGACCGTAAGTTGCATTGCCGCCCAGCGGGCGCACCCGCGTAGCCTTCACTGCTTGCCCAATCTCATGGATCAAGTCGAGCCGCATTAGCGACCGCCAGAAAGCTGACGCTGCCCCACCGAAGATCGGCTCCTCACCCCACCCGCCGGTAGCGTATGTGCGTGGCGAGCGGAGAGTGGAGCGCCTCGACCGGCTCGAACCCGAGGAACTCGACCCCGTCGAACAGTCGCTCGCCGGACCCGAACAGGACGGGGACCACGTCGAGCGTGAGTTCGTCGATCACTCTGGCGGCGAGCGCCTGACGGACGGTCGAAGCGCCGCCCGCGATGTCGATGCCATCCTCGCCGGCCGTCTCACGTGCCTGCGCATATGCGGCCCCGAAGCCCTGGGTGACGAAGTGGAAGCTCGTGCCGCCCTCCATCTCGATCGGCTCGCGGGCGTGGTGGGTGAGCACGAAGACCGGCGCGTGGTAAGGCGGCTCGGAGCCCCACCATCCATCCCATTCCTCATCCCACTCGCCGCGGATCGGCCCGAACATGTTGCGGCCCATGACGTAGGCCCCGCGCGGTCGCATGAGCCAGCCCTCTGCCGTCGCGTCGGCGTCGTTCGCTCGCTCATCGCCGAGGTGCCAGCTATGGACCTCCCTGCCGCGCTTCCCCAGCGGATTCTCCCGGCTCTGGTCCGGCCCGGCAACGAAGCCGTCGAGCGAGATCGACATGTGGCAAGTGGTGTCCGGCATCGGCGTCCTCCAAGTAATTGTGGGTTGCAAGCGCCGGCACCGTACCGCACGGGAAAGAGAGCACCGATCGACGGCCGACCCAACCACGGTTTCCGCCGGGATCGCTTCTCGGGAGGATCGCCGGGACCGTCCTGGGACGACGATCTCTTGGCCAACCCTTGGCCACCGGACACAACGGCGCACAGCGGGTCTGCAAGGACGACACCCGCGAAGACCCTGGCCGCCTGCTTCGTGACCAGGATTTACACGTCGAACTAGTCTCTGTCGAAATGGAGAGGGCCGTACGTTGCGCAAACCCCGTGTTCGTGCAGGCGGAGTCGCTGAGCGTTTAGCCGAGAGCGCACCTCTCACTTCTCATAGTGGTAGCGGGCCTGTAGGACCACGAGGACGGCGTCAAGCACCTGATACACCAGCCGGTGCTCCTCGGTGATACGCCGCGACCAAGCCCCCGCGATCCCGTACTTAAGCGGCTCAGGCTTGCCGATCCCGCCCGTCGGATCGCGTAGAGCGTCGTCAAGCAGACGGTTGATGCGTCTCACGATCGCGCGATCTGCTCGCTGCCAGTAGGTGTAGTCCTCCCAGCCCTGTGGCGTGAAGACCAGCCTCACGTGCGGTCGAGTGGGTGCTCAACCGTCTCGCCGCGCTCGGCCGCCTCAGCGGCATCGAGCAGGCGCCGACAGAGAGCCCGTTTCGATGAGCTGGCGCTATGCAGGCAGCGTCGTCTCCCACCTTGCCTGCAAAGGAGGCTGCTACCTCGACTACTACTGTTCTGGCAACGAGGGTGTAGTTTCCGCACCCATTCGAGATGCCCTGGGCGCACTGGGTTGGTTTTCAGCCCCGTGGCCGGAGGACGAACAGTGAGCAGTCGAGCAACCGGCTGACGCGTTGGACCCAGAGACAGCCAAGTCCGAGGACACCGCGGACCTTCGGGGATCGCGACAGCAGCTGAGACCGTGCGCGTCGACAATGCCCGCTTGCGGAAGGCCGTCCTGCTCGCTCGGGTGCACGGCCAATCCTGGAATCACATCGCACTGGCTCTAGGAGTGTCCCGGCAGGCCGCCCGCTAGCGATTCGCGAGTAAGGACAGCGTCTGATCGACGCCGGAAAACAGCTACCGCTGCAAGGCGCTGTTGCACGAGGCCGCCATGGCGCACGGCGCGGAGAACGCCGCGGCGACGCAGATGCTCGAGAATGCCATCCTCCGACTTGCCGGCTCGACTTTGAGTGCACTCCGAAAATCTCGACGATCTGCGGATACGCATATTCGAGTAGCCGCTACGACGAGCGCATGCTCTCGATCGGGGCTGGTCGACTGCAGAGCGCCTGTGATGCCCCACCGCCGTCATGGCAACCTGCCATGGGTGTCGAAATCGCGAGCACGGTATAACCCAAGCAGTCGTCGCCACCATCTCGCCGAAGGGATAGCCTGGCCACGATGGTGCTTGCTGCCAATAGGGGTGATAGCGCGATGCCACCAACACGCAGTATCAACCTCTGAGATACCCCTTTCTTGCGAGGCATCAGCAGCGGCAGGATGAGAGCGATCACCTTATAGCAGGCGACGGTCAGAGCGTTGCCACGTCTATATACCTTGACTTTTGTGAACCCACTCTCCGCCAGGAGATACTTAAGACCCGAAGGAGTAAATCGCCAGTAGTCGAACGGGACATAGTGCCATCGTGCTGCGAACGGCACTGTGAGGATGAGTCGACCACCGGGCCGTAGCGAGCGCTTCGCTTCCGCGAGGAAGCCCAGTGAGTCCAAAACATGCTCGAGCGTCTCTGTGCACAGCACAGTATCGGCCGTGGCGTCATCCACCGGCCATCTGTTGCCCGTGAAGTACAGCGTGTCGGGCAGGTCATAGCCAAATCGGTCCTTGGCGTCAGCCGTGTCGATACCGATGTACTCCACATCGGCCGGCACCAGCGTGCGGTATGGCTGCGCACCGCAGCCAACGTCCAGCAGTGTGCCGCGGACTGCCTTCAGCTCGCCGGCAAGATCATTCCAGATTGAGCTGGCCTGTACGTCGAAGAGACGGCGAACACCTGTTATCGCCCTACTTGTGGGACCGTCGAGTCGGGCGAAGGGCGGCGGTTGCCAGTGCTCCTCAGTCTGGTTGCCCACGTCGGTCCGGTGACGGGAGGTGGAAATGCTGCCTGTGGCTTGTCGCGAGAACACAGTTGTCACGATCGGAAAGTCATTGCCAATGCGAACGATTTGCAGCGATTTCGGGAATTCAGTGGAGACGGTGGGAATCGAACCCACGTCCGCGACCGCGTATGAATGGCTTCTACGAGCGTAGCCGGCGCTCTGATCTCATCCCTCGCTCGCCTCGCCGGCGGGGTTGCGGGGGACCAGTCTCCTTGAGTGTTCCCGGCTTGGCGAAGACGGACCGCGCCGGGTGAGCCCGCTTTCTGATCCCGGCCTTCCCCACCGCGGGCAAGTGGGGCCCGAGACCTCGCGTTTAGCTATTGACTAAACGGCGAGGGCGTACTCGTGAGAGTCCGCACTTATGGTTTTCCCGGGAGTTTTACGAGGCCACCCGGGACCTCGACTCGCCACCATCCACACGAGCCGACCGCGTCGAAGCCTGTCGTCCCCGTGGATGTTGCTCCTCCAGTGTAGCCGAGCCCCGCTCTGGCCCGCTGGGCGCTCAAGCGCTCTGCCCACAACGCAAAGCGACGCGGTCCCGGGCCGCTTGAGGAACCTTTCCCGTCCGGCCCGGAGGCCCTTCGGTTCGGGTGGCGCGGCCTCACACCTCAGTGGCCTCGCTCTTTGCGGCTCGGTTCCGCGTCTTCATCCAAGGTAGCTCGCTCCCGCACCGATTGCAACCCCCTGGCGACGTCCTCCCCGCACGTTGCGAAAAAATCGTTTCTCACCATGTCCCGGGCCCCTGTAGACGGTCGTTAGACAGCGCTTATCGGGGCTGCCACAATGGACGTATGGCCAATGGCCTCGATCTCGACGTACCCCTGCCGGCGCCCACCGCGCCGACCCCGTCGCTGACGCCGATCGGCAGCTCCTACCCGTCGCACACCGTTACTCCAGCCGCCCTTCAGCCCGCACCCGCGACGCCCCCGTCCGGCGTGCCAGCCTCCGCCGCTGACGACCCCTTCGGCACGCACCGCCGCTCGCGCGTGCAGGCGCTGCGCAAGCGCATCGGCAGCATGCTCGCGGCGATCGTCGCGCTGATCGCCAAGTTCTTCACCGCGATCAAGGGGCTGCTCCTGCTGCTGCCCAAGGTCAAGCTGCTCACGACCACCGGCACCGCGCTCGTCTCCGTCGCCGCCTACAGCCTCTTCTTCGGCTGGGAGTTCGCCGCCGGGTTCGTGCTGCTGCTGTTCGTGCACGAGATGGGCCACGTCTTCCAGCTGCGCCGCGAAGGCGTCCCCGCGAGCGCGCCCATGTTCATTCCCGGCCTCGGCGCGGTCGTGATGATGAAGTCGCTGCCCGACGACGCCCTCGCCGAGGCCCGCGTCGGCCTGGCCGGGCCGATCCTCGGCACGCTCGGCGCCGCCATCTGCCTCGTGCTCGCCGAAGCCCTGGGCAGCGACCTGCTGCGCGCGCTCGCCTACGTCGCCTTCTTCCTGAACCTCATCAACCTGATTCCCGTCACCCCCTTCGACGGCGGGCGCGCGATGGCCGCGATGGCGCCCGCGATGTGGTTCGTGGGGCTCGGCACCCTCGTCGCGCTGTTCATCATCACCGGCAACTACTTCCTGCTGATCTTCCTGCTGCTCGGCTTCATGGACACGCGGCGGCGCTGGCGGCAGCGCAAGACCCGCTCGATCGAGCAGGCCGCCTACTACCGCGTTGCGCCCCGCCACCGTCTGTACGTCGGTGCGGTCTACATCGCCCTGATCGTCGTGCTCGTGCTGGGGATGGACATCTCGCACGTCCTCGCCACGGGCGGGCACTCCTTCCGCTCGCTCTAGCGGAATACGCCTCAGCGGCGGGCTTCTCTGACCGCTCGTTCCATGTCCCGCTTGCTCTCCCGATCGCGGATCGTCTGACGTTTGTCGAACACGTCCTTGCCGCGCGCCAGCGCGATCTCGACCTTCGCGTGCGAGCCCTTGAAGTAGATCCGCGTCGGCACCAGCGTCCAGCCGCGCTCGGCCACTTTCGCTTCGAGCCGATCGAGCTCTTTGCGGTGCGCGAGCAGCTTGCGCGGACGCTCGGGCTCGTGGTTCTCGCGCGAGGCCGGCTCATATGGCGGAATGTGCACCGACTCGAGCCACAGCTCGCCACCCTTGATCGCGGCGTACCCGTCCTTCAGCTGCGCCCCGGAGGCGCGCAGCGCCTTCACCTCGGTGCCCTCCAGCGCGATCCCGCACTCGATCCGCTCGATCAGCTCATAGCGGTATGACGCATACCGGTTCGACGCCACGTCGCCCGCGCCGATCTTGCGCTTGCCCTTCTTGCTTTTCGCCATAACCTGCCGAGCCTAGACGGTCGCCTTGCCGCGTGGCCGACGCCGTGAGCACTCCGCCGCCAGAGCACCTATTCCACCGGGACCAGGTCCACCCGCCCGCGGACCGTGTCCACGCGCGCGACCCGCACCTCGATCGGATCGCCCAGCCTGAGCGTCGCGCCGCTGCGCTCGCCGCGCAGGATCGTCTCCTGCTCGTTCAGCTCCCACCAGTCCCGTCCCTCCTCGCTGCGCATCCGACGCACCGGCAGCATCCCCTCATACAGCGGGCCCGACAGACCATCCGCGCCGCCCTCGGCCCCTGACCGCTCGCCCGCTCCGGCGCCCCCGCCCGCACCGCCGAACGCCACGAACGCGCCCGCTGAGATCAGCCCCGTGACCTCACCGACGAACGTCCGCTCCCAGCCGTCCTGATACAGCGCCTGCTCCAGCGCGAAGCACCGCGCGAGGTCATCCCCACCGCGCTCGATCTTCATCGCCTCGCGCTCGCGCTCTGAGGTCCATTCGCCCAGCTCGGCCAGCTCCCCCGCCCTCGGCGCCGGCTCTTCGCCGGCGAGCGTCGACACCAGCGCGCGGTGACACACCAGGTCGGGATAGCGCCTGATTGGCGAGGTGAAATGGCAATAACAGGCCGAATGCAGCCCCGCGTGACCGATGTTCTTCGGCGAATAAAAGGCCTGCCGCAGCGAACGCAGCACGAGTGAGCTCAGCGCGATCCGCCCGCCCCACGGACCGATCCGCGCACGCCCCGGCGCCTCTGCTCGATCCGACGCGGGCTGCCCGCCGCGGCCGGACCCAGCCCTGGACCCAGCCCCGGACCCTGCCCGCCTCAGCGCACCCTGCACATGGCGCTCGACCCGCCGGCTGACCTCGCCCATCAGCTCCGCCGCCTGCGACGGCGAGATCGTCTCGGGCACGGCCGGCGTGGCCACTCCCAGCGACGCCAGCTGCTCGACCAGCCGCAGCACCCGCGCGGGCTCCGGGCGCTCGTGCACGCGATACAGGCACGGCACACCACGCTCGGACAGGTGTCGCGCGACCGCTTCGTTGGCGGCGATCATCAGGTGCTCGATCAGCCGATGCGACTCGGTCTGCGCGCGCGTGCGCAGCTCGCGCACGTGCCCCTCCTCGTCGAACACCACCTCCGGCTCCTCCGAGTCGATCGCCAGCCCGCCCGCCTGCACGCGCGCCCTCCCCAACGCCGCGCTCGCCGCGCGCGCGGCCTCCAACGTCCCGGCCCACGGATCCTGCGCGCGCTCGCGCCCGGCGAACACGCGATCGACCTGCTCGTAATCCAGCCGCCTGTCCGAGCGAATCAGCGAGCGGTAGAAAGCGCTGCGCACCACCTCCGCTCCGCGCAGGTCCAGCTCCACCGTCACCGCCGCGCGCTCGGCCCCCGGCACCAGCGAGCACGCGTCGTTGGACAGCGCCTGCGGCAGCATCGGCTCGACGGCGCCCGGCGCATACACGCTCGTGGCCCGCTCCCGCGCCTCGCGATCCACGACCGATCCCTCGCCCACGTACCCGCTCACGTCGGCGATGTGCACCCACACCCGCACGACCCCATCCTCTCCGTCCAACCGCTGCGCGGAGATCGCATCGTCGAAGTCCCGCGCGCTCGCCGGGTCGATCGTCAGCGTCGCCAGCCCGCGCAGGTCGCGCCTGCTCCCCTCCCGCACCTCACGCGTCGCCGCGGCCATCCCCTCCTCGCGCGCGCGGTTCGCCGCCTCGCTCACCTCCGGCTCGAACTCCCGCGCGAGACCCCGCTCGAGCATCAGCGCCTCGATCGCGTCGCGCGCCACGTCCGGGCGTCCGATCCGACGCACGACCCGCGCCCTTCCGTCTGCGCCACGGGCGCCGCGACCGCCACCGAGCTCCACCAGCACCAGCTCGCCCGCGCTCACCGTCCCGCCGCCCGGACCGTCCACCCGATTGGAGGCCAGCACGATGCGACGCCCGCCCCGGGACCGCCGTCCGTCCTCGCCGGAGCGCAGCGAGGGGAAGTGCGGCTCCGCCGCCCAAAACCTTCCCCGCTTCTCGACCACCGCTACGACCCGTGCGTCAGTCACTTGACCTTCGTCGCCAGCGTGTTCAGGGCCACTTCCAGCCCGTGCAAGGTGTCCACCCCGTGCGCCACAACCACTTCCGGCGTCACGCCCGCGCCCTGCTTGATGCCGCCGCCGCCGAGGTTGCGCCCGTTCGGCGTGAAGTACTCGCCGACCGTGATGTCGAGCGCGCCACCGTTCGACAGCGGCATCTCCTCCTGGAAGACCCCCTTGCCGAATGTGTGCGTGCCCACGACCGTCGCGCGCCTGTGATCCTGCAGCGCCGCCGTCACGATCTCCGACGCCGACGCGGTGTTGCCGTCGACCAGCACCACCACCGGAATCGACGCCGGGATCGCGTCGCCCGCCGCGCTCAGCGTCTGCGTCGGCAGCGAGCGCGCGCGCGTCGTCACGATCGGGCCGTGCTCGACGAAGACGCTCGCGATCAGCTGCGCCTCCTCGACCAGCCCCCCGCCATTGCCGCGCAAATCCAGCACGATCCCCCGCGCGCCTTCACGGCGGACTTTTTCGACCGCTTCCCGCACTTCCGCGTGCGATCCCGGGCTGAACGTGGAGAGCGCCACCACCCCCAGCTTGACCCCGTGCACCGTCTTCGTCGCCGAGGCCACCACCGGCTCGGAGATCGTCGCGCGGGTCAGCTTCACCGTGTGCGCGCCGTGCCCCGCACGCGCTTCGATCGACAGCGTCACGTCCGTCCCCGGCGGCCCCACGATCAGCGCCCGCGCCTTGTCCGGCGCCATCCCCGCGATCGAGCGGCCGTTCACCGCCACGATCGTCGCGCCCGCCTTCAACCCGGCTCGTGACGCGGGCGAGGCGTTGAACACGCGCGCGATCTGTAGGCCCCGCCTGGACGGCTGCACCTCCACCCCGATCCCCGTAAAGCTCGGCGGCTCGTCGAAGTCGCGAAATTCCTTCGGGCTCAGATAATGCGAGAAGCGGTCGTGCAGGCTCCCCACCGCGCCCGCCACCGACGCGTTCGCCAGCGAGCTCTCCGGTATCGGCCGGTAATAGTCGCTCGAGATCCGTTCGATCGCTTCATCCACGACCCGCGTATCCGCATGCGCCACCAGGCTCGAGCGCGCGAACGCCGGCAGATCTTCCGGATGCCCGCCCCACCACACGCCCACCACCAGCAGCACCGGCAGCATCGCGATCAATACATACGTCAAACGCCGGCGCGAGGACATGGTCCCCAACCCTACGGGCTATACACGCAAGAAGCGGCGCAACGACAGTCCTGAGCCGGCGGCCGACACCCCGATCGCGCAGGCCATCAGGATCGCGATCAGCAGCGGGAACGCGATCATGTCCGGCTGGGAGATCAGCTTGACCGTGTTCGCCAGCGGGTCCACCAGCGTGACCTTCGCCAGCGCCAGCAGCCCGATCGCCGCCACGCCGCCGAGCGCGCCCAGGAACAGCCCCTCGATCACGAACGGCCAGCGGATGAACCAGTCGGTCGCACCCACCAGCTTCATCACCTCGACCTCGCGCCGGCGCGAGAACAGCGAGAGCCGAATGGTGTTCGAGATCAGCAGCACCGACGCCAGCACCAGCAGCGCCGCCAGCAGCGCCATCGTCAGCTTGATCACGCGCGTGGCCGACAGGATCTTGTTCGTCTCCGCCTGGCGGTTCTGCACCGCCGCGATCGCCGGGTCGGTGACCAGCCGCGTGCCCAGCGGGCTCGACTGGTCGAGCTCCGCGCGCACCGCGCCCGCGTCGTTCGGGTTCGCCGGCGTCACGCGAAAGATGTCCGGCAGCGGGTTGTAGCCGATCAGCGCGAACGCCTGCGGGTTCAGCTTGCGCTCCTGTTCATAGCCCGCCTGCTTGGACACGAGCTGCACGCCCTTCACGTCCGGCGCCTTGACGATCTCCGCGCGCACCCGCGCCTCTTCCGCCGGCGTCGCCGTCGTGTTCATGTCCACGTCCACCAGCACCCGCCCGCGCACGTCGTTCGCCGCGCCGTTAGTCGCCTGCACCACCGGGATGAACACGCCCAGCACCAGCGTCGTCACGAGCACCGACGCGAACGCCGCAAAGCTCGGCACCGCATTGCGCCGGATCGAGCGAATGCTCTCTTTCAAGAAAAACCCAGGCTTCATCATGAGCCCGTGGACACGGCGCGCTGCGGCGTCCTCAGTCGCTCGCGTGCCGAGCACGCCACGCTCCCTGCGTCCTTGCATCCCTTGATCCACGGACTCATGAGGGCGTATTTCCGTTCGACGGCTTAGCGCCCAGAACGCTGCGCGCCGCATCGACCGTCGCGCTTTCCGCGCGCAGCCTGTCCCCGAGCTCGTTCGTGTTCTCTTCGCGCGCATACAGCCCCGTCGCCTCGTCGCGCACGATCCGCCCGCGGCGCAGCTCGATCACGCGGCGGCGCATGCGATCGACCATCTCACGGTCGTGCGTCGCGACGATCACCGTCGTGCCCGCGCGGTTGATGCGGTACAGCAGCTGCATGATCCCGATCGAAGTCTCCGGGTCGAGGTTGCCCGTGGGCTCGTCCGCCAGCAGCAGCGGCGGATGCCCGGCGAACGCGCGCGCGACCGCCACGCGCTGCTGCTCGCCTCCCGAGAGCTGATGGGGATAGTTGTGCAGCTTCGTGCTCAACCCCGTCAAACGCAGGATGTCCGGCAGCGTCGTGCGGATCTGCTTGCGCGAGGCGCCCGTCACCTGCAGCGCGTAGGCGATGTTTTCGTACACCGTCCGGTTCGGCAGCAGCTTGAAGTCCTGAAACACGACCCCCACGTTGCGCCGGTAGTAGGGGATCTTCTTGCGGCCGATCTCCGCCAGGTCGCGCCCGGCGACGCGCACCACGCCCTCGCTCGGGTCGAGCTCCTTGATCAGCAGCCGCATGATCGTCGACTTGCCCGAGCCCGTCGGACCGACCAGGAACACCATCTCCTGGCGGCGCACCGCGAACGTCGCGCGCTCCAGCCCGGTGTCGCCGGCGCCGTACAGCTTCGACACGCCGCGCAGCTCCACCACCAGATCGCGCTCGTCGGGCGCCGGGCCGGCAGCGCGCTTGGGCGCCGGGCGGGGAACGGGAGCGCGCTGTGGCTGGGGCGCGTGGGGGGCACGCGCGGGCAGCGTGACCTTCAGGCGTCCGCCCGCGATCGTCTTCGTCGGCGTCTTCGTCGGTGACATGGCCCGGGAGAGTAGCCGGGCATCGCCCGCCTGCCTAGTAAATCGCCTGCATGCAAGCGTATTTGCACACGATGCTCACAAAGTCGGCCGTGGCGCGGCGCCATCTCAGGCTAGGCTGGCCCCCATGGCCACCATCAACACGACGACCGTCCCCACCAACAACCTCCCCGTCCATAGCATCGCGATCCCCGGCACCCGCGCGTTGACCGTCCTCGTCGCCTTCGACGCCGGCGCCCGCACCGAGCGCCCGGAGGAGAACGGCATGGCTCACTTCCTCGAGCACCTGGTGTTCAAGGGCGGCGAGAAGTACGACAGCTATCGCGCCGTCAACGAGACCGCCGAGCGACTGGGGGGCGTGCTGAACGCCTACACCAGCCACGACCTCGTGGCCTTCCACATCACGGTCCGCGCCGAGTCCGCGCCCCAGGCGATCGACCTGCTCTCGGACTTCGTCGGACGTCCGCGCCTGGACCCCGACGAGCTCGACCGCGAGCGGGGCGTCGTGATCCAGGAGATCAACCGCTCCTACGACCAGCCCTCGACCGTCGCCGAGTACCTGATCGACCGCGCCGCCTTCGGCGAGCACCCGCTCGGACGCACTGTGCTCGGCCCCGAGGAGAACCTGCGCACGTTCAGTCGCGAGGCGATCGTCGCCTTCCGCGAGCGCCGCTGGTCGGGCGCGCGCGGTGGAGCGTTCCTGGCGGGCAACGTCGACAGCCTGCCCGAGGAGGCCGAGCTGGTCGAGCGCTTCGGGCGCTTCCCGAGCCTGTCCGAGCCCGAGCCCTTCCTACCGGCGCCCGCGTTCGCGCCGCAGACGCTCGTGGAGCAGCGCGACACCAACCAGTCGCACCTGCGCATGATCTACATCCCCCAGATCGAGGTCTCGAACCTGCGCGAACGCGCGGCGCTGTCGATCTACGCGACGCTCCTGGGCGGCTCGATGGGCTCGCGCCTGTTCGAGGAGATCCGCGAGAAGCGCGGCCTCTGCTACTCCGTCTACGCCGCCGACCACGCCTTCGCCGACCTGCCCGTGCTGCAGCTCGGTTCGGGCCTCGAGTCCGCCAAGTGCACCGAGGCCTACACGCGCATGCGCGAGATCGTCGACGAGCTCCGCGACGACGGCCCCACCGAGGAGGAGGTCGCCCGCGCCCGCGCCTACGCCGCCGGGCGGCTCGTGCTCGCGTTCGAGAACACCAACGCCGTCGCCCGCTACGGCGCCGGCCGCTCGATCGTCTTCGGCGAGGACATCGATCCCGACGCCGCGATAACCGCGCTCGACGCGGTCACATTCGACGAGGTGCGCACTGTCGCTGCGGGGGTCGCGGACAACCTCGCCGTCGCGTGCGTCGGACCTCACAGCGCCGAGGAATTCTGAGAGCGCTTCTTTGGGGAGACACGGGAGGCCGGCGGCTTCGTACAGCCTTCCCGCCACCGGTCACGACAGCGATTCTTGTAACGGCAAGGCGGTCCACGGCCGGCGGTCGGCCGCCGCGGAGCCTCAACCCAGGGCGACCATCCGGTCGATCGGCACTTTCGCCTTCAGGGCGATGTCCTCGGGGACGCGCACCTCGTACTTCATGTCTCGCAGGGCATCTCGCAGCTTCTCCAGCGTGATCATCTTCATGTACACGCACGACGCGCGCGGGTTGGCCGGGATGAAGTGCACGTCGGGCGCCGCCATTTCCAGCGGGTAGAGCATCCCCGTCTCGGTCGCCACCACGGCCTCGCGGCGCCCCTCGCGCGGCGCCTGCGAGGTGTGCTCGTGCGAGCCGCCCGCGACGCCGTCCACGTCGCCCGCGACGGCCCTCGCGCCGGCGGGAGCGTTCGCGCGCTCGGCGGCCCCGCCCGCGACGCGCTCGAGCTCCTGCGCGTACTCGAGCATCCCGCCCGTCGAGAGCATGTGCACGCCCTCTGAGGAGATGTCGCCGGCCGCGACGTACTCCATCACGCTCGTCGAGCAGCCGCACTCGGGATGGATCAGGAAGTCGGCGCCCGGATGGGCGGCGCGCGTGGCGTCGATATCGGATGGGCGAATGCCCGCGTGCACGTGGCACTCGCCGTCCCATACGTGCATCGGCTTGCCCAGCTCCTTCTCGACGAACGCGCCCAGCCACATGTCCGGCCCGAACAGCACCTCCGTGTCGGGACCGTGCGTGTCGTAGATGTGGCGCACGACGTCGACGGCGTTGGCCGAGGTGCAGCAGTAGTCGGTCAGCGCCTTCACCGCGGCGGTCGTGTTCACGTACATCACGACCACGCCCCCAGGGCGCTCGGCCCGCCAGGCCGCCAGCTGCTCGGCGTCGATCGAGGCCGCAAGCGAACACCCCGCGTCGAGGTCGGGGATCAGGACCGTCTTCTCCGGGCACAGGATCGAGGCTGTCTCGGCCATGAAGTGCACGCCGCAGAAGGCGATCACCTCGGCCTCGCCGGCAGCCGCGCGGCGGGAGAGCCCGAGCGAGTCGCCGACGTAGTCGGCGACGTCCTGGATCTCGGGCACCTGGTAGTTGTGCGCGAGGATCGTCGCGTTGCGCTCCGCCGCGAGCGCCCGCACCTCGTCCGAGAGGGCGGCGATCTCCTCGGGACCGAGCGTGGGCTCCGGCGCGGGGTCGGGGATCATCGGCAGCGTGGGGGCCGTCGGGGCCATCGGCAGTGGGTTCATGAAGGCGGCGCCTCCAGCGTCATCGACAGGTCAAGCGCGCGCGGAGAATGTGTCAGCGCGCCCATCGAGATCCAGTCTACCCCCGTCTCGGCGCGTCCCCGGAGCGTGTCCAGGGTGACGTTGCCGCTGGCCTCCATCGCGGCGCGTCCGGCCACGCGGGTGACGGCGGCGCGCAGTTCGTAGACGTCCATGTTGTCCAGCAGCAGGCGCGGCGCGCCGGCCGCGATCGCCTCGTCGATCTCGGCCAGGTCGCGAACCTCGACCTCGAGCGTGTCGGCCAGCTCGGGGTGAGCCGCGCGCACGCGCTCGATCGCCTGCGTGATCCCGCCGGCGGCCGCGATGTGGTTGTCCTTGATCAGGATCGCGTCATATAGCCCGAAGCGGTGGTTGCGCCCGCCGCCGGCGGCCACGGCGGCCTTCTCCAGGGCGCGCAGCCCCGGGGTCGTCTTGCGCGTGTCGAGCACCTTCGCGCCGGTGCCGCTCGCGGCGCTCGCGGCCCGCGCGGCGAACGTGGCCACCCCGGAGAGATGTCCCAGGAAGTTCAGCGCCGTGCGCTCGGCGCTCAGCAGCGCGCGCGCCAGGCCCTCGACCTGCAGCACGGGACCGCCTTCGGCGCGCCAGTAGCCCTCGCGCACAAGCCGCTCGCAGCGCGCGTCGGGGTCGAGCGCCAAAAAGGTGAGCTCGGCCAGCTCCAGGCCGTAGACCGAGCCGTCGGCCTTCTGTGAGATCAGCCCGCGGGCGCGCGCGTCGGCGGCGACGATCGCGTCGGTCGTCACGTCTCCGGCGCCGATGTCTTCCTCCAGAGCCCGCCTGACGAGCGCTTCCAGCTCCTCACGCGGCGGAATCGGCGGCTCTCCGCCCGAGCCCCAGTATCGCTCCCGCTCCTTCTCCGGCAGTGAGGTCACGTCCGCCGACCGGCCGCCATCAGCAAATATGCGCGCACGAATCCGTCCAAGTCGCCGTCGAGGACGCGCTGGACGTCGCCCATCTCGTGGTTCGTGCGGTGATCCTTCACGAGCGAATAGGGGTGCATGACGTAGGAGCGGATCTGCGAGCCGAAGTTGACGTCCTGCGCCTCGCCCTTCTCGCGCGCGATCTCCTCGGCGCGTTCGCGCTCCTGCTTCTCCAGGATCTTCGCGCGCAGCATCGCCATCGCGGTGGCGCGGTTGGATGATTGCGAGCGCTCGTTCTGGCACTGCACGACGATGCCGGTGGGTCGGTGCGTGATGCGCACGGCCGAGTCGGTCTTGTTGACGTGCTGGCCGCCCGCTCCCGACGCGCGGTAGGTGTCGACCTGCAGGTCGTCCTCGTCGATCTCGACCGCACCGGAGGAGGCGGGCACGACGGGCGCGACCTCGACCCCTGCGAAGCTCGTCTGGCGGCGGTGGGCGGAGTCGAACGGCGACAGGCGCACGAGCCGGTGCACGCCGCGCTCGGCCGAGAACAGGCCGTAGGCGTTCTCGCCGGCGGCCTGGAAGGTGGCGGACTTGACGCCCGCTTCCTCGCCCGCGCTCGCCTCCAGCAGCTCCACGTCAAAGCCGCGAGCTTCGGCCCAGCGCATCAGCATGCGCAGCACCATCTCGGCCCAGTCCTGGGCGTCGGTGCCGCCCGCGCCGGCGTTGACGGTGACGAGAGCGTCGCCGGAGTCATAGCGACCGGAGAACAGGCGCTGCTCCTCCAGGGCGGCCAGGCGCGACTCGACCGAGGCGAACTGCTCGTCGATTTCCTGCTGCAACGAGGCGTCCTCGGCGGCCATCTCGACGAGGCCGTCGAGGTCCTGCACGTCGGAGGCCAGCGTCGTGAACGTCTCCAGGCGCCGCGCCGCGCGCGCGTGCTCGGAGGAGACCGACGCCGCGCGCTCGGAGTCGTCCCAGAACCCGGCCTGCCCCATCTCCGCTTCGAGCGTCGAGACGCGCTCGGCTAACGCAGCCGGGTCAAAGATAATCCGCGAGGAGCTGCAACTGCTCCGTGATCGCGGACAGGCGCTGCGGGGTGGTCTCGACGGGGGCGGTGGTCATGGCCTCACGCTATCAACACGCCATTCAGGCGGAGGGCAGAGCCTGCAGCACCCGCTCTCCATACGGCGTCACCCGCCACGCGTTGGGCTTGCCCGGCCCGGCGCACGTCCGGGCGAGCAGATCGAGGCCGGCGAGGCGCATCAGCAGGCGCGAGGCCTGGCCCTCGTCGGAGATCCCCGCGCCGAGCGCGACGGCGCGGTTGGACGCCCCGGGGTGCTCGGCCACGAACATCAGGCAGCGGACGGTGCGATAGGTGAGGCGCATGTTCAGCCGCTCGAGGATCAGCCGGCTCTCCTCGCGCGTGTCCGCGGCGACTGCCGGCGCGGGAAACTCGGGCGCGGGTCGCACGAGCTCGTCTCCGGCGGCGAGCGCGCCGAGATACGGCAGCACGATCAGCGCCATCAGCTGCCCCAGCAGGTCGGTGAGGGGTGCTCGTCGAGATCTCCCTCCCCGACCTCGCGCCTGGCCACCGAGCGAGAGGCGCGTGTGGATCACCGAGAACGCGGCGCCGATCACCGCCTCCGCCGTCAGAAGTCGCGGTTGCACGGGCTCCCGCGCGGACGGCGCGCCCGCGTCGAGCGCGTCGGCGAGCCGTTGCACAACCTGGGCGCGCCGCCGCAGCACGAGCGGACCGGCGCCAAGCGCCTGCACGACGCAAACACGCGCGAGCTGGGGCTCTGAATCGAAGAACACGAGCAGCGAGGCCAGCGCGGCGCGAACCCCGTCGAGCCATGAGGACTCGCGCGCATACGCCTGCGCCAGCAGCGCGCCGGCCCGCTCGGCGCCCCAGTCGAACGCCGCCTGAAAGCAGTCCTCGCGACTGTCGAACAGGTCGTAGAACGTGCGCCGCGAGACGCCGGCACGCTTGACGACGCGCCCGACGCTCGCCCCGATGAACCCCTGCTCGGCCGCGACCTCGACCATCGCGCTGAGGATCCGTGCGCGCTGGATGCCGGCGACCTGCTCGCGCGGCAGTGAATGCCACCCTGCCCGCAGACGGGCGAGAGCCAGGGAGGCGGTCTCGTCGTGGTCTCGCTGGGGCTGCATGCGCGCGATCCCGATGCCCGGCCCTCGCTCTGTCATCGCCCTGGCTACTTCTGCTTGTGCTTGGTCTTCTTGGCGGGCCCGTAGCGCTTGCGCGCCTGGCGTTCGCAGGCTTTGCGCTTGTGGCCCTTGGGCTGCTTGTGGCAGGCCTTGAGGGCTTTGGTGAGCTTCTGTGCGCGGGTGAGGGACTTGGTCTTGGGGCATCCCGTGGCGGTGATCGTGGTGCTCTGGTGGATGACGACACCGTTCTGGCCGATGATTTCTGTTGGCATCCTCAGGGTCTGTCCGCAGAGGCTGTTGTTAGCGCTCACGGGGAGGTTCGTGGCAAGGACATGACCGGGACCTTGCGGGAGGACCAGTTCGAAGGTGCTGACGGGAGCGTCGGGCACGGTGTTGAACGTGCTCGTCGTGATCCCTTTTTTGATGTTCGTATTACCGTCCAGGACCAGTGTGATGCCTTCGCCCTGGAGCACGATCTCGAGATCGGGGAACGCGACACCACCATGACTGACCAGGTACGCCGGACCAGTCAGGGAGTGCGCGAGCACCGGGGTGCTCGCGGTCGCTATCCCGACAGCAGACCCTGCGGGGCACGCCGCTGGGTTCGTATCGAAGACGCTGTCTACGCAGGCTTTCTGTAGCGTCGGCAACCACGACGGCAGTTGTAGGGGCAGCGCGACTTTGACTTTCGCGATATTCGCCTGACCACCACCCGACCCCACCTTCACGGTCAGGCTCGCACCCCTCGCTTTACTCGTCCTTCCCGCCGTGAATGCCGTGAAGGAGGGATGGAACGGCAGGCTCGCGCAATTCGAGGCGTAGAACGGGCTCGTGGTGGTACTGGTCGCGCCCTTGGTGCTCGTGAACGTCGCGCTGGACGCCAGCTGACTGCAGTTGGTGGGATTGAACGTAAAGCCCGGACGATCGACCGTGACGTTGACCGTCCTGATCTGCAACGGGATGCCCTGGATGATCGTTGGCAACGGGTCGCTCAGGACCGTGATCTGCGCGGTATGCGGATCGACACGGATCGAAGCACGCACGATCTCTCGCCCGAACCCGCCGTTGCCCGTGAGGGTGAACGGCCCGGCCGTGGTTGGCACCACGATCGACAGGCCAAACGGACCGTTGTTGTAGGGGCCGGTGAGATACACCCTGCCACCATGCACCATGTAGGGGTGCGGTCCGGCACCGACCGTGGTGGTCGCTTCACCGATCAGGCTCTCGGGACCGCATTCCCCTTTGGCGGCCTGTGGTTCAGGGCACTGCACGACGTTCCTCAACGACCCCAGCAACCCCGGGGGCGTCGTGACGCTGATCCCCGCGAGGTCTTGTTCTGTGTCCTGGCGGGAGAACGTGACGCCGAGGGGACTGTAGGCGCCGGCCTGACTGTTGGTCGTACCGGACCGCAGGGAAGGCGCGAAGCCGGGGGTAGCGCACGCGCCACCGTCCGCGGCCTGGCTGATCCCAAACGACGCGGCCGGGGTGGCTGAAGGCCCGGATTCTGGCGCCGACCACGGCGTCAAACTAGTCACGATCGAATACGAACCACATTCCATCGGGTTCGTCAGCGCACCAGTGTCCCCGCCGAAGAAGTGGGTTCGTAGCTGCGAGAACGGGAACTGGGGAGTATCGGTCACCGTGGTAGTCAAACGGCCAGTGACCGGATCAGCGGACAGCTTGGCGGGGATCTTGGCTATCACACCAGTACGCCGGTCATCGACCACGATGTAGATCGCCAGCAGGCTCCCGAACGGGTTTTCGTCCTGCCGGGCGAGATAGATGGAACCGGAGAGGAAGACGTGTTCGCGTTCTTCGGTCCCGGGGCATTGTTCGAGTGGTGTTTGTGGCGCCTTGCAGACTTCGCTCGGGAGCGCAGGCGTTTCGACTTCGACCGTACCGAGCCTGGAGGCGTTCGGGCACGCCGGAGACGCAGCATTCGGTATTCCCGCTTCACTGATACCGACCTGCTCCAGCGAGCACGCTCCCAAACCGTTCGCAGAAGAAGGATCGACGGTCATTCCTTCCGGCAGGGTGACGGTCGTGTCCCGCAGCGGCGGAGTCGAGCGTTCATCTCCTTCCACAGAAGTCTTCTGGGGAACCGAAACGGTGAAAACGAGCCCGGTCGGCTCACCAGCGCGTGCCGTTGTCGGCGCTCCCGTGACCGATGGTTCAAACAAGCCAGCGAGCTGTTCACAACCGGTCACGGCAGGCGATGAAGAACTCTTTGACACCCAGTTGGGGTCCGACAGGTTGGGTGTGCCATCGGGATTGTAGGACCCGGGATGCTGCCAAGAGTCCATCAGCACCTTCGTCACGAGCGGCTTACCCGAGCAATCCGACGGGCTAGTGAACGTCGCCAGCCCAGGGCTCGAGCTAACCCCGTCGCGCTGTGTGGGGTTGCCGTACACGTTCGCGACGATTTCCGTCAGCGCGATCTGCGGGATTTCCTTCGTGGTAGTCCGCAGCACATAACCTTCAGTCGACGGCGCGAGCGACACGTAAAGCACGTGCGTGCTGCCGGTTAGGTCGATGAATCCGAGCTCGGCGGCGTAACCGTGCTCGGGGACCAGGTTGTAGATCGGGAAGTTCGCCGCGGCCTGGCCTTCCGGAACGGTCCGGACGTGACCGATGATCGTGTTGGTGGGGCATCCGGAGGAGCCCTGTTCTTTCGTTGGGCCCTTCGATCCCAGCCGCGCCAACGTACATTGCGGCGCGGACACCGCGCTGCCGGTCATACCGACCGGGAGATCCACTATCACGTCTCGTGCATCCTCGATGCTCGTTGCCATCGTCGGGTCCTGTGGTGTTTCACGCACCACGCTCGCCAGCCCAATCACCGTGTTCAGCTCGTACGGATGCCCACCCGCAACCGTGTAGCTTTCTCCTGTGAGACTACGGAAAGCGGCTTCCAGGAAATCAGGCCCGAATGCAGGAGGCCCCGATTCCACCGTATTGATCCCCGTTGCTTCGACAGTACTGGTGTTAACCGCTGACACCGATACGGCATTCGTCAGGGAGGCCGGCGCCGTGGCGGGCGGAACGGTCACAGACACATACATGCGCCACGCTGCATCGGGGGGCACGGGATGACCTGTTTTCGCCGCGCATTCAACAAGCAACGCGGCGACCGTGCAAGACGCAGTCCCGAGGTCGGTCCCAGTATTACCCGCCTGTTCAAGAAACAACGACACGTGCTGCACCACGAGCCCAGCCGGCAGCGTGTCCTTCAAGAACACGGTCGCGTTGCCCGTAGCTTTCGCGCCCACGTTCGTCGCGACCACTACATACGTATCACAGAAGGTATGCGCGTTTTCAGCGATGCGCGCGACTTCGGCTTCGCACAGCGCGTTGTCAGCGGCCGTGAAGTCGGACGGGTACGCAACCGAGCGCAGCGACCATGCAGGAGCACCGACCGCAGCGCTCGCGCTGGCAGCGCCGCTCAATGGAGCGACGGACGCCGCGAGCAGCGCGCACGCGAGCAGCGTGGCCGTCCGCAAAGGCCGGCCGAAGCATAGATCGACAGATGTGCGGAGCCGGCTCATTTGCCCTTGGACCTCCGCGACGCCTTGTTGCCGTAGGTGGCACGCGCGGCCTGTTCACAGTGCTTGCGCGCCTGACCATGGTCACGCCGGCACGCCGTCAGCACCAGCGCGAGCTTGCGTGCGCGGTACCGGGCACGTGCAGCGCGTTCGCAGGAGCCGCGTGCACGACCGTGCTTGACGCGGCACTTCTTGATTTCCCGTGCAAGGCGCTGCGCTGGAGCGAGCTCGCGTGTGAGCCTCGGAATGGATCCGCCCGCCGCCGGTGGCGCTCCGTTGAAGTTGCCGGAACCCGAAGGCAGGCCACTGGAGAAGACACCCGATATGCCTTCTTCAGGGGTGAACGGGTGGCAAGCGGAGAGGGTCGCGCATTCCGGTTCGGGTTCAGGTTCCGGCAGACCACCGTCCACTCGAGCGTCATAGAGGTCGACCTGCGAATCCGTGTCGCGTCTCGAGATCGGATCGGCGCTCCAGAAGAACACGTTGCGCCCGGACTCGTCCGTGCCCAACAGTTCTACGGCGCTTGCGTTTTCGTGCTGGTCGGTGCCTTCGCTGCGATCCTTCCCATCGGAGATCAACGAGACACAGCCGGCGGGGTTCCCGCACGCCGGCGCATTGGCCGAAGGCTTTGTTTCATAAGCCTCCCACTCATACACGTTTTCGGCAAGCACAGCCGGATTGCCAACCACCGCGACGTCATTCAACGCGCCAGGGGTCAAACCAGTCGGTGACTCGAAGAACACCAGATCCCCGTTTTCGGACACGGTCGGATTGGACGAGCCCGGCCCCGCGCCATTCCCGAACGACTGAAGCGCGTTTACGATCCGAGCATCGGCGGCGCTCGCGTTCCCGTTGTCATTGAATCCGCTCGCACCCACGGACACGCGTACCAGCGTTTCGGTTTGTGCGTCATAGCGATACACCTGCGCCGGCCCTTCGTGACGCGAAACGTCAGACGTCAGCCCCCTATGGCTCGTGAAGACCAAATAGCGACCGTCGGGAGTCACGTTCGCGATCCCGATGCCATTCTGCTTGTGCCAAAGATCTTCGTCGGAAGACGGCAACGCAGCGACAAAAGTCACATGCCCCCGGCTCCCATTTTCGCCAGCCTTGTACACATAAAGATTGTCAAGGCCCGCGACAGGTTCACCACCCGTCGAGCTCGCGCCCGTCAGGACACCCCTGGCGACGAAGTAGACGTCCGATCCGCCAGGCGGAATTGCCACCACGCCCTGCACCTGCGGCCCCAGCCCGCTCGTGTCCCCCGCAGACACATCGATCAGTCTCCGTTCCCCTTCGTTGACGCAATGAGCAGGACACACGAACTCGTACAGATTGCACCCGGATGTCCCGGGCGACGTCGCCGTGCAGTCGTGATGCGCACTGTCGCCTTGGTGCGGATCCTCGCTCGCGTCGTTGGTCAACTTACGCGTATCCGTAAAGAACGCGTCAGTGCCGTCCACCGATGCGCCCTGGAACGACGCATCGCCGGGTGGTGATTCCTGGCAGGCAGGGTCACACTCAGCGGCAGAACCCGAGCCGGACACCAGGACTGTCGAGTTGCCTTTGACCCGCTCGTACACCGTGACCGCCGGCACCGGGGCAGTCGCGTTGCTCCCGGTGCCTTTTGAGCAGCGTTCGGCCGAGAAGAAGATCGCAGCGCCGTCCGCGGTCAGCGAGTTGTAGACGCTGTGCACTTCGTTACCGCCCCCGAGCGTCGCGCCGCACGCGCTGATCAGGTCAATGCTCCCTGCGCCACCGGTCACCGCCACGGGTTCCGGCCGACCGGCGAGGGTGCTCGGATACGTCCACACCTCGGCGGCAGCGCCGGCTTCGAGCGACGGCCACAGGCCGGGCGCTTGAAACACGACTCGCGACACGTCGCTTGTAGACGCAAAGAATTCAGGGCCGATGTTTCCGATCTGCGGGCCTTTGGCTTCTGCGATTCTGCCGATTTCGCGTACCGAGCCTTCGGGGTCGCGCGCCCACAGATCTTCGAATTCGGACGGCATGCTCGAGCTGGAGTACCAGACGTCGCGCGTCTCGGCATCGTATGTCAACACCGAGCTGCCCGCGGAGATCGGCGGAGCGAGAGGGACCGTCAGCCAGCCGCTCGGCGTCCGTTCAAACGAAAATGTCGTACCCTCCTGCTGGCGAAGGGCGGTGCACGAGCTGGGACTGTCAAAGCACTGGATGCTCTGCATCACGACACGCGACCCGTCCAGCGATACCGCCGGGTGCTGCAAGAACGCTCCATTGTTGATCAGGGCACCGTTCTTGCCTGGTGGCGTGACCATTTCGTAGGCACGGCAGTCACCCAAACCGCGGTCGACTTCGGGGCGTTCCGATGAGCAGGCCGGCGTCGCCGGCTCGAGTACGAACACGCCTTCCGGGGAGAACGACGCTTCTCCGTTTACGTCGACGCGGAAGTGATAAGTTTGCCCAGCCGTCAAGCCAGAAACCGGCTGGGAGACGGTGACGTTGCTGGGCCCGGCAGGGATTTCGCTTTCGGGCGCCGTCACGGGGAACGGCACTTCGGGTGAACAAGCGCCGTGCGGGCATTCTCCGTATTCAAAGTGGTATTTCGAGGTGACTCCCTCGGGGTTGACCACGGCTTCCAGAGTTGCGCTGCTCGCTGTTAGGTCGGAGCCCTTGACTTCGACTACGGCCGGCGTCACTGCCGTTGTAAATTCTTTGGGTTCGCTGGTCACATTGCCGTGCGGGCTGGTGCCCCGAAGCCGAAAATGGAATTTAGTGCCACTGGGAAGACCCGAAACCGTGGCCTGCACCGGCACCGGCGAGCTGCCCACACCGATCGAGCCGACGCTCTCCGCACACGGCACACTGGCCGAATATTCGTTTGGAGTGGAGCCATATTCGAATCGGCACGCCGACAGTTCTGTCCCAACGGGATTGACCAACCCGTGCAGCACAGCGTCGTGCGCGTGAATCGCGGAGGCCGATTCGATCGAGGCTTCAAGTACGACCGCAAAACGACTGATTGACTCAGCAGTCGCGTCAGCCGCGTACACAGCGCCGGAGCTCGAGTCGACGGCCAGCCCGGTCCCGTTGCCAAGCTGTGTTTCACCAAAGATCTGCGAAGGCACGCAGCCCGTCGGCGATGGAACCGCGATACACCAGCCGGGGATATCTTCGATCAACGAACGGTTGCGTACTGTAATGACGTCCTCGTCGCTGGCGTCTACACCCACGCCTTGAGCTGCAGGGGTGCCTGCTGTCACAGCCCCGGTGTACACACAGTTCGGCGCGAACTGTCCGATACGACCGGAGCCTTCGTGCGCAACCATGCCAGTTTCGGTGATCGCAATACCACCGCCACCGGGGCTTCCGGGGATCGCGGCTGTGCAGGTAAAAGTTGAGGTTCCGTCTTGTGCGAACTTGAACAGCCGCTGGTGAAGGTTGTAGACCCAGAGATCACCCGTCGCGTCGACCGCGACACCCTCGATCACCAGCCCGGCAAAGCCGGAGTTGAAGTCCTCGGTGGGAGAGCCTTTGAGCTGGCCGGTTGTGCCCCACGATGCGATCAGTTCGCCGGTAGCGGTGAACTTGGTGACGATGTCGTTTGCTGTATCCCCCACGTACACGTCACCGTGGGAGGCGCTTTCGGAGTCGTTGTCCACTGCTATGTATGAGGCCGTTTCGAACTCTCCGGGTTTCGCTCCGGAGCGACCAACCTGACAGGTCGTCGTACACACCTGCAATTCTTCTGCACCGGTCGCGACGCCCCAGCCCCAGGCACGGACGAACACGCCGGCGGACGTGAACTCGTCTACCCGCCGATTCCCTGTATCGGCAACGTACACGTCATGGGTTGAGTCGTTGACCGCCAACCCGCTCCCCGGCGCTTCGCCCGTGGGCTCGGCGGCCAGGCTCAACGAGCCTGCTTCTCCGGCTACCGTGCCGGGTCCGGCGAAGCTGGAGGCGAATGCGTGTGCGCGCTCACCGAATGCCGCGGGGACAGCGACGGTGCTCAACAGGGCCAGTGCGACGACAAAGCTCGCCGCTACGCCCAGTGCGCGTGAGGCGAGGGACGCCTGGCTGGCCGGGCGTGCTAGGTGGCGGCGTGGTGGGTGTGTTCTGGTGGTGGTTTGGAGTCTCATCGCTAAGTGTGGCGTCGCTTGCCGGTCGCGCTCTCCAGGGGTTGCCGTGTATGGGTCAGGAGAGCGCGCGCCGGCAGGTTTGGCGTGTTGGGTCAGGGTGCGGTCACGGCCCAGGTTCCGTAGGCGAACCCGCCTTCCG
>DASXKH010000060.1:0-2377 GCA_036496915.1 Solirubrobacteraceae bacterium
CGATCGTGTCGTTGACCGTGTCGCTCATCGCCGTGCTGATTCCGCTGCTCTTCATGCAGGACATCACCGGCCGGCTGTTTCGCGAATTCGCTGTCACGCTCGCGGTCACGATTCTGATCTCGGCTGTCGTGTCACTGACGCTGACGCCGATGATGTCGTCGAAGCTCCTGCGCCACACGCCGCCGGAGCAGGAAGGGCGGTTCTATCGCTGGTCGGAAGACGTCTTCGACCGAATCATCGCCTTCTACGGCACCACGCTGAAGTGGGTGCTCGCGCGCCAGACGCTCGTGCTCCTGATTGCGGTGGCGACGCTGCTCACGGCCGGGTTCCTCTACTACTTCATCCCGAAGGGCTTCTTTCCGATTCAGGACACCGGCATCATCCAGGTGGTCACGCAGGCGCCAGAGGCCACGAGTTTCGACGCGATGAGCGCGCGCCAGCAAGCGATCGCCCACCTGGTCCTGGCCGATCCGGCGGTCGACTCGCTGTCGTCGTTCATCGGCGTGGACGCCACGAACACGACGCTCAACAGCGGCCGCATGCAGGTCAACCTGAAGCCCCTCGAGGATCGGGGTATCAGCGCCTCCGACGTGATCCAGCGCCTGCGGCCGACGCTCGCGAAGGTCACCGGCATCCAGGCGTATCTGCAGCCGGTGCAGGACCTGACGGTCGAGGATCGCGTCAGCCGCACGCAGTTCCAGTACACGGTCGAAGATCCCGACAGTTCCGAACTCACGACGTGGACGTCGCGAATTGTCGACAAGATGCGTGCGCTGCCGGAACTGCAGGACGTCGCCACCGACGTGCAGCCGTACGGGAACGCCATCACGCTCGACATCGATCGTGTGACAGCGTCGCGCCTCGGGATTACGCCGCAAACGATCGACGACACGCTCTATGACGCGTTCGGCCAGCGCCAGGTGACGACGCTCTACACGCAGACGAACCAGTACCACGTCATCCTCGAGGCGGATCCGCGATTCCAGACCGGGCCCGAGCGCCTCAACGACATCTATCTTCAGGCAGCGGCGGCGAGCGCGCCCGTCGGCGCCGGCCGAGCGGGGGGCGCCCCCGCCGGTCCATCCGCGCTGACGCCATCGACCGCGTCGGCGGTCACGGCGTCGGCCGGCCGCACCGGAACGCTCGCGACGACAACGAGCAACAGCGTGCTCGGAACGGCGTCGCAGTCCGGGGCGCTATCAAGCGCGGGCAACAGCACGGTCATCCAGTCCGCGGCAGTCAGCCGTCCGGCGTCGGCGCTCGGCGCCGGCAGCGCGACCAGCGCCGCCAGTGCGGCAGGCGGCGGTGGAGGTGGCGGCGGCGCCGCAGCCACATCGGACAACGGCGCGCGAACGGCCGTGCCGCTCGCCGCCTTCGCAACCATCAAGAGAGCTCTGACGCCGCTGACGATTAACCGGCAGGCGCAGTTCCCCGTCGTCACCATTTCGTTCAATCTCGCGCCGGGCGTGCATCTCAGTCAGGCGGTCGACGCCGTCAACAAGGCTACTGCGAGCCTCCAGACGCCGATCAACCTGCAGACGCGCTTCCAGGGCACGGCGGCCAGCTTCGAGAACTCGCTGACCAACGAAGGCCTGCTCGTGCTCGCCGCGCTCGTCACGGTCTACATCGTCCTGGGCGTGCTGTACGAGAGCTTCATCCATCCGCTGACGATTCTCTCGACGCTGCCGTCAGCGGGTGTCGGCGCGCTGCTCGCGCTGATGCTGTTCCGTCAGGATCTGGGCATCGTCGGCATCATCGGCATCGTGCTGCTGATAGGCATCGTGAAGAAGAACGGCATCATGATGGTGGACTTCGCGCTGCAGGCCGAGCGCGGCGAGGGCAAGGAACCCGAGGAGGCGATCTACCAGGCGAGCCTGCTGCGGCTCCGGCCGATCCTGATGACGACGCTGGCGGCGCTGTTCGGCGGACTGCCGCTCGCGCTCGGCAGCGGCATCGGCGCCGAGCTCCGGCGGCCGCTCGGAATCGCGATGGTGGGCGGCCTGCTCCTCAGCCAGGTCCTGACGCTCTACACGACGCCGGTCATCTATCTGTGGTTCGATCGCATCAGCCGCCGGCTCCAGCCGCGCACGAAGACGGCCGTCCAGATCGATTTGCCGCTCGGAGAGCACGCGTGAATCTCTCCGCCCCCGCGATCGGCCGGCCCATCGCGACGATTCTGCTGACCGCGGCGATCGCGATCGCGGGCGGCATCGCGTTCATCGTGCTGCCAGTCTCACCGCTCCCGGAAATCGACTCGCCGACGATCAGCGTGAACGCGTCGCTGCCGGGCGCGAGCCCGGACGTCATGGCGGCGGCGGTCGCGACGCCGCTCGAACGGCAGTTCGGGCACATTGCGGGCGTGTCCGAAATGACGTCG
>DASXKH010000061.1:0-1622 GCA_036496915.1 Solirubrobacteraceae bacterium
GCAGCTCGACGTGACGACGCCGAGTGAGGATCCGGTGCTCGGCACCGGTACCTTGATGACGGTGCGTTTCAAGGCGCTGGCGCCGCGCAAGGAGTCGAATATCGCGGCCATGCTCAACGTGCTGGGCGGCAGCGGTGGCGCAGTGGGCAGCGCCTCGGCGCAGCCGCTGGTCATCAACATCCACCAGTGACATGCGCAGCCGCGGCTTCACCATCATCGAGCTCGTGATCACCCTGGCGATCGTGGGACTGCTCGCGACCGCGGCCATGCCGCTCGCGCAGCTCGTCGCCAAGCGCGAGAAGGAGACGGAGCTGCGCGCAGCGCTGCGCGACATTCGCGGGGCGCTCGATGCCTACAAGACGGCCGCCCAGATGGGCCACATCAAGCTCGAACTGGGAGCGAGTGGCTATCCGCCGGATCTCAAGTCGCTGTACGCGGGAGTCGAGGATGCGACCAGCGAGAAGAAGGTCAACCTCTATTTCCTCAGGCGCATCCCGCGCGATCCGTTCTTCCCCGACACGACGGCGGCCGCCGAGGAGACCTGGGGCCTGCGCAGCTACCAGAGCCCGCCCGACGACCCGCAGTCGGGCGACGACGTCTACGATGTCCGCTCGCTCTCCAACGCCAAGGGACTGAACGGGGTGGCGTACCGTGAGTGGTAAGCGCAGGTCCGGCCCCGGCCGAGGTGCCGCTGCGCGCGGGGCTGGAGCGCGTGGCTTCACCCTGATCGAGCTGCTGGTGGTGATGGCGATCATCGGCACGCTGCTCGCGCTCGCAGTACCGCGCTACTACCGTTCGCTCGAGAACGCGCGCGCGACCGTGCTCAGGCACGATCTCGCGATCCTGCGCGAGGCAATCGACAAGTACGATTCCGACCTCAACAAGTACCCGGAGAAGCTCTCCGACCTGGTGGATCAGCGCTATATCCGGGCGATTCCTGTCGACCCCATCACCAAGCTCGCCGATACCTGGACCACCGTGCCTTCAGAGGATCCCGACAGCGCCGGCATCCGCGACGTGCACAGCGGCGCGGAGACGACCGCGCGCGACGGCTCGCCGTTTGCCACCTGGTGAGCGCCGATGGGCGTGCGCGCGTCGCGGCAGCAGGGCTTCACTTACCTCGGATTGCTGTTCGCGGTGGTGATCATCGGGCTGACGCTCACCGTGGCCGCCCACGTATGGCAGACGACGGTGAAGCGCGAGCGGGAGGCCGAGCTCCTCTGGGTCGGCCACGCGTACCGTATGGCGATCGCCTCGTACTACGCCTTCGGTCACCGCTACCCCACGACGCTGCAGGATCTCATCACGGATGAGCGCTTTCCCGTGCCCAAACATCATCTGCGGCGCCTGTATCCCGACCCGATCACGGGCGCAGCCGACTGGACGTTGATCCTCACTCCTAACCAGACCGGCATCCAGGGCGTCGCGAGCAGCTCGCACGCTATGCCCATCAAACGCGACGGATTCGATCTCCTCGACGCCACGTTCAAGGGCGCCAAGTGTTACTGCTCCTGGGAGTTCCTCTACTCCGGGAATCGCTGGGGAGCAGGAGTCAGCCTGCCGGGTCTGCCGATCGGCTCGCCCGCTCCTCCGCCGTCAACGCTGCCGTCAGGGCCCACCGC
>DASXKH010000062.1:0-20157 GCA_036496915.1 Solirubrobacteraceae bacterium
CCGGCGGGCGGTTGGTCGTCTGTCGATGTGGGTCTGTCGCATAGCAGGCCGGTGGGCGCTTTTGCTGGTTTTGGGCAGGAGTACCGCTTCTTCTCCGAAGATCTGAGCTCTGCGGTCGCGGAATCTGTCGGTCCGTTCTCCAGGCCCGAAAGCGAAGGGCTATCCGAGGCGTTCCCGGAATCTACGGAACGCACACCGTATGTACGCCATGACACCACCTGCCCGCAGACACCGGCCACTTGCTATGAGCCGGTCCTGACGAATACGCCCGGGGAGGGGGATGTACTGCTCGGCAAGAAGTTCGGCGGGAGCGCGACGGAAGCTCTCGGCGCGGCTGTGTTCGTCGGCGCGACCCCCGATGTCAGCCATGTGGTCGTAAGCTCCAGTGTGGAATTGACCGAAGCGCTCCCGGGTGGTGCGCTGCCGGCGCCCAAGGGCGGCCTGTATGAGTGGTCTGCCGGTGCGCCTGCGACAGAACGCCTACAGCTTGTGAGCGTGCTGCCCGAAAGCGAAGGCGGAGGCGCGGCCACGGGCTTAGGCGCGGAAACGGGCTTTGAATTCGGGCGCGATCGCGTGGCGAGGCACGCGATCTCCGACGATGGGTCGCGGGTCTTCTTCACCGCGTTCGCACCAGGCCAGACTCAGAAGCACTTGTATATGCGGGACATTGCGAGGGGTGAAACGATCCGGTTGGATGTCGCTGAAGGAGGGTCCGCGGCGGACCAGCCCGAGGGGTTCTTCCAGTCCGCAAGTGCAGATGGCTCGGAAGTGTTCTTCACCGATTCGTTCCCCTTGACCATGGGTTCAGGTGGTACGGGTGGTTCTGGTGGTAGTAGTTCTGACTTGTATAGATGCGTGATCATTGAAGTCGCAGAAGCCGGTGGACGGAGGCTCAAGTGCGATTTGAGCGATTTGACTGTCGTGCCAGGTAGCGGTCAGCCGGGAGCAGGCGAAGAAGCCAACGTCGAGGGTAACATCCTCGGAATCGGCGAAAACGACGATGGCTATGTTTATTTCGTTGCAAATGGGGTGCAGGCTGAGGGCGCGAGCCTTGGCGACTGCAGTGGCGCCCACAACGAATCCCCCCCACCCGGGGAGACGTGCAACTTGTATGTGAGTCACGAAGGTGTCACGAGCTTTATCGCGACATTGTCCTCGGACGATTCATCGGATTGGGGGCCACGCGGTGAACTACAACGGATGACCTCGCGGGTTTCACCTGATGGCGTGTGGCTTGCCTTTATGTCCGACCGGGAGCTGACGGGCTATGACAACCACGACGCGAAGAGCGGGATGCCCGACGAGGAGGTCTACTTGTACAACGCACAGACCAAACGACTGGTGTGCGCGTCGTGCAATCCGACCGGCGCTCGACCCGCGGGCGAGGAATACAAGAAGCTGACGACCGGGCACGGTGGCCTTGTCGGTGGCGATCGTGTCTGGCATGAAGGTCAATGGCTAGCGGCGAACGTGCCGGGTTGGACGCCATATGAAAAGAGTGAAGCCCTATATCAATCGCGATACCTCTCCGACTCGGGCCGCCTGTTCTTCAACAGCAGCGATGCGTTGGTGCCGCAGGACACGAACGGTAATGAGGATGTGTATGAGTACGAGCCCACCGGGGTCGGTCCCGAAAACGCGGCGTGCTCGGAAACCACGGCCACGTTCGTGCCGGCTGCGGATGGTTGTGTGGGATTGATCTCCTCGGGTGTCGGGTTTGGGGAATCGGCGTTCCTTGACGCGAGCGCGAACGGCAGCGACGTGTTCTTCCTGACCGCGGAAAAACTGGCGCCGCAGGATGTTGGCACGGGCCTCGATATCTACGACGCGCACGAATGCACCGCTGCCTCTCCGTGCGCGTCCCCGCCGGCGGCCGCTACTCCCGAATGCGTCTCGGCGGCGTCGTGCAGGGCCGCGCCAGCGAGCCAGCCGTCGTTGTTCGGTGCGCCCGCGAGCGCGACGTTCAGCGGTGCGGGGAACATCACATCAACACCAAAACCCGTAGCGAAGGAAAGGAAGACCGCAAAGAAGAAGCCAAAGAAGAAGAGGAAGGTAAAGTCGAGGAGGCGCAGGTCGCCGGGTAGGGCCAAAGGGCGCAGGCCAGTCGGGCATGCCGTGGGGCGGGGGCATTAGCTCGTGCATGGGGCCGTTGTTGTCTGGCCTTGTGTTTGTCGATCGGTGGCGTGCCTGTAGGTATCTGGATGTCGCCTGATGCGCGTGCGCGGATTGTCGATGCGATGGTCCTCACGGTCCATGAGCGGGGTTTCGCGGGGACGACGGTGAGGGAGGTGTGTGCGCGGGCAAGTGTGTCGCGGCCCACGTTTTACGAGGCGTTTGATAGCCGTGAGGCTTGTTTTCTGGCTGTGATCGATGGCGGCTATCGACAGGCGCGCGAGTTGATAATCCGGGCGTTCGCGCAGACGGACTGTTGGCGTGAGGGTGTGCGTGGGGCGTTGGTCGAGCTGTTGGAGTTTTTCGACGCGGAGCCGTTGCTGGCGCGGGTGTGGCTGGTTGAGTCGTTGGCTGCGGGTAGCTGGGCGCTCGAGCGTCGCGAGGGTTATGTAGCCGACCTGATCGACCTGATTCTCCGCCGTTGGCCTCCACCACCGGAAATACAGACTCACGAGCTCGCGACGATAGGAGCGATGACGACGATCTTGGGCATGGTTCAGAACCATTTGCTGGCCGCGCGCCCCGAGCCGCTGCTTTCACTGCTTGGCCCCCTGATGGGAGCGGCGACCGCGCCATATCTCGATCGCGGTGCGGTAGCTGAGGAGATCGAGCGCAGCCATAGCCTTGCACAGGGGATGCTCTCCAGGCGCAATGCCGCTCCGCGGCCGCCAGCCGGTGTCTCGATTGAGATGCCGGAAGGGCTTCTGGATCCGCGGGCATATCGTGCGCGGCAATGTCTGTTGTATCTGTCCAGGTCTCCGGGGGCCAGCAATCGTGGTGTCGCGAGCGCGATCGGTGTTCTGAGTCACACCCAGATCTCGACCTTGCTGGCCCGCCTTGCTCGCAGCGGCCTGGTGGACAAGCGGGCAGGACGACCTGGTCACCCAAATGCGTGGTGGCTCACGCCTTACGGCACGCAAATTACCGATGTACTGGCGTCCTCTGAGAATATGCTGGACGGGTCAACGCATGTACGAGTTACATCTACCTAACACCACGGGAACAGCTATGACATCTTGACCGGCCGGATCGCGTCTTATACGGTCACGCAAGAGGGATAAAAGCCCGCTAGGAGGCATATATCTCCAAACCCAAACAGGAGGAAGCGATCGATGAGATGTAACTGGAGAGCGACAGCCCTTGCGTGTGCAGTGGTCTGTACGTTTGGTGTCGTGAACGTGGCGAGCGCATCGGCGGCCTTGCCTGAATTTATCACTGAAAAAGGCGGGCACGAAGCCGGGATGCTAATGCCGATTCCCGGTCCAATCACCCTGAGCACGACCAAAGGCGAAAGGCTAAAGTGTAGTTCCGGGTTTATGGATGCTCTTTTTACCGGTCCCAGTACGTTGCGGGAGAAAATGCGCTTTGAACATTGCGAAACTTATCTGTTTGGTTGGCATAGCTGTCACAACTACGTGAAAGGCTCGGAAACGGGGGTCGAAACGGGATGGTTGGCGGGCAGGCTTGGCTACATTAGTAAAGCAAGCAAAACGGTCGGTGTGGAATTGGAAGGCGAAGCGGGCGGTGAAACGCCGATTTTCTTGAACGAAATTGAATGTCCAGAACATGTGGCCATAAAAGATGCAACTGTGACCGGTCATCTGATTGGTAAAATCACGCCGGTCAACAGCCTTACTGGTAAATTGACGTTTACATACAATGTAAAAGGAGGCCTGCAGGAAATCACGGGCTTCGAAGGTGGTCCCTTCGAACGACAGCTCAACTGGAAGTGGGAACCAACATTCTCCCCCGAACCTGTCGGCCTGGCAATGACCGCCACCGGCGAACTGGACGGAGCAGGAGGGAGTGAAATAAAAGGATTCATCGTGGGATAGCGCGCTAACCGGCTGACCGACCGCCACCGTGCCCAGCGCACGGACGGTCACGTCTGGGCGGGGCCCTGTGGCTCCGCCCAGATATCTTCGGCGCCTGGCCTCAGGAGCGGTCATAGCCGGCGGCCGAGCGTGCTCGCCGTATCAGGGGCCCAGGGCGGCTACCGAGGTGACCAGCACCCCGTCAGGGCGGGTGTAGGTGGGGCTGTCGGCGACGATCACCAGGAGCGCGCCGCAGGCGGCGTTGGTCTCGGGAGAGAGCTTGTCTTGCAGGGCTCGCAGGTTCTGGGCGCCGTCCTCCACCCCGTTGTGCCCAAGCTTGACCTCCGCCGCGATCCAGCGGCCGTCAGGCGCCTCGACGATCGCGTCGACCTCCAGCCCCTTGTTGTCGCGGTAGAAGCGGACCTGGCCGCGGTGCGGTTGCGCGTAGACGCGTAGATCGTGGATCACCTGGGACTCGAACAGGAGCCCGGCGAGCTCGATCTCCGGGCCGAGCAGGCGTCCCGGCGTGGCGCCGAGTGCGGCGACTGCGAGCGAGGGGTCGGCGAGGTGGCGCTTGGGCGTGGCCGCGAGGCGGACTCGTGAACGTAGAGACGGCTTCCAGCTCTCCTGATCCTCGATCAGCAACAGGCGTCGGAGCACGTGCAGGTAGTCGTGCAGGGTGGACTCGGCTAGCGGCCGCTCGGAGGCGCGAGCGATCGTGCGCAGGCTAGCCCCCGTCGCCACGTTGCGGGCGTAGGAGGCAAGCAGGCGGCGGATCCCGTCTGGATCGCGCCTGACGCCGCCCAGGCGGTGAACGTCCACGTTCACGATCACGTCGAGGTAGTCGGCATTGGCGTCGAGCGCGTCGGCCGGGGCCAGGTCGAGGTTGTCGGGCCACCCTCCGACCGCCAGCGCCTGGATTGCCTCCGCCACGCCGATCCTGTGCGACTCGGCCGCGGCGGGAGCGTCACCACCGATCGAAGATCCAATGGAGATTTCCGATCGGCCAGCGGATCGACGGGATCCTCGATCGGCCAGCAGCGCACCGATCGAGACGGCGCCGCTGGAGAGTCCGCGCTCCTGCAGCGTCATCGTGCGCATCCGCACCGGGGCGATTCTACGCGCGCCGCTGTGGCCGGCCTCCTCGCTCTCGGGAGTGGAGGATCCGGTGAGCAGAAACAGGCCCTTGCGGCCGAGATCGTCCACCCGCCCGCGCACCGCGTTCCACATCCCCGTGACGAGCTGGTACTCGTCTATCAGCCGCGGGTGATCGCCTTCCAGCACCAGACGTGGATCGGTCCGCGCTGCCGTGAGTGCCGCGGCGTCCTGGTCGAGACGCACTTCCGAGGCCGCAAAGCTGCGTGCCGTGGTCGTCTTGCCGACCGCCTTCGGCCCGGTGAGCAGAACGGCTCCGTGGGTGCGCAGACGCGCCTGCACCAAACTCTGGATGATTCTTGCGCGATGTGCGCCCGCCATGTTCGCCGTCTCCCACGTGCCACGCTGCTCGACCGAGAGATCGTACCAGATACGACAGATGGATTGTACTTATTTTGCCAAAGGGATTGTACTCGATCCAGCGTGTGGATTGTACTCGACGGGATCGAGCTCGGCACCGGGGCGCACCGGTCACGCGCGCCTCAGGAGCGGTCGTAGCCGGCGGCTGAGCGCGCTCGCAGCGCGGCCTCCAGGCGGCCGAGCGCGTGGCGGATCGCGTCCTCGTCGGCCACCGCCGGGGCGTCCTCCGCGTCCTCCGCGTCGTCCGCGTCGGCGGCGGGTTCGCCGGTGCTCTCGCCCGCGTCTCCTCCCTCGTCCGGCGGCGCCTCGACACCGAGAATCCCGCGCGCGGCTGCGGCGACGCTCTCGTGCAGCGCCTGCAGCTCGGCCACGCGCAGCGGCAGGTCCGCGCGCCGCTCGTCGACCAGCTCGGCCAGGGCGGCGAACAGGGCGCGATCGAGCTCGATCGTCGCGTGCTCGAGTCGGCCCTGGTCGAGATCCAGGCGTGCGCGCAGCGTCAGCTCCTCGCACAGCAGCGGCCGTTCGCGCGCGGCGAGCAGCTCCGCGAGGCGCTCGTCGGGGCGCAGCGCCGAGGCGCGGCGTCTGACGCGCTGCCGGGCGCCCGTGAGGGGCAGCTCGACGGCGTGCAGCCAGTGGCCCTCGGCGACCTGCTCGCCCTCGCCCCAGCCGGCGCGGATCGTGAGCGTCTGGGCGGGGGAGACCTCGCGCGCGTACGGGTCGGCCGTGGCGATCCGTTGCGCGTGCAGCACGCGGTTGAGCGCCGCGAACGCCGCCGCGACCTCGCGCTCGGGTTGCAGTTCGTCGAGCCACGCTCGCGCCTGGCGCTCGGCCGACACCGACACGGGGTCGATGATCGTCGCACTCGCCGTGGTGACCGGTTCCGGCTCGGGCTCCGCGGCGACGGGGCGCTTGCGCGCGGCCGCACGACGCCGCAGCGGTCCCGCTTCGCGCGCGAGCGTCGCCCTGGCGGCGCCGAGCGTGGCCAGCACGACCACTCGCTCGGGCTCCCCGTCGGTCGGCGAGCGCAGCAGATAGCGCCCGTCGGGAGGGCCCAGCTCCCAGGGAAGCTCGCACTGGATGAACAGGAACAGACGCAGCGGGCCGCTGTCGGGATTCTCACTCACGCCTGGCACCGTATCCTTCCTGTCCCGCCACGACCGTTTGGAGCCACATGTCCGACCCCAACACAGCCCTCAAGAATCTGCGCGAGCGCCTCGCCGGCGCCAGCGAGGATCACCTCGGCAAGGCCCTCTCCGACCTGCTCGACAACCCGCTCCTGACGGGCACGATCGGACGCGCCTTCGACACGCGCGAGAAGGTCGCCCAGGCGCAGGAGCTGGCGATGGGCGCGCTCAACATCCCCTCGGCCGCCGACATCGAACGCCTGACCCGGCGCCTGCGCTCGGTCTCACAGCGCCTGGAGGGCATCGAGGACGGCGTCCACCGCCTCGACCGCGTGCTCGCTTCGCACGGCGTCGAAACGCGCCTCTCCAAGATCGAGGAGCAGCTGGGGACGCTCTCGCGCAAGCTCGGCAATGCCCCGGCCGCGAGTGGCGGGTCCTCTGCGCGCGCGGCCGCGAAAACACCTGCGAAGAAAGCAGCAGCTAAGAAAGCGCCCGCGAAAAAAACTCCGGCGAAGAAAGCATCGGCGAAAAAAGCCGCGCCCGCTAGACCGGCCAAACCCGCGTCCGCGAAAAAAGCCGCGCCCGTCAAACCGGCCAAACGCACGTCCGCGAAACGGTCCGCGGCCTCCAAACCTCGCGCGTCCCGCGTCGCGGCCAAACCCAAAAAAGCCTGATCCGGCCGGTCGTGCGGTCGATGCTGGTGGGCGAGGACAATCCCGCGATTGGGCTTGCGGGCTAGGCCGAACCCCCGGGCCCAGCAGGACACCCGCGGATCGTGTAGTCGCTCGCGCGCCGCTTGACGTCCTCGGGCAGCTCCAGCGAGTAGACCTCGGAGACGGTCGCGAAGTACGGGGCGCTGAGCCGTCCGACCGGGCGCAGGAGCTTGGGGTCCACGCGCCCGTCGCGCCAGACGGAGCGCTCGACGTGTATGTGGAGCACGTCGCCGAAGACCATCGTGCCCTCGCCCATCTCCAGCAGTTGCCGCAGGCGGCACTCCAGGGCGACCTTGGCGCCGGCGACGCGGGGCGGCGCCACGGTGCGCGAGGGGACGGTCTGCAGGCCCGCGACCTCGAACTCGTCCTCGCCGCTGTACAGCGCGGCGGAGCTGACGCGCATCGCCGGCGCGAGCTCCTCGTCGACGACGTTGACGACGAACTCACCCGTGGCCTTGACGTTGGCGAGCGAGTCGCGCGAGGTGGTGGAGGTGAAGTGCACGATCGGGGGGGTAGCCGAGCAGGCGTTGAAGTAGCTGTAGGGGGCAAGGTTGCGTGTGCCATCCGGCGCGAGCGTCGAGACCCACGCGATCGGACGGGGCACGACGACGGAGGTCAGCAGGAAGTAGCGCTCGCGCTCGTCGAGCGCGGCGAGATCCAGCTCGAGGGGGTCGGTCGTGGCGGCGGCGTCGTTCATGGGCGAATCATCGGGCATCGGCGCGCTACCCGTCGGTGTCGCGACCAGCTCGATCTCGACGTCGCACCCGGGGTGAAAGCCGATGTCGGCGACCGTAAGCAGTGTGGTGGGGGGGATCGGGGTGTCGGCGCCGTAGAACTCGCGTGCCGCCGCGGCGATGACGTCACCCTCGCCCGCGCGGCGCACGAACACCGTCTGCTGGACGACGTCGGTCGGGGACGCATCGTGCGCGGCGAGATGGGAGCGCAGGCGTTCGTACACCTCGCGCGCCTGCGCCTGCGCGGACCCCCGTCCGTCGGGAACTTCGCCGCTGGTGAATGCATAACCGCCGGCGGTGCGTGCGTCGGCGTAGTAGCGAGCCAGTCTGGAGGCCGCCGGCGCGGGCTCGCTGTCGTGCCTGCGCTCGGCGCCGCCGTCCAGGGGGGCGAACGCGATCGCTTCGCAGGCCAGCAGCTCATCGCCGGCGCTCACGCGCGCGACCTGTACACCCGCGCTGGCTGGCATCATGCCGGTCCGGTCCAACAGCGTCTCGCGCACCTCGGCAAGTGGTCCGTAGTCCCGCATCGGGAAAGTCAGCCAGCTGTCGACCTTGACGACGTCGCTCAGCTCCGCGCCTTGCTCGCACAGCAGCTCCTCCATGCCTGTGAACAGCACGCGAGCCTCCTCGCCGATGCGCTGTGGCACGGTGTGGGCAGGGGGGCAGGGGTGCGCCGACGTCCGCCCGACGTCCACGGCGGAGATCGCGCTGAGGAATACCCACGGCCCGAAGCGTGCGCTGCGATGGAAGATCGTCATCTCCGAGCCCTTGGCGCTCCGATCGAGCGCCGCGACATGACGCAGCTGGCGCTGCGCGTGCGCGCCGGGGGCGGCCACGGCGTCGAGTGTTGGTGTGGCCCGCTCCCCGCGCCCCGCCACGGGCAGCTCGATGATGCTCACAGCCGGCCATTGCACCTCCTCGAGGTTCATCGCCCGCGCGATTGCCGGCAGCTCGTCCAGGTCGTCAACGAACAGGCGCAGTCGCAGGAGGTCTTCGAAGGTGAGCTCGTGTTCGGTCAATGCCGCTCCCAGACGCCAGAGCAGCACCAGCATCTGCTCGGCCACAGGTACATGCACGTCGGTGGTGCGGGACTCGCTCGTCTCCTCGCCCGCGTAGATCTGCCCCAAGAACACGAGCTGGGAAGCAGTCAAGTCCAGGGGCTCGGGGCTTGCCACCTGCGGCAGACTACGTCCTCAGACAGGTTCCCAGTAGCGCGCGTCGCCGTCGCGCACGATCGGGCCGTGCCCGGGCTCGGGGAAGTGGCACTGGATCAGCGTCGCTCCCTCGCGCTCGATCGTGTCGATCAGCTCCCGGCGCGTGCGCGCCGCGTGCTCACGATCGATATCGAATACGAACGGCCAGTCGGGCTCGTTGATCTGCGCGGGGTGCAGGATCGCGTCGCCGCAGATCATCCCGAGCTGACCTTGGGATTCGATCCGCAGGCACATGTGCCCCGGTGTGTGGCCGTAGGCAGGCACGGCGGTGATCCCCGGGGCCAGCTCGTGCCGACCGTCGATCAACTCGAGCACGCCGTGGCGCTCCAGTGAGAAGACCTGCTCCTCCAGGTAGGAGAAGGGAAAGGCTTTTTCCAGGAGCGGTTCGTGGAAGGCGTGCCAGTCGGTGCGGTTGGCGATGTAGCGGGCGCGCGGAAACGTCGGCTCGCCGGCAGCGGTGACGTTCCAGCCGACGTGATCGGCGTGCAGGTGAGTGTGGAAGACGACGTCCACGTCCTCGGGCGCGACCCCGGCCTCGCGCATCGCGTCGAGCAGACGCCCTTGCGCAACGCCCCAGTAGGCGTCGGGCGTGGCCCCCAGGCCGGTGTCGACGAGAATCGTCAGATCGCTCCTCTGCACCAGGATCCCGCAGAAGCGCACCAGCCAGTTGTCGCCGACGAACGTGTCGGGGTAGCGAGCCCGGTAGGGCTCCCACTGCTCGAGCGTGACACCGGGGAAGGCGTACGCGAGCGAGCCATGCGCGAACGGGGCGATTGCGTCGCGCAGGCAGTTGACGCGCACGTCACCGACGGCGATCTCACCCACGGTGGATTTCCCACTCGGTGGTGTGGCCGAGGCCCGTGGGAGGCGGTGTTGTGCGCCTGTCCGGACCCGCCTGCGGTGCTCGCGTGGGCGTGCGTCCCACGGCCCGGTCAGGACCCGTTTGCCGATGCACTGTGCGCGCGCGCCTCAAGATGCGCGGCATGGTACAGGCGCGTGCTCGTGGTCGCGCACACCGCGCACACCGGCCGCTGACCCTCGCTGGGGTCGCGGTCGGTCTCGGCGGCGAGGTACAGGTGCCCGCAGGCGCCGCAGCGAATCCGCGCGCTCCAGGGGTCGTCGACCTCGGTGCGGGGATCGTGCGGGCGGCTCATTGTCTCCCAGCTCGGGCGTGCGATCGCGCGCGCTCCCAGGAACAGCACGAGCGCGACGCCGGCGTCGATCGGCAGCGCCCAGGTGTTGGCGAAGGCCGTTTCGCCCGCGAGCAGGACCACGCCGACCGTGCCCCCGATCACCCACGGCAGGAAGCCGACGAGGTTGATCTGCGGCAGCCGTCCCGGGCGGAACTCGATCTGGCGCGGGTCTTCGCCACCGCGGCGCGCGATCACGGTGTGCGCGACGAGGATCACGAGCCAGCCCGTCACGAAAGCGCCCTGGTAGCGCAGCGCTTCGAGCAGGAAGGAGAAGAGGTCGGCGAGCATCAGCGCGTAGACCATCGCGCCGGCGAGCACAACCCAGACCGCGCGCGGGAGCTCGAGCTTGAAGACGCGCGCGGTGAAGCTCTGCAGGTTGGTCGAGGCGACGTAGAAGTTGGCCGTGTTGATGCGCGTCTGCGTGACCCAGATGAAGGCCACGCCGGCGAGGCCCATCAGCGAGACGAGCGCCAGCACGAGCGTCACCTCGGAGACTTCGCCGGGGACCTTGATCGTGTGCACGAGGAAGATCCCGATCAGGCCGTTGACGAAGAAGGTCGCCAGCCAGAAGGGCAGCCCGAACGTGACGCGCCGGTTGACCTTCACGTCCTCGCGTTGGCCCAGGCGCGCGTACTCCCAGGCGAACAGCAGCGTCGGCTGGGCGATGTAGGCGCCCAGCACGAACACCCAGGCGGGGCCGTGCGTGTCGAGCGGGTGCGGCGGCTTGAACGTGAACCAGCCGCCGTGATAGCCGTATTCGGCGATCGCCCACACGATCGCGCCGATCAGCCCGAGCAGATACAGCGGCAGCAGCACGCCGTTGAGGCGATCGAGCCACACGCGCACGCCGCCGATCATCAGCGGCACGGCGATCAGCACGACCACGAGGTACCACAGGTTCAGCGACAATCCGCCGAAATACTGGTGAAACGCGACGGCGATCACCGAGCCCTCGAAGGCGGCGAAGTAGATGCCGGTCGCGGCCAGCACGAGCGTCGCGAACGCCGCGCCGAGATAGCCGAACAGCCGCCGCGAGAACACCGACACGGGCAGGCCGGTGGCGGTCGCCCACGGGATCACGACGTAGGCGCCGGCGGACACCAGCACCGCGGAGGCGATCAGACCGATCAGCACCGGCCCGGTCCCCACGGCGAAGGACAATCCGGCGGGCACGACCATCCAGAAGATCGCGGTGGGAAAGCCAAGCCAGGCCATCGCCAGCGCTCCGCTGCTCGCGCGCCAAGAGTCAGGCGCGATGTGCCCGGCGTAATCCTCGGTGCTCGCCCCGCGCAGGATCTCGGCGTCGTCCTCGTAGGCGATGTCCAGGCTCGGCGGGGCCTGCTGTGTGGCTTGCGACGATGCCATATGTCTCTCCCCTCGAAGGCTTGCCGGCGGGCGCCCGACCGAGGCGCCGCGGACACACTATCCGACTCATACGATCTAGGTCAATGCTGGGTCCGGACGGTTTTTGCACGATGGTCGGGACGATCTTGCCAATGGGACGCCGCCCGCGCGACACCCGGTCGATGCGACGGGCGCCTACCGCGGTCCGGGCGCCCACCGCAGTCCGTGCGCCATGTCGAGCCCGCCCGGTCGTGGCGTCTACGACGGTTAACGCGTCATGTCGAGGCCGCGGGTCCCGGGCGAGCGAGCGATACTGCCGGGATGCTGAGCGAGTTGGCGTTCGCCGACGCTACGGAGCTGGCCGAGATCGTCCGCCGCGGCGAGGTCACTCCGCGCGAGTTGGCGCAGGCAAGCATCGCGCGGATCGAGGCGCTGAATCCGCGGCTGAACGCGGTCGTCACACCGATGTACGAGCAGGCGCTCGCGGCCGCCGAGCAGGTGGACCCGAGCCTGCCGTTCGCGGGTGTGCCAATGCTCGTCAAGGATCTGCTGGCGCAGTGCGCGGGGGTGCGGCACACGAACGGCTCGCGGCTGCTCGCCAAGAACATCGCGAGCGCCGACAGCGAGCTCGTCGCGCGGCTGCGTCGGGCGGGCCTCGTTCCGGTGGGCCTGACGAGCACCTCGGAGCTCGGCCGCGCGCCGATCACCGAGGGAGGCCTGTTCGGGGCGACGCGCAATCCCTGGGACACCGAGCTCTCGACGGCCGGATCGAGTGGCGGCTCGGCCGCGGCGGTCGCGGCGGGGATCGTGCCGCTCGCGCACGGCAACGACACGGGCGGCTCGCTGCGCAACCCGGCGTCGTGCTGCGGCGTGTTCGCGCTGAAGCCCTCGCGCGGGCGGATGCCCAACGAGCCCGCGCGCGGCGAGCTGCTCTCGCGGCTGCTGGTCGAGCACGCGCTCACGCGCTCGGTGCGCGACAGCGCGCGCCTGCTCGAGCACACGCACGGATCGCTGCCCGGCGAGCCCTATCCGGCGCCCGCGAGCGCGCCGGGCGCGTTCGAGCAAGCGCTGAGCGCGCCGGCGCCGAGGCTGCGGATCGCCGTCTCGACGCAGACGCTGACGGGCGAGCCGCCCGATCCGCAGTGCGTCGCGGCGGTCGAGAACGCGGCGCGGGTGTGCGCCGAGCTGGGTCACGAGCTCGTGCAGGACGAACCGCGCTTGCAGGACGGCGCGGCGCTTGTGCAGGCGTGGTTCGGGGTGTGGGCCGAGGTGGTGTGCTCGCTCGTGCTCGAAGCGCAGACGCTTGCAGGCCGCGCGGCCGGTGAGGAGGACCTCGAGCCGCGCACGCGTCGCTGGTACGAGGCGGGCCTTGCGCGAACCGCTTCCCAGCACCTGCGCGACCTGCGCACAATCGCGCTCGGCGCGCGCGCGGTGGCCGAGCTGCTCGAGCGCTGCGACGTGTGGCTGACGCCCACGCTCTCCCGGCCCGCGATCCCGCTGGGCGCGTTCGACGCCGAGGCCGCGGACGCGGTGAGCGCGCCTTACATGGCCTTCTCGCCCTATACGCGCGTGGCGAACATGACGGGCTGCCCGGCGATGTCCGTGCCGCTGCACTGGACCCCCGAGGGCATCCCGGTGGGGGCGCACTTCATGGGGCGCATGTGGGAGGAGACGACGCTGCTGGGATTGGCCGCGCAGCTTGAGCAGGCCGCGCCCTGGCGCGATCGCCGCCCGCCCGTGCGGGTCGGCGCATAGCCTTCGTGGGCCTTATATGGCCGTCAGGCGTGAGAGGGTGAGCGCGAACAGCTCGTCGGGATCGGTGAGCCAGCGCACGCACTGAAGCCCGGCGGCGGCGAGATCGCCCTGCAGGCGCTCGGGTGTGAACTTGGCGCTGATCTCCGTGCGCAGCTCCTCGCCGGCGGCGAAGCGCACCGGCAGGTCGAGCGCGCCGACGTGGGTCGTGTGTTCGCGCCGGGCGCGCAGGCGCATCTCGATCCACTCGTGCTCTGGGTCGAAGTGGGCGACGTGGTCGAAGTCGTCCGGGTCGAAGTTCGCGTCGAGCTCGCGGTTGAGCACGCGCAGGACGTTGCGGTTGAACTCCGCGGTCACGCCCTGGGCGTCGTCATAGGCGGCCTCCAGCACGTTCGGGTCCTTGACGAGGTCGGTGCCCATCAGCAGATGGTCCTCGGGACCGAGCAGGCCGGCGATCGCGCGCAGGAAGCGCCGGCGGCTGCCGGGCGGGAAGTTGCCGATGGTACCGCCGAGGAACGCGACGACGCGCGGTCCGATCGCCTCGGGGACCTGGTCGAGGTGGCGCTCGAAGTCGCCGATCACGCCATGGACCCGCAGGCCCGGGTACTCCTCGGTGAGCGTCTGCGCGCAGTCGCGGACCATGCTCTCGGTCACGTCCACGGGCACGTAGCGGCGCAGCGTGCCGGCCTCGTGCAGGGCGTCCAGCAGCACGCGCGTCTTGGCGGCGGTGCCCGAGCCGAGCTCGACGAGCTCCGCGGCGCCGGTGAGCGCCGCCAGCTCGCTCGCGGATTCCTGCAGGATCGCGCGCTCGGCGCGCGTGGGGTAGTACTCGGGCAGGTCGCAGATCTGATCGAACAGCTCGGCGCCGCGCGCGTCGTAGAAGTGCTTGGGGGGCAGCTCCTTGAACGGGCGGGTGAGCCCGTCGAGCACGTCGTCGGCCAGCGAGCGCTCCTGCTGGCCGTCCAGATGCGAGTCGATCTGGATCGCCGGGTCGGCCGGAGGGTTGGTGACGGGCTCCATCACGACCGCTCACCGCTCCGGCGCGCCGGTCGATCGACTGGGCGCTGCCCGGCAGGACGCGCCGCAAGCTGCGTTGCTCGCCACGCCGGAATGTCGTGCCGCGGTCTCATGCGAGGTCCCGCGCCAGGCGCACGCCGGCGAAGATCTGCCGGCGCTGGGGCAGGTCCCAGTTGCGGAACGTGACCGTCTTCACGCGGGGGCTGCTGGCCCATGAGCCGCCACGTAGCACGCGATAGCTCTCGCCGAAGAACACTTCGGAGTACTCCCTGTAAGGGTGCGCGACGAAGCCCGGGTATCCGCCGAACGCGCTGGCCGTCCACTCCCACACTCGTCCCACCTGTGCGAACTCTACAGGGGTTGGCCGCGGCTTGGCGTGCTCGGCGGGGTTCTCCTCGTGCGCGGGCGTCCGCTGGTCCCAGGTCGCGGCCCTCTCCCACTCCTCCTCGCCGGGCAGGCGCGCGTCGTGCGCGCGGGCGAAGGCATCGGCCTCGAACCAGCTGACATGGCACGCCGGCGCGCTGGGATCGCCGGTCGCCAGGGAGGGATGGTGGGTGATGTCGTGCTCCTCTTTCCACGCCCATCCTTCGTCGGACCACCACTCGCGCCGCTCATAGCCGCCGCCCTGCGCGAAACGCATCCAGCTCGCGGCGCTGACGGGCGCCCGCGCGATCTGGAAGGCCCCGTGCTCGACCCGGTGGCGGGGGCGCTCGTTGTCGTAGGCGAACCCGGTCGTGGGGGCGCCCATCTCGAACGAGCCCGCGGGGATCTCCAACCATCCGTCCTGCCCGTGGGCGAGGTCCGCCGCGGCGTCGATCGCCGGCGGCTCGCCCGCGGGGAGCAGGCCCGCGAGCGCCATCGTCTGGCGCATCGTCTCGCAGTGCTGCAGCTCGTGACGGATGACCATCTCGCACACGTCCCCATCGCCCACCCCCCGCCGGGCGATCGCCTCGGCCACGCGGGCGCGCACATCGCGCATGTACGCGCGCGCGTCCGCCGGTCCCAGGGCCTCGATGTCCCCACGCACCGCGCGGGGCGTCTCGAACGCGTCATACAGACCGGCGAGGTCCGCCCGCAGCAGCTCGAGTCCAGCGAGCCGGTGGCCCAGCCACAGGTCCTCGTAGGCGGCGATATGACCGAGATCCCATGCGAGCGGGCTCATGATCGAGGAATGCACCCGCGTCAGCTGCTCGTCGTTCAGATGCGACACCAGCGCGAGCGTCCCCTCGCGCGCGTCGTCGAGCGCTCCCAGCACAAGCTCCTCGGGGCTCGGCGTTGCGGCTTGATGGGTCGCGGTCGCGGTCGAGGCCATCGGGAACCTCTCACTGTACGACGCTCGTCGCCGGTTGGGTCACATGTTCGGCGGCGGTGGCGCTGCGGCGTCGTCGACGATCACGCTCAGGCGGCCTCGCCGCAGCAGGCTCGCGGGGACGTGCGGGCTCGGATCGCCCAGCATCGCCGCGACCGCGTCGGACTTGGAAGCGCTCGTGGCCATCAGCACGCACGCGCGCGCGCTGCGCAGCACGGACAGGCTCAGCGTGATCCGCTCGGGCGGTGGCTTGGGCGAGTCGTGGACTCCCAGACACAGCGCCCGCGCGTCGGCGTCCAGCGTGGGCGCTCCCGGGAACAGCGAGGCGACGTGGCCGTCCGGGCCGATGCCGAGCACGATCACGTCCAGTGCGGGTGGGAGGGCGCCCGCCTCGACGTGCGCGTGCGCGGGATCGTCGGTCTGCGGGGAGACCCGCTCGCGCAGGGTGAGCGCGTAGCGCTCGGCGCCCGCCTCAGGGCCCAGCTCGCCCTCCATGCGATGCACCCGCTCCTCAGGCACGACCACTGCGCTCAGCAGCGTCTCGCGGGCCAGGCGATAGTTGCTCTCGGGATCCTCCGGTCCGACGCAGCGCTCGTCGGCGAACCACACCTCGATCCGCTCCCAGTCGCTCAGCTCGCTCGCCAGCAGCTCGTACGTGCGCGCCGGCGTCGTGCCGCCGCTGAGCGCCAGATGCGCGACGCCGCGCGCGCGTCTGGCCGACTGCAGATCGCGGGCGATCTGCAGCGCGGCGCGCTTGGCGACGGCCTCGGCGTCCGCGAGCGTCGTCAACTGCGTCACGCCGCCACCGCCTGCGGCTGGGCGCCGGGCAGCATCGCCTGCGCGGCCTGCAGCGCCGGCAGGTAGGTCGGGTCGCGCAGCAGCGCCTGACGGATGCCCTCGCCGAGGATGCCGCCCTCTCCACGCGAGGCGCCCAGCAGCGTCCACGCGCGCTCCGCCCCTCTGCGATCGCGACGGCGCTCGTGCAGACCCCCCGGCCCACGGTCGAGCTCGATCTGCAGACCCGACTCGCTGCACAGCGCGATCCCCGCCAGCCCGGGAACCCGCAGCTCCGGCGCGGCCTGCAGGCGCAGCTCGATCTGAGCGCCCGCGCGTGTGCGCGCGCTGCCGGTCAGTGCGCCGTCGCGCTCCGCACGCCCTTCGATCCGCGAGCGGTCGAGCTGCCAACCCAGCCGCGAGGCCAGCCAGCCGGCGAACAGCATCGCCGCGACGGTCGAGTCGGGATGGTGGCGGATCTTCAGACGCTGCAGCGAATGCAGCTCGGCGCGCATGCGCTGGGGGTCGAAGGTCGCCGCGATGCGCTCACGCCAGGGGGTCGAGCGCAGCCACGCGAGGTCGACCACGTAGGCCTGCTCGGAGAGCACGCACGCGCGCTCGATCGCCTCGCTCCACACCGGCTGCTCGATCGAGTCGATCAGCGTAGCCTGCGCGAGCTCGAGCAGCGCGTCGGCGGCCTCGGGATGGCGATGGGGCGACCACAGCAAGGTCGGCAGATCGCTGACCACCAGCGGATCGGCGATCGTCGTCAGATCGTCCAGGTGGCGCTCGCCGATCTCAACGACAGCGGTCTCGCGCAGCAGCGCCGGCTCGCCCGGGTTGGGGTTGCCCTCGGAGGCGATGCTCACGCGCGCGTTCAGATCCTCGCGCTCGGCCTCGTAGGAGAGCACGACCGTGCGCGAGGCGTGATAGCGCCCGACACCACGCAGGCGACCGGCGATCTCGTCGCTGTGGCGGCTCTCGACGAACACGACCATGTTCAGCACGCGCGCGGGCGCCAGCCCGCCGTGCTCGGCCTGCCGGCCGGCTTGAGAGCGCTCGGCCAGCAGCTCGCGCAGCGCCGATTCGATCGCGTCGGGCGTCGTGGCCCGCTCGCTCCAGACCGCGTCCTCGGCGCCTGTCGCGGTCATCTTCAGATCGCCCGCCAGGAGTTGCCCTCGCGCAGGATCTCCGTGGCGACGGCCGGCCCCTGCGAGCCCGCCTCGTACTGCTCCAGCGGCCCCGGCGTCTGCGCCCAGGTGGAGACGATCGGGTCGCAGATCCGCCACTGCGCCTCGACCTCGTCGTTGCGCGTGAACAGCGTCGGGTCGCCGCGCATCGCGTCCATGATCAGGCGCTCGTACGCCTCGGGCGACTGCGACAGGAACGAGGTCCCGTACAGGAACTGCATGTTCACCGGGCGGATCGACATGCGCGTGCCCGGGATCTTCGCGCCGAGGCGCAACGTCACGCCCTCGTTGGGCTGCACCGTCAGGATCAGCTGGTTGGGCTGCACTCCCAGCGAGCCGTCGTGGCTGAAGGCCAGGTGGGGGACGGGCTTGAGCGTGACCGCGATCTCGGTGACCTTGCGCGCCAGGCGCTTGCCCGCGCGCAGGTAGAACGGCACGCCCGCCCAGCGCCAGTTGTCCACTTCCAGGCGCAGCGCCGCGTAGGTCTCGGTGATCGAGTCCGCCGGCACGCCCTCCTCCTGCAGATATCCTGGCACATCCTCGCCGCCGGAATGGCCGGCTGCGTACTGCGCGCGCGCGGCCATCGCGGGGATCTCACCCGGCGTGGGCGCGGCGATCGCGTGCAGCACCTTGACCTTCTCGTTGCGCACCTCTTCGGCGGTGAAGCTGCCGGGGGGCTCCATCGCGACGTGGCAGAGCAGCTGCAGCATGTGATTCTGGATCAAGTCGCGCAGGGCGCCGGCCCGGTCGTAGTAGCCCGCGCGGCTGCCGATGCCAATGTCCTCCGCGGCGGTGATCTGCACCTGGTCGATGTAGTTGCGATTCCACAGCGGCTCGAACATGCCGTTGGCGAAGCGGAACGCCAGCATGTTCTGCACGGTCTCCTTGCCGAGATAGTGGTCGATGCGAAAGACCTGCGCCTCGTCGAAGACGCTCAGCACGCGTGCGTTCAACTCGCGCGCCTGCAGCAAGGAGGAGCCGAAGGGCTTCTCGACGATCACCCGCACCTCCGTCTCGGCTCGGCGCGACAGGCCGCTGCCGCCGAGCTGGCCGATGATCGTGGGGAAGAAGCTCGGCGCGGTCGACAGGTAGAAGGCCCGGTTCAGCCGCTCGCCGGCATCCTCGTCGAACCGATCCAGCGCCTCGCCCAACGTGGCGTAAACGCTCGGATCGTCGAACACGCCCGGCACATAGCGGACGTTCTCCAACAGGCCCGCGAGCACCGCGTCGTCGGGCGTGCGCCGCGAGAACGCGCGAATCGCCTGCTCGCACTCGGCGCGATAGTCCTCGTGCGCTTTGTCTTTGCGCGAAACCCCGATCAGCTGAAAGCGCTCGGGCAGCGCCCCCTCGTGCGCGAGGTTGTACAGCGCCGGCAGCAGTTTGCGCTTGGCCAGATCGCCCGTGGCCCCGAAGATCACGAGCGCGGTCGGCGCCACCGGCTGGCGCTCGAGCCCGAGCACGAGCGGGTTCTCCTGCTCGCCGGTGACCGTGGCGCTCGTCATCAGCAGCCCGTCCGGCCCGATCCGGGGAACACGATCCGCGTCATCGGCCACGATCGTAGTCGCAGCGGCCTCGCGGGGTCCTCACCGCGAGCGTCCGACGCCGCGGAGGGAACGGTCGACCGGAGATCCCTCACGGGGACGGTCCGATACGGTCCGCAATCGCATGACCCCCGACTCCTCCCCACAGCTCCCCGACCGCAACCTCGCTCTCGAGCTCGTGCGCGTCACGGAGGCCGCCGCCCTGGCCGCCGCGCCGCTGGTCGGACGGGGAGACAAGGAGGCCGCCGACCAGGCCGCCGTGGACGGCATGCGCTACATGCTGCACTCCGTGCCGATGGACGGCCTGGTGGTGATCGGCGAGGGCGAGAAGGACGAGGCGCCGATGCTCTACAACGGCGAGCAGATCGGCGATGGCACGCCGCCGCAGGTGGACGTCGCGGTGGATCCGCTCGAGGGCACGCGGCTGACCGCGCTGGGGATGCCTAACGCGATCGCGGTGATCGCGCTGGCCGAGCGAGGCGCGATGTTCGATCCCGGCCCGATCGTGTACATGGAGAAGATCGCGGGCGGTCCAGAGATCGCCGACCTCCTGGATCTCGACCGGCCACTGCCCGAGACGCTCCAGCTTGTGGCCGAGCGCAAGGGCGTAGACATCCGCGACGTGATGGTGGTGATGCTCGACCGCGAGCGCCACCAGGCGGCGATGGAGCAAGTCCGCGACGCCGGCGCGCGCGTCAGGCTGATCCTCGACGGCGACGTCTCGGCGGCGCTGCTCGCCGTCAGCGACAAC
>DASXKH010000063.1:0-15103 GCA_036496915.1 Solirubrobacteraceae bacterium
CTCACAACTAAACTTCTGGACCGATGAGCGAAGAGCAGATCATGGACGCGGAGGTCGAGCCTGAGGAGGGCACGCCGCTCCCGGCCGAACTGGACGCCGAGACGCGCGCACGGCGCGACGCGGCGCTGCGCCACGTGCGCAAGTTCGGTGACCCGGTATTGCGCACCAAGGCGCTTGCGGTGGAGCACTTCGACGAGGCGCTGCAGGCAGAGGTGCAGCGGATGGGGGAGTTGATGCACGACGCGCTCGGCGTCGGGCTGGCGGCGACGCAGCTGGGAGTGCTGCACCGCGTGCTGGTCTATCGCGCCCATGTCGAGGATCCCCTGACCGCGCTTGTGAATCCGCGGATCGAGTGGCTCAGCGACGAGCTCGAGCTCGCCGCAGAGGGCTGCCTGAGCCTGCCCGGCGTGCATCTGGAGGTCGAGCGTGCGCAGGCGTTGCGCGTCAAGGCCAGCGATGAGAATGGCGAGGAGATCGTCGTTGAGGCAGAGGGTCTGTCGGCGCGGATCATCCAGCACGAGGTCGACCATCTCGACGGCATCCTGATCCTCGACCGGATCTCGCGCGAGGCCCGTCGCGACGCGATGCGGACCCTGCGCGAAGCGCACGAGGGCGACACGTCTGAGGCCAAGCCCGAGCGCGCGGTCGTCTCCGAGACGAGTCCCGCATAGCCGCGCGTCGGCGGCGCGGCGGAAGGAGCACGGGTCATGCGCACGGTGTATCTCGGCACCTCCTCGTTCGCGGCCGCGGTGCTGGAGCGCCTGGCGGCGAGCGCACATCGCCCGGCACTGGTCCTCACACGCCCGGCCCGCCCGCGGGGGCGAGGGCGCAAGCTCGGCTCTCCGCCCGTGGCGGAGACCGCGCGAGCGCTGGGGATCGAGGTGGAGCAGCCCGCGAACGTCAACGAGCCGGCCGCCCGCGAACGGATCGCGCGAGCGCTCCCGCAGGCGGTGATCGTGTGCGCGTTCGGCGCGCTCGTCAAGGAGCCGCTGCTGTGCGAACACGAGCTGCTGAACGTGCACCCGTCGCTGCTGCCGCGCTGGCGTGGCGCCGCGCCGGTGGAGCGCGCGATCATGGCCGGCGACGCGCGCACCGGCGTCTCGATCATGCGCCTGACCGCGGGTCTTGACAGCGGGCCGGTGTGCTTGACGCAGTCGCTGCCGATCGAGCCCCACGACACCTATGGCACGGTGTCCGAGCGCCTGCAGGCGCTCGGCGGGGAGCTGATCGTGCGCGCGCTCGATCTGGCCGCGCACGGTGAGCCGCTCCCGTTCGCCGAGCAGGACGAGTCGGGTGTGAGCTACGCCGAGAAGATCGGTCCCGCGGACCGCCTGCTCGATCCCTCACGCCCCGCGCCGGAGCTCGAGCGCGTGGTCAGGGCGCTACACCCCCACATCGGCGCCCGCCTCGCGCTCGCCGACGGGAGCCCGCTGGGCGTGCACGAGGCGCGGGTCGCGGCCGCTCCCGCGGTGCACGAGCCGCCCGCCGGGAGGCTCGCCGCGGACGGCGAGCGGCTGCTGTATGGGACGGCGCGGGGAGCACTCGAGCTTGTGCGCGTGCAACCGCCGGGCGGGCGTCCGATGGACGCGGGCGCGTATCTGCGCGGACATGCCCTCTGAGGCTCGCGCCTGCGCGTACGCGGTGCTGCGCCGCGTGTTCGAGGACGGCGCCTACGCCGACCGCGCCCTGCACGCCGAGTCCCGCGCGCTGGCCCCGCGCGAGCGTGCGCTCGCGATGCGCCTGGCCTACGGCGCGGTGCAGCGCAAGGGCACGCTCGACCATCTGACGGAAGGACTCACCGAGCGATCGGTCACGCGACTGGACCCGCCGCTGCTGGCGGCGCTGCGGCTTGGGTTGTATGAGCTCCTGTATCTCGACGGTGCGCCCGACTATGCGGTCGTGGCCGACGCGGTGCAGCTCGCGAAGACGAACGCTCGCGCCGGTCACGGGCTGGTCAACGCCGCGCTGCGGCGAGCCGGACGCGAGGGATCGGGCGCGCTGCTGGGCGCGATCGGCGAGCGGACCCCCGAGCAGGCCGCGGTCAAGCATTCGCATCCGGAGTGGATCGCGCGCCTGTGGTGGCAGGAGCTCGGCGCGCGGGACGCGCGCGCGCTGATGGCATGCGACAACGAGCCGGGCGAGGTGGCGCTGCGCGCGAACACGCTGCTCACCGATGCTCCCACGCTCGCGAGGGAGCTGCCTGTACGGACCCACGGCGACCCCGATGTGCCCGAGGCGCTCGTGCTGGAGGAGGCCTTCGACGTCCACGCGTCGTCGCTCTGGAAGCAGGGCGCGTTTCTGGCGCAGTCGCGAGCGGCGATGCTGGTCGCCCGCGTGCTGGAGCCGCGGCCGCACGAGCGCGTGCTCGACCTGTGCGCGGCGCCGGGCGGCAAGAGCACCCATATCGCCGCGCTGATGGGCGGAACGGGGGAGGTCGTGGCGGTCGAGCGCGACCGCCGGCGAGCGGGTGCGCTCACGCGCACCGCGCAGCGGCTGCGCGCGCACAACGTTCGCGTCGAGCTGGCCGACGCCACCCAGCCCCGGCCGAAGGGAGCGGTGTATGACCGCGTGCTGGTCGACCCGCCGTGCTCGGGGTTGGGAACGCTGCAGGCGCGTCCCGATCTGCGCTGGCGGATGGAGCGATCGCACCTTCAGGAGCTGGAGCAGGCGCAGGCGCGGATTCTCGCCGCTGGCGCTCAGGCTCTCCGTCCGGGCGGCGTGCTGGTCTACTCTACGTGCACGATCTCCCCGACCGAGAACGAGCGCCGGATCGCCGCTTTCCTGGACGCCCATCCCGACTTCGCACTCGATGACCTCGGTCTCGAGCAGCCGGCGCGCGCCAACCCGCGGGCGCCCAAGACCTTGTTGACCCTGCCCCATCGCGATCGCACCGCGGGCTTCTTCATCGCGCGACTGCGCCGGGCGACAGGCTGAGAGCGTGGCCGGCGAGACGGAGAAGCCCGCCAGGTCTACGGCGGAGCTCGGGCCGCTCTGCCCGCACTGCGGCGAGCCGTGGCTGCGCCCGACCAACCTGCCCGGGCGCTACCGCTGCGTGTACTGCCTGCGCCGGTTCGAGCTGACATCGGTGTGTCCGAACTGCGGCGAGCACTCTACGATCGTGCGCATGTCCTCCACGGCGATCCTGAAGTGCAACAACTGCGGCGACAGCATGCTGCAAGCCATATGAGCGAGCTCGTCAGCGAGCTTCTGAGTGGCGTGCGCGTGGCGCCCTCGATCCTGTCTGCCGACTTCGGACGGCTGCGCGAGCAGGTCGGAGAGGTGCTGGACGCGGGCGCGCGGGTGATTCACGTGGACGTGATGGACGGCCACTTCGTCCCGCCCTTGACGCTGGGTCCGCCGGTCGTGGCGGCGCTCTCGGAGACGGTGCGCGAGGCGGGTGGGATGCTCGACGTCCACCTGATGATCGAGCGCCCAGAGCGGCAGGTGAGCGAGTTCATCAAGGCCGGCGCCCATTCGATCACGGTTCATGCCGAGGCCACGCCGCAGCTCGCCTACGCCGTGCACCTCATACGCGACAGCGGCGCCGGGGTCGGCGTTGCGATCAATCCCGCCACGACACCCGTCGCTGCGCTTTCGGAGCTCACCGGCGCCATCGACATGGCCCTGTGCATGACCATCAACCCGGGCTGGGCCGGGCAGCCCTTCATCGAGAGCTCGCTCGAGAAGCTCCCACGAGTGCGCGAGCTGGTCGGCGCGGATGTCGCTGTGCAGGTGGACGGCGGGATCGATCCCGGCACTGCGCCCGGTTGCCGCCAGGCCGGCGCGAACGTGTTCGTGGCGGGCTCGGCGATCTTCGGCGGCAGCGATCCCGGCGAGGCCTATCTCGCGATCGCCGCCGCCGCCGGCGCGGATTGAGGGACCGGCGCGCCGCGTCTGTAGATGGCGCCGAGCATCAGCGCGAGCAGGCCGGTGGCGCCGAGATAGCCGATCTCGGTGCGCAGCAGTTCTTCGCTGACGATCGGCGAGAACATCCACGCGAGGAAGACGACCGCCGCGATCGCCCAGCAGACGGCTGCCGTGCGCGCGCGATCGCGGGCGAGCACGGCCTGGTTGAGCGCCCCCGAGGTCAGGTGCATCCCCATTCCGAGCCCGATCAGGGCCAGGCCGAAGCGGTTGTAGGCGAAGTGCTGGCCGAACAGGTGCTCCATCACGAAGGGGCCGATCGCCAGCAGCCCAAGCGCGACCGCCGCGGCGAACACCGCGATCGCCCGCACCGTAACGCGGATCGCGCGGGCGAAGGCCTCATGGCCCTCGGTCGCCTCCAGACCCGTCAGATGGGGTAGCAGCGAGGTCTGGATCGCCTGGAACAGCTGCAGGGGCGCGCGCGCGATCAGCAGCACGTTGAACACGATCCCCGCGAGCGCGCGGTTGCTGGAGGTGGCGTCGACCGTCAACACGGCCGCGTTGAGGATCGTCTGCTCGGAGAGCATGATCCCCGAGACCGCCAGCGCGAAGCCCGCGCCCCGGCGCAGCGACAGCCCCTCGTCGTGGGCGGCCGTCTCCTGGACGCCCTCGGCGCCCGGTCCCGCCAGGGCCGCATCGGCCTCGTCGACGGTGATCGGCGCCACGGCCAGGGCGGCGTCGGTCTCCTCGGTCCCCACCGTGGCGGAGCGCGCGTCGTGCTCCTGCCGTTCCCCGCCCCGCCGCGCGAAGGCCGCCGGGACGACGACGAGCGAGACGAACGGCGCCGCGGCGATCCCGAGCGCGACGGCCGTCTGGCCGCTGGTGATCCCCAGCGCGGCGGCGAGCGCGAAGCAGATCCGCGAGACCGACTCCATCAGCACGAGGCCGCCGTAGAGGGCGAAGTACTTGTGTCCCGCCAGCCAGCCGCGGGCGAAGTAGCTGGCGGCATAGGCGAGCGTGCCCACCACCAGCACGTAGTACAGAGCGCTGTAGCCGTCGAAGACGTGATCGACGAGCTCTTCGCGCAGCGCGAGCGCGATCGCCAGGAACGCCAGCGCGAAGCCCGCCTGGATCGCGATCGGGACGCGCAGCGGATGCTCGGCCTGCCCGCGCGCGCGCCGGTCGGCGATCGTGCGCGAGAGCAGCTGTTCGATCGGCCGGTAGATCACCGAGATGACGACGAACATCACCGACCACAGCACGTCCAGGCGCTGAGCCGATTCTTCGCCGAGCACGTGGCTCGAGATCGAGAAGTACGCGAACGTCAGCAGCCCCGTCGCGGCGATGCCGATCGACAGGATCCTCGCGCCGCTGCCGTAGGAGCGCGGCGAGCGGCCGTCCCCGGCGTCCGGCGAGGCCGGCCTCCCTGGCGTCTCGGTCTTGTCCGCGACCGGCGAGGCGTCGGGCCTGGGTGCTCGCGACACGGGCCTTACAGGCGAACGAGCAGCATCGTCCACGGGAACGGCGAACGGACCCCGGTCACCTCGCCGTAGCGCGAGAGCAGATCGGTGAACGCACGCTTGGACCAGTGGTTGAGATGGCCGGGGGTGTTGCCGAGCTCGCGCCAGTACGCGCCGCGGGCCATGTTGAGCATCCGCCACAGCGGCTCGCGTGGAACCGAGACGAGCAGGTGGCGCTCGGCGCAGCGCGCCATCTCGCTCAGCGTGTGCTCGGGATCGGGGACGTGCTCCAGCACCTCGATCGCCGTCGCGAGGTCGAACTCGTTCTCGGCGAACGGCACAGGGCTCTCGGCCCCCATGACGCGATACTCGAGGTTCGGCGCCGTGCGCAGCTCCCAGCCCGCCTGGATCGACTCCTCCTCCAGATCGATCCCGACGATGCGCCGGCTCTCGCCCAGACGCTGCGCCCACCGGTGCACGAGCACGCCCTCGCCACAGCCGACGTCCAGCAGCGAACGGGGGTCTGCACGGTTGAGGAGCTCGTCGAGCGAACCCTCGAACCCGGCCATCATGCGCCGCACCAGCGGATTGGTCGAGCCGTACTTGTCGTAGGTGTTGCCGGTGACGATCCCCTCCTGGGAGACGGTCACGCCGCCCGCGCTCATACCCTCACCGTCTCGCGCTCGGGCGCCGCTGCCGGTGCGGTGTTGGCTTCGTAATGGGAGGGCTCGACGCCCAGCTGCAGCTCGATGCGGCGCACACGCTCGAACGTGCGCTGGGTCATCACACGCTGGGCGGCGAGCAGGTCGCCGATCACACCGAGCGCCCACAGCACCACGGCGGCGATGAACAACACGGCCCCGAGGATCAGCGACTGGACGTGGCCCTTGCCGTTGCCTTCGGCGTAGGCGAGCACGAAGCGAATCCACACGCCGACCGCCAGCAGGCCCATCAGCAGGGCGAGGCTCCAGAACACGCGCAGCGGCTCGTACTGGGCGTAGATGCGGAAGATCGAGATCGTGTTGCGGCGCACGTAGGCGCCCATCGAGGGGAACAGGCGCGACTCGCGCGTCTTGGGGTTCGTGCGGATCGGGACGTGGTCGACGGCGACCAGCAGCTTGCCGGCCTGGATGATCGTCTCCAGGGTGTAGGTGAAGCGCGAGACGACCATCATCTGGATAGCGGCCTCGCGGTTGTAGGCGCGAAAGCCCGAGGTCGTGTCGGGCACCGAGGTGGAGGACGCCTGGCGCACGACCCACGAGCCGAGGCGCTGCAGCGTCTTCTTGAGCGGCGAGAAGTGCTCGATGCCGCTGACCTCGCGGTCGCCGACGACCATGTCGGCGCGGCCGTCGAGGATCGGCTCTACGAGCCGTGAGACATCCGGGCCGTAGTACTGGTTGTCGGCGTCGGTGTTCACGATCACGTCGGCGCCGAGCTTCAGGGCGGTGTCGATGCCGGCCTGAAAGCCCGCGGCCAATCCCTTGTTGTTGGTCAGGCGCACCAGATGATCGACGCCGCCGGCGCGCGCGACGGCGATCGTGGCGTCGGTCGAGCCGTCGTCGATGATCAGCCACTCCACGACATCGAACCCGTCCACCTCACGCGGCAGGTCGGCGAGCGTGCCCGGCAGCTGCTCGGCCTCGTTGAAACAGGGGATCTGGATGATGAGCTTCACTTTGGGTGAACCCTACCCCGCGCGGCTTCCTCGTCAGGGCGGCTGCTTGCAAGGATAGGCTCTGCGACCGATGGCCAGCGCGACGCTAAGCAAGCCGCGGCAGGACACGACTCCGCTGCGGCGGCTGCGCGCGGTCGATTCCTCGACGTGGGCGAAGATCGGGTTCGCGCTGCTGTGCGTCGGCGCGCTGGTGGGCTATTTCGCCTATCCGACCTACCCGACTTACGACTCGTTCTACGCGCTGCTGTGGGGCCGGGATCTGCTGCACCTGCATCTGCCCGACTTCCGCGTGTATCGCGGGCCGACCGAGCATCCGCTGGCGATCGCCTTCGGGATGGTCTGCTCGATCTTCGGGCAAGGCGGCGCGCGGCTGATGGTGCTCGGGTCGATCGCCTCGTTCGTGGCGGTCGTCGCGGGCATGTACAGGCTGGGACGGCTGTGCTTCGGCCCGGTCGTCGGGCTGTTCGCGGCGCTGCTCGTGCTGAGCCGGTTCTTCATCGAGAACCTGTCCGCGCAGGGCTATCTCGACATCAGCTACGTCGCGCTGATCGTGTGGGCGATCGTGCTCGAGGTGCAGCGCCCGCGACGGGGCACGGCCGTGCTCGTCCTGCTCGCGGGCGCGGGGCTGTTGCGCCCCGACGCGTGGGTGCTGAGCGGGGCGTACTGGCTGTGGTGCGTATGGCCACCGCTCGGAGATCGACGGGATCTCCGAGCGGCCGGCGGGCGGGCGCCGATGTCGCTCTCGCGAGCGCTGCTGTATCTGGGGCTCGCCCTGATCGGGCCCGTGATCTGGCTGGCCGTGGACGGCGTGGTGACGGGCGACCCGCTGTACTCGCTGCACGCCACCGCGGGCCTGGCTCAGGAACTGGAACGCACCAAGGGACTCTCGAGCGTGGTGGCGTCGGTGTGGACGTTCGGCGTGCGGATCGACAAGCTCCCGGTGGTCCTCGGCGTGCTCCTGGGACTGCCGATCGCGGTGTGGCTGGCTCCCCGGCGCGTGCTCACCCCGCTCGCGGCGCTGATCCTGCTGTTCGCGGTGTTCGTCGCCGAGGGCGCCGCCGGCGCGTCGGTGATCGATCGCTATCTGCTGGGCGCGGCGATCGTGATGTTGCTGTTCTGCGCCGTCGCGATCGGCGGCTGGGCGATGCTGCGCCCGAAAACCGCGCTGCGCAGAGTCTGGCTGCTCGGCGCCACCGCGCTGGTCCTGTACGGGGGGGTGTCGGTCGCCACGACGCTCAGCCTCTCGAGCCTGCGCACGACCCTGGCCTATCACGATGACTTCCACGAGGGCCTGGTCGCGGCGCTGTCGAATCCGCGCGTGCACGCGGCGCTGAAGCGCTGCCCGCTGCTCTCGTTGCCGGACAACAAGCTGATCCCCGACGCGCGCTGGATCCTCGACAGCGTGGGCCAGCACGACATCGTCGCGCGCAGCCAGGCGCGCGCGGACGCCAAACGGGGGGGCCACCAGCTGCAGGATCGGCTGAACGCCGGCAGCGTCGCGGTCTATCCGCTCGGCAGCGCCGTGTTCTTCGAGGCGATCGTCGATCTCGGCGACGATCCTCGCGATCAGGTCCCGCAGGCCGGCTATCGCCGCATCTACACGAGCCGCTACTACGCGGTCTATGACAACTGCGGCTGAAGACATCGATCCGGCGATGCGAGGCGTGTGGAACGGCTCTTCGAGTGCCGGCGGACAGCGTGATGAAGGTGGCGATCGCGACGATGGCCTAAAGCGTGCGCGCCGCTGGGCGTGGGCCGGGTTGACGGTCGTGCTCGCGGGCGGGCTCGCGTTGCGGCTGTGGGGGGTTCGGCAGGGACTGCCCTACGCCTACAACGCGGACGAGGCCGACCATTTCGTGCCGCATGCGATCGCCATGTTCGGGCACAACCTGAACCCCGGGTATTTCGCCAACCCCCCCGCCTACACCTATGTGTTGCACTACCTGTTCGCGATCGCCTACGGCGGTACGACCGGTGCTCGCAAAGCGATCGCCATGCACCCGGCGGACGTGTACACGCTCGCACGAGTGGCCGCGGCCGTGCTCGGGACGTTGGCGCTGTGGCTGCTGTATGCGACCGGCGCGCGTCTGTTCGGTCGCGCCGTCGGCCTGCTCGCCGCAGCGATCGAGGCGGTCGCGTTCCTGCCCGTCTTCTACGCGCACCTGGCGCTCAACGACGTGCCCACGCTGGCACCGCTCACCCTCTCGCTGCTGGGGAGCGCCGGAGTTTTGCGCAAAGGTCGCGCCCGCGATCACCTGCTCGCGGGCCTGGGCCTGGGCTTGGCGTGCGCGACCAAGTACACGGCCGGCATCGTGCTCGTGCCATATCTGGCGGCCGTCGCGGCGAGCTACCTGCAGAGCGCGCCCCAGCTCGGGTCCGCGCGCGCCGGGCGTCGCGCGGTCGGCGGGATCGTGCTGGCGGGAGCGCTGGCGCTGACGGGGTTCCTGCTCGCGAATCCCTATGCGCTCCTGGACTACACGGACTTTCTCACCGAACTGGTGCACCAGTCCACGCTCTCGGCCGAAGCGCAGGGCAAGCTGGGCGCGCCCCGCGACGGTGGGCTTGCCTACTACCTGTGGACGCTCACGTGGGGCCTCGGCTGGGTGCCGGCGCTGGCGGCGCTCGGGGGCTCCGTGAGCGTGTGGTGGCGCGAGCGCGCGCTCGGCTGGACGCTCGTGCCCGCGCCGCTGCTGTATCTCGCGTTCATGGGTCTGCAGGGCCGCTATTTCGGTCGCTGGCTGTTGCCGATCTTCCCGATCCTGTGCCTGCTCGCGGCGCTGTTCGCGGTGCAGCTCGTGGATGCGCTCGCCCGTCGCAGGCCACGTCTGCGCTTCGCAGCGGCCGCGCTGCTCGTCGCGGCGCTGCTGGCGCAGGGCTTCGTGTACAGCGTCCACGCGGGCCGGACCCTGGCGCGCGCGGACACGCGCAACCTGACGCGCGCCTGGATGCTCGCGCACATTCCCGCCGGCGCCCCGATCGTGGTCGAGCCCGTGGCGCCCGACCAGTGGGGAACGCGCTGGAACAAGTACCCGTCGCTGATCTCGCGCGTCTCGAAGACAGGTGCCCTGCAAGCGAGCGCCGGCGCGAGGATCGGCATCGAGGGCTACGAGCGCACGCTCGCCCCGGCGTTGATCGACTATTACCGCGCGCACGGCTACTGCTGGGTGCTCAGCGGCTCGACCGAGTCCGGGCGCGCGTTCGCCGACCCGCACGCGGTGCCGCTTGCGATCGCCTACTACCGTGCGCTGGAGCGACAGGGTGAAGTCGTCTACCGCGCCTCGCCCTACGCCTCCGGCAAGGGCCCGGTCGCGTTCGGTTTCGACTGGAGCTTCGACTACTACCCACTCGCCTACGAGCGCCCGGGGCCGTACATGACGATCTATCGCCTGCACGGGGGTCGTTGTGGGCATTGAGGAGAGATCGGGGACGGGGCGCGCATGCGCGCCCCGCGAGAGGGCGCATGCGCCCTCTCGACCGGACGGTGCATGCACCGTCCGGGGGAACCGCGCATGCGCGGTTCCCAGGCAGGGCCGCATGCGGCCCTGCCGCCTGCGTCGCATGCGACGCAGGCCACCGAATACGCATGCGACTCCCCACCCGGGCAGGTCCCCGGTCGGCGCCGGGTTATCCTGGATGTACAGATGACCACCAGCACGGACACCGACTCCGAGCACCTGGCCCGTGCGATCGAGCTTGCGCGCAACGGCGCCGGCGTGGTCAAGCCGAACCCGGTCGTCGGCGCGGTGATCGCCCGCGACGGTGAGGTGCTCGGCGAGGGCTGGCACGAACGGTTCGGCGGAGCGCATGCCGAGGTCAACGCGATCGAGGCCTGTGGCCTGGCCGACCTGAGCGCGGCGACGCTGTACGTGTCGCTGGAACCCTGCTGTCACGAGGGCAAGACGCCGCCGTGCACCGACGCGATCGTGCAGTCGGGGATCAGGCGCGTTGTGGTCGGCTCGGACGACCCCACCGAGAAGGCCTCCGGACGCGGGCTGGGGATCCTGCGCGACGAGGGCGTCGAGGTCGTGCTAGTAGGCGGCGAGCTGGCCACCGGCGCGCGATTGCTCAACCAGGCGTTCCGCAAGCACGCGCGCGTCGGACGGCCGTGGGTGCTGTTCAAGTCCGCGATGACGCTCGACGGCAAGGTCGCCACGCGCACGGGCGACTCGCAATGGATCAGCGGCGAGAGCAGCCGCGAGCTCGCTCACCAGTGGCGCGCCTCGGTCGACGCGGTGGTCGTCGGGATCGGCACCGCGCTGGCCGACGACCCGCGGCTGACCGCCCGCCCGGACGGCATCGCCGACGAGCTCGAGCGATCCCAGCCTCGACGCGTCGTGTTCGACTCGCTCGCGCGCCTCTCGCCCGGCTCGCGGCTGGTGTCGGCGGCGCTCGAGATACCGCTCACGGTCGTCGTCTCTCGCGCTGCGGCGCGTGCCGACACCGACGCGCTGGAGGCCGCCGGGGTGCAGGTGCTCGTCGCGACCGGCGAGAATGAGCCGGCACGGGTGCGCTCGGCGCTCGACCAGCTCGGAGCGATCGGCGTCTCCTCGGCGCTGCTGGAGGGCGGTCCGCACCTGGCGGGCGCGTTCCTGGACGCGGGCGAGATCGACGAAATTCGCCTGTTCCTGGCGCCGCTCCTGCTCGGCGGGAGCGCCGCGCGAGATCCGCTGGAGGGCAAGGGCGTCGAGCGGATCTCCGAGGCGCTGCGCGCGCTGACCTGCGAATGCGAGCGCGTCGGCGAGGATCTTTTGATCAGCGCGCGACTGCGTGAGTGGTAGGCGAGCGAACGTCGTGTTCACCGGCCTGATCTCGGATCTCGGCAGCGTGACCGCACTTGAGCGCAGCGACGAGGGCGCGAGGTTGCGGATTGGGACCCGCCTCGCGAGCGAGCTTGCGCAGGGTGATTCGGTTGCCGTCGACGGCGTGTGCCTGACCGCGATCGACATTCGCGACGGGGGGTTCGCCGCGGAGGCGATGGTCGAGACGCTGCGGCGCTCCGCGCTCGGCGCGCTCGAGCCCGGAGCGCAGGTCAACCTCGAGCTGGCGCTGCGCGCCGACGCGCGTCTGGGCGGGCACGTCGTGCAGGGCCACGTCGACGGGACCGGCCTCGTCCGTGAGATCCGTGAGGAGGGGTCGGTCGCCCGCGTGCTGAGGATCGACGTCGAGTCCGATGTGGCGCGCTATCTCGTGGAGAAGGGGTCCGTTGCCGTCAACGGCGTCAGCCTGACCGTCAGCGCGCTGCATGAGGACGGGTTCGAGGTCTCGCTGATACCGGAGACGCTCAAGCGCACCAACTTGGGGGGCATGGCGGTTGGGGATCGGGTCAACCTGGAGGTCGATGTGCTGGCAAAGCATGTTGAGCGACTATTGGAGGCGCACGTATGACCCAGCCCAAGACAACCACAACGGACAAGACAGACGCGACCACCACCCCGTTCGCGACGATCGAGGAAGCGCTGGAGGAGATCCGCGCGGGGCGGATGGTGGTCGTGTGCGACGACGAGAACCGCGAGAACGAGGGCGACCTGACGCTGGCGGCGCAGTTTGCGACGCCCGAGGCGATCAACTTCATGGCCAAGGAGGGGCGCGGGCTGATCTGCCTGTCGCTCACCCCCGAGCGCTGCGAGGAGCTGGGGCTCGAGCTGATGGCCGCCAAGAACGAATCGTCGTTCGAGACGCCCTTCACCGTCTCGATCGAGGCGCGCGAGGGAGTGACGACGGGGATCTCCGCGCACGATCGCGCGCGTACGATCCAGGTGGCGATCGACCCGAAGACCCATCCGCGCGATCTCGTCCAGCCCGGGCACATCTTCCCGTTGAAGGCTCGCTCGGGCGGCGTGCTCGAGCGCACCGGCCAGACCGAGGCGGCGGTCGATCTCGCACGGCTGGCGGGCCTGAACCCCGCGGGGGTGATCTGCGAGGTGATGAACGACGACGGCACGATGGCGCGCGTCGGGGATCTCGCCGGCTATTGCGCGCGGCACGGGCTGAAGATGATCACGATCGCCGATCTGATCGCCTACCGCCGCCGCCACGACAAGCTCGTCGAACGTGTCGCCGCGGCGCACCTGCCGACCGCGCATGGCGAGTTCGAGGTCGTCGGCTACCGCTCGCTGGTGGATGAGAAGCACCACGTGGCGCTCGTCAAGGGCGAGGTGTCCGGCCGCAGCGACGTGCTCGTGCGCGTGCACTCCGAGTGCCTGACCGGCGACGTGTTCCATTCGCTGCGCTGCGACTGTGGCGAGCAGCTCGAGTCGGCGCTGGCCATGATCGAGGCCGAGGGCGAGGGGGTGCTTTTGTATCTGGCCCAGGAGGGTCGCGGGATCGGACTGCTGAACAAGCTCAAGGCATACCGCCTGCAGGAGGACGGTCTGGACACCGTCGAAGCCAACCTGCAACTGGGCCTGCCCGCGGATCTGCGCGACTACGGGATCGGCGCGCAGATCCTCGCCGACCTGGGACTGTCCTCGATCCGCATCCTCACGAACAACCCGAAGAAGATCAAGGGCCTGGAGGGCTACGGCCTGTCGGTCAGCGCGCAGGTCCCGATCGAGCACGCGCCGAACCCGCACAACGAGGAGTACATGCGCACGAAGGCGCAGCGAATGGGTCACACCCTGCATCACCAGGGACTGAACCTCGACGCGGAGATGCTGCACTCCGAGCGCGCCCACGACGCCGCGGAGGAGGAGCCCGAGCGATGAGCGACGCTTACGCGATCGTCGTCGGGCGTTTCTACGAGGACCTTGCCGAACGGCTGGTGAGCGGCGCGCGCGAGGCGTTCGCGCAGGCCGGACACGAGGACGTCGCGGTGTTCGACGTGCCCGGCGCCTATGAGCTCCCGCTGGCCGCACGCTACGCCGCCGAGTCGGGCCGCTACGAGGGCGTCGTCTGCCTGGGCGCCGTGATCAGAGGGGAGACCGACCATTACGACTTCGTCTGCGCCGAGACCGCGCGCGGAGTGATGCAGGTCTCACTCGACACCGGCGTGCCGTGCGCGTTCGGCGTGCTCACGTGCGCGACGATAGAGCAGGCGCTCGCGCGCGCCGGCGGCGGCAAGCGCGATCAGGGACGCCATGCCGCCGAGGCGGTGCTGCGAATGGCGGCGCTGCGCATTGAGCTGGGCGATGTCCCGAGCCGTGTCGCCTGAGCGCGTCGGCTACACTCCCGACGCGATGGCCAAGGTATGTCACAGCTGTGGTAAGGGCCCGGCGTTCGGTCAGAGCCGCAGCCACTCGATGGTCGCGACCAAGCGCCGCTTCGACCCGAACCTGCAGAAGGTGCGGATTCTCGTCGGCAAGGCGCCGCGGCGCGTATACGTATGCACGCGGTGTCTGAAAGCCGGCAAGGTAACGAAGGCCGCCTGACTCGCAGGGTTGCGCAAAGGCTCGTCTCCGGCGGACCTGATATGACCTAACGCAGTGAGCGACACCAACCTGGTTCGTTTTCGCGCGGCGGTGGCAGGAGCGCTGGCGCATCTGGAGTCCCGCCGCGAGGAGGTCAACGACCTCAACGTGTTTCCCGTCGCCGACGGGGACACCGGCGACAACATGGCGCTGACGCTGCGCGCGGTGCTGGACGAGCTCGACTGCTTGCAGGGCGCGAACGGTCATCAGCGCACGATCGATGAGATCGGACGCGAGGAGATCGTGCAGTCGGTCGCCCGCGCCGCGCTGCTGGGGGCGCGGGGCAACTCGGGGGTGATTCTCTCGCAACTGATCCGCGGCGCCGCCGAGGAGCTCGTCTCGCGTCCCGGTCAGCTGATCGACGCGACCCTGATCGGCGCGGCGCTCGCCAACGCCGCGGACCGGGCCTATGCGTCCGTGCGTGAGCCCGCGGAGGGCACGATCTTGACGGTCGCCCGCGAGATGGCGCACAGGATCATGACCGACGTCGCGCACAGTCCGCTGGACACGCGCCTGGGCCCGGCGACCGATCCGGCCACGCAGGACGTCGCGATCGCTGACGCGCTGGAGCGCGCGGTGACTACCGGGCAGGACTCGGTCAAGCGCAGCCCGGAGCTGTTGGCGGCGCTGCGCGAGGCGGGGGTGGTCGACGCCGGTGGGTACGGGCTGACGATCATCTTTGCGGGGGTGGTGGCGGC
>DASXKH010000064.1:0-2637 GCA_036496915.1 Solirubrobacteraceae bacterium
TGCGGCCGCCATTCTCGGTGCGCCAGACGAGAACCTCGGTTCCTGCAGCCGCGCCGAAGGACCCGCACACGAAGCCGCGGCCGCTGCCGTCAAAGGCGACGGACATGTTGCCGCCCCCACTTTGTGGTGGGAGTCGCAGCGCGCCGCCGTCGCGCCAGGTCAGCCCGCCGTCGAACGAGACATATGCGTTCGGACCCCACGAGCATGCGGCGAGCAGATTTCGGGGATCGCGTGGGTTTACCGCTAGCGATGGCTCGGAGTGGCCGCGGCCGGGGATCCCGCCGTGGCTGACCTGCACGTTCACAGGTCCATCCACGAGGCCCTCCCTCACGATGAGTGGTCGGGCTCTCACGGCGGCATTGGCCCGAGGCGGCACCCCGAGCACCACCAACGACGAGGCGGCGAGAGCGCGAGCGATGAGATCGCGCCGCGAAACCGGGACCGAATTCGCGGCGACCGCCAGGGGGTGGCTCCCGTCACAGCCGTGCCTGTCCTCCATCATTTCTCCTCGGGGTTCGATGATCATCCCGGCCGCGAGCCGGCGCGCGTCCTGATCGGGCGCTGTCAGGGTGGCGCTGCTCGCCCGGGGCTGCGGGTGGCTGACGGCACAGCACCACTGCAGCACCCCGGCCTTGCGCAGCTCCGAAGCAGTCATGAAGATCCGCCGAAAGTCTCATCAACCAGCAGATGCGGTGCGCGACACTGCAACGCGGTGGACCCCACGAGCGTGCTAGTTGTCGAAGACGATCCCGAAACGGCTCAGATGCTGGCTGATTTTCTCGAGGCCGAAGGGTTCCGGGTACGAGCGGCGGGCGACAGCGCGACGGCGGAGGCGCTCGCGACCGACGGTGTCGATTGCGTGCTGCTGGACGTCATGCTCCCAGGGGGGTCAGGGTTCGACCTTTGCCGGCGCGTACGCGAGCGCTCGGATGTCCCGATTCTGTTCCTATCCGCCCGCGGCGAGGACGCCGACAAGCTACGCGGGCTCGCGCTCGGCGCCGACGACTACATCGTCAAGTCAGCCACACCAGCCGAGGTCGTAGCACGCGTCAAAGCCGTGCTGCGCCGCGGGCGCGCGATCCAGTCGAGCCGCGCGCTGCAGTTCGGGCCGATCGAGATCGACCGCAGCGCCCGCCTGGTGCGCGCCCACGGCCAGCCCGTTCCGCTGACCGCGCGCGAATTTGATCTCCTGATGGTGTTCGTCGAAAACCCTCATCAGGTACTCGCCCACGACCAGCTGTTTGAGCGGATCTGGGGCAGCTGGGGTGACCGCAGCGCCGTATCCGTGTACGTCCGCAAGCTCCGGGAGAAGCTCGAGCAAAATCCGGCGGCGCCCGAGCTGCTCGTCACCGTGTGGGGTATCGGGTACCGCTTCGACCCCCCCGAAACCCTATGAGCTCGCAGCGGGCGAAGATACCGTTTGGGCGCTGGCTGGCGATCTTGATCGCACTCCTGATGGTCGCGCCCGCCGGCGCCGGAGCCGCCGCCTGGGTGATCGCCGGCGACGTACAGAACAACCAACAACGCTCACTGGTTGGCGCTGGCGAACGGGTCCTTGCCCGCCCACGGTCGCTCAGCCCCGCATGGCTTGCAGCCGCAGTCGCTCGCCTCCGGCGCCTCGGCGTGCCCGCGCACCTCGAGTCGGCCCACGACAACCAGCCCGGTGGCGCAACTACCGTGTCCTCGCGCGAGAAGCCAGCCACCAGTAGCGACGCAAGGCATGCAGCGCCGCGACGGCGAACCGACCGGACCAGCCTTGCCGCTACCCCCAACTTCAAGCCCGCAGACGCCCCGACCGCAGCCAACGCGAAGCGCTATCAGCAGATCAACATCCACGACGGAGATCTCGTGGCAACCCTGCTGATTCCCCGCGGCAACCCCGCGGTCCCCTGGATCGCCGCGCTGGCGACCGGATTGGCGGCACTCCTCGCCGCGATCATCGCGGCGAGCATGGCGGTACGGCGCTGGATCGCTCGTCCGCTCGCGCAGCTCGCCAGCGGCGCCGAACAGATCGCCGCCGGCGACCTTGAGATCGACCGTGTGCTCAGTCCCGTCCGCGAGATCGCCGTCGTCGGCGAAGCGCAGCACGGTATGGCCCGCAGCCTCGCCGAAGCAGTCCGCGCTGCCCGCGCTGCCGAGCACGAGCGGCACTTCCTGATCACCGCGATCGCGCACGACCTACGCACGCCGTTGTTCACGCTGCGAGGCTCCCTCGAGGCGCTCGAGCTCGGGATCGGCGACCAAGGGGCACTTCCGCGCGCACAACAGAAGGCAGCGCACCTCGACCGGCTCGTGAGCGACCTGTTCACTTTCAGCCGACTCGAGTACACGCCCGAGCCACACCACCAACGACCGTTCGACATCCGTGAAACCGCCCAACACGCCGTCGACTCCATCGCCACGCCCCCGGCCGCGGTCGTACGCACCATCGCGGTGGAATTGCCAGACGAACCGGTCATCCTCCACAGCGACGAGACGGCCGTCGCGCGCATCCTCACGAACCTGCTCGATAACGCAATCCGCAACGCCCACGAGCGCGTACACCTCCGCCTCGCGCGGGTGCACGACGGCGTCGAGCTTGAAATATCAGACGACGGGCCTGGCTTCGCCGCCCACACCCTCCCTCACATCTTCGAC
>DASXKH010000065.1:0-79372 GCA_036496915.1 Solirubrobacteraceae bacterium
ACAAGCCCACCGGCGCTGTTGAAGAACAAGCGGCCTTCATCCGACAGGAACCGCGGTTGATGCAACGCAGCCGTCGTAGTTGTAAAAGCTGTCCAGCTCGGGAGATCCGCAGCCAACCATTGATGTAGTTCCCAGACACGATCACCACCGGTCAGTTCATCATTGATCTTTGCGTATTCCACACCCGTGGGTCGCGCACCCGTCGGATCACACGAAGCACACACCAGCTTATTCGAGACGGCGTTATACAAATACACCTCCTCATCCGGCAACCCGCTCTTCACATCACGATTATCGTAACCAGTCAACGATCTTTCGGACATAAATGCCAACCACTCACCGTTCGGTGACACGCGCGCCGTCTCACGTGAGAGGACTGTGCTCCAGTCCGGATTGTCTCCCCCGGCCAGCGTGGCGATAAAGCTCGTCACACCATCATGACGAACATACAAACTGCACGTCTCGCCTTCCGGCGAGCCAACCCCACAGTCCCCCGGGCTCGCTCCGGACGCCTGCACACCATTGGCAACAAAATAAACGTAGCCGTCATCTTCGCTTGCCCCGAGCACCGCGCCCTGCACCTGGGCGCTTTCACCTTCACCCGGTGCCCCATTCCCCGGCACCGGCGTCAAATCACTCAAATCACACTTCAGCTCGCTCCCACCCACTACCGCGACCTCAACCATGTCACATTCGTACAAATCATTTCCGCTGCTGCTCGCGTCCGCCGTCAATTTGGATCCCGGGGACGTGAAGAGCACCCTCGAACCGTCACTATTCGCGATCTGCAAGACCGCAGACGCCTGAGAAGCCGACGAGCCGCCTTCGGCCACGTCCAAGCGAATCGTTTCACCTTCCCCGCCAGCCGTGTCACGCATATACAAGTGTTCGTTTGCTTGCCCGGGCGCTTTCGCGGAGAAGAGAATGCGCGACCCGTCATCGGAGATCTCTCCCCTCGCCGCCCTTGAGATGTCATCACTGTTGCCGAGCGACGGACTCGGGGCAGCTTTCCCGCTTTCATTCACGGGCAAAACGCTTACCAACTGCAATCTTTCAGACGCAGGCATCGCTGCGGACCACTCATACAACCCTTCCGAGGCTTTGGTCGAAGTCAACTGCACGTCGGTGCGCAACACGACGTGTCCGCCATCCCGAGCCGCACCGACAAATTTAGCATTCCCCTGGAGGTCTTCCGGCGCGCCACCGAAGATCGTTTCCGGCGGGACATCTCCTTCTTCGGGTGTGCCGGTGACCAACGGCTCATAGCACCTCGCGCGATCGGTCTGACACGTCGAATTATGACGTACATACGGCGTGCGTTCTGTTCCTGCCGGGAATTCTTCGCTGACGCCCCCGCTTTCCTGCACAGTAAACGCACCAGACGGTTCAGCGATACCGACACTCAAATCTTCGGAGAAAAACCGGTACTCATGACCACTACCAACCCGAATACCCGTCGGTGTGCTGTTCGACATCCCGATGTCCGTGGAGGACCATCCCCCACTCCCACCACGCGAGGCAAGCACCTGCAAACCGGCTGGTTCACCATACCCACGCGGATCGGCTTCATTCGGAGCGGACACCTGATAGGTAAAGGCATCGCCACCCGCTGCTGCCTGCTCCACCGCTGATTCGCCGATCTGTTGAGGGATAGCCCCCCGAGCATCGATCGGGGAGACCAGTTCCCACGCCCGCCCATCGGGCAACACCAACCCGCTACCCGACGGTTGCGTAGTGAACGTCTTTTCTTCACCATCAACCACCCCGTGTTCGTTGTGCGCCACCAGACGAAAGTGATAAGACGTGCGCGGCAGCAGACCACTGGGATGCGCACTGACACTCGCAACGTCAAACCCGGACCCTATCGACACATCCGGTTCCGGAATCCTCGTTTCATAACCATCGGTCGAACAAGACGCCAGTGTCACACACCGACCATATTCAAAACGATATTCCGTCCCCGCCCCACGCGGATTGATTTCCCCCGACAACGCCACATCGCTCGAGCCGATCGAGCTCACCGACCTGCCTTCGAGCGTAGGCGCCCCAGGCGGTTCCAACACAAAGACCACGACATCATCAGCCGCGGCATCGACCACATAAACCGCGTTGCTCGCGGCATCGACAGCGATACCACCCGCCTGCGTGAGATGCCCAGAACCAAACCGTTCGACCAAACCCCCCGCAGAATCCACCCTCGCAACAGACAAACCATTCCCAAGATAGGCATCATCAGTCGACGATTCGACAGCCACCCAACCAGCCGGCGCCCCACCCACCTCCCTATTCAAGGGTTCGCCTGTCTGAGGATCGACCTTCACCACCCGTTTTATATTGCGCGACGCTTCGAATTCAAAATTGCCTCTGATGTAGAAGTCACCCTTGGAATCCACAGCAAACCCAGGTTCGGTTTCCCCAAATGATTTGCGGATAAGTTCATGCACGCCTTCCGACATGAGACTATTTTCCATTTCATCTGTGAACTCGGCAGCATACTTTCCTCCCTCGAAGGCCACTTTCTGCTTCCAGTAGTAGACCCACAAGCTGCCTTTACCATCAACGACTACGCCGTCGAATTCATCGGCCACAGGAGTGACGGCCGTGCCCGTTATCTGACCGATATATTCGCCTGTGGGACTGAACTTATCGACCACGACATGACCAGTATCCACGACGTAAACGTCGCCTTTCGATGGGTCTGACGGGCTCGTTGAGTTGTCGACCGCCACCGACTCGGGGTTCGCGAACTGTCCCGTGGGCGCCGCCTGGCCTTCGTTCAACCCTTTACCGCTACCGTTGAACTGTCCTTCATAGACACCGGCAGCACTGAAATACTCCACACGATTGTTATCCGCATCAGAGACATAGACCCTCCCGGTCATTTCGTTGACGGCGATCCCGGAAGGACTCGAGAATTGACCTTCACCGGAGCCCTGTTTGCCGAAGGAACTGCCAAAGACATGCCCACGCGCCGCCAACGCAGGCGCGCTCGCAAGCGCAAACACTCCCACCGATACGCAGAGCGCGACCAGCTGTATCACGACTTTCCTCGAACTCATCAGACGGTCTCCTTCTGGCGATGGGTGTTCAGACTGAGCTGCCGCGTAATCTGCAAACCAAGCGATGTGAGATCCCAAGCGTTGCGCTCACCCCGAGCCTGCCCTGCGCCCGTGTTCCGCAACAAGTCGAGGCGTTCCAGGCGCGCCAACAGCTTCGAGACCTGCCCCTGATCGGAGATCCCGGCGTGCTCGGCCACCAGCCTGTTGCTCGCCCCCGGACGCTCAGCCACGACTTCCAACACCCGTGCGGTGCGATACGTCAAACGCATCGGCACGTCCCGCAACGGGTCAGCCTCGACATCCGCACCCCGCGGGCGCTCCCGCGCCACACGCATGCCGCCTCGCGGCAGCGGCGGCAATGAGCGCTGCTGTTCCCGGCGCGCCGCCGCCGAGCCCTGATAGGGCAGCACGATCAAGCTCATCAACTCACCCAACAAGCTCGACAGCGGCTCCTGACGCCTGTTCGTCGAAAGACGCGCGTAGACGATCGCGAACGCCGCGCCGACCAGACCCTCAGCGGTCAGGGCCGTGCATTCCCGCGAGCGCGAGCTCTCCCCCCGACCCTGATCCAAGACCTTTGCCAGCTCGGCGAGAACCCCCTCACGCCATGCCAAGACCCGCGGGCCGCCCTGCAACGCCTGCACGACACACACCCGCGCCAGCATCGGCTCGCGATCAAAGAACGACAAGATCGCGAGCAGACCCCCACGCACACGCTCACACCAGACCAGTCCAGTCAGGCCCGCCGCCGCAATCTCACCAGAAACCTGCTCCACCGCGTCCTCCAACACCGCGAGCAGGCAATCCTCACGGTTGGCGAACAAGTCATAGAACGTACGCCGCGACACCCGCGCACGCGCCGTGATGTGAGCGACCGACGCACCGCCATAACCCAACTCCGCGATCGTCGCCACAGCCGCCGCCGACAACCGCGCGCGCTGCATCTCCGCCACCTTCACGCTCGGAGCGGCGCCCGTGCCACGCGCACGCGCCCGCAACGCCCTCCGCCGCACGCCCGTCTCAGCAGGCATCGCGCACCCCCGAGAGAGAGTCCGGACGAACCGCCCTGCGGGGAAAATCAGCCGCTAGAGCAGCAGCGCTACAGGGACAAGAGAGAGAGAGAGAGAGAGAGAGAGAGATGCATCAGCGATGCTGAGGCATCTACCTACGGGCCCAAACGGGCACGCGGCGACTCCCACCACATATGTCCCCAACGGACTCACGCGAAAACCACTACCCCTCTTCATACGATCCGGCCCTCTCCCCAAACATCCCTGCAAAGCGCTTGACATCGACCCAGTGGACCGACCCAAACCCGATCTATCGTGCCCGGCCCCCCACCGTTAGGAGGCCATGAACACAAGAGAACATAGCGTCAACTCCGCCACTTGTCAAGAGAGAACTCTAGGAGGCGGTCAGGGCAGGACGACAACACGGTACATGGTCGACACACCTACTTCAAAAGCCGCGACAGCCGCCGGTCCTTGAGGACGCGCCCGTCGGTCTGACACGCGGGACAGTAGGCGATCACGTAGTCCTCGAAGTGGACGGCCCGCAGCGTCGTGGCACAGCGCGGGCAGGGCTCGCCCTCGCGCCTGTGGATCTGCAGGGGCATCGGCAGCTTGTCGGGGATCGGCAGGTGGATCGCCTGCTCGTAGTGGGCGATCGCGCCGCCGAGGGTCTGGATCGTGGCCTCGCGCAGCCGCGTCAGCTCGCCGGCGTCGAGGTCCGCGCCGCGCTTGTAGGGGGAGAGCCTGGCCCGCCACAGGATCTCGTCGACCCACGAGCGCCCGATGCCGGCGATCGTGCGCTGGTCGCGCAGCAGCGCGTGCAGGGGTCGGGGTGCACCCAGCACCTCCGCGAGCGGAGGTGGGTCCGGCCACGCTTCGGGGCCGAGCTTGGCCAGCGCCTCGTCGGAGTCGAGCTCGCCGGCGCGCAGCAGCTTGACCCAGGCGGCCTGCTTTGAGCCGAACTCGCGCAGGCGCAGCTCGCGCTCCTCACCCTCCCGCGGACGTACGCGCACGAGCAGCCTGGACGTGCGATCGCGGGGTCCCGCCCGCTTGTCATACAGCTGCAGGCGTCCCGCCGACATCAGGTGGATCAGCAGCGCCAGCTCGCCGGAGGCGTCGACGATCAGGTTCTTGCCCCGCCGGCGCACCCCCGTGATCGTCTCCCCCTCCAGCGCCGCGAGCGGCGGGTCGAACGTCTTCAGCGCGTTGATGCCCGGCGCGAGCGCCGACTCGACGCGAGCGCCGCGCAGCGCCCGATCGAGCAGGCGCGCAGTGATCTCGACCTCGGGCAGCTCGGGCATGCCTACGCCCCTGAGACCTTGGATAGCTCCGGCATCGTCCCCCAATCGTAGGGAGACGATGCCGGGCCGATCCCTCAATCAATAGGCGGCTATTGGAGAGCCTTCGTATTTGACCCCCGTGGGGCTCACCCAGCGCACGCGCCAGGCCGTGCCCTGGGTCGAGGAGTTGAGGCTCCAGTAGCCGAGCGCGTTGGTCGTGACGGTCTTCAGCGTCGTGTACTTCTTGGCGCCCTTGCGCTTGACGAGGATCGTCGCCTTGGTCGAGCCGAGCGTCGGTCGCACGAGGCCCCACAGCGAGTAGCCGTGGCCGTGCTTTGAGACGGTCAGCGGCAGCGGCCAGCTGGAGTACAGCGGCTTGGGCCTGCCGCCGACCGTATCGAGACCGGTCTGGAAGCCGACGGTGCCGCCGTTGACGCTCGATCCGGCCTTGCCGCCGAGCGGGTCGTCCTTGAGCAGGTACTGCGAGAACGCGGCCACGCGCGGGTTGCTCCAGGCGATGCGCTCGTCGATCGCGTCGAACTGCGCCTGCTTGGCCAGCGAGACGCCGAGTTCGCGGTTGGGGACGCTCTGCACGCCGAACTCGGTCAGGTAGATCGGCACGCCGCCGGGGATCGCGTGCGCACGGGCGGCCGCGTTGAGCGCGTTCGACAGGCGCGAGAGCCCGCCGATCGTGACGTCGTCGCGCTGCGGTGGCTTGTAGTAGGGGCCGGCCGGCAGCGTGTAGGCGTGGTGGGCGTAGCCGGCCGTCTGCAGCTCGCCGCAGGAGCCCGATTTCCTGTACTTGGTGTTCAGGCACAGCATGCTGCGCAGGAACGCGAGCGGGGCGACGTCGTGCAGCAGCGCCCGGGCGCCTTCCTTGCGCACGTTGACGGTGTCATAGCCGAACGGAGCGGTCTCACCCATCAGCACCTGCGGGCGGGCGATCCCCGCGGCCTGCAGGCCCGCGTAGCCGGACTGGTAGAGACCGCGATAGATGCGCGGCGATGCCGGCTGACCCCGCGAGGTGAATTGCGGGCGCAGGAACGCGGGGTGGTTGGGCTCGTTCCAGATCGAGTACAGCACGCTCGTGCCGTAGTGGCGTCCGACGGCGGTCATGAACTGCTGGAAGTCGAGGTCGTCGGGGCTCGTGACGTAGGGCTTGGCCTTGTTGGACGTGGCCCAGCGCGGCACGGGCGAGGTGACGGTCAGCAGCACCTTCCAGTGCAGCCGCTGCGCTTCGCCTATCAGCGCGTCGTATTCGCCCCAGCTGTAGCTCGCCGGGTTGGTCGCGTCGAAGGCGGGCTTGGCGGCGGATTGCTGGCCGGGCGCGACGTCATACCAGGAGAGCTCGACGCGCAGCGCTTTGACGCCGAGCGCCTGCAGCTGGACGATTGCGTGCGGGCGGGTGGCCGCGCTCAGCAGGTCGGTGGAGCCCTCGAAGTAGACGGTCTCGCCGTGGGAGGCGAGGGCTGGAACGATGGGAAGACTCGCGACGGCGCCGATCACGGCGGCGCAGAGCAGGAGTGGGAGGGAGAGCTTGGTTTTGAGCATGGTCGCTTAAGACACCTTCGGAGTAGTTAGGTTGCGGTCGCTACTGAGATTTCGTGGGCCGCACAAGGGCTCCTGCCGCAAATACGGACGATTCGATCGCCGCCGAGACCGCACAATACGGTGTGCGGCGGCAGCTTTGGCCTGCGAGAGGTCCGGCGCGCCCCCGATCTGTCGGGTAGCGTTGCGCACATGCCCACGGCGACGGCTCCCGACGACATCGTTCGCACGCACGCGCAGGCTGAAGCCAACGCACGCCCGCCGCTGCTCGTGCTCGAGCCGCTGCGGGCCTTTCTGGACGCGCATGGGCTCGGGGAAGGCGAGATCGAGGTCCAGCCGATCGGCGAGGGCCATTCGAACGTGACCTACCTGATCGAGCGCGCGAGCGCGGAGGTCGTGCTGCGCCGCCCGCCGCGTCCCCCCCTGCCGCCGAGCGCGCACGACGTCCTGCGTGAGGCGCGCCTCTTGCGCGCGCTCGCGGACACCCCCGCGCGCGTGCCGGCGGTGCTGGCGGTCTGCGAGGACGAGGGCGTGATCGGGTGCCCGTTCTACGTGATGGAGCGGATCGCGGGCGAGGTGATCGTCGCGAGCGTCCCCGAGGCGCTGGACAGCCCGCAGCAGCGGCGTAAGATCGGCGAGGAGCTGATCGAGGCGCTGGCGGAGATCCACGCGGTCGACTGGCAGGCCGCGGGGTTGGAGGGGTTCGGCAAGCCCACGGGCTATCTGGAGCGCCAGGTGCGCCGTTTCGGGGGACTGTGGGAGATCAACAAGACGCGTGAGATCCCGGCCGTGGAGCGCGTCGGCGAGTGGCTGGCGCAAAACATGCCCGAGTCTGGGCCCGCGACGATCGTGCACGGCGACTATCGCCTCGGCAACACGATCTTCGCCCCGGCCCCGCCCGCCCATCTGGAGGCGGTGCTCGACTGGGAGATGGCCACGATCGGCGACCCGCTGGCGGACCTCGGCTATTTGTGCATGATGTGGACCGAGGGCGGGGACCCGAAGGGCGGGATGCGCGAGTACCTGGGCGGGGTCACGCGCCGCGAGGGGTTCCCCACGCGCGGGGAGCTGATCGAGTCCTACGAGCGACGCACGGGGCGCTCGATGGCGGATCTGCGCTGGTACACGACGCTGGCGCTGTGGAAGTCGGTCGTGTTCATGGAGGGCAACTACAAGCGCGCCGTCGCGGGCGCCACGGACGACCCGTACCTGAAGCAGTTCGGCGACGGGGTCGTCGAGTTGGCGAATCAGGCAGAGGGAGTGGCGTTCGGCCATGACTGATCTGACCGGCACGGAACTCAGCGATCTTGAGCCACGAACAGCGTTGTTGATTGACTGGGGCGGTGTGCTGACGAGCAACCTGTTCGCCTCCTTCCACGCGTACTGCCTGGGGGCCGGGATCGACCCGCAGGCGCTGAGCGGACGCTTCAAAGCCGACCCGCAGTTCCGGGAGCTGCTGATCGCGCTGGAGAAGGGCGAGCTGGAGGAGCCCGCGTTCGAGACGCGCTTCGCCACGCTGTTGGAGGTAGAGCCCGACGGCCTGATCGACGGGCTGTTCGCCGGCGTGGCGCCCGATGAGGCGATGCTCGATGCGGTCAGACGCGCGCGCGAGGCGGGGATCAGAACGGCGCTCGTGTCGAACTCGTGGGGCGTGCACCGCTACCCGCACGACCTGTTCGCGGAACTGTTCGACGGCATCGTGGTCTCCGGCGAGGAGGGCATACGCAAGCCCTCACGGCGGATGTACGAGCTGGGCGCCGAGCGCGCGGGCGTCCCCGCGCAGGCGTGCGTGTACGTGGACGACCTCCCCTTCAACCTCACCCCCGCCGAGGAGCTGGGCATGGCCACGATTCACCACACGAGCGCGGAGACGACGATCCCCGAGCTCGAACGACTGCTCGGAATCTCGCTGCGCGAGCCTACGCCCGACGGTGTGGCTTAGTCCCGCTTGCCTCGCCCGTACAAGAACTTGAACACCCCAGCCAACAACCGCGATGTACGCCGCTTGTACGGGTACATGTGCGGTTCGCGCTTGAGCGCGAGCTTGGGCGTGACGACGATCGCCTGCTGCGAGCAATACTTGCGAATCCCCCCCGCCCCGTGGCGCGAGCCCAGGCCGCTCGCCTTGGCGCCGCCCATCGGCAGCTCGAGCACGGTGTAGTTGATCATCGCGTCGTTCACGTTGGCCGCGCCGACCTCGAGGCGGCGCGCGATCTGCTCGCCGCGCGCCACGTCGCGCGAGAACACCGACGCGCCGAGGCCGTAGGGAGAGTCGTTGGCCAGGCGCACGGCCTCCTCGGCGTCTGAGACCTTCATGATCGGCAGCGTCGGCCCGAAGGTCTCCTCGGTCATGCACTTCATCGTGTGATCGACGTCGACGAGCACGGTCGGCTCGTAGAAGCGCCCGGCGCCCCCGGAGACGGCGTGTCCTCCGGCGAGCACACGCGCGCCCTTGTCGATCGCGTCGGCGACGTGGGATTCGATCGTCTCCAGCTGCGGCGGGAACGTGATCGCGCCGACCTCGACCGAGCCGGGCCCGGCCGGGGCGCCGACGCGCAGCGCGCGGACTTTGTCGGAGACTTTCGCGACGAACTCGTCGTAGGCGGGCTCCTCGACGTAGACGCGCTCGATCGAGATGCACGTCTGACCGGCGTTCTGCATCGCGTAGTAGGTGGCGAAGTTCGCCGCGCGCTCCAGGTCGGCGTCGGAGAGGACGATCATCGGGTCCTTGCCGCCCAGCTCGAGCGAGGCCGGGATCAGCCTACGCGCGGCGGTTTCGGCGACCTTGCGCCCGGTGCGAGTGGAGCCCGTGAACATGATCATGTCCACCTCCTCGACGAGCGCCGCGCCGGTCTCGCCGCGGCCCGTGGCAATCTGCAGCACGTCGTCGGGCAGCCCGCACTCGCGCAGCCCCTCGGCCATCAACAGCGAGGTCAGGGGCGTGACCTCGGAGGGCTTGAGGATCACGCTGTTGCCGGCGGCGAGCGCGGGGATGCAGTCGCCGAAGGAGTTCGTGAGCGGATAGTTCCACGGGCCGATCACGCCGATCAGCCCGAGCGGGCGGTAGCGCAGCGTGAGCTTCTTGCCCTTCACGAGCAGCTGCCCGGACTTGACGCGCTCGTCCGCCAGGTACTCGGGCGCGTTCTTGGCCCAGAACCCGAAGGCGTTGCCGGCGTAGGAGATCTCCGCCAGCGAGGCGTCCTCGAAGGTCTTGCCGGTCTCTGAGATGATCGTCTCGATCACCTGCTGCGAGTTGTCCATCAGCCACTTCTGCGCGCGCGAGAGGATGCGCCCACGCCCCTCAAAGCCATATGCCTCCCAGGCGGGCTGAGCGATGCGAGCGCGCCGCGCCATCTCGGAGACTGCGGCGGCGCCGAGATCGGGCACCGTGCCGGTGATCTGCCCCGTCGCGGGGTTCTCGACCGCGATCTCCTCGCCTGCATGTGCAAGACCGTTGTGGGCGTGGGGCAACTGCTCGACGGTGGCCATCTCGACTGATCCTCCTCGTTCGCTCGGTAAGGAAGAGGCTACTCCTCCTACTCCGAAAGCTCGATCGTCGCGATCCCCACCGGCTCGATCGGGCGGTCCGACCCGTCGGTGGCGACGCCCTCGATCCTGTCGACCACGTCCAGCCCGTCGCTCACCTGCCCGAAGACCGTGTGCTTGCCGTCGAGCCACGGCGCCGCGGCGGTCGTGACGATGAAGAACTGCGAGCCGTTCGTGTTCGGTCCCGCGTTCGCCATCGCCAGCGCGCCGCGCACGATCTTGTGCGGGTTGATCTCGTCCTCGAACGTGTACCCGGGGCCGCCTGTGCCGGTCCCCTGCGGGCAGCCGCCCTGGATCATGAAGTCCTTGATGATGCGGTGGAACGTCAGCCCGTCGTAATAGCCCTCGGAGGCGAGCTTGCGAAAGTTCTCGACGGTCTTCGGCGCGTCGGCGTCGAACAGCTCGAACGCGATCGCGCCCTCGCTCGTGTTGATCGTGGCGGTTGACATCGGTATGCGTACCTCCTCGGGCTGGGTGAGCAGGCCACGATAGCGGCGTGCCCGTCAAAGACAGTGCATGCCATCTCTATGGTAGGCTTATGCCATGCAGGTGCCAATCGACCGTGCGGGCCGGGTGGTGATTCCCAAGCCACTGCGCGACGAGCTGGGCTTCTCGCCAGACAGGCCGCTGGAGGCCGAGGTGGTCGATGGGCGACTGGAGCTCTCGGCGCCGCACGAGCCGGCCACGCTGGTGATAGGACCCCACGGACCGTCCATCGCCGCCACCGGCGCACCGATCACCGACGAGGACATTCGCCGTACGCTCGAAGCTGTGCGCGAACACCGGTGAAGCAGGCGGCGGATAGCAGTGTCACGATCGCCGCCCTGCTGAGCGATCATCCGGCGCACGAGGGCGCGGCCGACGCGCTGGCAGCCTGCGAGACGACCATCGCGCACGTCGCCGCCGAGACCTACAGTGTCCTCACCCGCCTGCCAACCCCCAACCGTCCCGACGCGGCCACGGTCGTCGATGCCCTCACCAAGCGCCTCCCACCCACCTACGCCACTCTGGACGCAGGCGACTTCGCCTCGGCGCCCGGCCGACTGGCCGCAGCCGGCGTCAGCGGCGGCGCGACCTATGACGGGCTGATCGCACTGACCGCGCTGGAGCACGATCTCGAGCTCGTCTCCCGCGATCGTCGCGCCGCACGCTCCTACCGCACGCTGGGCGTTCGCTTCAAGCTGTTGACGTAGTCGAGAACTCGGCTCGCACGCGCCACCGCGTCCTCGAACACCGCCAGAAAGCAATCCTCAGCACTACCGAACAACTCATAAACGTGCGCCGCGATACCGCCGTCACGGCGCGCCCCTGAGCTATCCTTTACACATGGCGACAAATGTAAAGGAACCAAGAAGCGCCGCCAGGCGCGGAGCAGGACGCTCACGCGTCTCGGGCAAGCACCAGATCACGATCCCGATCGGAGCGTTCAGCGAGGCCGGGCTGCGCGAGGGGGACATCGTGCAGATCAAGGCCCAAGGGCGTGGACGTATCCTGATCGCGCGTGTGGATGACCTCATCGATGAGTACGCGGGCTGCCTGAACACGGGCGGAGAGCTCGGTCGTGTTGTGCGCGGATTGCGCCGGGAGTGGGATTGATCCTGCTCGACTCGACGGTCATCGTCGGTTTCCTGGACGCCGACGACGCCCTGCACACAGTCACCGTCGCGAAGTTCAAGGAGATCGTTGGCGGCCATCCCCTGACGGCCTCGGTGATCAGCTACGCCGAGATCATGACCGGCGTCTCGCTCGGACACCACCGCAAAGAGCCCGTCGAGGGGTTCTTCGACACCTTCGTCAAGGATCTCCTACCGGTGGACAAGCCAATCGCCGCCCGCGCCGCGACGCTACGCGGCAAACGCAAGTCATTGCCGATGCCCGATGCCCTCATCCTGGCCACCGCGGACCTACGGCCGGAGATCGACACGGTGCTCTGCGCCGATGGCGACTGGCCAAAGATCAAGGGACTGAACTGCCAAGTGACGCTGCTGAGAGCCGACATGACAGCCTCCTGACAGACGCGTTTACGGTTTTGTGCTGAGGGTGTTCTGGACTAACCCGGGACGCGCTCGAGGGTGAGAGACCTGCCCTGCACCTCGCGACCGTCCAGCGCGCCGATCACGCGCTCGGCCTCCGCCTCGGGAACCGAGAGGAAGGAGAAGCGCTCGAGCACGAGCACTTCGCGCACCGCCTCGCCGTCGAGACCCGCGGAGGAGGTGACCGCGCCGACGATGTCGGCCACGCGCAATCCCGCCTGCCTGCCCCCGCCGAGCACGAGCTTGACATAGCGCTCGTCCTCGCTGCGCTTGCTGGACACGCGCGGCTTGGAGTGCCGGCGCGGGCGCTCTTTGACGGGCGTCGGCGCGCCCGCCGCGCCCGGCTGCCACGGCTCGATCGACATGCCGATGTGGCGCTCGATCGCCTCCAGCTCGCGCTTCTGACGATCCTCCACGAACGTGATCGCCCGACCCGAGCGACCGACGCGCCCAGTGCGCCCGATGCGGTGCACGTACGTGTCGGGGCTGGTGGGCACGTCGTAGTTGACGACATGCGTCACGGTCGAGATGTCCAGGCCCCGCGCCGCCACGTCGGTGGCGACCAGAATCGGCACGCGCCCGCCCTTGAACGCGAGCATCACCCCGTCGCGCGAACCCTGGCTCATGTCGCCGTGCAGCGCGCGCACGTTCATGCCGCGGTCGCGCAGCGTGCGAAACAGCTGATCGCAGCGGATCTTCGTGCGCACGAACACGATCGCCTGGTCGGGCTTCTCCGCGCGCAGCACCTCCACGAGCTTGTCCGGCTTGCCCTTCGTCTCCACCGGGAGCTGGAACTGCGCCACGGTGTCGATCGTCAGCGTGGTCGCCTCGACCTTGATCAGCACCGGGTCATACAGATACCTGTCGGCCAGCTTGCGAATCGGCGGGGGCATCGTGGCGCTGAACAGCGCCGTCTGCCGGCCCGAGGGCGTGAGCGAAAGGATCTTCTCGACGTCCTCCAAGAACCCCAGGTCGAGCATCTCGTCGGCCTCGTCGAGCACCACGAAGCGGCAGTCGTGCAGCACCAGCGAGTGCCGCGAGATCAGGTCGAGCACGCGCCCGACCGTCCCCACGACGACATGCCCGCCGGCGCGTAGCTGCGCCTGCTGGGTGCGAATCGGCGCGCCGCCGAACACCGCTACCACGTCCAGGCCGTTGTGCGCCCCGTACGTGCGCAGCGCCTGCGTCACCTGAATGCAGAGCTCGCGCGTGGGCGTCAGCACGAGCGCCTGCACCTCGTGCAGCTCCGGATCGACGTACTCGGCGATCGGCAGCCCGAATGCGGCCGTCTTGCCCGTGCCTGTCTGCGCCTGGCCGATCACGTCCCGGCCCTGCAGCACCGACGGGATCGCCTGTTCCTGGATCGGGCTCGGCGTCTCATAACCTACGTCGCGCAGGGCCTTGAGGGTGCGCTCGGACAGGCCGAGCTCGGCGAACGTCTTGCTCATCTCGCGCAGCAGCCTATCCGGCCGGGGGCACGAGCCCGGATATGACCGCGGACCGTCCCATGCCGCGGGCGCCCGCGCGGCTTTCCGGGCGTTCGAGGAGCGGCGCTTCAGGCGCCGGGGTCGAGCAGCAGCTTGCCCGTCGTACGCCGCTCGCGCAGATCGATCTGCGCCCGGGCGGCCTCCGCCAGCGGGTAGGTGCCGCCGAGGACCGCCCGCAGCTCGCCGCTCACTACGCGCGCGAACAGGTCCGCGAGCGCTTCGCCGAACATCCCCGGCCGCCGCAGGCAGTGAAACAGGTAGAAACCCACCACCGCGCGCGAGTGGCGCAGCAGCGAGCCCGTGGAGACGCTGTTGGGCTCCTCACCGGAGATGCCACAGACGACGATCCGCCCGAAATGGCTCAGCGCCTCGTAGGACGCGTCGAACGTCTCGCCGCCGGCCATGTCGAACACGACATCCACCGGCTCCCCGCCGTTGGCCTCGATCAGTCGCTCGCTCAGGCCCTCCGGCGCCGGATCGACCGCGACGTCCGCGCCGAGCGAGACCGCCAGCTCGCGCCGCTTCTCACTGGAGGCGGTCCCGATCACGCGGCCCGCCCCGAGGGCGTGTCCGAGCTGCGTCGCCAGCGAGCCCACCCCGCCGGCGGCCGAGTGCACGACCACGCTCTCGCCCGCCGCAACGCGCCCGGCAGTGCGATACAGATGCCACGCGGTCGTCCCCTGCACGATCAGCGCCAGCGCGGTCCCATCGTCCACCCCGGCGGGAATCTCGAACGCGTGCGCCGCCGGAGCCATCGCATACTGCGCATACCCGCCCGTGCCCGTCAGCGCCACGACGCGCGCACCCGGCTCCAGGCCGCTGTCCGCCGGGGCACGCTCGATCGTGCCGGCCACCTCGCCGCCCGGCACGAGCGGCAGCGTCGCCTTGCGCACGTAGGAGTTCGTGCGCGTATGCGTGTCGGCGAAGTTCACGCCGGCGCGCGCGACCCTGATCAGCACCTCGTCCTCGCCCGGCGTCGGGATCGCCAGCTCCGCGAGCTTCAACACCTCGGGTCCGCCGAACTCGCTCATCTGGATGGCGCGCATCGTGGGCATTCGCGCAGCGTATAGGCCGGCCGGGCGCCGCCTCGCCTGCGGACGGCGCGCGGTGAGGAAGGTTTCGCGCGAGCCGAGACGGTAGGGTCCCGCGCCATGTCGATCACCGTGGTGGGCTCAATCGCATTCGACTCGGTCAAGACGCCGTTCGGCGAGCGCGAGCGCATGCTCGGCGGCACGGCCGTGCACTTCTCGCTCGCCTCCTCGTTCTTCGCCGACGTGCACGTCGTCGGCCCCGTCGGCGAGGACTGGGGCGAAGCGGAGATGAACACGCTCGCCCGGCCCGGCGTGCACACCGGGGACGTCGAGCGCATCCCCGACGGCAAGACCTTCTTCTGGCGCGGCCACTACGACTACGACCTCAACACCGCCCACACCGACGACACCCAGCTGGGGGTCTTCGCCGACTTCGCCCCCAAGCTCTCGGAGGACTCGCGCGCGTGCGACGTGCTGTTCCTGGCGAACATTCAGCCCGAGCTGCAGCTGGGCGTGCGCGAGCAGTGCGAGCGCGCGCGCTTCGTCGCGCTGGACTCGATGAACCTGTGGATCGACACGGCCCGCGATCAGCTCGTGCGCGTGATCGAGAAGGTCGATTGCGTGCTGCTCAACGACGCCGAGCTGCGGATGCTCACCGGCGAGCCGAACCTCGTGCGGGCCGCGCGCACCGTGATCGGCTGGGGACCGGGAGCGGTCGTCGCCAAGCAAGGCGAGTACGGCGCGACGCTGATCACGCGGGGGGGCTTCTTCTCGCTGCCCGCCTATCCGCTGGAGAGCGTGCTCGACCCGACCGGCGCCGGCGACACGTTCGCCGGGGGCTTCATCGGCACGATCGCCGCCCACAACGGACCCCTCGACGAACAGGTGATGCGCAGCGCGATGGCGCACGGCACCACGCTCGCCTCGTTCAATGTCGAAGAGTTCGGCACCGAGCGTGTCTCGCGATTGGAGCACACAGAGATCGAAGCGCGCGTGCGCGAGCTCGGCGAGATGACCCGCTTCAGCGGCGTCCCACTACCCCCGCGCAGCTGACGCTCCCCGTCGTGCACCGCCGTACTCGAGCCACCGTGGCGGCATCCTCCCATCGGACGCCGCCACACGATGACGCTCCGGTCCCTACGGACGCCCCGATCGGTAGTACGATCGGACGATGGAAGTGTGGACATTCGTCTGGCTGATGGTGTTCCTGAAGATCCCGATCGTCGCGCTGTTCCTGATCGTGCGCTGGGCGGTCAACCAGACGCCCGAGACCGAGCCTGGGCAGGACGGCGGCACCGGCCCGCGTCCGAGCCCCCACCGCCCGCACCATCCACGCACGCGACTGCCGCGCAAGCGCGGTCCGCACGGCGACCCCGCGCCGTCCTCGCCCGCGCGCACGCGCGTACTCGTCGCGCGCGGGCGACTCGCGCCGCGCTGAGGCACGGCGGCGTGCGAGAATCCGCGCGCGTATGAGCCAGAGTCCTTCCCCCGCCTCGGTCCTGTCCGACGGCACGATCTCAAGGCTGGTGAACGAGGGCCATATCAAGATCGACCCGTGGGATCAGGCGATGGTCCAGCCGGCGAGCGTGGACCTGCGCCTGGGCAGCTCCTTCAGGGTCTTCCACAACCACAAGATCACGGCGATCGACCTGCGCGACCCTCCGCGCGGGCTGACCGAGCAGGTGGAGCCGCCCGCGGGCGAGCCGTTCGTGATCCACCCCGGCGAGTTCTGCCTCGGGCGCACGCTCGAGCACGTCGAGCTGCCCGACGACATCGTCGCGCGGATCGAGGGCAAGTCGAGCCTCGGACGGCTCGGGCTGATCGTGCACGCCACGGCCGGGTTCTGCGACCCGGGCTGGCGCGGCACGCTGACGCTCGAGCTCAACAACCTCACGCGCGTGCCAATCAAGCTCTACCCGGGACTGCCGATCGCGCAGCTGTCGTTCATGACGCTCGACGCACCCGCGCGCAAGCCCTACGGGCACGCCGAGCTCGGCAGCCACTACCAGGGCCAGGTTGAGGCCACCGAAAGCCGCTACGGAGCGCACGCATAACGTGCGCATAAAAGGTTCGCCCGACCGCCGGGCGCAGAGCCTGGGATCGCGCATAATCGGGTAAAGAACCCACGACAGGAGACATCCAGCTCATGAGCACCCCCGAGACACACGCGCAGGGACAGGCGCCGGCGGCGGTCGGCAACGGCGTCGGACCGAGGGACACGCTCAGCGTGACCGACAACCGCACGGGCTCGACCTATGAGCTGCCGATCACAGACGGCACCGTACGCGCGACGGACCTGCGCCAGATCAAGGTCGACCCGGACGAATTCGGGATGCTCTCCTACGACCCGGCGTTCATGAACACCGCGTCATGCCGCAGCTCGATCACCTACATCGACGGCGAGGCCGGGATCCTCCAGCACCGCGGCTATCCGATCGAGCAGCTGTGCGAGCACTCGACCTACCTCGAGGTCGCCTACCTCTTGATCAACGGCCGCCTGCCGAACAAGGTCGAGCTCGAGGGCTGGGTGCAGGAGATCACGATTCACACGTTCGTGCACGAGAACGTCAAGGACTTCATGCAGGGCTTCCGCTACGACGCCAACCCGATGGGGATGCTCGTCGCGTCGGTCGGCGCGCTCTCGACGTTCTACCCGGACGCGAACAAGATCAAAGAGGAGCGCGTGCGCGCGATCCAGATCATCCGCCTGCTCGCGAAGATGCCGACGCTCGCCGCGTTCGCGTTTCGCCACAACATGGGCCAGCCCTACGTCTATCCCGACAACGACCTCGACTACGCCGGCAACTTCCTCGGGATGATGTACAAAATGACCGAGCTCAAGTACCAGCCCGACCCGCGGCTGGCGCGAGCGCTCGACGTGCTGTTCATCCTGCACGCCGACCACGAACAGAACGCCTCCACGAGCGCCGTGCGCTCGGTCGGCTCCACGCAGGTCGACCCCTACTCGGCCGTCGCCGCCGGCGTTGCCGCGCTGTATGGGCCGCTGCACGGTGGCGCCAACGAGCAGGCGCTGCGGATGCTCAAACGGATCGAGACGGTCGAGAACATCCCCGCCTTCCTCGAGGGCGTCAAGAAGGGCGATGAGCGCCTGATGGGCTTCGGTCACCGCGTCTACAAGAACTATGACCCGCGGGCACGCATCATCCGCAAATACCTGGATGACGTGTTCGAGGTGCGCGGCAGGAGCCCGCTGCTGGACGTGGCCTCAGAGCTCGAGAAGCGCGCGCTCGACGACGACTACTTCACTCAGCGCAAGCTCTACCCGAACGTCGACTTCTACTCGGGCCTAATCTACGAGGCGCTGGGCCTGCCCGTGGCGATGTTCCCGGTGATGTTCGCGATCGGGCGCACCAGCGGCTGGATCGCGCAGTGGAAGGAGCTCGTCGAGGACCCCGAGCAGAAGATCGCCCGTCCGCGCCAGATCTACACGGGCGCGAGGGATCTGGACTACGTCCCGATCTCCCAGCGCTAGCGGTCCGCCGGCACGGCGTCATGCTGCGTCCTCAGTCGCTCGCGTACGTAGTACGCCACGCTCCCTGCGTCCTTGCCTGACTTGACCGGCGAACCGCTAGAGGCGTGGTGCTAGAGCACGAGCGTCGCGCCGTGGTGGCGTAGCCACTCGCGATCCTCGCGATAACCGGGCCAGCGACGCTCCAGCAGCGCCCAGAAGCGGGGTGAGTGGTTGAGGATCTCCAGATGGCAGACCTCGTGCCAGATGACGTAGAAGAGGACCCGCTCGGGCGCGAGCATCAGCCGCCAGTTGAAGCTCATGTGCCCCGTCGAGGAGCACGATGCCCAACGTGTGCGCTGAGCGCGAATCGACATGTCGGTGTAGGACACTCCCGCGACCCGCACGGCGCGATCCAGGCGCGAGCCGATCTCCTCGCGCGCGGCGCGCCGATAGAAGCGCTCGATCGCCGGACGGGCGTCGCCCGCCGGCACGAGCAGGCGCTCGCCGCGGCGGTGCACGCGCGTACGCCCGGGCTCGACGGCGAGGCGCAGCCTGCCGTCCAGATATGGCAGCTCGTTCGGCCGGCGGACGGGTGGGTCGACGATCAGCGGGGTGACCGGCATGCCCGCCAGCGTAGTGACCGGACCGGGCGCATAATCTCAAGCGAGATGGCGCCCAGATCCCGAGTCAAGCTCCCCCGCGAGGTCAGAGGCGACTATGAGGTCTACCTCAACGGCGTCCACCAGCAGCGCGGCGCCGACTACCAGGTCCGCGAAGGGATGCTCGTGTTCGAGTCCGAGCTGCGCAAGGACAGGATCAGCGGCTGGCGCTGGCTGCTCGGCGCATGGGGCGTGGGGACATACCGGCAGAACGACTCGGTCGACATCCGCTACGAGGCGCCCGACGGCTCGCCGCGGGTGGCCGAGGGACTTGAGATCGAGCTCGTGAGCTGAGCCCTACGGGACGGCCTCAGCCCTCGGCTTGCGCGCCGAGCCCCGCGCGGACACCCGACTCCCACGGCCGCGAGAGCTTCAGCGCCGAGAGGATCGCGCGCGTGGCCGGCGAGCGGTTGAGCGTGTAGAAGTGGACGCCGGGCGCGCCCGCGGCCAGCAGCTCGGCGCACTGCAGCGTGGCGTAAGCGACGCCGAAGTCGAGCACCGCCTCGGCGTCATCGCCGCGCGCGTGCAGCTCCGCGCGCAACCCCGCGGGGATCGAGGCGCCGCACATCCCGGCCATCCGCTCGACCTGGCCTGCGCGAGTGATCGGCATGATCCCCGGGATGATCGGAACCTCGATCCCGGCCGCTCGCGCCCGCGCGACGAAGTCGAAGTAGAGGTCGTTGTCGAAGAACAGCTGGGTGATCAGGAAGTCCACGCCCGCGTTCACCTTGTCCACCAGGTGCGCAAGGTCCTCCTCGGGGCTCGCGGCGTGGATGTGGGTCTCCGGAAAGCAGGCCGCGCCGATCGCGAACGGGTAGTCGGCGCGGATCAGCGCGACGAGCTCGCTGGAGTACTCAAGGCCCCCCTCGGCCTTCACCCACTCGTCGTGGCCGGCGGGCGGGTCGCCGCGCAGGGCGAGAACGTTGTCGATGCCCGCGGCAAGCATCTCGTCGAGCGTCGCGCGCAGCTCGGGCACGGTGGCCCCGACGCACGTGAAATGGGCCATCGCCTCGAGCTCGAACTCGTTGCGGATGCGATGCACGATCTCGATCGTCTTCTCCCGCGTCGAGCCGCCCGCGCCGTAGGTGACCGACACGAACGCGGGCTCGAGCGTGCGCAGCTCCGTGAGGGCGCCGTACAGATTGTCTTCGCCCGCGGGCGTTTTCGGGGGGAAGAACTCGAACGAGAACACCGGTCCGGCGCCCGCGGCGAGGATCTGATCGACGCGCATAGGGCTTAACGCTACCCGGCGGCGGTCCAGCGCTCGGGCTCGCCCGGGAGGCGCAGCGCCTGACCTGTGACCTCCAGGTGCAAGAGCATCGCCAATGTCTCCGTCAGCAGCCACTGCGCCAGCATCGGCGGCAGGTCCGTCCCGTACGCCCGCGGCAGGATCTCGAACGCCGTCAGCGGCTCGCCCGCGGAGACGACCTCGAGCACTTTGGCAAGACGTTCGGCCACGAGCGTACGGTTGCCTTCGATGTGAGCGTGCACGTCGGCGAACGTGCGCCCGTGACCGGGCAGGCACAGGCGGGCGTGCAGCGCCTCGACGACATCGAGCGAGCGCACGAACTCGCCGACCGGGTCGGGCGAGTAGCCGTAGTCGAAGTACAGCGAGATCCGCCCGAGCAGGTGATCGCCGGAGATCAGAAGGCGCCGCTCGGACTGGAACAGACACACGTGCGAGGGCGCATGACCGGGCGTCTCGTGCACGGTCCAGGGGCCGAGATCGGTGTGGACGACCACACCGGGCACGAGCGCACGGTCGGGCTCGACGATCGCGGCGATGCCCGTTTCATGGTCGCCACCGCGCTCGGCCGCGTAGCGACGCAGGGGCTCCTCGGGGACGCCCGACTGGCGGGCGATCTCCAGGCGCCGCAATAGCGCCGCATCGGGATCCTCGGCCCAGCGCCGGGCGTGCTCGTAGTTGGGGTGCATCCACAGCTCGCAGCCCGCGCGCTCGATGATCGTGGCGGCCTGGCCGTAGTGGTCGGAGTGGGCGTGCGTGCAGACGAGCAGGCGCACGTCCTCCAGCGCGAGGCCGCACATCTGCAGCGCCCGTTCGAGGTGCGCGAGCGACCCCGGCGCGTGGATGCCGGTGTCGAACAGGACGATGCCGTCGCCCGCCGCGACCGCCCAGGCGTTGCCGTGAGGCACGCCCGGCCAGGGCAGCGGCAGGCGCAGGCGATATACGCCGGGAAGGGCGCGCTCGCCCCGCCCGAGCTCAGGCTTGCGCTTACCCTCGGCCATCGACGCAAGCCTAGCCGCACGCCGATCACATGGTCGAGTGGGGACAGGTGTCGGGTTTGGGGTGGGCGATCGAGCGGACGGCATCGCCCGCATCCACGTTGCGCCCACCTCCTTCGGGCGGTGCCCAGACCGGTTTTCGCGCCGTGCGGGAAGAGGGCTTAGACTGGGAGGTTCGACGCGTCACAAAGGAGGCGGCATGGCCATAGAGCAGGAGAGCGACAGCCCGGGCGCGAGCAGCGCGGCCACGAAGGTGCAGGAGGCGGCCGCCAGCGTGCAGCAGGCCTCGGCCGCGAAGCAACGTGGCCGGATCACCGGCAACAAGGCCGAGGCGGTCACGCGCCGCTACTTCGAGACGATCGGCGCCCACGACGTGCAGGGCGCGGCGGCGATGTGGGCCCCGGATGGGCGTGAGAACGTGCGCGGCCAGGGCCTCTACATCGGGCCGGAGGGCGTGCGCGAGTTCATCGGGGGCCTGATCGAAGCGATCCCCGACCTGAAGGTGGAGATCGTCTCGACCACGGCCGAAGACGAGCGCTGCGCGCTGCAGTGGCGCTTCAGCGGCACGTTCGCGGGACCGGGGTCGTTCAACGGGCTCGTGCCGACCGGTCATCGCATCGAGCTGGAGGGCGTGGACGTGCTGACTGTGCGCGACGGGCTGATCCACTCCAACGAAGCCTTCCCCGACACGATGGCGGTGCCGCGCCAGATCGGGATGCTGCCGCCGGTGGGCTCCGCGGCCGAACAGCGGGTCACGGCCGCCTTCAACGCCAAGACACGCGTCAGCGACGGGCTGACGGGCGCCGAGGCGAAGCTCGTGGCAGAGGGCGTATGGGTCGTGCAGGGTCAGCCGGGCCGCTGCAACGTGTACCTGATCGAGGGCGAGGGCGGCGTGACCGTGTTCGACGCGGGCGCGCGCACGATGACGCGCTCGGTGGCGCGGGCCGCGGCGCGCCTGGGCGGGATCGAGCGGATCGTGCTCGGCCACGGGCACACCGACCACCGCGGCACCGCCCCTGGGCTGGGAGCGCCCGTGTGGTGCCACCCCGAGGAGGTCCAGGACGCCGAGGGCAGCGGCGGCTGGCGCTACTGGCCGGCCGACCTCGCGGGGCTGCCGCCGGCGGCCAAACAGATCCAGAAAGCCTTCCACCGCTACGCCTGGGACGACGGCCCGGTGAAGATCGCCGGCACCGTCTCCGAGGGCGACGACGTCGCGGGCTTCAAGGTGATCGAGCTGCCGGGACACGCGCCCGGGCTGATCGGGCTGTGGCGCGAATCCGACCGGCTGGCACTGGTCAGCGACTGCTTCTACACGATCGACATGTGGGGGCGCAACCGCAAGCCGAGCGTCCCGGTGGAGACATACAACTACGACACGAGCGCGGCCCGGGAGAGCATGCGCAAGCTCGCGCAGATGGAGCCCGCCGCGGCGTGGCCGGGGCACGCGCGCCCGGCGACCGGGGACGTGCGCGGTCAGCTGCTGAAGGCCGCGGGAGCGCTGGGCGACATCGCCTCCGACGCCACGGCCTGACGACCGGGTAGCGGCGCGAATGCTGCGTCCTTACCGATCGGAGATCGACGGGATCTCCGATCGGCCGGCACGTGTGCCGACACACTTCGCTCACCGCGTCCTTGCCTCGCATGCTCCTCGACCGTCAGCAGCGCACGGTCCTTCCACGGGTCGAATGACATATGGGTAAGCGCAGCCGCAGGCGCGCGGCGGGTAACGGGGGGGGGCGCCCGGCAAAGCTAACGGCCCCGACGAGCCAGTACACCAACGCCGACGGCAGCACGCTGACACTGCGCGGCGCGCTCACACCGGCCGCGCGACGCGAGTACGCCGACACGCTCGCCGGCACCGGCGGGCGGGCGGCATCGACCGCGGAGGACACGTGGCAGCGCGCGACGGAGCTGCTGTTCGAGCGCCTGGCCGTGAGCTGGACGATCGCGGGCGCGCCGATCGAAGGCCAGCGCGAGCTGCTGGCACGCTACCGAGCGGCGAGTCAAACCGAGCGAAAGTGGATCAGGGACACGCTGCGCGAGCACTGCGCGGAGTGGTTCCCGGACGTCGAGGCGCCTTAGGAAGCACGAGTGGTTCCCGGACGTCGAGGCGCCACGAGGAAAGGTTGGATTTCAATACGCCACGAGCCCGCCTCAAGCCGACCCGCCCAGCAGCTCGAGGCGTGGGCCATGCGCCACGCCGGCCGCGACGAAGCGCGCCGTGGCGGGGCTGAGGACGAACTCCAGCGTCTCGCCCGACTCGCCCCGCACGCTCACACGACGCCCCTCCTCGGACACGCCCACGACCGTCCCGCGCTCGAACGAGCCGCCGAAATGAGCGATGCGCGCGCGCGAGCCCACGCGTGGAAAGGGTCGAGAAGGGCCGAGCATCGCTCGATGGTAAACCGGCACGCCCGCGCACACGCGCAGCGATGACGAGCGCAAGGTCGGCCGTACGCCAACAGGCCGCTGCCGCGCTCGGACGCGGCGACCGATACCTTGCGGAGCATCATGCGCCGCACCAAGATCGTCGCCACCATCGGGCCCGCCTCGCGCGAGCCCGCCACGCTGCTGCGGATGGTGCAGGCGGGGATGGACGTGGCGCGGCTGAACTACTCGCACGGCACGCTCGAGGAGCACGCCGAGACCGTGCGGCGCGTGCGCGACGCGGCCGGCCGGGCCGGGCGCCCCGTCGCGATCCTGCAGGACCTGCCCGGGCCCAAGCTGCGGATCGGGCCGCTGCGCGAGGACGTCGTCGAGCTGACCGCCGGCGAGCGGCTGACGATCACCGGCGGGGAGACCGAGGAGCTCGGCGACGCCCAGCACATGAGCATCACCTGGGAGGGACTCGCGGACTCGATGACGACCGGGGACGTGTTGTATCTCGCCGACGGATCGGTGCGGCTGCGCGTCGTGGACGTCCGTGCCTCCACGCACGAGGTCGAGGCGGAGATCGAGATCGGCGGCGCGGTCGCCTCGCGGCAGGGGCTGAACATCCCCGGCCCCACCGAGTCGCTGCCGTCGGTGCCAGAGCACGATCTCGAGCTGCTGCGCCACGGCGAGTCGATCGGAGTCGACATGGTCGCGCTGTCGTTCGTCCAACGTCCCGAGGACGTCGAGACCGTGCGCGCGCACACACGCCTGCCGCTGATCGCCAAGATGGAGAAGCCACAGGCGGTCGAGCGCGCCGACGAGATCGTCAGGGCCGCCGACTGCGTGATGGTCGCCCGCGGCGACCTCGGCATCGAGCTCGCGATCGAGCGCGTGCCGATCGTGCAGAAGCAGCTGCTGCGCCTCGCCGGGCACCTCGCGCGCCCTTCGATCACCGCAACGCAGATGCTCGACTCGATGGTCACCTCCTCGCGCCCCACCCGCGCGGAGGTGGCCGACGTGGCCAACGCGATCCTCGACGGCACCGACGCCGTGATGCTCTCCCAGGAGACCGCCGTCGGCGCCTATCCCGTGGAGGCGATCGCGATGATGGCCTCCGTCGCCGAGCAGGCCGAGGCGATCGCTCCGTATGAGGACTGGAACGCCTCGCGCGTGCGCCGCGTGGACTCCGACCCCGCCTACACGATCGCCCACAACCTCTGCGTGGCCGCGCGCGAGCTGCGCCTGGACGCGCTCGTGATCCCGACGCTGTCCGGGCGCTCCGCCCGGCTGGTCTCCGCGCACCGCCCGACCGCTCCGATCTACGCGCTCTCGCCCGGCAAAGAGACCGTGCGCCGCTGCGGGCTGATGTGGGGCGTGCAGGCCGCCTCGATGCGCCGCCACGAGACGACCGAGGCGCTGATCGCCGACGCCGCCAAGCGCGTCGTCGAGCTCGGCTGGTGCAAGCCAGGTCAGCGCGTGGGCATCACCGCCGGGCTGCCCTCCGGGCGACCCGGCACCACCAGCCTCGTGCAGATCCAGACGGTATAGGGCCGAGAACCGGCTCGGGGACCGAGAACCGACCCGGGCCGAGAACGCGCCCGGGCGGGTCCCGCGGTCAGATCCCCAGCGCCTGCGCCTTGGCGGCGGCGAACTCCTCGTCGGTCAGCGCGCCGCTGGCATGCAGCTGGGCCAGCTGATTGATCTTCTCCACGGTCGGGTCCGTCGGCGCTGGGGCCGCTGGGGGAGGCGGCGGCGGCGGGGCGACCTCCTGTCGACCCTGTTCGTAGGCCTGCGTCTGCTGTTCCTCCTGGACCCGCGCGTTGCGCTTGCCCATCGCATAGGCGCCCCCTCCGACGGCAGCCGCGCGGAGCAGGGGACGACGTCTTCCGATCGGCATCCTCTACACCTCCTCGGGCAGCGCCAAGCCCAGCGCGAGCATGATCTCCGGGGCCGCCGCGACGACCTTGGGACCGCCGACCTGAAACGCCACCGCACGCAGCACGCCGAGGATGTCCTCCGGGGTCACGCCTTCGTCGAGCGCGTTGCCGATCTGCCAGGCGTAGGACACCGGCGGAGCGTCGAGCGCGATCAGCGCCGCGATTTTCACCAGCGCGAACGTGCGGGCGTCCAAGCCCGTGACCTCACGGCCGAGCTCGCGCATGCCGATCGCCGTGTCCAGGATGCTCGCGTCACCGACGGAGATGCCCGTCAGCACCTCATGTGTGTCTTGTGCGACATCAGCCATATGTGTGTTCCTTTCGCTCCCCACGCGCCGCGGGTTCGGAGTCGTCGAACTGATCCGGAGACGAAACAATCGCCGGCCGTAGCCCATCGTACTCCCATGCGGACGCCGCGAGGCTGCCCGACGTGGCCGCGCGGTTCGGACATGTAGCAATATGCTCCAACAATGCACTGGGCTTCGCTGCCGTGAGCGGCACATGCGGAGTGATTCTCGACCGATTGGACAGACGACATGATCGCCGCAACCAGCTATCCGTTCCTCGAAGTCTTCTGGACGATGCTCATCTTCTTCGCGTTCGTGATCTGGATCTGGATCCTGATCACGGTGCTGATCGACATCTTCCGTCGTCACGACACATCTGGATTCGCCAAGGTCCTGTGGATCATCTTCATCATCGTGCTGCCCTACCTGGGCGTGTTCGTGTACCTGATCGCCGAGCACAAAGGCATGACCGAACGGGCCATCAAACAGCAGGAAGCGGCCCAGTCACAGATGGACAAGTACGTGCAGTCGGTCGCCGCGCAGACCGACCCGGCCGAGCAGATCGCCAAGGCCAAGGGCCTGCTCGACTCAGGCACGATCACGCAGACCGAGTTCGATCAGATCAAGCAGAAGGCGCTCGCGGGGGCATAAAAGAGCTGGGGAGCGCGCACACTGCGCCGGCGTGAACCACCCGCGCCGGCGCACGCGCTCGCGTTACTCCTGCGGGTGCGGTAAGCGGCTTGGACCGCTGTGGCTGACAGAGCCGGCTCCCGGCTTACCCACCCTCTCAACCGCGCAACGTCAACCGCCCGCAGCCACCCCGGTGCGCGCGTAGAACTCCGCCTCTTCGCGCCCCAGCTCCGTCACCGGATCCTCACCGTACATCCACTCGCGCGCGATCCGGTGCCAGTTCGCGCGCGCGCGCAGCTGTGACAGGACCGCCAGGGTCAGCATCTCCATCCGCCGTCCGAACAGATGCTCGGGGCGCATGTCCTGGTGGCGCATCTCGGCGAAGTAGCTCGAGCGCGGGTCAGAGCTCTCGATCATCACCTTGGTGGCCATCTCCGGCGTCAGCTGCACCGGCTCGTCAGCGGTCGTGTACCACCAGATCGCCGATCCGATGAACGCCAGCAGATGCTCGGGATCGACCCGCTCGGGCTCGGGCAGGAACCCGGACTGTGCCAGCAACCGGTGCAGCTCCGCGGCATCGCCCTCCGACACCGCCCGCTGACAGGCCAGCTCCAGCGCGACCGGCTCGCTCGACATGCGCTTGAACAGGCCAAAGTCCAGAAACGCCACGCGCCCGTCCGCCAGCAGCATGAAGTTGCCCGGATGCGGATCGCCCGAGAACTGCCGGTGGCGATACAGGCAGCCGAGAAAGAAGCGAAACACGATCTCGCCGATGCGATCGCGCTCGGCCTGCGGACGCGTCTTCAGCTCCTCGAAGCCCACGCCCTCCACGAACTCGCTCACCAGCACCCGCTCGCGTGAGAGGCTCGTCACGACCTCCGGCACCGTGATGAACGGGTGGCCGCGAAAGATCCGCGCCAGCGTGCTCTGGTTCTGCGCCTCGAGCTCATAGTCGAGCTCCTCCCCGATCCGCTCGCGGATCTCCTTCGCGATCGCCTTCGCGTCCATCCCCGGCGTCATCCGCTTCAGCAGCCGCATGATCATGTCCAGGTTCTGCATGTCCGCGCGCACCGCCGCCGCGACCCCCGGGTACTGCACCTTCACCGCCACCTCGCGGCCGTCGTGCAGCCTCGCGCGATACACCTGCCCGATCGAGGCCGCCGCGATCGGCTCCTCGTCGAAAGACGCGAACACCTCGCCGATCGGCCCTTCCAGATCGTCCTCGATCACGCGCCGCATCTGCTTGAACGACACCGTCGGCGCCGCGTCGCGCAGCTTCGCCAGCTCGCGCTGGAACTCCTCGCGATACTCCTCCTCCACCAGCCCCACGTCCAGGAACGACATCACCTGGCCCAGCTTCATCGCCGCGCCCTTCATCGTCCCCAGCGCCGCCACGATCTGCTTCGCGGTCTCCAGCTGACGGCGCGCCAGCGCCCGTTCGGAGGCCTCCTCCCCACGCGTCACGTTCGCCGCCCGCGTCCCGAACTGCTTCGCGGCCTCTTTCGCGGCCAGCCTGCCAACCGTCGCCGTGCGGCGCACACGCGAGGTGGGAATGCTCTTGTCGCTCTCTCGCGGTGCCATACGCACTGCATCCTAGGCGCTCACCCACCGCGCCCTCCTGCCGCCATCCGTGCGCGAGCGACGGCGTGCCGGCGAGCGACCAGGGCGCCCGCCCGCTGGACTCAGCCGCGCTGGACTTTCGAGCCCGGCACGATGTCGTCCGCGCCGCTCGGCCAGCGCACCCAGGCCTTCGTGCCGCCGTCGTAGTCATCGCACGAGAGCACCAGCGTCGCCGGCTCCCCCAGCGCAGTGCAGGGCTCCGTCCCCTCGGCGTCGACGCCCCGCCAGATGCGGATGAACGGGTTGTGCTCCCACTCCTCAGCGACCGTCGTCGCCTCCGCATGCCCCGGATGGACGATCGTCTCCGGCGGCAGCTCCATCAGCGTGCCCATGATCGAATCCCTCAGATCCGTATACGTCGTATGCCCGGGCGCGCGCACCCCGCCGACCGAGCCCCTGAACAGCGTATCCCCGGTGAACACCATCGCCTCGCCCCCCGTGAACCCCCCCGGCGCGGCGCTCACGGCCGGGCGCCTCGCCGCCCCGCTCGGTTCGCTCACCAGGAACGACAGCATCCCCGCGGTATGCCCGGGCGTATGCAGCGGGCGCACCTCCAACGTCCCAAACCGCAACATCTCCCCCGCCTCCACCGTGTCCGCCTCACCGAAGCTCTCCCCCAGCCCCTCCCGCTCCAGCGGATGGATCAAGATCCTCAGCTTCGGCCAGCGCCCACGCAGCGCCGCCACGTCGCACACGTGGTCGTAGTGATGATGCGTCAGCAGGATGTGGCTCGGCACGATCCCCATGCTCTCCGCCGCCGCGATCAACGGCTTCACCGGGCCGCCCGCATCGATGAACAGGCCGGGACCGCCCACGCCGTCCGCGACCAGGTAGGTGTTCGACACGAACCGCGGGTTCGACGAGCGCTCGATCAACATCGCGCCATCCTTGCACGAGTCACGCTCGTGGTGCCATGCGCGTGTCTGACGGGGTGGGCCGGAGCGGGGTGGGCCGGAGCGCGCACGCGCCGCGCTCAAACCGCTCGCGACCCGGCCGCGATCTCAGGCGGCGACGTCTTTGGGCTTGCCAGGTGCGGTCGGGATGCGGCAGAGCTTGGCGAGCGGGGGAAAGATGATGCGCTCGGTGTCGAGCTCGGGGATAGAAGTGATCTCGACCAGCGCCCTGTCCTCATCGATCAGCTCCAGCACGCCACCGGTGGCGCCGGCAGGGATGCCATCAAACGGCTCGGTCAGTTCGATCAAGTCCAGTACTGCGATCTTGTCCGTAGTTGACATGGGATTCATGCTAGAGCGTTGGGTAGGCGGTGACAAGGCGCGGAGCGTCATGTGCATGCTTGTAGTGCCAGAACGTCCGAGCATTGGCTGTGCGCTTGCCGACGGCAAGAATGGTCTTGACGCCGCAGACCATTCCATATGGTTTCCGGTCTGTGACCTTGTAGATCGGCGCGTCGAGCACGGCGAGGGTGATCGCGCTCCAGAATCGCCAGGCGTCGTCCTCGTCGACGCGAAGGACCCGTGCCCATTCCCGGCCGTGGCCCTCGGCGAGAATCCAGGCTAGCTTCTCGGGCACCGTGTACGCCTCGGCGGCCCGGGGCAGCGGCTCGCCGATGATTGGGGCTGACGCGACTGACATGGAGGGCCACGCTACGCAGCACTTGGGACGAAACTCTCGGGGCAGGGGTCGCCCGGTCAGCGTGCGTAGACTCAGCCCATGCCCCTAATCCACACCTGCTACCGCATCACCGACATCGATCGCTCGGTTGCCTTCTACAACGCGCTGGGCTTCGAGGAGGTCGGGCGCATTCCGATCCGCGACGAGGCCGTGAACGTGTTCATGAACATCCCCGGCGACGGCGACATGCCGCGGCTGGAGCTGACCTACAACTTCGGCGTGGACTCCTACGACCTCGGCGCCGGCTACGGTCATATCGCTATCAGCGCCGAGGATCTCGACGCGACGCTAGCCCGACTGGCCGAGCAGGGCATCGAGCCTGAGAAGCCTCCCTACTCGGTGCGCGAGGGCGGCTCGCGGCTTTGCTTCGTGCGCGATCCCGATGGGTATCGGATTGAGTTGATCGAGCAGCCGCGCGTCGCCGAGACGAGCGCCTGAGCTTCACGGCGCGCCTGGGGCGCCCGGCGGGTCCGTATCTATAGTGCGCCCATGGAACTGGGCCTGGCCACCTTCGCCGACGTGAACCCGGGCGCGGGCCCGGACCGCGTGGCGAAACGCCTGCAGGAGCTGCTGGAGGAGATCGAGCTGGCCGACCGCCTGGGGCTGGATGTGTTCGGCGTGGGCGAGCATCATCGCCCGGACTACGCGGTGTCCGCAACCACGGTGGCGCTGGCCGCGGCGGCGGCGCGAACGGAGAGGATCCGACTGAGCAGCGCCGTGACGGTGCTCAGCTCGGCCGACCCGGTGCGGGTCTTCCAGGAGTTCGCGACGCTCGACCTCATCTCTAACGGGCGCGCGGAGATCATGGCGGGGCGGGGGTCGTTCATCGAGTCCTATCCGCTGTTTGGGTTTGATTTGGACGACTACGACGAGCTCTTCGCGGAGAAGCTGGAGCTGCTGCTGGCGCTACGTGCGTCCGAGCGGGTGACCTGGTCGGGCAAGCATCGCCCGCCGCTGAACGACATCGGCGTGTATCCGCGCCCGGTGCAGAATCCGCTGCCGGTGTGGATCGCCGTCGGCGGCACGCCCGCATCGGTGGCGCGCGCCGGAGCGCTGGGACTGCCGCTGATGATCGCGATCATCGGCGGAGCGCCGGCGCGATTCGCGCCGCTGGTGGAGCTGTATCGCGAGGCGGCCGGGCGGGCCGAGGCCGATCCGAGCGGCCTGGCGGTGGGGATCAACTCGCACATGTACCTGGCCGAGACCGCGCAGCGGGCGCGCGACGAGTTCTTTCCGCCCTATTCGCAGATGATGAACCGCATCGGCCGCGAGCGAGGCTGGCCGCCGATGAGCCGGGCGCAGTTCGACGCGGGCTGCGAGCCGGATGGCCATCTGCTCGTGGGCACGCCCGAAGAGGTGACGGCGAAGATCCTCGCCCACCACGGGCTGTTCGGCAACGATCGCTTCCTCGGTCACATCAGCGTCGGGGTATTGCCGCACGAGCGGGCTATGCGCGCAACCGAGCTATACGGCAGCGAGGTCGCGCCGGCCGTGCGCGCGGCGCTCGCGGCGCCCGTGCAGAGCTGACTCAGACCGGCGCCCCGCGAGCCTCGAACGGGCCGCGCGAGCAGAGCCTCAGGCGAGCACGCGTTTGCGGAAGTTGCGCAGGCCGAGCGCGAGGAAGGTCGCGCAGAAGCAGATCAGCACGGGATAGACGACGTAGAGCGGCATGTGCGCAGCGTGTGTCAGTCCGGCGCGCAGGCCCTCGTTGACGTAGATCAGCGGGTTGACGAGCACGATGATCTGCAGCCAATGGACGCCCGCCACCTGGACGGGCGCGAGCTTCGTCCACTGGTAGTAGGTGCCGCCGAGGAACGTCAGCGGCAGCACGACGAACCCGAACATCAGCCCGAGGTTGCGCGCCTCGAAGGCCGTGCCGAGCAGCAGCCCCAGCGAGGTCATCGTCACGCAGGCGAGCGGGATCAGCGTGATCACGATCGGCCAGCTGACCGACAGGTGGGCTTCGACGCCGCTCGCGTGCACGACGGAGGCGATCGGGAAGACGATCAGCGCGGCGATCAGCCCCTGCGTGGCCCCGGAGAGGACCTTCGCGACGGCGACGAGCCAGATCGGACAAGGCGCCTGCACGCGGTCCTCGATCTCGCGCGTGTAGCCGAACTCCTGAGCCATCACCATCGCGACGGCCTGGATGCCCTGGAACATGATCGTGATCCCGACCACGCCCGGGACGAGCACGGTGGCGAACGCCGACTCGGCGACCTTGCCTCCGCCGCCGCCGACGCCCTGGCCGATCGTCGGGAAGACGTAGAGGAACACGAACACGAGCAGGAACGGCTGCACGAGCGTGCGGATGACGAACTCGGCGAAGTTCTTCCTGAGCACGACGAGGTCGCGCAGGATCAGCGCCAGCAGCGCGGAGCGGCTGGCGGCCATGGTCGAGCGCGCTGGCTCGATCGCGATCCGTGGACGTGCCGGCGTGCTCGGCGTTGACGGCGCGGCGGTCGTGGCCATCAGTCGCGCAGCTCCTTGCCGGTAAGGCTGATGAAGACCGTCTCGAGGCTCGGCTCGGACACCGACAGATCGGCCAGCTCGAAGCCGGCGTTCTCCGTCGCGCCCACCACGCGCGGCACGAGCCGCTCGGCCTCTTTGACGTGCAGCTCGACACCGCCGTCGATCGTGCGGGTGCGAGTCACCTCATCGATCTCCTCGGAGAGGCGCTGCGCGAGCTCCCGCATCTCGCCCCCGGTGACCTTGACGGTGACGATCGTGTCGGCTCCCACCGAGCGCTTGAGCTCGGCGGGCGTGTCGAGCGCGAGGATGCGACCGTGGTCCATGATCGCCACGCGGTCGCAGAGCTCGTCGGCCTCCTCCATGTAGTGGGTGGTGAGCAGGATCGTCTGTCCCTCGCGGTTGAGCTCGCCGAGGATCTCCCACAGCGCGAGGCGGCTCTGCGGATCGAGGCCCGCCGTGGGCTCGTCGAGGAACAGCACGGCCGGGCGGTGGAAGATCGCGCGCGCCATCATCAGCCGCTGGGCCATCCCGCCCGAGAGCGCATAGACGGACGCGTCGGCCCATTTGGAGAGATGCAGCTTCTCCAGCAGCTCGTCGGCGATGCGACGAGACTCGGCTGCGGAGACGCCGAACAGGCGACCGTGGAAGTAGAGATTCTCGCGCACGCTCAGCTGACGATCGAGCGTGTTCTGCTGGGAGACGATCCCGATCAGCTGCTTGGCCAGGGCGGGGTGGGCGACGACGTCGATCGCGCCCACGTAGGCCGATCCCGAGGTCGGGACCACGCGCGTCGTGAGCATGCCTGCGGTCGTCGTCTTGCCCGCGCCGTTGGGTCCGAGCAGACCGAAGATCTCGCCGCCGAGCACGCTCAGGTCGAGTCCATCGACCGCCGCGAAATCGGTGCCGGCGTAGATCTTGGTCAGGCCCACCGTGCGGATGACCTCGCCCCCGTCATCGCCGCCATCGCCGGCGCGGGCATCTGTCGCGGCTGCGGGCAGGAGCGATGCGTCTACCGATTGGGCTGCGGCCATCGTCCCCAATCTACAACGCAGACGCTACCCTGCCGAGGACATGGCGGACACGGGCAAGATCGCCAAGAACCTGGAGCGCTTTGCGCAGGCGGTGGCCGCGCACGACCGCGAGAACCCGACGCACACCGCCTACGGCATCGGGCTGGCTCACTTCGACATGGAGCGGCTCGGGTTCGACGAGGGCGAGACGGTGCTGCCCGGCATCACAATCCACGCCGACGGCAAGACGTCGGGGAACTTCAGGGTCCTGTGCGACGGCGAGCACGACGAGGGCGAGCGCGAGTCCGAGGAGGAGGTCGTCGAGGCGGTCGCCACGCAGTACGTACCCGCGGCTCTGCCCATACGCCAAGACCAGTAGTGGCGATATCGCGATCGGCACAACGACCGTGCCGATACCGCCGCGCTCAAAGATCGACTGGAGCGGCGCTCACGCCCGCGCGCGCGGCGATCGCTGCGACGAGCCGTTCGATCGTCGGGCAGGCGAGGCCGTGGCGCGCGCCCGCGCGCAGGATCGAGCCCGGGATCGCATCCAGCTCGGGCGGGCGTCCGGCGGCGATGTCGCGCTGCATCGAGCTGCCGAGCGTGTCGTGCGCGAGCTCGAGCTCACCCAGGGCCGTCTGTGGATCGACGTCCTCAGCGCCCTCCGCCCGACCGACCGCGCAGGCCTCCTCGATCGTTCCCACGAGGTCGGCACGCAGCTCGGGCGTGGAGCGGATCTCGCCCAGGAGCTTGTCGTAGGCGCTGGTGGTGCAGGCGAGCGCGTTCAGGCGCACGAGCTTGGACCACATCACCTGCGCTTCCGAGCGCTCGGAGGCGGGCAGGGTGACTCGGACGGGGATCCCGGCGTGCTCGAGCGTCTGCGCCAGCGCCTGCATGCGCGGCAGCGCGGCGGGACTGCGGGTGGCCATGTCGATCAGCAGAAAGCGGCTCGTGTGGACGATCGCACCGGGCGCGGGACGATCGGACTCGACGCGGATCGTGCTCGCGAGCACCGTGGCGGGATCGAAGCGGTCGCGCAGCAGCGCGAGGTGGTCGAGCCCGTTGAGCAGCGGCAGCACGAGGCGGGGCTCGCATTGCACGCGCTCCAGGGCGGCGCGCAGGCCGGCGGCCTTGGTGGCGACGATCAGGACGTCGACGTTCTCCTCGAAGGGCAAGCTCGCGCGCGCGCGCACGCGCGCGATGAAGTTGCCGAACATGACGCTTCGCACCGACAACCCCCGCGCGGCGATCGTCGCGGCGGTCTCCTCGCGCGCGATCAGGACCGCGTCGGCGCCCGCGCGGTCGAGCACGCCCGCCACCAGCCCACCGACGCCGCCGGGGCCGAGCACGGCGATCGTCTTGGGAGCTCCCTCGGTTTCGCTCGCCCCGTCGGAGCTCATGCGAGCGTCCTCCCGCGGCGGCCGCGCTGCGGGAGTCTCATGCGGGTAGTCCTCACGTGGCGCTCCTCGGTGGATCGAGGAGCACGCCCGGGTTCATGATCCAGCCTGGATCGATCGCGTCTTTGGCGCCGTGCAACGCGGCCGCGAAGGGCTCGGGTCGCTGACGGTCATACCAGGGCCGGTGGTCGCGCCCGACGGCATGGTGGTGGGTGATGGTGCCGCCGTGAGCGATCACCGCGTCCGAGGCGGCCCGCTTGATCGCCGCCCACTGCTCCACCTCCTCGCCACGGCGCGCGGGCGCGATCACGGTGAAGTAGGGAGCGGGACCGTCGGGGTAGACGTGGGTGAAGCGGCAGCTCACCTGTCCGACGCCGCGCGCCGCCGAGGCCGCGACGGACTCGATCGCCTCGTGCACGGCGGCGGTGACATGCTCGTGGAAGGCGGGGAACCGCTCCCAGGTGATCGCCGTCTCGAACGTCTCCGAGAGCACGCCCATCGCGACGAACACGTCGCGTAGGTAGGGGGCGCCGAGGAAGGCGCCGCGCCAGGAGCCCACGGCGTCCTCGCCGCCGCCGCGATCGCCGCGATCCTCCGGAACGACGCCGCCGTGCTCGGCGCAGATGGCGAGCGCGCGGGACATCGCCTCGGCGACCGGATGGTCGGCGGACTCGAAGCCCAGCACGAGCAGCGCGCTCGAGCCGTCGCCGGCCATGGTCGTACGGGCTTCGCGCGCGTCGATCAGCCGGCAGTTGGCGGGCGACAGGCCAGACTGGCTGAGAGCGCGCACGCAGGCGGCGCCGTCGAGGAAGCGCTCGAAGCGCACGCCGGCCGAGGCGCGGTAGGAAGGTCTCGGCTGCACGCGCACCCACGCCTGGGTGATGATCCCGAGGACGCCCTCGGAGCCGGCGAGCATGCGGTCGGGCGAGATTCCGGCGCCGGACCCCGGTAGCCGACGCGACTCCCATGCTCCCGCCGGGGTGATCGCGCGGGTGGACTCGACGAAGTCCTCGATGTGGGTCAGGACGGTCGCGAAGTGGCCGGCCGCGCGCGTGGCGATCCAGCCGCCGAGCGTGGAGTACTCGAACGACTGCGGGAAGTGGCGCAGCGTGAGGCCGTGCTCGGCGAGCTGGGCCTCCAGGCCGGGCCCGGTGGCTCCCGCCTGGATCAGGGCCGAGCGCGAGACGGGATCGACCTCGAGGACGCGGCCCAGAGCGCTCAGGTCGATCGAGACGGCGCCGTTGTAGGCGTCGGCGATGTCGGGGGTGACGCCGCCGACCACGGACGTGCCCCCGCCGTAGGGGATCGCGGCGACGCGTTCGGCCGCGCACCATTCCAGCAGGCGCTCGAGGTCGGTCTCCTCGCGCGGATGAGCGACGAGGTCGGGGGGGTTGGCAAAACGGCCACGGAAGCCGTGGACGACGTCGGCGTAGGACTTGCCGAGCGCGTGTGTGGTGCGCGCACGATCGTCGGCCGTGCAGACGCCGGCCAGCGACGCCGGTGCGAGGACCCGCGGCGCCGGCAGCTCGACCGCCTCCAGCGCGACCGGAGACTCGATCTCCCCGAGCGCGCCGTCGCCGAGCGCGGGACGCAAGTGCCCGGCGAGCCCGGCGGCGGCCTCGCGTACCTGCGCGAGGGTGGGCTGCTGGTCCTCGAAGCCCCAGCCCCAGTGCTTGCGCGGACGGACGTTCACCGGGTCGAGTGTATGGGTCCGCGCGAGCGGAAACCGTGGGCACTAGCCTGTAGCTTGCATGGCGACCGAACCGCAGCCCGCATCCGAACCGCAGCCCCTGCAGCCGCGGGCGAGCGCGAGCGAGCAGCCGCAGATCCTCGCGCGGGGTCCGTGGCCGCTGGAGCGGGTGAGGGCCAGCTGGCGTGAGGAGCACTATGAGCCCTCGCGCGAGCACGCGCTGGCCGCGGACGCTGCGATCGACGCGCTGCGCAAACGGGGATCGCCAAGCCACGACGGGGTGGCCGCGCGCCTGCTCGACTACACGCACGACGCGGACGAGGGACTGGCGCTGGAGCTGCAGCCCCAGCGCTGGGCGCTGAGACTGCTCCCTGAGAACGCGTCGCAGAGCGTGGCCGCGCTGTGCGTCACACGCTCGGCGGACGGACGCTGGCTGGCCGGCAGGCGCGCGGGGTGGGTCGCGTCGTGGGCGGGGCGCTGGGCGCTGGGGGCGGGCGGCTCGGTGGACCTCGGCGAGAACCCCGCGGACACGCTCGTGCGCGAGCTCGCAGAGGAGTGGTCGGTCACGCCCGAGCGAGTGCGCGGCGAGGCGCTCGTGCAGCTGCCCCACCGACTGGTGATGTTCGTCGGGCAGGCATGGCTCGCGGAGGGTGTCGACGCCGAGGTCACACCCGATGCCGAGCACGACGAGTTCGCCTGGTGGCCGCGCGAGATCGAGCGGTGGCCCGCGGAGGCGGAGCCGCCGCTGCGGTTGATGGCGCGCTGGCTCTCGGCGGAGTGAGCACTCCCGTCACCCCGGCGCCGAGCGCGGGGCCGATCACGCTGGGACGCCTGAAGTGGGTGTCGTTCGGTCACTCCTGCATATATGCGGCGTTGCTGGTGTGTGCGTTTGCGGTGAGCAAGCCCGAACCGTTGACGTTCGTGCTGGGGATGACCCATGGGCTGCTGTGGATCGGAATGTCCCTGACCTGCATCGTGTGCGTGCGCCTGCGGATCGTCTCGCTGCGGCTGGCCGTGGCCGTCGCCGTGCTGGGGGGAATCGGGCCGTTTTTCGGCAGTTATGAGCTCGTCCGCGAACAGCGCCGCGGCCAGGAGGAGATTGGGCGAGCGGAGGCCGTGAACACTCTGTGAAAACGCTCACCGCCCGCCGGGGATGTCCGGCGGCGGGGGACGCTAGAGTGAAAATAGACATGGCGGCTGGCACCACCACGACGGCTCAGCAGACAATAGATGTCGTGACCCCCGCCGCGGGCGAGTCGGTGACCGAGGGCACGATCCTCGAATGGCACGTGAAGGTGGGCGATGCGATCAAGCTCGACGACACGATCGTGGAGATCTCCACCGACAAGGTCGACGTCGAGCTGCCCTCGCCGGCGAGCGGGACGGTTACGGAGATCCTGGTGGGAGAGGGCGACACGGTCACCGTCGGCCAGGTGATCGCGCGGATCGCGGTCGGGGGGGATGCGAGCTCCGACGGAGCGCCGACCGGCGATGGCGCCGGCGGCGGCGCGCGAGAGTCCACCGGCAACGGAGCCGGCGCGACGACGACCGAACCGGCGATGGCGCAGGACGGCCAGGACATCCCCGACGGCGCCAAGATCTCGCCGGTCGCCGCGCGCGCGGCGACGGCCGAGGGCGTGGACCTCGCGGGCGTCTCCGGCAGCGGCCCGGGCGGGCGGATCGTCAAGTCCGATGTGCTCGGCGCGGCGAACGGCGGCTCCGCCGAGGGCAACGGCTCGGCGGGAGCGCTCACGGCCAAGCCGGCTGGCGCACAGCAGCTGAAAGGCGGGAGCGCGGCGCTCGCGAGATACATGGAGCAGTCGCGGTCGATCCCCACCGCGACGAGCTTCAGGACCCTGACCGTGACGATCCTGGACGCGCGCCGGCGCGAGCTGAAGGGCGCGGGCAAGCGGGTCTCCTACACGCATCTGATCGCATGGGCGATCGCGCGCGCCGCACGGGAGAACGCTGTGATGGCCGATCACTACGCCGAGATCGATGGCAAGCCTTACCGGATGGAAGACGGGCAGGTGAACCTCGGGCTGGCGGTCGACGTGGAGAAGAAGGACGGCTCGAGGACGCTGATGGTGCCGGTGATCGCGAACGCGGGCGGGATCGGGTTCGACGAGCTCGTGGCGGCATATGACGCGCTCGTGGAGAAGGCGCGCACGAACACGCTGACCGCGGACGACCTGCAGGGAGCGAACATCACGCTCACCAACCCGGGCGGCATCGGCACGGTCGCCTCGGTGCCCCGGTTGATGGTGGGGCAGGGCACGATCGTGGCGACCGGCTCGATCGCCTATCCCATGGGAATGGGCGCGATCGGCGAGATGATCGGCGCGGAGAAGGTCATGACGATGACCTCGACATATGACCACCGGATCATCCAGGGAGCGGAGTCGGGGAGGTTCTTGGCGAAGATCGAGGAGTATCTGCAGGGCGAGCACGCCTTCTACGAGGAGGCGTTCGCCGCGCTGGGCGTGGAGCTGGGCCCCCTCCCCATTCCACCGGCGCCGGTGGCGGCCGCGGCTGCCGCCGCGAGCGAGACGGCGAGTCAGGCGGCGCCGGCTGCGCCGCCGAGCGAAGAGCTGCTGGAAGCGGTGCAGGCGGCGAGCACGCTGGTGACGCGCTTTCGCAGCCATGGGCATCTCGCGGCGAGGCTCGACCCGCTGGGCTCCGAGCCCGAGGGCGAACCGGGGCTGGATCCGGAGGCGGTCGGTTTGACGCCGGCGATCACGGCGCAGATACCGGCGAAGATCCTGCACATGTACGTGCCGGGGGCGACGCTCGCGGACGCGCTGGGGCACCTGCGCGAAACGTACTGCGGGACGATCGCGTATGAGATCGAGCACATCGCCTCCCACCGCCAGCGGGTGTGGCTGCGCGAGCACATCGAGTCGGGCGCGTTCCGCGCGCCGCTGCGCAAGGAAGAGCAGGAGACGCTGCTCAAGCGGCTGATCGAGGTGGATGCGCTGGAGCGGTTCATGCACAAGGCGTATCTGGGCCAGCACCAGTTCTCGATCGAGGGGCTGGACATGACGGTGCCGATGCTGGACGAGCTGATCCAGCTCTCGGCGGCGCACGGCGGTCGGGAGGTGGTGATCGGGATGGCCCATCGCGGCCGCTTGAACGTGCTGGCGCACAACCTCGGCCGTCCCTACGACACGATCTTCGCGGAGTTCGAGGGCGCCTCGACGCTGGAGGCGGTGACGACGATCCCGCAGGGCGGGACGGGCGACGTCAAGTACCACCACGGCACGCAGGGCACCTACAAGCTGCCGAACGGCGGCGCGATCATGGTCAACCTCGAGTCCAACCCGAGCCACCTGGAGTACGTCTCGGCGGTCGTGGAGGGCGCCACGCGCGCGGCGCAGACGACCAGGCACGGTCCGCACGCCCATCAGGACACGAACGCCGCGGTGCCGATCGCGATCCACGGCGATGCCTCCTTCCCGGCGCAGGGCGTGGTCGCGGAGACGCTGAACCTGCAGGCGCTCGACGGCTACAAGGTCGGGGGCACGGTGCACCTGATCATGAACAACCAGGTGGGGTTCACGACCGACCCCGACGACGCGCGCTCGACGCAGTGGGCCTCGGATCTGGCGAAGGGCTTTGACGTGCCGATCATCCATGTGAACGCCGACGACGTGCCGGCGTGCATGAGCGCGGTCAGGCTCGCGTTCGCGTTCCGCCAGGAGTTCGGACACGACGTGCTGATCGACCTGATCGGCTACCGGCGGTTCGGGCACAACGAGTCCGACGAGCCGGCCTACACCCAGCCGGAGATGTACGCGAAGATCAAGGGCAAGAAACGCGTGGCCGAGCTGTGGGCCGAGCGGTTGATCGCCGACGGGGTGGTGAGCAAGGAGGAGGTCGACAAGCTCGGGCAGAGCGTGTGGGACAACCTGACGCTCTTGCACCAGCGCCTGAAGGCCAAGATCCAGGCCGCGGCCGAGCAGGGCGGGGAGGAGGGCACGGGCGAGTACCAGCTGGACCGCTCGCCGAGCCCGGACGTGGAGACGGCGGTGCCGGCGGACCGGCTGCGGCGACTGGGCGAGGAGATGTTGCGCACTCCGGACGGGTTCACGGTGCACCCGAAGCTCGTCAAACAGCTGGAGCGCCGCCGTGAGGCGCTGAACGACCAGCCCGGCGCACAGGAGGCCAGCGGCGAGGAGGAGCCTTCGCGGCCACGCCCGGCGATCGACTGGGCGCACGCGGAGGCGTTGGCGTTCGCCTCGCTCTTGACGGAGGGAACGCCGATCAGGCTGACCGGCCAGGACACCGAGCGGGGGACGTTCAGCCAGCGCCACATGGTGCTGCATGACGCGAAGACCGGGCAGACGGTGTGTCCGATCCAGAACCTGGGAGAGGCGCTGGCGCCGCTCGAGCTGCACAACAGCCCGCTGTCGGAGCTGGCGTGCATGGGCTTCGAGTATGGCTACAGCCAGGAGGCGCCGGAGACGCTGGTGCTGTGGGAGGCGCAGTTCGGCGACTTCGTGAACTCCGCGCAGGTGATCGTCGACCAGTTCATCGTCTCGGGCTTGGCGAAGTGGGGCCAGACCTCGAGGCTGACGCTGCTGCTGCCGCATGGGTATGAGGGCTCGGGACCAGAGCATTCCTCGGCGAGGCTTGAGCGGTTCCTGGCGCTGGCCGCGGAGGGGAGCATCCGCGTGGCGAGCCCGACGACGCCGGCCCAGTATTTCCATTTGCTGCGCCGCCAGGCGCGGATCGCCAAGCAACGCCCGCTGATCGTGATGACGCCGAAGTCGCTGCTGCGCTTGCCGCAGGCGACGAGCTCAGTAGCGGATATGGCGGAGAACACGCGCTTTCAGCCGGTGCTCGCCGAGCCGGGGGTCAAGGACGAGCTTGTCACGCGACTGGTGCTGTGCACGGGCAAGGTCTACTACGACCTCGTCGGGCACCCTGACCGCCCCAAGCACGACGGCCTGGCGGTAGGGCGCGTGGAGCTGCTGTATCCCTTCCCCGAGGGGCAGATCCTGGCGCTGATGAACCGGTATCCGCAGCTGGATGAGGTCGTGTGGGTGCAGGAGGAGCCGCGCAACATGGGTCCGCGCGCGCACATGTTCCCGCGGCTGATGCAGATCATGCCCGACGGCATGGGCTTCGGCTACATCGGCCGCCCCGAGCGCGCCAGCCCGGGCGAGGGCTATCCGGCCGCGCACATCGCCGAACAGAGTCGCATCGTCATGACCGCGATCGACCCGGGCGTGTCGATCTCGCAGTACCCACGCAAGACGCCGGGGCAGCGCTGATGGCGGCGCTGTGGCGGAGGTTCCGTCAGATCATGGCGCAGCGCAAGCGCAAGAAGCGCGGCTACTGACACCTTCGAGTGTGTGAGGGTGGGTAAGCCATAGCCCGGCCGCTGCGTCGGATTGCTGTAGGCGCCGCTTACCGCAGCCGGCTACACGACGTAAGGGCTAACGGCCCCGCCAGACCGGGGCGCGCTTCTCCTTGAAGGCCGCGGCGCCCTCTTTGGCGTCCTCGGACACGAATACCGGGCCGGAGATGGCGCCCTGGCGCTCGAACATCTCGGTGGTGTGCCAGTCGAACTGCTCCTGGAGGATGCGCTTGGAGGCGGCCACCGCGAGGGGCCCGTTGCGAGAGATCGCACCGGCCAGCTCGAGCGCGGCGTCGAGAGCGGCGCCGGGCTCGGCGAGACGGTTGACGACTCCGAACTCGTGAAAGCGCTCGGCCGGCAGCGGGTCGCCGGTGAGCGCGAGCTCCATGACGACGTGGTAGGGCATGCGCCGGGGCAGGCGCAGCAGCGCGCCGCCGGCGGCGACGAGCGAGCGCTTGGCCTCGGGGATCCCCATCTTCGCGCCGCGCGCGGCGACGATCAGATCGCAGGCGAGCGCGATCTCCATGCCGCCGGCGACGGCGAAGCCCTCGATCGCGGCGATCAGGGGCTTGACGGAGGCGCGCTGGGCGATGCCGGCGAAGCCGCGGTCGCCGAACCAGGGGGACTCGCCCTTGACGAACGCGCCGAGGTCCATGCCTGCGCAGAAGAAGCCGCCCGCGCCCGTGAGGATGCCGACCGAGAGCGCGTCGTCCGAATCGAGCTCGTCCAGGGCGCCGGCGATGCCCTCGGCGACGGCGGCGTTGACCGCGTTGCGGACCTCGGGCCGGTCGATCGTGATCAGCAGCGTGGAGTCGCCTCGCCGCTCGGTGAGTACTGCCTCGGAATCGCTCATCGGCGCATCCTACGCGGTTGCCCATCGCGCCTCAGGCCGCGAACAGGGTCAACTCCGGCTCGCGGTTGCCGCGCAGCACCTCGATGTCGACCTCGACGCAGTCGATGCCCCGTGCGCCCGCCAGCACGCGCGCCTGCGGCTTGATCCACTTGGCGACGAGCACGCCTCGGCAGGAGGCCATGGCGGGGTCGAGGCGGATGCGCTCCAGGTAGCGGGTCAGCTGCTCGACGGACTCCATCGTGGCGATGCGCTTGATCTCCACGGCGACCCACTCGTCGGCCGTGTCGCGGCACATCAGATCGACGGGGCCAATGTCGGTGGGCCACTCGCGGCGCACGAGGCGAAAGCCCTCGCCGCACCAGTGCGGGGCGTCGGCCAGCAGCTCCTGCAGTTCGCGCTCCAGACCCTCCTTCTCGAGCGCGGCCACGTCGTCGACCGGGTGGTCGATGTCGGCGATGATCTCCGAGACGGCGATCTCCAGGCGCTCGTCCGAGCGTTGCTTGCGCACAATCAGACGCTCGATCGCACCCTCCGGCTCGATCGCACCCTCCGCGTCACCGCCACCGCCGCCGGCGCCGGCGCGCTCCTCTTCGAGCACGGTCGGCGGGGTCATCCAGTTCAGCGGCCGCACGTTGGGGCTGCCGCCGTCGGCCCACACCATGAAGGTGCCGTCGGCCTTGAGCATCAGCATGCGCACGGCCTCGGGCAGGACGGTGGTGGTGCGGCCGATATAGGAGACCTCACAGCGAGCGACGATCAGGCGCATGATCGCCCGAACGTACAGGCTCGGGCGGATCGACCTGCGCAGCAGCAGCAGGCTCGGATGGATCAACCTGCGCAGCAGCAGCAGGCTCGGGCGGATCAACCTGCGCAGCAACAGCGGGCTCGGATGGATCAACCTGCGCAGCGGCAGCAGGCCCGGGTGAGGGCGCTATCACGGTGGCGTCTTCGGGTGTGGCAGGAACGTTGGGTGGCACGGGCACGTAAGGCGCGCCGGTGGCGGCTCCGTCGCCGATCGACTCGCGGAGCTCGCGGATGCCTTTGCCCAGCGAGCGCGCCAGTTCGGGCAGTCGCTTGGGTCCGAGCACGATCAGGGCGACGGCGGCGATGAACAGCAGGTGGACGGGATTCTCGATGCCCATGCAGCTCCTACGTAAGAGACGGCCGTGACCGATCACATCCAGGGTACCGCCGAACCGGACCGTAGCCTACGGTGGCGTGGCCGAGGGTCCTCGAGAGTCAGCGCCGCAACCTGGCCAGACGGCGGTCGCCGGGCAGGGATTCAATCCGCCCGGCCGCCCGTATCCACCGCCGGGCGACAGCGAGGCGTTCTGGCCGGCGCAACTGACCGTGCTCGCCGCGATCGTGGTGCAGGTGCTGCTGCCCGATCGACTGACGATCGGCCCTTCGTGGCTGGTGCCCTCGTTCGAGGGCGCGCTGCTGATCGGCATGTTCGTGGTGACGCCCAACGTGGTCGAGGAGGAGCACCCCCGACGACGACGCATCGCGCTCGGCCTGACGGCGTTCGTGAGCGCGGCGAACATCTTCTCGCTCGGGGCGCTCACGCACTACCTGCTGCATCACCAGGTCTCGGACGGGCGCGGGCTGATCTTCTCGGGCGTGCTGATCTGGCTCACGAACCTGCTGATCTTCGCCTTGTGGTACTGGGAGATGGACCGCGGAGGTCCCGGCAAGCGCGCCATGGGACGTGACGGTCCGCCCGACTTCCTGTTTCCGCAGATGAGCGACGACCGCATCGAGCCGCGCGAGTGGAGACCGAAGTTCATCGACTACCTGTATGTGTCGCTGACCAACAACACGGCGTTCTCGCCGACCGACACGATGCCGCTGACGCCGATGGCCAAGTCGGTCATGGGCGTCCAGTCGGTCGTATCGCTGATGACGATCGGATTGATCGTCTCGCGCGCCGTCAACATTCTGTAGGCCCTCGCCGCATGCGGCGAGGGCAGCAGGGCCGCATGCGGCCCTGCTCGGAGGCGTGCATGCACGCCTCCGCCGTTGGCGCATGCGCCAACGGCATGACGAGCCGCATGCGGCTCGTCACGACCCCGTACATGTACGGGGTCGCCGGTCGGCGCTTGTGCCGACCGGGACAACATCGGCTTATTTCTCCAGCATGCGCCGACTGAAGCGACGCGTCCTCAAGCCGCCGATACCACGCTGCGCGGCTCCAGCGCCAGCGCCTGTTCGATCGGCTCGCGCACGGACTCCCCGGCACCGAGCGCGCTGGCCCTGCGCAGCGCATCCAGCGCACCCTCGCGGTCGACCAGCCGCAGCCGCAGGCGACCGAGGCGCTCCCACGCGCCGGCGTCTGAGGGATCGCGGTCCGCGGCCCGGGCGGCGGCCTCCTCGGCGAGGTCGATCGCGCCCATGTCCTCATAGATGCGCGCCGCGAAGCGATGAGCGGCCGGCCGCTTCCCGTCCGCGCGCGCCCAGTCGCGCACCGAGCGCGCTGCCGCCTCGAGGTTGCCGGCCTGCCAGAAGGCGAGGGTCATCAGCCGCAAGACCGCGACGTTGCGCGGTTCGGCGTCGCGCGCGTACACCAGCCGCTGCGCCGCGAGCGTGAACTCACCTTCGGCCATCGCGCGCTGGGCGGCGATCAGGAAGCGCTCGACGCGCTCGGAGGCCGGGTCGGGCTTTGAGAAGTCGACGAACTTCATGCTGCCGGCGGGGACGGTGCGGATGCCGTGACTGAACTTCACGCGCGCCCACTGCTGGACCTCTTCGCCGGCGTGCTCGGGGTTCGTGAAGTAGATCCCCGCGACCGTGCCCACGCCCCACTCGGGGTAGGAGAGGCAGCGCGCATAGCGATGGACGACCGAATGGTCGGGGACGCGGCTGCCGAAGGGGTCGTTTTCGGCGCGGTCCTTGGCCGCCGCGCGAGCACGCTGCTCGGCCTCGTAGGCGCGCCGGCCTGCCTCCTCGCGCTCGCGGCGGGCGGCGGCGGCGCTGACTTTGACGGCGTTCGCGGAGACCTTCCCGCCGCGCGAGCCCTCGGCCAGGCGCTCCAGCTGGTCGGCGGCCTCGTTGATCGCCTTCAGGTGGCGCTCGTGCTCGTACTGGCGCCCGGCGGGCGCGATATCCGGGTGCCAGCGCTTGGCCATGCGCCGGCGCGCGAGCTGCACGTCGCGCTTGTCGAACGGCGGCTCGAGCTCCAGCAGGAGCAGATGCTGCTCGACATCGAGGACCGTGGTGGGCATGACCACGAAACGTTAGCGTCCCTTGAGGCCATCGTTTTCGCGGCGTCAGGCCGCCACCCACGATGCTCGACATACAACCGTACGCCTGCGCTGATGTTCGGTGGTCTGCCATCCACGGCTCGGCGCCTCAATCTGCCGCCTCTCCAGTCCACGCCCTATCCTGCGAGCCGACGATGTCTTCTCAATACGTCTTCACGATGCACCGGCTCTCGAAGCTGCATCCGCCGAGCAAGACGGTGCTCGACGACATCACGCTGGCTTTCTACCCGGGCGCGAAGATCGGCGTGCTCGGCTACAACGGCGCCGGTAAGTCGACGCTGCTGCGGATCATGGCGGGGGTCGATCAGGAGTACCGCGGCGAGGCGCAGCTGGCACCGGGCGCGAGCGTGGGGATGCTCGAGCAGGAGCCTCATCTCGACGAGTCCAAGGACGTCAAGGGCAACGTCGAGGACGGGGTGGCCGAGTGCAAGGCGCTGCTGGACCGCTTCAACGAGCTGGCGGCCAACTACTCCGATGACACCGCCGATGAGTTCGCGCGCATCCAGGCCCAGATCGAAGCCGCCGACGCCTGGAACTTGGACACGCAGCTGGAATACGCGATGGACGCGCTGCGACTGCCTCCTTCGGACGCCGACGTGAGCAAGCTCTCCGGCGGTGAGCGCCGTCGCGTGGCGCTGTGCCGGCTGCTGCTATCGGCGCCGGACCTGCTGCTGCTGGACGAGCCCACGAACCACCTCGACGCCGAGTCGGTCGCGTGGCTGGAGCAGCACCTGTCCGAGTACAGGGGCGCGATCGTCGCGGTCACGCACGACCGCTACTTCCTCGACAACGTCGCCGGCTGGATCCTGGAGCTCGATCGTGGCAAGGGCATCCCCTATGAGGGCAACTATTCGGGCTGGCTCGAGCAGAAGCAGGCTCGTATGGCCCTCCAAGAGCGCGCGGACAAGGGCCGCGAGCGCACGATCGCAGCGGAGCTCGAATGGGTCAGGACGAATCCGAAGGGCAAACGCACGAAGTCCAAGGCGCGCCTGGCGCGCTACGAGGAGCTGGTGGCCGAAGAGCGCAACGTGAAGCTCGACGAGGTGCAGATTCACATTCCCCCAGGCCCGCGCCTGGGCGAGAAGGTGCTCACGGCCGAGGACCTGCGCAAGGGCTTCGGCGAGAAGCTGCTGATCGAGGACCTCAGCTTCGACCTGCCGCGAGCGGGCATCGTCGGCGTGATCGGCGCAAACGGCGCGGGCAAGACGACGCTGTTCCGGATGATCACCGGCGAGGAGTCCCCCGACAGCGGCTCGATCACGCTCGGCGAGACGGTGCAGCTGGCCTACGTCGATCAGTCACGCGACGCCCTGGACCCCGCGAAGACCGTCTGGGAGGAGATCTCCGAAGGCTACGAGCATCTGAAGGTCGGCGAGCGCGAGGTCAACTCGCGCCAGTACACGGCCGGCTTCAACTTCAAGGGCTCGAGCCAGCAGGCGAAGATCGGCAGCCTTTCCGGCGGCGAGCGCAACCGCGTGCACCTGGCCAAGCTCCTGCGCAGCGGCGGCAACCTGCTGCTGCTGGACGAGCCCACGAACGACCTCGACGTCGATACGCTGCGCGCGCTCGAGAACGCGCTGCTCGAATTCCCCGGCTGCGCGGTGATCATCTCGCACGACCGCTGGTTCCTCGATCGCGTTGCCACGCACGTGCTCGCCTTTGAAGGCGACTCGCAGGTGAGGTGGTTCGAGGGCAACTTCGAGGCCTACGAGGAGCATCGCCGCGAGGTGCTCGGCGCCGCGGCCGAGCGGCCGCACCGGATCACCTACAAGCGGCTCGTGCGCGGCTGAGACACACTCGCGCGAGCCCTCCCCGACCGCGACGCTCGCGGCTGCCGAGCTGTGACCGGCGCCTTCCGCGATGCGAGTAATCTCCGTTGCGCGATGCAACTCATCAAACCCTCGGATGAAGGAGAACTGGGATGGCCGACTACACAGCGAAGCAGATCGACGAGATGGAGGCCGCGTTCGGCGGCGGCCTGAAGAAGGCCCGCGCGGAGCTCGGCGTGGCGTCATTCGGCATGCAGGTGGTCGACCTGCCCCCCAACTACACGGACTACCCCGAACACGATCACGAGGGCGACGGCCAGGAGGAGGTCTACTCGGTCATACGCGGCTCCGGCGAGATCGACATCGCGGGTGAGCGCATCCCGCTGAACCCCGACGTGATCGTGCGCGTCGGCCCGGCGACCAAGCGCAAGATCTACTCGGGCTCCGAGGGTCTGCGCCTGCTGGCGCTGGGCGGAACGCCCGGCGTCGTCTACGAGGCATCGGAGTTCACCGAGCTCGCCAGCGCCTAGGGGCGTAGCTGGCCAAGCGGGTTCAACGCGTAAACGCCTGATCGCCGCCCAATCGCAGAATCGCGGCGGCGATCAGGCGGGCGGCGGCGTGCACGTCGTCGAGCTGCACCAGCTCCACCGGTGAGTGCATGTAGCGCAGCGGGATCGACACCAGCGCCGTCGGGACGCCCGCACGGGTGAGGTGGACGGCGTCGGCGTCGGTGCCGGTGGCGCGCGCGGAGGCCTCGACGGTGAACGGGATCTGCTCCTCGGTGGCGGTGTCATACAGCAGCTCGAACAGCCGCGGGTGGATGGTCGAGCCGCGGGTGAGGACCGGACCCGAGCCGAGCGGGTGCTTGCCGAGCTCCTTGATCTCGATGCCGGGCGCGTCGGTGGCGTGTGTCACGTCGATCACGATCGCCGCGTCGGGCGCGAGCGCGAAGGTGCTCGTGCGCGAGCCGCCGAACGTGATCTCCTCCTGCGCGACCGCGACCGCGTCGACCTCCCACGCGCCGCCGCCGGCCTCGGAGACGATCCGCGCCGCCTCGAGCGCCACGAACGAGCCGATGCGATTGTCCAGCGCGCGCGAGACCAGCCGCCCGCCAAGCAGGTCGATCGGGTCGGCGTCGATCACCGCGACGTCGCCGATGCGCACGTGTCCGCGCGCCTGCTCGCCGTCGGCGGCGCCGATATCGATGTGCAGCTCGCGGATCTCCGCGACCTTCTTGCGGTCCTCCTCGCGCAGCAGATGGATCGGCTTCTTGCCGACCACGCCCCTGACCACGCCCTCGCGCGTCGCCAGCGCCACGCGCTGGCCGACGAGGATCTGCGCGTCCCAGCCGCCCACAGGCGCGAACCACAGGTAGCCCTCGTCGTCGATGTGCGTGACGATCAGGCCGATCTCATCGATGTGGCCCATCACGAGCAGACGTCGCGGCGGCTCGGGGGCGCCGTGCTTGGCGGACACGCGCGCGAGCGGCGTACCGAGCACGTCGGTGCTCACCTGCGCGAACGCGCTCGCGGCGCTGCGCCAGACCTCGGCGGGGTCGGTCTCATAGCCCGAGGGGCCGTGCGCGGAGAGGAGGTCCAGCAGCAGTCGTGGAGCAACGACGCCCGTGCCCTGCTCCTCCGCGTCGCTCATAGGACAGCCTTCGGTCGCCGGGTGGTGAGGGTGCTCATGCCTGAGTGGTGAGGGGCGCTCATGCGGCGAGCAACTGTCGCAGAACGAACTGCAGGATGCCGCCGTGACGGAAGTACTCGCTCTCACGTGGCGTGTCGATCCGCACACGCGCATCGAAGGCAATCTCCTGCGCTCCCTCGCGTTCGGCGACAACCGTGACCGTCTGGATCCCCTCGCCGCGCTCGACGGCGGCGACCGCGTCGGCGATGCCGTCGATCGCGAAGACCTCCTCGCCGCTCAGCCCCAGCGACTGCGCGCTCTCACCGTCGGGGAACTGCAGCGGCAGCACGCCCATGCCGACGAGGTTCGAGCGGTGGATGCGCTCGAAGCTCCGCGCGATCACGGCGCGCACGCCGAGCAGCTTCGTCCCCTTCGCCGCCCAGTCACGCGAGGAGCCCGAGCCGTACTCCTGGCCGGCGAGCACCAGCAGCGGCACGCCCTCGCGCGCGTAGCGCATCGCAGCGTCGTAGATCGACGTCTGCTCGCCGACCAACGGACCTCCGTCCGTCGGTGCCCGCAGATGGCGGGTGACGCCGCCCTCGGTGCCCGGGGCGAGCTGGTTGCGCAGGCGGATGTTCGCGAACGTGCCGCGCATCATCACCTCGTGGTTGCCGCGTCGCGAGCCGTAGGAGTTGAAATCGCGCGGCGCGACGCCCTGCTCCTGCAGATACGTGCCGGCCGGGCCGTCGCGCTTGATCGCGCCGGCCGGTGATATGTGATCGGTGGTGACGCTGTCGCCGAGCTTCGCGAGCACGCGCGCGCCCGCCAGCTCGCCGATCGCCTCCGGCTCGGCCGGCATGCCGTCGAAGTAGGGCGGCAGGCGCACGTAGGTCGAGTCGGCGTCCCACGCGAAGCGCTCGCCCTCGGGCACGTCAAGCCCTTTCCAGCGCTCATCGCCGGCGAACACCTCGCTGTAGCTCTTACGGAACATGTCGGCCCGCACCGCCTCGCCGACGGTTGTGGCGATCTCCCGCTCGGAGGGCCAGATGTTGCGCAGGTAGACGTCCTGGCCGTGCTCGTCCTGACCGAGCGGATCGTGCACGAGGTCGATGTCCATCGTGCCCGCGAGGGCGTACGCAACGCACAGCGGCGGCGAGGCGAGGTAGTTCATCTTCACGTCCGGGTTGATGCGTCCCTCGAAGTTGCGATTGCCCGAGAGCACCGACACGACCGCCAGATCGGCGTCCGCGACCGCCTGGGATATCTCCGGCGCGAGCGGACCGGAGTTGCCGATGCAGGTGGTACAGCCGTAGCCGACGAGGTTGAAGCCAAGCCGCTCGAGGGGCTCGGTGAGATCGGCGCGGTCGAGGTATTCGGTGACGACCTTCGAGCCGGGCGCGAGCGAGGTCTTGACCCATGGCTTGCTCTGAAGACCCCGCGCGAGCGCGTTGCGCGCGAGGATACCCGCGCCGACCATCACCGATGGGTTGGAGGTGTTCGTGCAGCTCGTGATCGCCGCGATCACCACGTGCCCGTGATCAAGCTCGAACGTCTCGCCCTCGACGGTCACGCTCGACGCCGTGCCGTTGTGCGGCAGCGCCGTCGCGGTGCTGCCCTGCGGCAGTTGCGGCTGGGAGACCCCGAGCGCCGCGGGGACGTGACCCGGCTCGTTCGCCGGCGGATCGGACGCGGGATAGGACTCGGCGACGGCCTCGTCCTGGGCGTCGGCCTGGTCGCCGTCGCTTGGGATGTAGTCGCGCAGCGCCTGCAGGAAGACCACTTGCGATTCGCTCAAGGCGACACGGTCCTGCGGGCGCTTGGGCCCCGCGAGGCTCGGCTCGACGCTCGCCAAGTCGAGCTCGATCTCGTCCGAGAACGTCGGCTTCTCCGAGCGCTCATCGTGCCACAGCCCCTGCTCCTTCGCGTAGGCCTCTACGAGCGCGATCTGCTCTGGCGGACGCCCGGAAAGCTCGAGATAGGCGAGCGTCTCCGCGTCGATCGGGAAGATCGCGCAGGTCGAGCCGAACTCGGGCGACATGTTGCCGATCGTCGCGCGGTCGGCGAGCGGCAGGCCGGCGAGACCGGCGCCGTAGAACTCCACGAACTTGCCCACGACACCGCGCTCGCGCAGCATCTCGGTGACCGTCAGCACCAGATCGGTGGCGGTGGCACCCTCGGGGAGCTCGCCGTACAGCCGGAAGCCGAGCACCTGCGGGATCAGCATCGACATCGGCTGGCCGAGCATCGCCGCCTCGGCCTCGATTCCGCCCACCCCCCAGCCGAGCACGCCGAGGCCGTTGACCATCGTCGTGTGCGAGTCGGTGCCGACGAGCGTGTCCGGGTAGGCCTCGCCGGTCTTCTCGTTCGCAAAGACCACGCGCGCGAGATACTCGAGGTTGACCTGGTGGACGATTCCCGTGTCGGGCGGCACCACGGCGAAGTCGTCGAACGCGCCCTGCCCCCAGCGCAGGAACGAGTAGCGCTCCTGGTTGCGCTCGAACTCGCGCTCGGCGTTCACGCGAAAGGCGTCACGAGTGCCGAACGCGTCGACCTGCACGGAGTGATCGATCACGAGCTCCGCCGGCACCAGCGGGTTGATCTTCGCCGCGTCACCGCCCATCCGCGCGATCGCATCGCGCATCGCCGCGAGGTCGACCACCGCGGGGACACCGGTGAAATCCTGCATCAGCACGCGCGCGGGCGTGAACGCGATCTCCTTGCTCGGCTGCGCCCTCGCGTCCCAGGAGGCGAGCGCTTCGACGTCGGTCGCCGTCACCGAGCCGTTGCCCTCCGTGCGCAGCAGGTTCTCCAGGAGGATCTTCAACGAGAACGGCAGCCGCGCGATGTCGAAGCGCTGCTGTAGGGCATCGAGGCGATAGATCTCGTACTTGATTCCACCGACATCGAGCGTGTCGCGCGCGCCAAAGCTGTTCTCCGACATGTGTCTCCTGGGTCGCTCTACGGGGTCTATCGGGGGCTCTACCCGAAGTCTCGCAGAGTCGGGCACTCCTGTCCGTTGCGGCGGTCAACCCGCTGCGGGGCGCCCGACCGAGCACCTGCGAGGCTCCCCCGACCGACCCGCGTCGGCTCCCCGACCTACCCGCGAAGGTCCTCCGGCCGCCCCTTCCGGCGAGCGATCTCCTTCTCCTGCGCGGCGCATCCCACAAATCGCCACGACTATGATGCCGCTCGATGCCCTCGTTGAAATCCCGCGTGGCGGCGCTGCTGCCGCCGCGCGTCAAGGACGCCATCTTCGAGGGAATGCTCCGCGTAACCGTCTTCTGGCGCCTGCTCCGACGCCAGCGTTCGAAGTTCGTGTCCGGCTATCTGAGAGGTTTGCACGGGATCGAGATCGGGGCGAGCAGCCACAATCGCTTTTATCTAAACGCGATCAACGTTGATCGCTTCGGGGAGAGCGACACCGTGTACAAGCGCGAGGAGCGCCGGCTTGTCATGCATGCGGTGAAGGTGGACGTGGTCGCACCCGGGGACGAGCTCCCGTTCGGGGGCGATTCCTACGACTTCGTCTTCTCCTCGCACGTGATCGAGCACTTCCCCGATCCGATCAAGGCGCTTCACGAGTGGACACGCGTCGCCCGCCGCTACGTGGTCGTGATCGCGCCCCATCGCGATCGCACGTTTGACATCGACAATCCCCTCACTCCCGTGAGCGAGCTGATGGAGCGCCACCGCGACGGTTTTACCTCAGACGTGGACCGGCACTGGAGCGTGTGGACGTGCGAGAGCTTCATCGAGCTGTGCGACGCGATCGGCCTGCGCGTGGTCGATCGTCAGGATCCCGACGACAAGGTCGGCAACGGCTTTATTGTAATTATCGACGCAGCCGTCTCTCGATCCCGAGCCAGTTAATCCGGTGCACCACGACGACCCCGGATTCACTCCGGGGTCGTCGCGCTCATTCCCTGGGGAGAATGTTCATTGCCTTATGCGCACCCGGCCGCGGTACGGATCAGCGGAGGCGAGATTTGCGCGAAAATCAGCGCGCCGACGCGGCGGCCCGCGTGACGCGACCCTTGCCCTGGCGCTTGGAGCGCAGCAGCGCGGCGTCACAGGCCTGCAGCAGGGCGTCGGCGTCCATCGGCGAGCTCCACTGCGCGACCCCGATTGAGGCGCCCACACTCGGGTCGATCTCCTGTGAGGGAAGGTTCTGCAGGCGTACCAGCGCACGCGAGGCGGCCGCCGCGGCGGCGTCCAGCTCGGCGTTGGGCAGGATCACCACGAACTCGTCGCCGCCGTAGCGGGCGACGCGATCGAAGGCTCGAAACTCCCCGACGAGTGCCTGACCCACCTCGCGCAGGACCGTGTCGCCGGCCTGGTGGCCGTGACGGTCATTGACGAGCTTGAAGTTGTCGAGGTCGATCAGCATGCACGACAGCGGGCTGTCGGTACGCATCGCGCGCCCGATCTCCTCGTGCAGGCGCCGGCGCATTCCGCGGTGATTCATGCAACCGGTGACAGCGTCGGTGCCCGCCTCGGCGCGGGCGCGCACGAGCGCGAGCGCAGTGGCTCCTTGATCGGCCAGCGTGGTGGCAAGCTCGATCGAGCACTCGTCGTAGGCCTCGGCGAGCTCGCGGCGCACGAGCACCACGACCGCCTCGACCTCGCCGCGTACCCCAACCGGCAGCAGCAGCGCGCAGCTGGCCTTGCCGGTCGCCACGAGCCGGGGCAGCGAAGCCTCCAGCTCACGATGCTCAGCGGCGAGAAAGCTGCGCGCCGTGTTCGCCACCCAGCTGACACCGGCGGGACGCTCGGAGCGTGGCGCCAGGTAGCAGAGGCGCTCGTCACCCTCGAACAGGTACACGACCACCGGCTCCTCTTCGAGAGGTGGCTTGCGCAGATGATGGACGTGCACCTCCTCGGCCCCGGGCACCTGCAGCAGCTCGCGCGCCAGCCCTCTGAAGATGTGCTCGCAATCATCGCCGGCCCCGTCGGCGAGCAGAGTCAGGCGCCGCACGCCCGCGAGCATCTGATCGGTGCGCGCCGAATCCGGTCGCGCAGGCTGCTCGAAGGTATCCGTACCCGTACCGCCCACTCATGGAATGTAGCGCTTTCCCGACGTGACCTCCTATTTGAACCTGACCGTCACGTAGGCGACCGAGCGCGATTCGCCCTTGCTTCTGGGCACGAAGCCCACGCGCATGCGCACCTTGAACGGCCGCTTGTGAGTGCGTCCGGCGCGCGAGAGGGGCACCTTCAAGACAACCGTTCCCTGGGCCTTCTTGAGGTTGCGAGATACGCCCGAGAGGCGATTGCCCTTACCGCTGAGCCGCCCTGGAGCGTAGGTCTGCACGGTCAGATAGACGACGTTGCCGCGAACCCTGTGTCTCACGATCCGCACGGGGCAGCCGCGCACGGAGATCGTCGTGCTCTGCTTGACCTGCTTGCCGTTCTGAGCGACGATCGTCGTTGGCATCGCGAGCCTGCGCGTGCACAGGCTGCCGTTCGCCGCCAGCGCCGAGTGCGGCCCGATCGGCAGGCTCAGCGCAAAGCTCGAAACCGGCACGTCCGGTATCGAGGCGAACGTCGAGCTGGTGATCCCCTTTTTGATGTTCGTGTTACCAGTCAGCACCACCCGCACGCCGTCGCCTTCGAGGATCAGGTCGAGATCGGGGAAGGCGAGGCCACCGTGGGAGACGAGATAGGCCGGACCCGAGAGCTTGCCCGGCAGCACCGGCGTGGTGACCGTCGCGCCTCCCACCAGCGAGCCGATCGGGCAGATGCGGGGATTCTGCTTGAACGTCGCTTCTGGACAGGCCTGCTGCAGCGTGGTCAGACGCGCCGGCAGCTGCACGGGCAACTGCGCGAGCACCGACCTGATGTTCGCCTGATGGGCCGGCTCGGTGAGGTTGACCTGCAGGCTCGCCCCACCCAATTTCGTGGTCTTCGCGGCCGTCGCGGCCTTGAAGGACGGCTTGAAGGCGAGCGCGCCGCAGTTGGTGGCCGCGAACGGACTCGACACGCTCTGGGTCGCATCGAACGTCGAGGTCAGCGTCGACTCGGTGGCCAGCGGCCCGCAGCTGGTCGGATTGAACAGGAAGCTCGGCCGCGTGACGGCGACGCTGAGGCTCTTCAGCCTCAGGGGCACGCCCTTGACGATCGTCGGCAGCGAGCTCGTGGCGATCACGCGAGCGGTGTAGGGGTCGACGCCGATTGCCACTCGTGTGATGACGCAATCGCAGGCGCCGCTGCCGAGATCGAACGGCCCGGCCTGCGCCGGTATCGGAATCGACAGGCCGTACGGCGCGCCGCCGTAGGGACCCGTCAGGTAGACCGGGCCGGTGAACGAGTACGGTTCGGAGCCGGCGCCGACGTTAGCCGTCGCTTTGCCGATTTCGCTCGCCGGCGCGCACGTCCCCGCCTGCGCCTGCGGTTCACCGCACAGCTGTACCGAGGGGATCGCGCCGACCAGGCCGGGAGGCAGCGTCGTCTGCAGGTGAGACAGGTACTGCTGGCCATCGCCCCGGTTCAGATTGAACGTGTAAGAGGTGTAGGCCCCGGCGGCCGCGTTCGAGCTCTGCGTGCTTTGCGTCAGCGAGAACGGAAGCGGAGCGGGGCATCCCGTGGTCGTGAACGGCGTTGCGCTCAGCGCCGCGGCCAGGCCGGTGTAAGGCGTGAACAGGGTTTCGACCGAGGTTGTCCCGCAGACCAACGGGTTCGCCACGGGCGCCCGTGGACCGCCGTTGAACTTGAGGACGATCTGGCTGAACGTGAGCTGGGGGTTGTTCGCGAATGTCGCCCGCAGTCGGCCGGTGCTCGGATCGGGCGTGACCGTGCCCTGCAGCCTAACCGACACGCCGAGTGTACTCTCGGCATCGAGATAGATCGTGTAGGGGGGTTCCGTGATCGGTCCGCCGCTCGGACTGCCGAGGTAGACGCTGCCCGCGAGCGAGCCCGGCGGCAGGACGGTTTCGATCGCGACCGTCCCGACTTTGGAGGCGGCCGGACACGTGACCGGATGCGTTGTGCCGATGCCGATCTGTTCTTTCGTACAGGCCGCCAGCCCGTGCGCGGCCGAGGGATTCATCGTCATGCCTTCTGGGAGCGTCACATGGACGTCCCTGATGTCCGCCGTGTTGATTTCTTCCGGGCCGGCTTTCTGCGGAGCCTGGACCACCGCCGTGGCGCCATCGGGCTGATCGGAGGAGTCTGTTTCGGGCGTGACCGTCACCGTCGGCTTGAACGGGACATTGTCACAGCCTCCCACGCCGACAGGGGTGTGAGTTGTGGTCGTTGCGATTTCTTTGCTCCACGATTCCAGTTCCAGATGCGAGGTCGTGGTGGTCGAGCATTCGCTCGGCAAGGTCAGGAAGTCACCGCCCGCGCGGCCGTTGAAGTTCAGCTTCGACATCAGCACCTTCAACGGCGCTTTCACCGGCAGCACAGCATTGACCTGGGCTTCATTCGGGACGTTGTTTATTTCGAAATACTCGTGATAGTCGCTCCACCACGCAACATGGCCTTCGAGAAAGAGATGGATCGGACTTAGTAGTTCCCCAGCAGGTTCGACCGCGATGCCGAAGTCAAGCGGCAACCCGGGTGGCGCTTCGAGGTTGTACACGGCCCCTTCCAACGACGGCAGCGTCAGCGGGAGTCCAAGCGGTTCGGCGACGGCTTCCATTTCGACCGTGCCGACGATGCTCTGAGCAGGACATTCGGACGGTTTGTGTTCAAACGTTTTAACCGTACACTTTGGCATCGGCGCCTGCGGATTCGCCGCCAGCCCAGGTGGGACATCGACGCGTATACGCTTGACCGACGAGCCTTCGACATTGCTGCCGCTGTGTTGCATGATGAACTTAGTGCCGCCCCACGGCGGATGCCCTGCCGCCTGCGTGAAAGCTTCTTCGGGGTTGGCTTCGACGCTCGCGTACGTGCACGTTTTGGTAAAGCACGTACCGTCTTCGAAGACTTCAGCACCAAACGCTTGGGCGACGGGTGCCCGCGCACCCGCGGACAGCCCCGCGATTGCGATCGCCATCAGCGATGCGATATGAGCACGCCTCAGCATCTCTACCTCCCCTGTAAGCCCCAGTAGAGGTCGTATACCCACCTCGCGCGGCTTCTAGTCATCTCGCCATATACGACGACACCGGGGGCCGCGAATCGCGGCCCCCGGTGGGCGGAACTAGGAATGTCGTCCAGGCGCTACCCGAAGCGGACGGTCGTGTATGCGACCGAGGACGGGGCGCCCTTCTTCTTGGGCACGAACCCGACGCGTACCCGGGTGCTGAACGGACGGCCCCGGCGCCGGCCCGCGCTCGACAGCGACACCTTCAGCGACGCCGACTTCTGAGCCCCGTTCAGGTTGCGGAACACCGTCGCCAGATCGGCGCCTTTGCCGCTGATCCGCCCCGTCGAGTAGGTCTGGACGCTCAGGTAGACGGTGTCGCCGATGACCTTCTGCCCCGCGATCCGCACCGGGCAGTTGTTGACCTTGATCGTGGTGTTCTGTTTGAACGTGGTCCCGTTCTGCCCGACCATCGTCGTCGGCATCACGAGCTTGTTGGCGCACAGGTTGCCGTTGGCCGTCAGGGCGGAGTGCGCCCCGACCGGCAGGTTCACGGTGATGCTCGAGACGGGAACATCAGGCGGGGTCGCGAAGTTCGTCGTCGTGATCCCATTTTTGATGTTCGTGTTGCCGACCAGGATCACGCGCACGCCGTTGGCGTTCATGACGAGGTCGAGGTCGGGGAACGCCTGCCCACCGTGTGAGACCAGGATCGCCGGCCCGGTCAGTTTCCCGGGCAGCGTCGGCGTGTTCGCCCTGGCGCCGCCCACGAACGAGCCGGGCGGGCATTCGTTGTAGTTGTTCGCGAACGTCTTTTCCGGACACGCTTTCTGCAGCGTCGTCAAGCGTGACGGCAACTGCTTGGGCAGCTGCACGAGCACCGATTTGACGTTCGCATCACCCGCCGGCATGTTGATCGTCGTTTCCAGGCTCGCGCCATTGGCTTTGGACGTCTTCGCGCTCGTCGCCGAGCCGAACTTCGGCTTGAACGCCAACGCGTTGCAGTTGCCCACCTGGAACGGGCTGGACAGGGTCTGCTGCGCGCCGAGCGTCGAGGTCAGCGTCGTTTCGGTCGCCAGCACACCGCAGTTCGTCGGGTTGATCAGGAAGCCCTGGCGATTCATGTTAACCGTGACTCTCCGCAACCGCAACGGCACGCCTTTGACGATCGTCGGGAGGTTGGTCGTCGCGGTCACTCGGGCGGTGTACGGATCGACGTTCAGCGTGCCACGGCTGAGCACGCAGTTGCACGGCCCGCTGCCGAGGTCGAACGGCCCGGCCTTGGCGGACGTCTCGATCGTCAGACCAAACGGCGCACCGCCGTAGGGACCGGTCAGGTAGACCTGCCCGGCGAACCCGAACGGCGTCGGGCCCGAGCCGGCGCTAACGGCAACGACGCCGATCTGGCTGGCGGGCGAGCATTCGCCTTTGCTCGCCTGCGGTTCGCCGCACAGCGGGACCGACGGGATCAGCCCGACCAGGCCCTCCGGCAGGGTCGTCTTGATCTGCGACAGATACTGCTGGCCTTCGCCCCGTTCGAGGTTCAGCGTGTACGAGGTCTTTGCGCCCGCGTTGCCCGGGGGCTGATTCACGGTGCTCTGGCTCGACGAGAACGGCAGCGGCGAGGCGCATGCGCCTCCTTTACCGTTGCTATCGACGGTGAAGCTACTTGTTGGTGACTGCGCAGCCGTGCCGGTGAACGGCGACAGGCTCGTTTCGGTTGTAGCGGTCCCGCACACAAGCGGATTGGCCAACGGTGCCAGCGGTCCGCCATTGAACGTCAGCTTCACGTTGCTGAACGGCTGTTCGGGGTTTTTCAAGAACGTGGCGGTCAGCCGACCCGTGGTTTCGTCGGGCACGACCGAGCCTTCCAGGCGCACGTCGACGCCGTAGCGCGCCGATTCGGCGTTGAGATAAATCGTGTACGGCGGACCGGTGATCGGCCCACCGCCCAGGTTGCCGAGGTACATGTTCCCCGTCAGCGATCCCGGCGGAAGCGTCGGGACTTCGATGGCGACCGTCCCGAGCTTCGACCCGCTCGGGCATCCGACCGGAGCGGTCGTACCGATGCCGATCTGCGCTTTCGTGCAGGCTTCCAGACCGGCCGCGGCCGACGGATTGAGCGTCATGCCTTCGGGCAGGGTGACGCTGGCCGTCTTGAGTTGGGATGAGTCAATGCCGGTCGGGCTGGGATCGTGGGGCAGCGACAATTCGGTCGTAATGCCGTCGGGCTGATCCGACTGGGAGGTTCCCGGGTTCAGCGCAAATGCCGGCGCGAAAGGAACGGGCGAGAACGGGGATTCGCCTTTGCAGCCTTCGGTGCCCAGAGGACCGTTATATTCGCCTCCTTCCGTCACCCCTCCTTTGGACGTCAACTTGACCGTGGTCGTCGTCTGCAGCCCCGTGCCGGTGCAGCTGCTCGGGTTGGTGATGAAACCGCCATGCCCCGTAGTGCCTATGTTGCCAAAGAGGGTCAGCCTCGAGCTGATCAGCGGAAGGGTGGGCGAGACGTTGATTTCGTAGTAGTCGTGATAGTCGGCCTTTCCGGTTCCCTGTGCCTGCGCACCCCATTCAACGCTGCCTTCAATTAGAGAGTGGGCATAGAGCTGCACTTTTTCGAGCGGCGTCCCTTTGAAAAGAACTTCCGTGAGTGCCAGCGGAAGTTTGAGGGCCACGCCAAAGTCCGAGGCAAGACCCACTGGTTGCTCGAGGTTGTAAACCTTACCCACTACTGGTACGTCGCCGCCTTTGGGCGATGGTTCCGGACCGATCCAGACGACGACTTTGTTGATACCGATTTCGGACGCGGCTTTGCATTCGGGTTCCAGGAAGAAGCCCGGCGCAACTTCGGTGTTGTTGAATTCTTCGAACGAGCACTTCGCAACTGCCTCGGGGTTAGTGCTGACACCCACACCGACATCGGTGCGGACATGTGTCACGATGCCGCCCGTCGCGACCCCCGCCGGCGCCTCGTTAGGAAAGGTCCCTTCCGTATTGACCTTGAAGGCCGTGACGCCGGCGAGAGGATGCCCAGCGGCCTGGGTGAAGAGTTCTGAGTTTTTGAGAGGAGTGCCACCGAATTCGGGGAATTCGCCGCAGGTGGAGACGTTGCAGTTCGCCGCGAAGACTTCTTTGACGCCAAACGGAACCGCGGCCTGCGCCACGGGCACTGCGACGGCGACACATGCGCTAACGACCAGCGCGACGAGCGAGACACGGACGTGGGACCTCATGCGACTACCTCCCATTGCTTGGCCGGGGTTCCTGTACCCGGCCCTTGACCCTTCACACTCCCAAAAGTTGCGGCCCTTCGAGAATCCTTACTGGGCGAATCCAATCTGATCCCGCCACTGTAAAACAAGCCCTCGCTGACCCACGCATCTTCCATTGCAAACCCCACCTTACACGGCCGTCAACCATCCATGCGTCAGTACCCGCCCGTGGGTGGCTGCGGGAGACTACGGAGTGGACTCCGGTCCGGCGGCCTGGATTCGCATCCTGCCTGGATGCGGCATGCCAAGCCGCCGCCGTATCCGTACTCAAACCCGGCTCGGCCGAGCTCGAACAACTCCCGAGCTCGAACAACGCCTGAGCTCGAACAACGTCCTGAGCAGCTACAGCCGGGTCAGCTGCCGGGCCTTCTCAGCGGCCTGGCGAGCAAGCGCGGCGCGATGGCGCTTGGCGCCACCCAGCAGCGCCGCGTCGAGCTGCGCACGCTTGTACAGCCAGTGCACGTCCGCCTCCCAGGTGAAGCCGATGCCGCCGTGCATCTGGATCGCGCCCGCGGTGACCGACTGCCCACCTTCGGCCGCGGCGGCGCCCGCCAGCGCGGCGGCCTCGGGGAGCAGCTGCGGATCGGCGTCGGCGGCCCAGGCCGCGTAGTAGGCGGTCGAGCGCGCGCCCTCGGTTCCGAGCAGCATCTCCGCGCAGCGATGGGAGACGGCCTGGAAGGACCGACGGGGACGCCGAACTGCTTGCGCTCCTTGACGTAGGCGAGCGTCATGTCGAGCGCGCGCTGACAGACGCCTACGACCTCGGCGGCGACCGCGACGCGGATACGCTCGGCGGCGCCGGGGCCGAGGGGCTCCCCCTCGCCGGCAACGCTCGCGAAGCGTCGGGTGGGATCGATCGAGACGAAGTCCTCGGTCTCGGGCGCGACGATCAGCTGGGCCTCCTCGCCGTCGAGCACGACGACGACCGCGGCGCCGGCGGCGTCGGCGGCCAGCTCGCGCGTGCCGATGCCGCCCCTCAGCTCCCCCGCGGCCAGGCCGGGTAGCCAGCGGGCCCGCTGCTCGTCGCTGCCCGCGGCCTGGATGACCGCGGCGGCGGTGGCGGTGGCGAGGAAGGGCGTGGCCGCGCAGGCATAGCCGAGCTCCTCGAGCAGCACCGCGAGCTCGACCGCGCCGAGCCCCTGCCCGCCGTGCTCCTGCGCGACGGCGATGCCGGGCCAGCCGAGCGCCACGAGCTCGCTCCAGAGCGCGGCGTCGTACTCGCCGTCCTGCGCCGCCTCGCGCACCCTGGCCATCGGCGAGCGCGCGGCGAGCAGCTCGCGGGCGACGTCTTTGATCTCGCGCTGATCGGGGCTCAGATCGAAGTCCACGGTTGCTCTCTCGTCCGCAGGCGCCTAACGCGACTTGGGCAGGCCGAGCACGCGCTCGGCGACGATGTTCTTGAGCACCTCGGTCGTGCCCCCCTCGATCGAGTTGCCGCGGGCGCGCAGCAGCTCATAGGCCCACGGGTCGCCCGCGCGCAGCGCGCGGGGGCCGAGCAGGTCGGCGGCGAGCTGGGTGAGCCGCTGATTGGTATCCGACCACATCCACTTGACCAGCGAGCCCTCCGGGCCGGGCTGACCATACTTCTCGGTCGCGGTCAGCCCGCGATAGGCGGTGAGGCGCACGATCTCGGTGCGCAGATGCAGCTCGCCGAGGCGGTCGGCGACGACGGGGTCCTCGAGCAGGTCCTCGCGCGCGGCCTCGGCGATCACACGGTCGAGCAGCTGGCGCAGGCGGACCTGGAGGAAGAACCCCAGCCCGGCGCGCTCGTTCATGAGCGTCGTCAGCGCGACCTTCCAGCCGTTGCCCTCGCCCCCGAGCACGTTCTCGTTCGGGATGCGGGCGCCGTCCAGGAACAGCTCGTTGAACTCGGGCTCGCCTGTGATCTGGCGCAGCGGGCGAATCTGCACGCCGTCCTGCTGCATGTCCATGAGGAAATAGGTGAGGCCCTTGTGCTTGGGCGCGTCGGGGTCGGTGCGCGCGACGAGCATGCACCACTTCGAGAACTGCGCGCCGCTCGTCCAGACCTTCTGCCCTGTCACGACCCAATCGTCGCCGTCGCGCACGGCGCGCGTCTTCAGGCTGGCCAGATCCGAGCCGGCGTCGGGCTCGGAGAAGCCCTGGCACCAGATCTCCTCGGCGGTGAGGATCGGCGCGAGATAGCGCTCCTTCTGGCGATCGCTTCCCCAGGTCATGATCGTCGGGCCGGCGAGCAGCAGCCCGAGCACATTGATCGGCAGCGGCGCTCCGGAGCGGCCGAGCTCCTCGAAGAAGATCGCCGACTCGGTCAGCGTCGCCCCGCGCCCGCCGTACTCGCGCGGCCAGTGCACCGCGGCCCAGCCGCCCTCGGCGAGCCGGCGCTGGAAGTCCCGCCGCCAGGCGTTCTTGCGATCTTCGCCACCGTCCGGCTCGGCGCCCGCGTCGTTCGCGGCAAACCAGGCGCGCAGCTCGTCGCGGAACGCGATCTCGGACTCACTGAAGGTCAGGTCCATAAGCCATTATCTACGAGATCGGCTCGCTCATCCTCCCCCAGCCGCAAACCCGGCCCGCGGCCCGAAGCTGACCCGCAGCAGCGCCCCGCCGCCGTCGGCGTTGCCGGCCTCGGCGTAGCCCCCGCAGGCTTCGGCGGCCTGCCGCACGATCGCCAGCCCCAACCCCGAGCCGGGCAGCCCACGCGCGCCGTCGGCGCGGTAGAAGCGATCGAACACGTGCGGCACGTCCTGCTCGTCGAAGCCCGGCCCGTGATCGCGCACGCTCAGCACACCGTCTCGCAGCGCCACCTCCACGAGACCGCCCTCGGGACTCCACTTGCGGGCGTTCTCCAACAGGTTGTTCACGGCCCGATCGATCCGCTCCGCCTGCCCGATCACCACCGTCGGCTCCAGCCGCCGCTCGAAGCGGACTCCCCCGCGCCGGACCGCCTTCTCGATCGCCGCCGCCACGATCGCGTCCAGGCGCACATCGTCGGCCTGCCGACCTTCCGAGGAGGTCCCCCGCGCCAGCTCCACGACGTCGGCCACGAGCGCCGTCAGCTCGTCGAACTCTCCAATGATGTCGTTGCGCAGGCTCTCCTGCTCGGCGACCGGCAGCTTCTGCGCTTCGCCGAGCACCTGGATGTTCGCCCGCAGGCTCGCGATCGGCGTGCGCAGCTCGTGCCCCGCGTCGGCCACCAACCGGCGCTGGGCGCGCGCCGAGCGCTCCAGCGCGTCGAGCGTGCGGTTGAAGCTGTCCGCCAGGCGGCCCAGCTCGTCGCTTCCCTCGACCTCCATGCGCCGCGACAGATCGAGGCTTGCGCCGCGCAGCGCGCCCTCCTCCGTCAGCGTCTCCGTGCGCGCGGTGAACCGCCTTACCGGCGCCAGCGCCACCCGCGCGACCACGGCCCCCAGCCCCGCCGCCAGCGCGATCCCGACCGCGCCGACGATCGCCAGGATCGCCACCAGGCGGTTCAGCTCGCTGTCCACCTCGCCCAGCGGGCGCGCGACCATCACCGCTCCACGCGTCCCGATCCCCTGCGTCAGGACCCGCAGTTTCATCCCCCTCACCGTCCGACTCGTCAACGCGCTCCCACTTCCGCGCCGAGCGATCGACCGGTCCAGCGCGGTCGTGGAGATACTGGCCGACGAGGATCCCTGCCCGCCGGGCACGCGCACCGTTCCGTTCGTTGCGAGGAACTGCACATACCCCGACGCTCCCCCGAACGGGGCTGGCTGGACACTGCGCGGCAGACCGCCCGGACCGCTCTCGCCACCCGCGCCCGGGGGCGGTCCGCCGGGAGGCGGCTCGTCGCCGAACAGCGGTTGCGGTCCCGGGCCTTCCGCGCCCCCCTGCGCGGCGCCCGCGACACTTCCGGGCGGAGGCTGGGCGAAGGGACGCGCGCGCTCACGCAGCCCCTTGTCGACTTCGCCGCGCAGATCGGTGCTGACCGCCACATACAGACCGACGGCGACCACCAGCACCGCCAGCGCCACCGACACCCCCGCCACCGCGGCTATGCGCGTGCGCAGACTCATCGCTTGAGATATCGCGCACGGCCCGGAAAGCGATCACAGGACGGGGGCGAATCGTCGCCCGTCCCGCGGGCGGAAGGCGAAAGCAGAGAACGCTCACAGACCGCAGGAAGCTCACGGCTCGCGCAGCACATACCCCACCCCCCGCACCGTGTGAATCAGCTGCCGCGCACCCGCGCCCTCCAGCTTGCGCCGCAGATACCCGACATACACCCGCAGCGCGTTCGACGCCGGACCGAAGTCATAACCCCAAACGCGGTCATAGATGAGGCTGTGCTCGAGCACCCGCTTGGGATTCAGCATCAGCAGCTCCAGCAGCTGATACTCCGTCCGCGTCAGCTCCACGAGCTCTCCGCTCACCTCCGCCCCGTGCCGGTTGCGGTCGAGGCGAACCTCCGCGAACGAGAGCACGTCGGGATCCTCCGCCTCCGGCCCGCTGCGCCGCAACAGCGCACGAATGCGCGCCTTCAGCTCGCCCACGTCGAACGGCTTGATCATGTAATCGTCGGCCCCCACGTCCAGACCGTCGATGCGATCGGAGACCGCGTCCCGCGCCGTCAGCATCAGGATCGGCACGCGGTTGCCCAGCAGGCGCAGCCGCCGGCACACCTCCAACCCATCGATCCCCGGCAAACCCACATCCAGCACGACAGCATCGGGCATGGCCTGCACGACCAGCTCGAGCGCCTGCTCCCCGTCCGCGGCCTCCCGCGTCTCATACCCGGCGAGCGTCAGCGCGCGGCGCAGCGCCTCGCGCACCGCGCGATCGTCGTCTACAACCAGCACTCTCACGAGCGTGATTCTTACGCTCCCGACGCCAACGCCGCCGCGCGACCCTTGCAGTCATACAGCGCGCTCTCGCCGCCCTGGCCACCCGCGACCCGGCCTTCCACGCCGGTTGCGCTCGAGGACAGCGTCACCTTCGTGCACGCTCGCGTCACGACCGCCATCGCCTTGCGCGACCCCTGTCGAGTATCGCCCGCGAGCCGCGGTCCGCTCGACCCGCTCCCTTCGGCGAGCACCCAGCGGATCTCACCGCGGCTCACCTCGCCCGCCAGCCACGCGACGCTCACGTCGCTCTCGCGCCCGGAGAACCCGCCGATCCCGGCCACTTCGGCGCCGCTCTCGACGATCGCCGTGGCCGCGCTCGACTGGCTGGACACCGCCACCGTGCCGCCACCGTGCGCCTTTGCGTAGGCCACCGCCGCCGTGATCGCCCGGCCGTTGCCCAGCGGCGCGCCCACCGCGCCGCCACCGCCGAACCCCGCGCCCGGGCCGGCGCCCGACGGGGCGCCCGCAGAGGAGGAGCCCGTAGGGGGAGCGCCGGTGGAGGAAGCGCCCGCTCCGGAGACCCCAGCCGGGGGCGCACCAGCTCCCGGGCCCGCCACACCAGCGCCGCCCACGCCCGTGGGGGCGGCGGAGGCCCCCGGGCCGGCGCCCGAGCCGGGTGGTTGCGGAGGCCCTTCGCCGCCAGCTCCGCTCGCGCCACCGGCGCCGCCGAACATCGGCACGCCACCCACAGCCGCGCCCGGCGTGCCCGGCGCTCGCCCTCCAAAGCCCGCACCAGGTCCGCCGCCCGCGGTCAGGACCGACTGGGGCCCACCGGAGGGGAAGGTCCCACTGGTCGCGTACCCCAACGTGTCCACCGCCCAGACACCCGGAGCGATCAGCAACGCAGCCACACCGCAGCCGAACGCCGCCGTCCGGATCGCCCGATCGCCGGCCAGGGCCAAAGCGACCGCGGCGCCGGCGCCCACGACGATCAACACCGGCACGAGCCACCGCAGCTGGTCGGGATATTGACGCAGCACGACGATCTCGCACACCACCCCCACGACCATCGCCACCGGCGCCAGCACCCGCGCCTGACGCCCGCCCTGGAGCAGCTGCGCCACGCCGGCGCCCACAAGCGCGGCTGCGAACGGCGCCAGCAGCGAGACGTAATAAGGATGGAAGATCCCCTGCGCCTCGCTGAACACGAGCGCCACCACCAGGAACGTGCCGCCGACCGCAATCAGCCAGCCGCTGCGCGCATCGCCGCGGCGCAGCCGACTCGCGATCAGGACCGCGACAGCGCTCACGAGCGCGAACCCCAGCAGCCACCCTGCCTGCCCGCCGAGGGCGGAGCTCAGCAGCCGCAGCGGCCCGGGAGCGCCGCCGAACATGTTGCCGCCCATCCCGGCCGGTCCGCCGGTCTGTCCGTCCAGGCGCCCGGCGCCGTTGTATTCGCTGATCAGCTGCCAGACCGTGTTCTCACTCGTGCCCGACACCCACGGCCGATCCGCGGCCGGCGTCAATTCGACGAGCGCCGGCCACGCCCCGCCGACGAGCGCCATCGCCAGCCCGCCCAGCCCCAGCTCGCCCAGCGCGCGCCGACGTCCGTGCGGCGCGATCCACAGCCACGCCGCGACGATCCCCGGCACGACCATCAGCGCGACCGCCATCTTCGTCTCAAAACCCAAGCCCACGCACACACCCGCCAGCACGAGCCAGCGCACGCCGCGCCCACCCTCCAGCGCGCGCACCGCGCACCACACCGCCGCCACGCAGCACAGCACGAGCAGCGCATCCGGGTTGTTGTGTCGCGAGATCCCGACCGTGATCGGCGTCAGCGCCAGCGCGAGCCCCGCGGCGAACCCCCCGAGCCGTCCGAAGCGCCGCCCGACCAGGTCATAGACGAGCGCCACGCTCGCCACCCCCATCAACGCCTGGGGCACGAGCATAGCCAGCGGGTGGTATCCGAACACCCGCACCGACAGCGCCTGCACCCAGAGCGCCAGCGGCGGCTTGTCAACGGTCATCACGCCCGCCCGGTCCATCGCGCCGAACAGGAAGTCGTGCCAGCTCGAGCTCATCGAGCGCACGGCCGCGCTGTAATAGGTGTTGGCCCAGCCGTTGCGGCTCAGCGCCCACAGGTTCAGCACCGCGGTCAGGCTCAACAACGCCGCCAGCTGCACCCTCGCGGAGCCGACGGCTGCGGTAACCGGCGCCGGCAGGGCTGTAGAGGGTCTGGGCCTACGTGTTACCCCCCAATAAGACTGATCTTGTGCGTTCATGACGGGCACCATCCCCGCCCGCCGTAGGAGCAGCGTGTTAACAACCTAATTGTTTACTGAAGCCCTATGTGCGCGTGTCCATCGTGGTCGCGCTAAATCTCCGACTCAGGTCCATACCGACCCCGAGCACACGTGCGGCAAACTCTCACAAGCATGGGATAGCCCCACTCGACGCACCGACACCGCGAGACCAGCGATGCGACCCTCCCGACGAGCCCCCCGGCGCACCCCCCAGATCGTGGCCCTCGGCGGCGGCGGCTTCTCGATGGAGAAAGACTCCTCGCTGCTGGACGACTACATCCTCTCGCTCACCGCCTCCGAGCGCCCGCGCGTGTGCTTCCTGCCGACCGCCTCCGGCGACGCCGACCACTACGTCGTGCGCTTCTACCGTCGCTTCTCGGCGCACTGCGACGCCTCACACGTCTCGCTCTTTCGTCGCGACCAGGGCGTCGGCGGCGTCGAGGACGACCTCGCCACCCATCTGCTCGCCCAAGACCTGATCTACGTCGGCGGCGGCAACGTCGTCTCGATGCTCGGCGCCTGGCGCGCGCACGGCCTGGACTCCGTCCTGCGTCGCGCCTGGCGGCGGGGCATCGTCCTGTGCGGCCCCTCCGCCGGATCGCTGTGCTGGTTCGCCGAATCGCTGTCGGCCTTCCACGGCGCTCCCCGGCGCGTGCGCGGACTGGGCCTCTTGCCCTATTCCAACTGCGTCCACTACGACGCCGAGCCCGCGCGGCGCGCCGAGTACCACCGCTTCGTCGCCGCCGGCATGCGCCCCGGCTTCGCCGCCGACGACGGTGTCGCGCTGCACTTTCGCGGCACGCTGCTGGAGCGCGCCGTGAGCTCGCGACACGAGGCCCGCGCCTACCGCGTTGAGCCGGCCGGCGAGTCGGTCGTGGAGGTCCCGCTCGAGGTCGCCCACCTGGGCTCCGATCCGGACCTCGCGCTCGCACACGCCGGCAGCGACCCGGCGCGCGGATCCGCGTCCCCCTCCTCTGAGCCCCCGAAGTCAAAATCCACCGGATCAAGGTCCGCCACCGCGCCCGGACCCCTCGCCCGCGAGCCCATCGTCGCGGTCGCGTGAGCACACCCGAGGCGCCCCCCGAGCGCCGCCGGATCTTCGCGATGGGCGGCGGCGGCTTCACGATGGAGCCCTCCAACCCGCTGCTCGACGACTTCGTCCTCTCGCTCGCACCCGCGCGCGGCTCGGCGAGAACGCGCGAGCCGCGCATCCTCTTCCTGCCGACCGCCTCCGGCGACACGACCGCCCAGATCGCCGCGTTTCATGCCCGCTTCGCCGATCGCCACTGCATCGCCGAGCACCTGTCGCTGTTTCGCCTGCACGAGCTGCGCCGGCCCCTGGAGGAGATCGTCCTCTCTCAGGACGCGCTCTATGTCGGCGGCGGCTCGATGCGCAACCTGCTGGCAATCTGGCGCGCCCACAACCTCGACCGCCTGCTGATCCGCGCCTGGCGGCAGGGGATCGTCCTGGCCGGAATCTCAGCCGGGGCGATGTGCTGGTTTGAAGGCGGCATCACCCGCTCGAGCGGCCGGTCCGAGCCGCTCGCGGGGCTTGGCCTGCTGGAAGGATCGCTCACCGTCCACGCCGACGGCGAGCCCGAGCGCCTGCCGGTGTGGCTGACGGCCGTGCGCGAGGGCGAGCTGCCCGGCGGCTGGTCGCTGGATGACGGCGTCGGGCTGCTGTTCGAGGGCACGCGCCTGCGACGCATCGTCAGCTCGCGTCCCGGCGCTAGCGCCCAGCGCGTCGATCAGGTAGCCGGGGAGCTCGTGCGCAACCGCCTGCAGCCCGAGCTGCTGGGCGCGAGCGATCCCGCCGCCGCGCTCGCGTCGATCGATGAGGACGTGCAGGAGCTGCGCCGCGTCCAGCGCCTGCGCCGAGCCATCTCAGGTCCCCGCGGCGGGCGCCTGGGGGAGTATTGAGACTCACGACAAACGACGACCGCCGCACTCCCTCGCCTGCTCACACCCCCTCTGGAGTCGGACCGGCGACCGGGACCGACTCGGCCATGATCGTGTCGATCTCGCGCATGTCCTCCTCGCTCAGCGAAATCTCGAGTGCGCCCAGACTGTCCTCGATGTGCGCGGAGCTGCGGGCACCCACGATCGCGACCTCGACCGCCGGGTTGGCGAGCGTCCATGCGATCGCCAAGCGGCTGACGCTGCAACCTCGCGCACGCGCCAGAAGCTCCAGCTCGGCGACCGTCCGCAGGTTGCGAGCGAACGCCTCCCCCACGAACAGATCGCTGCCGCTGCGCCAGTCGTCCCGTGCGAACGTCGTGTCCGCGTCCATCGCACCCGTCAGCAGACCATGCGCGAGCGGGCCGTACGCGAGCACACCGATGTCGTGCTCGCGCGCGTAGGGCAGCACGTCGCGCTCGATCTCCCGGCGCAACAGGTGATAGGGCGACTGGACCGTCTGGACCGAGCAGGAGCGCCCGAGCTCGGCCATCTGTCCGGCGCTGAAGTTAGACACGCCCACGTGAGCGATCTTGCCCTCCTCGCGCAGTTCATCCAACACAAGCCCCGTCTCCGCAAAGGGCGTGCCGGGATCGGGCCAGTGCACCTGATAGAGGTCGATCCGCTCGACCCCGAGGTTGCGCAGGCTCCCCTCCACCCCCTGGCGCAGCCAGGCGGGACTGCTGTCGCGCACGAGACCCCGCTCTGAGTCCATGCGCAGCCCGCCCTTGGTGGCCAGCACGATCTCCTCGCGGTGGGCGCGCAGCTCGTCGTGCAGCGCTTCGCCAAGCAGCCGCTCGGAGACGCCGAACCCGTACGCCTGTGCAGTATCGAACAGGTTCACGCCCAATGCCCACGCGCGCCTGATCGCGTCGATCGCCTCGCGTTCGTCGTAGTCGCCCCACTCCCCGCCCAGCTGCCAGGTGCCGAACGCGACCCGAGTCACCTCCAGCCCGGTCCTGCCAAGCGTAACCCTGTCCATGACGCCTCCTATTCCCCCACGTCGGCAATCCAAACCCGTGCCATCACCGCTCCGGCCCGATCCGGGAGAGGCGGGCCATTCGTCGAATCTCCTCCGCGCTTCGTCCAGCGCGCCATCGCGATGGCCTGCGCCCGGTAAGATCGTGACACCCCTGGACAGCGAGCTTGGAGGCCCCGATGGCGACGGTTGACAGCAGCGACTTGGAGGACGTGCTCCTCACCGAGCGCGAGGTCTGGGAAGACGGCGTGCCGAACGAGCTGTTCGCGCGCATGCGCCGCGAGTGCCCGGTGCACTGGACCGAGACCATCACCGAATTTCCCGAAGAGCCCGGCTACTGGTCGGTGACCACCGCCGAGGACATCCGCACCGTCAGCCGCGACTGGCAGACCTACTCCTCCGAGCTGGGAGGCGTCACGGCCGCCAACATCGGTCTGCCGATCGAGCTCTCGCGGGCGATGTTCATCGGCATGGACCCCCCCAAGCACGACCGCATCAAGGCCCTCTTCCAGGCAGGGTTCACGCCGAAGCGGATCGCCGCCCACGAAGACGCCGTGCGGGCGATCGTGGTGGAGGCGCTCGACGGGCTGCAAGGTAAAGAGACGTGCGACCTGGTCGCCGACGTCGCCCAGCCGGTGGTCTCGCGCGTGATCGGCAGCTTCATGGGCATCCCTCCAGAGGAGGACGAGGTGTGGGCGCGCCTGATGAACATGATGCTGGGCGCCGGCGACCCCGACCTGAACCCCCACGAGAGCCCTCAGGCGGGGGTCGAAGCGGGGGTCGCGGAGATCTTCCAGCGCTGCGGCGCGCTCATCGCCGAGCGCCGCGAGCGCCCGACCGACGACCTGACGAGCGTGCTGGTGCACGCCGAGGTCGATGGCGAGCGCCTGGAGGAGCACGAGATCGTGATGGGCTTCTTCCTGCTCGTCGCCGCCGGCAACGACTCGACGAAGGCCACCTACTGCAGCGGCATGCGCGCGCTGATCGAAAACCCCGACCAGCGCGATCTGGTGCTCGCCGATCCCGAGCTGATACCGGGCGCGGTCGAGGAGTCGCTGCGGATGTTCCCCGCGTTCGCCCACTTCCGTCGCACGGCCACGCGCGACACCGAGCTGAACGGGCGTCAGATCAAGGAGGGCGAGAAGGTCGTCATGTGGTACGTCTCCTCCAACCGCGACGATACCTGCCACTCCGAGCCAGACAGCTTCGACGTTCGCCGAACGACCGAGCATCAGGCGTTCGGCGCCGGCGGACGCCACTTCTGCCTGGGCACGGCGCTGGCGCGCTTGGAGCTGCGGGTGCTGTTCGAGGAGACCCTCGCCCGCTTCCCGGCGATGGAGCTGGTGGACACACCGACGATCGTCGAGTCGGTCTTCCTCAATCAGCTCAAGACGCTGCCGGTACGCCTAACGCCGTAGTCGCGGACACGGGACGCGGGCGGGCCAGCGCCCGAACCCCATCGAAGGACCCGCCCAGCGATTCGCACGCTCTCATCGCCGTCCGCCTCGCATAGGTGTGACGAGAGTGTGACTTCTGTGTGTCCGGCGGCGAACAAACGACCGATCGGGACCCGTTCTGAGCGCTCGCTGCCTATCTTCTATCACGAACGTGTGTTCGCCCGAAGGGAGTCGCCGATGGGAAGCCATGAGCAGATGACCGTACGCGCCGCCGATCTGGCGGAGCGGATCGTCGACGAGATCAGCCAATCCGACCAGAACTGGGGCGCCATCGAGCGGCACGCCCGCGCGCTCGTGCAGCTCGTGGCGCTCAGAGCCAACCGGCGGGCGACGCGGACGTGAGACCGCGCCGCCCCGCTCGCTCAGGGCGACAGGAGCGATTCGCTCCACTCTCCCTCGCCGGCGCGCTCATACAGCATCCGCTCGTGCATGCGATCGCGCGCCTGGCTCCAGAACTCAACAGCTTCCGGGAGCACGCGGATCGCCCCCCAGTCCGACGGACACTCTGGTGGCGCCTCGAGCACGTTCATCAGATGCGCGTGGCGATCGCGCAGCGGCTGGAGGTCGTCGATCGGCTCACCCTGACGCGACACGAGCGTCTGCACGCGATGAGCGAGGTCGCGCTCGGAGAACAGCTCCACCGCGAGCTCGCGCTCGGCGAGCACGGCCCGTCCCGCCACATGCACCTGTCGCCCCACGGTCGGCCAATGAAACAGCAGCGAGACGTGCGGATTGGAACGGAGCTCGCGTGCTTTGCGCGTCCACAGGGCAGAGGTGAACACAAGCGCATCGTGCTCGACCCGCTTGAGCAGCACCGTCCGCGCCGACGGGCGCCCGTCCTCGCCCACGGTCACAAACGCCACCGACTCGGGCTCGGGAACCCGCTCGGCCTTGGCTTGCGCCAGCCACCTCTCGAGCAGGCGCAGCGGATCGTCTGTCATCACACCGACAGGCTAGCGTCCTGCTTGTGGGTGCCGGGGAGGAGCGGCACTCGAGCCCGTGCCGTCCGCACGGCCGCGCTGAGCGTCGCGACGTCGTAGACGCCGGTGTGGCGGCGCCCGTTGATGAAGAACGAGGGCGTTCCCGAGACGCCGCTGGCGTCGGCGCTGGCGACGTCCTCGCCGACCCGCGACGCATGGGCGCGCCGGCGCAGTTCCTCGGTCAGGCGCTCGCCGTCGAGGCCGAGCTCCTGGGCGTAGCGGCGCAGGCTGTGAGGCGTCAGCTCGCCCTGGTGGGCGAGCAGAATGTCGTACATCTCCCAGAACGCCCCCTGCTCGCCGGCGGCCTCGGCGGCCTCGGCCGCGAGCTGCGCCCAGGGGTGCACGTCGCTGAGCGGCAGGTGACGGAAGACGTAGCGCAGATCGTCGCCCCACTCCGCCAGCAGCTCGCGGATCGCGGGCTCGGCGCGCCCGCAGTAGGGACACTCGAAGTCGCCGTACTCGACGAGCGTCACCGGCGCGTCGGGCGCGCCGCGGATGTGGTCGCGCGCGGGATCGACGTCCTCGGCGAGGTCGATCAGCTGCTCGGCCGTGCGACCCAGCTGGCGGACCCGCACGGCCGCGGGTACGCGGGCGATCAGCCGGAACACGATCCAGGCGGCCAGCGGCGAGACGATCGCCGCGGCGAGGACGCCGAGCTTGGCCTGCGCCAGCGCTTCGCCGCCGAAGGCGCGATCGGCGATCAGCAGCGAGACCGTGAAGCCGATCCCGGCGACCGCGCCGGTCCCCGCCAGACCGGGCCATGTGACGGCGAGCTTGGTGGGACCGGCGCCCAACACCCGGCGCGTGCCCAGCCAGGAGGCGCCGAGGATGCCCAGGGGCTTGCCGAGCACGTAGGCGAGCACGATGCCGATCGTCACCGGCGAGCGCAGCGCGCCCGACAGCACGTGCGCGTTTACGTGGATCCCGGCGTTGGCCAGCGCGAACAGCGGCACGACGACAAAGCTCGTCCACGGATGCAGCCGGTACTGCAGCCGCTCGTTGGGCGAGATCGTGGACGCCAGCCCCCGCTGGGCGAGGTAGGCGAGCTCGGGAGTGGGCTGCTCGCGAAAGGAGCGCGTCAGCTCGGTCGCGCGCTCCAGGTCATCGCGCGCCGGAGGATAGGCGCTCGTCACCAGCCCAATCGCAAGGCCCGCCACGACCGGGTCGATCCCCGACTCGAACAGCGCCAGCCACACCCCCACCCCGACGATCACAGCCGCCGGCTCGCGCCAGCGCCCGGCGAAGCGCAGCAGCACGAGCACCGCGAACAGCGCGCTCGCGATCACGAGCGCGAGCGGCGAGATGTGAGTGCTATAGGCGAGCGCGATCACGATCAACGCCACGAGATCGTCGACGACCGCGAGCGTCAGCAGGAACACGCGCAGCCGCGTCGCGCTGCTGGGCGCGACCAGCGCGAGCGCGCCCAGCGCGAGCGCGGTGTCGGTGGACATCGCCGCGCCCCATCCCCCCGCCCCGGCGCCCCCGGCGTTGATCGCCAGGTAGATGCCCACGCACAGCGCCATGCCACCGAGAGCCGCCATGACGGGGATCGCGATGCGGTTGCGCTCGCGCAGCTCGCCGAGGTCGAGCTCGCGCTTGGCCTCCAGTCCGACGACCAGGAAGAACAGCGCCATCAATCCTTCGTTGACCCATTGACGCAAACTCGCGGAGAGGGTGTGCCCGCCCAGACTGAGCGCCAGCTTCGTGTCCCAGACGGACCCATAGGAGTGCGGCCAGGGCGAGTTGGCCCACACGAGCGCCGCCACCGCCGCGCCGACCAGCACCACCGCGCCGCCCGTCTCGGTGCTCAGGAAGTCGCGCACCGGCGCGCCGAGATTGCGCGCCCACGCGGTGCGAGCGGCGGCTGGGGACTCGTCGGGGCTCGTGGTGGCGCCGGCGGCGGCGGATGCCATGGCCATCAGTATCGCGGGAGCGTCGCCGCGCCGACGGTCGGCGATCGCCACCGGGCGACCCGGGTCGGGGTCAGCTGAGCAGCGGCGAGGGCGGGATGCGGGTCACGCCCTCGATCCCCGCTATGCGCATCGCCGTCCGATCGATGAAGCACCAGGACCAATCCTCGCCGGGCTCGATCGAGCGAATGATCGGATGCTCCGAGCCTGCGGCATGCGCGGAGGCGTGGCGGTTTGGCGAGTCATCACAGCAGCCGACATGCCCGCACTCCAGGCAGATGCGCAGATGCAGCCACTGCCCGCCCATCGCCAGACAGTCCTCGCAGCCCGGTACCTCCTCTGGCAGCCGCATGATGTGAACATGGTCGAGATGCGCGCATTCAGCCATCGCTTGCAAAGCGTAGCGGCGAGAACGAACCTGGGCCGAGAACACCGTCGTAGATGGGGAATAACTGCGGAGTAAGCTCGGTGGTCATGAAGACGAATTCCGAAGAGCCGTGGATTCGTCGCCTGCTGGATGTGGGGCGTTCGCTGATGATGAAGCTCGATCTCGGCGCCGTGCTGGATCGTGTGCGCCACACGGCGCGCGAGCTCACCGGTCGCCGCCAGGAGCTCGAGAAGGCGTTTAGGAGCCTCGAGGCGACCCGCGACGTGGCGGTCGCGATCGGCGATGAGGTGTCACTCGAGCACGTGCTGGAGCTGATCGTCAAGCGCGGCCGGGAGCTCGTGGAGGCCAGGAGCCTCGTGATCATGCTGCGCAACGGACAGGAGCTGGTCGTGCGGGCGAGCGCAGGCCATATCCGTGAAATGCAAGGGGTGCGCCTGCCGATCGCCGAGTCGACCTCCGGACAGGTGCTGGAGCATCGCCGCCCCGAACGGATCACCGACGTCGACGCGAGGTTGGGGATCGCCCCCAACGAGTTCGGGATGCCCGACGCCCATACCGCGCTGCTCGTGCCGATGATCTACCGCGGAGAGGCACTGGGCGTACTGGCCGCATTCGATCGCGGTGCTGACGGGGACGCGTTCGGCGAGGACGACGAGCAGATGCTGCGCACGTTCGCCGTGAGCGCGGCGACCGCAGTGGCGATGGCCCAGAGCGTGCAGGCAGATCGCCTGCGCAGCTCGCTGGCGGCAGCGGACGCCGAGCGCCGCCGCTGGGCGCGGGAGCTGCACGACGAGACGCTGCAGGGATTGGGCGGGCTGCGCGTGCTGCTGTCCTCGGCGCTTCGCCGCAACGATCCCGCGCGCGCTCAGGAGGCGATGCGCGAAGCCGTGACGCACCTCGAGCAGGAGATCGGCAACCTGCGCGCGATCATCACCGAGCTGCGTCCGGCCGCGCTCGACGAGCTGGGCCTGGGCACCGCGATCGAGGCGCTGCTCGAGCGCCATCGCATCCAGAGCGGCTTCGATATCGAGAGCGAGCTCGTGCTGCCGGGCCCCTCCACGCGCGAGCACCGACTCGATGGGGATCTCGAGACCACCGTCTACCGGCTGATCCAGGAGGCGCTGACCAACGTCGCCAAGCACGCGCGCGCGGATCGTGTGTGGGTGCGGGTCCTCGCCGGCGAGACCGGCGAGGAGCTGTCGATCGAGGTGCGCGACGACGGCGCCGGCTTCGATCCCCGAACGATCAGCGACGGCTTTGGCCTAGCCGGCATGCAAGAGCGGGTGGGCCTGGCAGGGGGCACGCTGAGCGTCGCCTCCGGCGAGCGGGGGACCGTGGTCAGCGCCCGTCTGCCGACACGGAGTAAGCCTCATGCGGCTCAGCCGGAGCGAACGGCGTAGCGCGCCGGCACCAGATGCTCGGTGCGGATCGGCGGACGCACGTACTCACGCTCTTGGCGCGGCGGCAGCGTCGGCGAGCCGCCCTCGTCGATGTGCTCATAGGGCACGAGCGAGAGCAGGTGGCTGATGAGGTTCAGGCGCGCGGTGCGCTTGTCGTCGGCCTCGACCACGTACCAGGGGCTCGCCTGGGTGTCGGTGTAGGCGAACATGCGGTCCTTCGCCTCGGCGTAGTCGACCCAGCGCGCGCGCGCCTGCAGATCGATTGGGCTGAACTTCCAGCGCTTGCGCGGGTCCGACAGCCGCTTCTCGAAGCGCCGCTCCTGCTCTGAGTCGCTGACCGACAGCCAGTACTTGACGAGCACGATCCCGTCGTTGATCAGGGCCTGCTCGAAGGCCGGGCAGAAGCGCAGGAACTCTTCGTACTCCTGCTCGGTGCAGAACCCCATCACGCGCTCGACACCCGCGCGGTTGTACCAGCTGCGATCGAACAGCACGAGCTGCCCGGCGCCCGGCAGGTGCGCGACGTAGCGCTGGAAGTACCATTGGGTGCGCTCGCGCTCGCTGGGCTTGGGCAGCGCGACCACGCGACAGGAGCGCGGGTTCAGGTGGGCGATCACACGCTTGATCACCCCATCCTTGCCCGCTGTGTCGCGCCCCTCGAACAGCACCACCAGCCGCCTGTGAGTGGCGAGGATCCACTCCTGCATGTACACGAGCTCGGTCTGTAGGCGCAGGAGCTCCTTGTTGTACTGCTTGACGGTGAGCTCGCGTGTCTCGGACATACACCGGGATGATCCCAGTTGCGCAGCCCCGGTACACGCACCAGGAGGCGGTGACGAATGCGACGCTGAAAGGCATAGGCTCGCGATGTGAGCTTCGGCATCCTCCTCGCGATCGCACTGGCCGGTCTCGGCGGTCCGCTGCTGGGGCTCTCGGAACGGCGGTTCGTGCCGGTGGTGATCGGCGAGATCGCGGCAGGTGTGATCGTCGGGAAGACGGGGTTGGAAATCGTGCATCCGGCCGAACCGACGATCGCGTTCCTCGGCGAGGTGGGGTTCGCGATGTTGATGCTGACGGTGGGTATGCACCTGCCGCTGCGCGATCCGCGGCTGGCGGCGTCGTTGCGCGGCGGGGCGGTGATGGCGGCGATCGTGGGCGTGCTGGCGGTGCCGGCAGGCTTCGCGGCGGCTGCGATCGCGGGGACAAGCCACGCGGCGGTGTATGCGGTCGTGCTCGCGTCGGGCTCGGCGGCGGTGCTGCTGCCGGCGCTGCAGGAGACGAAAGCAGAAGGTCCTGACGTGCTGGCGGTGATGGCACAGGTGACGATCGCGGACGTCGTGACGATCCTGTCGGTGCCGATCGTGCTGCAGCCGCAGCGGACGGTGCACGCGGTGATCGGGGCGGCGCTCGTGAGCGTGGCCGTGGCGGCGCTGTATGGGATGGCGCGGCTGCTGGCGGGCCACCGCTGGGTCGATCATGTGCGGCGGATGTCCAAGCAGCGCCACTGGGCGCTCGATCTGCGCCTGTCGCTGCTGGTGCTGTTCCTGCTGGCTTGGATCGCGCAGAAGAGCGGCACGAGCGTGCTGATCGCGGGGTTCGGCGCGGGCGTGACGGTGGCCCTGATCGGCGGCCCGAAAAGGCTTTCGACGCAGATGCGGGGGTCGCGGACGGCTTCTTCATTCCCCTGTACTTCGTCGTCCTGGGCGCGACGCTGGACCTGAGCGGGCTGTTGAACGACCCGTCGATGCTGGCGCTGACGGGGGCGCTGGCGGCGTTGAATGTCGCGATTCACCTGCTGGCAGTGGCGGTCGTGCGCCGCCCGCTGAGCGCGGGCCTCACCGCGACGGCGCAGTTGGGAGTGCCGGCGGCGGTGGCCTCGCTGGGGTTGAGCGAGGGCGTGCTGTCGGGCACGATCGCAACGGCGATCGTGGCGGCGGCGGTGGTCAGCCTCGGCGTATGCACGCTCGGCGTCGAGCGATTGATCGCCCGGGAGCGTGCTCCGGGCGGCGTGTCCGCGTCGGCGCCCTAGCCCGATCGGTCGCCGAACCAGCGCGCGCGGCGGCTTGAGCCGAACTCCTGCTTCTGTGCGACCAGCTCCAGCGAGGGCTCATGAAACGTGCCGGTCGGCTTCGGTCCCGACAGGAAGTCCACATCGACGCGACCCACGCGACCGCCGCCGAACTCGATGTAGCACGACCCCAGACCGTCGTACTCTTCTCCGGGCTCCTCCCCACGCTCGATCTGGGCGATCAGCGACAGCGCCACCACGCGCGCGGCGCCCTCGGCGAAGACGCCCGCTTTCGGGACCCCCACCGCGGCGACGTCACCGACCGCATATACGCCCGGATAGCGCGTCTGCAGCGTTCGCGAGCTCACCGGTATGTACACATCGTCGACCATCCCCGCCGCCACCACCACGTCCGGCGCTCGGTGTTTGGGGACGCCCAGAAACAGGTCATAGGCCATCTCGCCGCCGCCCTCGAGCACGGCGACCTTGCGCGCCGGATCGAGCGCGGCCACGCGCGTGTTCGGTACGAACTCGATGCCGCGCTCGGCGAACGCCTCGATGAGCGCGGCCGAGGTCTCCGGCGAGGGCGGCACGGGGCTGGGCAGCGGCAGCACGAACG
>DASXKH010000066.1:0-158162 GCA_036496915.1 Solirubrobacteraceae bacterium
CCCACATCCTACGCACCATCAAAAAACAAACACCCGTACCACCACTACTCACGCCCACCACCATCACCGCCCAAAACGGCGCAACACTAACCCAAAACACCAAAATCACCATCACCAACTGCCCCAAAAAGGCCAAGCCCGTGGCAATGAAGAAGAGCAAGAGACCCCACAAGAAAAAACACTAACCCACACCCCGCGCTCAAAACGCGAGCGCAAGCACGGTTAGAACTCGCGAGAGCGCTCAGGGTGTTACATGTGGGACCGTGGTGGGCGTCCGGCAGGCTGCTTGGGGGTGAGCGTCTCCGACTTGTGGTTCAATCTTCCGCTCGCGGAGAAAAGCTGTGTGCAGGCATTTATCGGGCGGCGTCGTTCTCGATGCTCGGAGGAGGCCGCGAGTGGGTTGACGCGCCGGGGAGGGCCGGGGTACCGTGTGTGACGGACTCCGGCGGATCTCGTTGCAAGGGTTTGCGAGAGAGTCAAATGAATGGATGGCGCGGCTTGATACGCCGCGCGTCACTCTTACAACGAGCGTCTCGCTTGCCGAGGCGCATGGAGGTTTATCGATTCATGTCACGCTTTAGATTGATTCTTTTGGGCTTGCTGGCAGTCGTTGCCGTAGGCGCGGTATCGGCGGGGCCGGCCTCGGCCGACAGTTGTAATGGGGGCGCCCATGTGGTGTTCTGCACGAGCCCGGGGAACCTACCGTTGGTAGGCGAAACGGTTTTAGGCTCGGGTGGCTTAGCCTTACTCGCGAGCATAATAGGTGGGGCCGAAGCAAAGTTCCACTGCCCCAGTTTCGATGTTACAGGCACACTGGGGGAATTAGGAGTCGGGAAAGGATTACTCCTATTCTTAAACTGCAAAGAGGAATTACCTGGAGGGTGTAAGCTATCCGCAGCAAACGAAAAAGAAATAGACGCTAACTTTAATACCCAACAGCAAACTACAGGGTTAGCGTTAGACACTGGGTCGGGCACGGGTGAAGAATTCACCTCGCTGGCAGTAGAAAGTAAGCCGGGTGAATCATGCGCTGCCAATGGAACCCTCAAAGTGACCGGTAAACAGATGGTTGAGACAACTACAGGAGCGGCAGTGAATCAGACGGTCACGGCGAAAAAAGCCGAGAGCTTCCTGAAATTGGGTGCGGAAAAAGCGTCGTTCAATGGTGTGGCCCAAGTTCATTTGGGTGGGGCCAATCTAGGCTCGGCCTGGTTAGTGATGAGTGGTGAATAGCGGCCGGTCGTAAGATAGGCAATGAGCCAGAGGGCCGGGGTTACCCCGGCCCTCTGGTGGGTACGGGGAATACCGGGTTTCGGGGCGGCGTGAAGGATTGAGCTGAGCCGGTGCCCGGGGTTGTCTAGTCGGAAACACCGCTGGCGCGGGATGGTTGCCGTGTGCGACGACATTTGTAGTATCGCGGTTAGTATTGATCGTCCGGGGTTCACGCTGAACCCGACTAGTTGCGAACCGATGGTGATCGCCGCGACGGTAATCGCGCAGAACTCCCAAGCCGCGCTCACGACCCTTGGCGTTGCCCGCGCGTCTAACGACACTACAGAAAGCCTGCACCGAGGCGCAGTTCAATGCTAACCCCGCTGGCTGTCCGGAAGGATCGAACATCGGTACCGCGACAGCACACACCCCGCTGCTGAACAGTCCCTCACCGGACCGGCATACCTCGTATCGTACGGTGGCGCGGCGTTCCCCGATGTCGAGTTCATCCTCCAAGGCGAAGGCGTAGAGATCGTCCTCGACGGCAAGACAGACATCAAAAAAGGCATCACATACTCCAAATTCGGCGCAACACTCACCCAAACACCAAAATCACCACCACCAACTGCCCCAAAGGCCAAGCCCGTGGCAAAGAAAGAAAAGAAAAAACCACACAAGAAAAACACTAACCTACACCCGCGCTCAAAAGCGAGCGCAAGCGCGGTTAGAACTCGCGAGTGGAGTGGACGCGCTTCGACGGACACTGAATGGCTTTAGTGGGCTTGGACGCGAAAGGATATCCGTCATGCCACGATCGAGACCGCCGTATCCGCCGGAGTTCCGCCGCGAGGCTGTCGAGCTGGTGCTCGCTGGTCGCAGTGTCAGGGACGTAGGGGAGAGCTTGGGTTGCAGCGATCAGTCGCTGCATAATTGGGTCAAGCAGCACCAGCTCGATAGTCGAGAACGCGACGATGGGCTGACGAGCGCCGAGCGCGAAGAGCTCCGGCAGCTGCGCAAACGGGTGAAGCGCCTCGAGCAGGAGCGCGACATCCTCAAGCGAGCCGCGGTTCTCTTCGCAGCGGAGACCGAGACCCGGTGAGCACCCTACCGGATCATCTCGGCGGAGAGGGCCAGTTTCCCAGTCTCTGTGATGTGTGAAGTGCTCGGCGTCAGCCGATCTGGCTTCCACGGCTGGGAGAAAGCGAGCACCATCGGACAGGGCGCTCAGCGATGCGTGGTTGGCCTCGAGGATCACCGAGATCCACGAGCGGACCCGAGGCGTCTATGGCTCTCGCCGTGTCCAGGCCGAGCTTCGCCTGGGACAGAACATCCGGGTCTCTCGCCGGCGTGTGCGCCGGCTGATGCGTCAGGCCGGATCTCAGGGCTGGTCAAGGTCAAGCGTGGTCGCACCACGATCAGGGTGCCCGGTGTCTGTGTCGCTGATGACCTCGTCGAACGGAAGTTCAGGCTGACGCCCCGAACGTTCTGTGGGTCGCCGACATCACCTACCTGCGGACCTGGGAGGGCTGGCTCTACCTCGCTGCTGTGCAGGACGCATACAGCCGCAGGATCGTCGGCTGGGCGATGACCGAGCACATGCGCACCGAACTCGTCGCTGACGCTCTGCAGATGGCAGTGCATCGCCGCCGGCCAGAGCCAGGGCTCGTTCACCACAGCGATCAGGGATCGCAATATGTCGCACTCGGCTTCGGCCAGCAAGCAAGAGACGCAGGGAATCGCAGTCTCGATGGGGTCCAGTGCGATGCCTACGACAATGCCGTCGCCGAGAGCTTCTTCGCCACGATCAAGAAGGAGCTCGTGCACCGCCAGTCATGGCCGAGCAGACGCGATCTGAGCTCGGCCGTCTTCGACTACATCGAGGCGTTCTACAACCGCCAGAGACGACACTCAACGCTCGGATACCTCTCCCCAGAGGAATACGAGAACACCACCATCACAACGACAAGGAGACCTAGCGACTAAAGCCCGCAACTGTCCACGAAAGCGCGTCCACTCCAGAGTCGCTAGCGGACGCGCTCAGGTGTTACGTGTGGGATCACCGTGAGCATCCGGCAGGCTGCTCGAGCGTCCGCGTCTCCGACTTGTGGGCCCAATCCTCCGCTCGCGGAGAAACGCCGTGTGCAGGCATTTATGAGGCGGCGTCGTCCCCGATGCTCGGAGGGAGCCGCGAGTGGGTTGACGCGCCGGGGATGGCCGAGGTACGGTGAGCCGGACTCCGACGGATCTCGTTGCAGGGGATTGCGAGAGAGTCAAATGGATGACGCGGCTTGATACGCCGCGCATCGGTCTAAACAACGAGCGTCTCGCTTGCCGAGGCGCATGGAGGTTTATCGATTCATGTCACGCTTTAGATTGGTTCTTTTGGGGCTGCTGGCAGTCGCTGCCGTGAGCGCGGTGTCGGCAGCGTCGGCGTCGGCCGACAGCTGTAACGGGGGCACCCATCTGGTGTTCTGCACGAGCCCGGGAAACCTGCCGCTGGTAGGCGAAACGGTCTCAGGTTTAGGCGGTTTAGCCTTACTCACGAGTATAATAGGTGGGGCCGAAGCAAAATTCGACTGTAGCGATTTTCATGCCAGCGGAACGCTCGGAGAATTAGGCGCTTCGACAGGATTACTCCTTTTCTTAAACTGTAAAGAGGAAAAACCTGCAGGGTGTAAGCTATCCGCAGCAAACGAAAAAGAAATAGACGCCCACTTTAATGCCCAACAGGAAACTACAGGATTAGCGTTAGACACAGGGTCGGGCGCGGGTGAAGAATTCACCTCACTGACGGTAGAAAATAAGCCGGGTGAAACATGCGCTGCCAATGGAGCCCTCAAGGTGACCGGCAAACAGATGGTTGAGACGAGTACAGGAGCGGGATTAAGTCAGACGGTCACGGCGAAAAAAGCCGAGAGCTTCCTGAAGTTGGGTGTAGAAAAAGCGACGTTTAGTGGTGTGGCTCCAGTTCATCTGAGTGGGGCCAATGCAGACGCGAACTGGTTAGTGATGAGTGGTGAATAACGGCCGGTCGTGAGTAAGATAGGGCAATGAGCTGGAGGGCCGGGGGTAACCCCCGGCCCTCTGATGGGTACGGGGAATACGGGTTTCGGGGCGGCGTGAAGGATGAGCTGAGCCGGTGCCCGGGGGTTGTCTAGTCGGGAAACACCGCTGGCGCGGGATGGTTGCCGTGTGCGACGACATTTGCAGTATCGCGGTCAGTATCGATCGTCCCGGGTTCACGCTGAACCCGACTAGTTGCGAACCGATGGTGATCACCGCGACGGTGATCGCGCAGAGCTCCCAAGCCGCGCTCATGACCCCGTTCCAGGCCAAGCATTGCGGGAGCCTGCCATTCAAACCATCACTCACCGCGTCCACCACGGGCAAAACGAGCAAAGCCAACGGCGCATCCCTCGTCGTGCAGGTCACCCAGAACCCCGGCGAAGCGAACATCCACAAAGTAAGCCTCACACTACCCCTGGCGTTGCCCGCGCGCCTAACGACACTACAGAAAGCCTGCACCGAGGCGCAGTTCAATACCAACCCCGCCGGCTGTCCGGAAGGATCGAACATCGGTACCGCGACAGCACACACCCCGCTGCTGAACAGTCCCCTCACCGGACCGGCATACCTCGTATCACACGGCGGTGCGGCGTTCCCCGATGTCGAGTTCATCCTCCAGGGCGAAGGCGTAGAGATAGTCCTCGACGGCAAGACCGACATCAAAAAAGGCATCACGTACTCCAAATTTGAAACGGTCCCCGACGCACCAATCACAAACTTCCAGACCACACTCCCACAAGGCCCCCACTCCGCACTAGCAGCCAACGCCAACCTCTGCACCACCACCAAAACAATCACCACCAAAAAACGCGTAACGATACACCATCACAACGGGCACACCACCCACATCCTACGCACCATCAAAAAACAAACACCCGTACCACCACTACTCACGCCCACCACCATCACCGCCCAAAACGGCGCAACACTAACCCAAAACACCAAAATCACCATCACCAACTGCCCCAAAAAGGCCAAGCCCACACACACAAAGCACAAAACCCACAAGAAGACATAGGCCAGGTCTCTCCCCTGACGGAGCTCGATGTCGGGACCGACGGAATCCGAGTGATCTGACTGGTCAGAAACAACGCTTGCGGCTCACCGGTCCGCAGCTGTAGGCTCGCCCGTGGCGTGGGATGATTATCGGCTTCGTCCGAGCGGCTGGGGCTCGAGGGCTACGGGTCTGCATCCGCATCGTCCATGGGGTGTCCCTGTCGGGGCGCTCGAGGCGTTTGCGACAAGCCGACAACATCAGCGCCGGATCCTATCCTGTCGAGGTGGAGGTTGGTTTTATGACGCAAGATCGAGTGATGTGTATTCCGAGATTGCCCCGGCGTGCTCTGCTCGCCGTGGTATCGCTGCTCGCATCGGTGGTGGTCCTCGGCTCGGCTTCGTCCGCGCTGGCTACGGAACATCATCCAACGGGCGACTTCGCGCCGTTTGCGGACTGCCCGTTGAGCAACTCCGCGACGAACTACTGCATCTTTGCAAAGACCGAAAGCGGTGAATTCGTCGTAGGTAAAAAAACCGTGCCAATAACCAGTACGATCACGCTTCAGGGTGGCTTTCACGTCATCCTAAACGAAGAACTGGAAATCCAGGGATACGAATTCTTTGGTGCGGAAGACGGCAACACCCTGTCGAAGACGCCGCAGAACGTTCCCGGGGGGCTCGCTGGCCTGATCAGCTGCCCCGAAATCAGTAATTTCCTCGTGCGCATCGTCTGTGAAGTGACATTTGAAAATGGACTGACGGGCGTGACCGCGACGACCGAATTGGCGGCGCCCGCCACCTCCATCGGTATCAGTGTCCAGAATCTGATAGAAGGGAGCGGCACGGCGCTGACATTGCCGATCAAGGTCAAGCTGAACAACCCGTTCCTCGGAGAAAGCTGCTATATCGGCTCGAATGCGCATCCGATATCGTTGCCGCTGACGACCGGCACGACAGCCCCTCCGGAACCAAACAAACCGATCACAGGCAAAGTCGGAAAAATCGCGTTTAAAGACGAATTTGCTCTGACTGTCGTGACTGAAAACACCCTCGTGAACAATTCGTTCGCGGCGCCGGTAGCAGAAGGTTGTGGCGGGATCTTCGCGTTCCTGATCGACCCGATCGTCGACGCCCAGCTGGGTCTGCCGGCGGCGGCCGGACATAACACGGCGATTCTCAGCGGTGCGCTGCAGGATGCAAACGCAGAATCTGTGAAAGCAAGCGAATAGGCCGCACGTAGTCACCGCGCGTGCATGCGCAAGCCGAGTCCGCGCAGGGATGCGCGGGCTCGGCGCCTTCCTCGGCGGAGGCGCGTCCCGTCCCTTCGCGTAAACCACCAAATCTTTCGCACAGTCAGAAACAGTGCTTGCCACTTCCGATGCCGCGCCGGTAGAGTCGAGGTTGCGCGGGGCGGTCTGTCGTATGGCCGGTGTGCCCGCGCCCACCTATCCACAGAGACGGAGGTCGGTACTTATGACACAGGATCAAACGGGGCGTGCTTCGATGTCCCGACGTATGACGCTCTCGGTGGTGGCGCTGCTGGCGTCGCTCGCCGTGCTCGTGTCGGCTTCATCGGCGCTGGCGACCGAACATCATCCCACAGGGGATTACGCTCAGTTCAACCAGTGCCCGCTGAGCAACGCGGGGACGAATTTCTGCCTCTTTGCCCAGACTGAAAGCGGTGAATTCATCGTGGGCAAAAAGACGGTCCCGATCAAAAACACGATCACCCTCCAGGGCGGAATCCACCTGGTGTTGAATGAAGAATTGGAAATTATCGGCACCGAATTCATCGGCGCCGAAAACGGCGTGACGCTGAATGATCCGGGACAGAGCGTTCCGGGCGGCCTCGCGGGCTTGGTCAACTGTTACGAAATCAGCAACTTCTTTTTGAGACTCAGCTGTGAATTGATATTCGAAAACAAAGTCACGGGCGTCACCGCCACGACTCAGTTGGCGGCGCCCGCGTCGTCCATCAGCATCAACCTCAATAACCTCATCGGTGGAACCGAAACAGCGCTTTCGCTGCCGGTAAAGGTCAAATTGGACAACCCTCTACTCGGATCGAGCTGCTACATCGGCTCGAACGCGGCCCCGATTCCACTGCCCCTCACCACGGGCACGACGAGTCCTCCGCTGCCGAACAAACCGATCAAAGGCAAAGTCGGGAAAGTTGAATTCAAAGATGAATTCGCTCTGACCGTGATCAAAGAAAACTCGCTCGTGAACAACTCGTTCGCGGCGCCCGGCGCCGAAGGCTGCGGCGGGATCTTCTCGTTCCTGATCGACCCGCTCGTCAACGCCAAACTGGGTGTCCCGGCGGCTGCGGGCCTCAACACGGCCATCCTCAACGGCACCCTCAAGGACGCCAACGCGGAAGCCGTGAAAGCAAGCGAATAAGCAGCAGATAGAGCAACAGCCGTAGTAACGAGCACAGAGGGCCTGCCGCAGGGATGCGGCGGGCCCTTTTGGTGGGTCGTCCATGCCCGCACGGGAGTCTCAAGCGTCGATCGAGACGGCCTGGGCGATGACGGCGCCAGCGGTTGCGTGGGGCGGCGTCGCCGGCTGTTGGAAACACCACCCCACGGCCGAGCTCCCAGCATGTACAAATAGACATGGGTCCGCCGCCCCTCTTCCGGCGGACCGACGTGTTCGAGATCGGCGACCGGTACCGGTCCCGTGCCCGGAGGTGTCCCCGGGGCGCCGTGGCCTCCACAGGCCGCGGCGCCCGCGGGGCGAGCCCGGCGCCGGCTGCCCGGTCTCGGACACGTTTGAGCGCGCGCCGAACGCGCTCTGACCGGTGTCCTTCACATGTGCTTTACACCCCACCGCGCCAGCGCGTCCGCGATCGGCAGCAGCTCGCGCCCCGCCTCGGTCAGTGAGATCTCCACGCGCGGCGGCATTTCCTTGAAGCGTCTGCGTAACAGCAGCCCCAGCGTGACCATCTGCTGCAGGTGCCTGTCCAGCACGCCCGCGCTGATCCCCGGCAGCCGGTCCCGCAGCTGCACCGGGCGCTGGGGGTCGCCGGCGAGCGCCAGCACGATCGACAGCGTCCAGCGGTCCCCCGTGGCACCCAGCGCTCGCGCCAGCGGACTCCACTGGCTGTGGTGGCGCGAGTGCGGCTTCTCGGCGGCGGCGCCCTTTTGCACGACGCGATCTTAGTTCCATTTCTCGGATTTGCCTAGCGTTTTCAAAGACTGTTTCCAAGTCGCGGCGAGTGAGAAACACCATTGGAAATATCCGATACTTAGAACTAAAGTTAGATGGGGAATACGTTAGAAACTCTCGCCTTGGTCGCTGCGCAGGGACGTGCAGCGGCCGGGAGCTTGGGCATCGTCCTACCTCTCCGGCGATGCTCGAGTAGAGATCGAGGCGTCCCCCCGACGATGCCAGGTCTCCGCGGGCGCCGTGCCATTGGATGGCGCGGCGCCTGTGAAGGCCTGTCGCTAGCCTGAGGTCAGTGCCTCTGTCCGGCTTTGATCCGCGTGTCCGCAATTGGTTCGAGGCCGCCTTTGCCGTGCCCACGCCCGCCCAGGCGCAGGCGTGGCCCGCGATCGCCCGCGGCGAGCACGTGCTGCTGTCGGCGCCCACCGGCTCGGGCAAGACGCTCGCCGCGTTCCTGTGGGCGCTCGACAGGCTGGCGAGGGCCCCCCGGGCCGCCGGCGGGACCCGCGTCGTCTACGTCTCACCGCTGAAGGCGCTCGCCCACGACATCGAGCGCAACCTCCGCACCCCCCTGCGCGGCATCGGCGCGGCCGACACCGTGTCGGTGGGCATCCGCACCGGCGACACGCCCCAGCGCGAGCGCGCGGCGATGACGCGCAACCCACCCGACGTCCTGATCACCACCCCGGAGTCGCTGTACCTGATCCTCACCTCCCAGGCGCGATCGATGCTGAGCGGTGTCGAGGCGGTCATCCTCGACGAGATCCATGCCGTCGCCGCCACCAAGCGCGGCTCGCACCTCGCGCTCACGCTCGAGCGCCTGGACGCGCTCGTCCGCGGAGCGCGCGCGGACACCGAGCCCCCGCGACCGGCTCCAGATGGATCGCGCCCGACCGCGGATGGCGACCGGGTGCAGGGACCGCAGCGCATCGGCCTCAGCGCGACCCAGCGCCCGCTCGAGGAGATCGGGCGCTTCCTCGTCGGTCCCCGCCGCGAGGTCACGATCCTCGATGCCGGCGCACGCCCCCGACTCGACCTGCGCATCGAAGTTCCCGTCGAGTCGATGGCCGAGCCCGGCGCGGGCGGTCCCCTCGTCGACGCCTCACACGATCCGCTGGAGCCGGTCGCGGGAGGCGAGTCAACTCGTGGCTCGATCTGGCCCGCGATTTACCCCGAGCTGCTGCGCTCCGTTCGCGAACACACCTCCACCATTATTTTCGTCAACAACCGTCGCGCAGCCGAGCGCGTCGCGCTGCGACTGAACGAGCTCGCCGCGCGCGAAGACGCGCGGGCCGCCGGCGATGCGGCTGCCGTCCCCGTCCCGCGCGAGATCGCTCGCGCCCACCACGGCTCGCTCGCGCGCGAGGAGCGCACGCACGTCGAGGAGCTGCTGAAGGCCGGTGAGCTGCCCTGCCTGGTGGCGACCAGCTCGCTCGAGCTCGGCATCGACATGGGCGCCGTCGATCTCGTCCTGCAGGTCGAGTCGCCCAAGTCCGTCGCGCGCGGGCTGCAGCGCGTCGGGCGCGCCGGCCACGGCGTCGGCGAGACCAGCCGCGGACGCTTCTTCCCCAAGTTCCGCGGCGACCTGCTCGAGTGCGCCGTCATCTGCCGGCAGATGCGCTCAGGCGCGATCGAGCCGACCGTCGTTCCCCGCAACGCCCTCGATGTCCTCGCCCAGCAGATCGTCGCGATCGCCGTCGCCGCGGAGGAGCAGGACGGCGTCTCCGTCGAGGACCTCCACGCGCTCGTCACCAACACCTGGTCCTACGCCGAGCTCTCCCGCGAGCTGCTCGAGCGCGTGCTCGACATGCTCGACGGGCGCTACCCCGACACCGCCTTCGGCGATCGCTCCACGATCGGTCTGCGCCCGCGCATCGTCTGGGACCGCGTCACGGGTGTCATCCGCCCCCGCCGCGGCGCGCGCCAGCTCGCGGTCTCGAACGCCGGCACGATCCCCGATCGCGGCCTCTACACCGTCACGCTCCCCGACGGCCGTCGCGTCGGCGAGCTGGACGAGGAGATGGTCTACGAGGCCCGCGCCGGCCAGGCGTTCATGCTCGGCGCCTCCACCTGGCGGATCGAGGAGATCGGCCGCGACCGCGTGATCGTCACCCCCGCTCCCGGCGCGCCGGGAGCCGTTCCCTTCTGGAAGGGCGACACGCTCGGGCGCCCCGTCGAGCTCGGCCGTGAGATCGGCGTCTTCTCGCGCTGGGCGATCGAGCAGGACGCCGCCACGCTGCAGCGCGACTGCGACCTCGACGAGCGCGCCGCTCACAATCTGCTCGCCTACCTGCGCGAGCAGCTCACCGCCACGCGCGTGCTTCCCTCCGATCGCACGATCGTGCTCGAGCGCTTCCGCGACGAGATCGGCGACTGGCGGCTGTGCCTGCTCTCCCCCCACGGGGCCCGCGTGCACGCCGCCTGGGGTCTCCCGCTGTCAGCCCGCGTGCGCGAGCGCTATGGGCTGGAGGCCGACGCGCTGTGGTCCGATGACGGCATCGTCCTGCGCCTGCCCGACCTCGACGAGGACGAGGCTCGCTCGCTGCCCTCCATCTCCGAGCTCGTGCTGATCGAGCCCGACGAGCTCCAGCAGGCCGTCATGGCCGAGCTCGGCTCCTCCGCCCTCTTCGGCGCGCGCTTTCGCGAGGCGGCCGCCCGCGCGCTGTTGATCCCCCGTGCCTGGCCCGGTAGGCGCACGCCGCTGTGGCAGCAGCGCCTGAAGGCCCAGAACCTGCTGGAGGTGGCGCGCGAGCACGCCGACTTCCCGATCGTGCTCGAGACCTACCGCGAGTGCCTGCGCGACGTGCTCGACCTGCCCGGCCTGGATGCGCTCCTGCGCGGGCTGCACTCGCGCGAGATCGCGCTCGTCGAGGTCGAGACTCCGGTCGCCTCCCCGTTCGCCTCCTCGCTGCTGTTCGACTACGTCGCGACGTACATGTACGAGGGCGACGCCCCCACCGCCGAGCGCCGCGCCGCCGCGCTCTCGCTCGACCGCGACCTGCTGCGCGAGCTGCTCGGCTCCGAGGAGCTGCGCGAGCTGATCGACCCCGGCGCGCTCGCCCTCCTGCGCGATGAGCTGCAGCGCCGCACCCCGCTGACGCGCGCCACCGGCCGCGACGAGCTTCACGACGTCCTGCGCGCGCTCGGCGACCTGAGCGCCGCCGAGGTCCGCGAACGCGTGCTCGAGGGGATCGACTCCCAGGAGCTGCTGGACGGGCTGTGCCGGCAGCGGCGCGCCATCGCCCTGCGCATCGTGGGCGAGCGACGCTACGTGGCCGCCGACGACGCCGGGCTCTACCGCGACGCCCTCGGCGCCGCCCCGCCGGGCGGCCTGCCCGCCGCGTTCCTCGCCGACGTCGACGACGCCCTCGCCCGGCTCGTGGCCCGCTACGCGCGCACCCACGGGCCGTTCACCAGCGAGGAGCTGCGCGCCCGCTACGGCGTCGACGCCTCCGCCGCGCTGCGTGAGCTCGAGGGCGCCGGCAAGCTCGCCCGTGGCGAGATCGCTCCGGGCTCAAGCGGCGTCGAATGGGCCGACGTCGAGGTCGTGCGGCGCCTGCGCCGCGCCTCGCTCGCGGCCCTGCGCAAGGAGATCGAGCCCTCCGCTCAGAGCGCGCTCGCGGCCTTTCTCCCGGCCTGGCACGGCATCGACCGCCCCTCCGGCCTCGGCGCCGGGACCGAGCGCCTGCGCGAGGTTCTGGCGCCTCTCCAGGGACTCGCGCTGCCCGCACAGACGTGGGAGCGCGATGTGCTCCCCCGCCGCGTCGGCTCCTACTCGCCGGCGTGGCTCGACTCGCTCTGCTCCAGCGGCGAGCTCGTCTGGGTCGGCGCGGGACCGCTGGGGCGCTCCGGGCGGGTGGCGCTGTACTTCCGCGAGGACGCCCCCCTGCTGGGCCCGCCGCCCGCGCTCCAGCGTGCCGACCAGGCGCTCGACGACTCTCCCGAGCATGAGCTCGTGCGCGAGCGTCTGCGCGCGGGCCCCTGCTTCTTCACCGACCTGCTCGCCGAGCTCGACCTGCCGGCGGAGGCGATCCGCGAGGCGCTGTTCGACCTGGTCTGGGCGGGCGCGGCCACGAATGACTCCTGGGCCCCGCTGCGCCTGCCGATCTCCGATCGGTCCCGCCTGTCGCTCGCACGCACGCCGGCCGAGGAGCCGGCGCGCGCCGCCCGGGCGGGCTCCTCCCTCCCCGGGCGCTTCGGCGCGCGCCGCCGGCGCGCCCGCGCTCCCGGACACGGCTCCGCGCACCCGCCCGGACGCTGGTCGCTGACCGAGCCGCTGTTTCGCTCGGTCGCGGAGGGCCCGTCGCGCGGCGAGCGCCGCCGTGCGCTCGCCGCGCTGCTGCTCGAGCGCCACGGCGTCCTCACGCGCGAGCAGGTCCTGGCCGAGCGGATCGAGGGCGGCTTCGCCGGGCTTTACGAGACGCTGTGCGATCTCGAGACGCTCGGCGTCTGCCGTCGCGGCTACTTCGTCGAGGGTCTGGGCGGCGCGCAGTTCGCGCTTCCGGGCGCGGTCGAGCGGCTGCGCTCCGCGCGCGCCGATCCACTCGTGCTCGCGGCCGCCGATCCCGCCCAGCCCTACGGCGCCGCGCTGCCCTGGCCCGCCGCCCCCGAGCGGACGGGGCGTGGCAACGGTGGTGGCGCTCGCCGCCCGGCGCGCGTGCCCGGCGCCCACGTCGTGCTCGTCGCGGGCGCGCCCGTCCTCTACGTCGAGCGCGGCGGACGCGGCCTGATCGTGCTCGCTCCGGTCGCCAGAACGAGCGTCGACACCACCGCGAGGGCCGCCGGCGCCGGCTTCTCGGCGGACGAGCGGGTGCGCACTGCGTTGAACACGCTCGCCGAGGCCGTCCGCGGGGGGCAGGTCGGGCGGCTCGCGCTGGAGCGGATCGATGGCGAGCCGGCCATCGGATCACAGTGGGAGACATTGCTCGTGGAATTCGGCTTCCGCTCCGGTCCCCGCCGCCTGACGCTCAGCGCCTGATCTCGCTCCGGGCCGCCGCGCCGCGCCCAAACTCCTCGAGAGTCAAGGAACGCGGGGCTTTGAAGCGGTATCCGACCATTGGAACGGGGTGTTTTTGCGCCTGTTCGAATCCAAATGTCTGTCGGACATTCGGAGGTAGCGGAAACATGCCTGGAAACATTCGACGGATATTGTTATAAAAAACTTGCAATTAATCCTGAGATGACCTATCTTCCAGAACCGTGGGGATGAGCGGAACTCAGAGGGATCCTCAAACGGATCCAGCGCCGTTGTACAGGCGACTGCCGCACGGGCCGCATGGCCTCGAGCGCGAGGACGTCGCCAGGCATCAGCGCACACGTCTCTACGGCGCGATGATCGAGTCGATCGCCCAGCGCGGCTATCACCGCACCACCGTGGCGCACGTGATCGGGCTGGCGGGCGTTTCCAGGCGCGCCTTCTACGAGCAGTTCGCCAACAAGGAAGAGTGCTTCCTGGCGACCTACGACATCGTCGTCGCCCGCTCGCGCAAGCTGGTGCTCGAGTCCTGGGCCTCCGAGCGCGGCTGGGCCAACCGCCTGCACGCCTCCTGCAAGTCCTTCCTCGACGACATCGTCGCCGAACCGAAGGGCGCGCAGCTCGTGCTGATCGACGCGCTCGGCATCGGCAGCAAGGCGCGCGAACGGCTGCACCTCGCCGGCAACGCCTACGAGCGCCTCGTGGCCGCCGCCTTCAGGGTCTCCCCGGACACCGCGCCGCTGCCCGCGATCGCCTCCCGTGCGATCGTCGGCGGCGTCCGCCATGTCGTCTTCAATCGCATCCGCGAAGAGCGCGTGCCGGAGCTGCGCACGCTCACCGACGAACTGCTCGACTGGGTCGAGGCCTACCGCTCGCCCGCCATCGCGCGGCTGAACGCGATCGCGCTGAAGCAGCCCCCCGAGATCCCGCCCGCGCCGGCGGCCTTCCTGGCGGCCGACGACAAGCGCGCGCGGGTGCTCGGCTCGGTCGTCCACCTGACCCTCGACGAAGGCTACGGTGAACTGACCGACCCCCAGATCGCGCAGTTCGCGGGCATCTCCACCGAGGCCTTCCACAAGCAGTTCGCCTCCAAGGAAGAGTGCTTCCTAACCGTCGTCGACGAGTTCGCCTCCGAAGCGCTGATGGCCGTCGAAGCGACGATCGCGCCGATCGCCTCGTGGGCGAACGCCGTCCCGGTCGCCGTCAGCGCCTTCATCGAGCACATCGTCTCCCACCCCGCCCTGCTGCGGATGGCGTTCATCGACCTGTTCGACGTCGGCCCCGGCATGATCGGGCGCATGACCAAGTCGATCGACCGCTTCACCGGGATGCTCGCCACCAACGGCCCCGAGCCGCGCCGCGCTCCCGAGATCGCCTCCGAAGCCATCACCGGAGCGGTCTGGGACATCATCAGCGCCTACTCCACGGCCGAGCGCATGCGCTACCTGCCATGCCTCTCCGACCACATCTCCTTCGTCGTGCTGGCCCCCTACATCGGCCCCAAGGTCGCGATCGACACGATCGAACAGGCCCGCCTCGGCGCCGGCAAGCGCCGCAGCCTCGCGGCCGCCGCACAGCTGGCCGCGCCGCCGGTCCCACAGCCACAGGACGACTCCACGACGCCGGCCGCCGCCGCAGACTCGCGGAAGGTCACCAGGCTCGCCGCCAAGAAATCCGCCACAGCCGCCGTCAAGACAGCCAAGCCGGCGCAGAAAACGGCCGCCAAGCGCACCTCGAAAGCGACGGCCAGAACCGCAAAACCGGCCAAAGCCAAAGCGGCAAAATCGGCCCAGGCCATCAGAGCCGCCAAGACTGCGGCCAAAGCAAAAGCGGCCAAGCCGTCCGCGAGCAAATCCTCACGAGCGGTCGCGAAGACCAGCACCAAGCCCGCGGCGAAGAAGAATCCCGCCGGTCCGCCCGAGCAGCCGCAGCGTCTGCCCAAACGCCCCGCCACGCGATCGACGCCCAGCCTCGCCGGAACCCGTCGCGCGCGCCCGCGCCCACCGAAGTAGCCCCCCACCAGGCGGCTGGTGGCCCAGCGCCCTTACGGGATCGTGCACTGCGCGGCGCTGTAACCGGGCGGGTCGGCCCGCACCACGTTCGTATGGCCCGCGCTCGTCGTCCGTGTCGTCTGATGCACGACCCTGCCGGCGCGGCGCCATTGGAACGTCACGACGCCCCGCATCGTGTACCCGGGCTGACCCTTCGGCGCCCCCAGTTGGAAGCTCGTCCCACCCTGGCGCCCCGTCCTGGCCGCGCCCAGCGCGATGAACCCTGAGTCCGCGCCATGTGCGGGCACGCTCCAGACCTTGCTCTTGGGGTCCATGTATTCCAGCTGAAAGCGCATGAACATCGCGTCCTTCGCGTGCCCGTCGTTTGGCATCGAGCCGCGGATCCCGACCGTGTCCGGCTCTTTCGCCGGATTGCAAACATCGATCGTCGCCCACAGTTCGCGCGAGCTCAGCAGCGAGTGCCCGTGCGCGGGCGCAAGCGCCCCCGCGAGCACGACCGCGACAAACCCCGTCAACGCTCCCATCCAATGAAGATTACGCCGTCGGACGTTCGGCTGAGCCGGTGGCTCGGTGTGATATCCCTGCGCCGTGGCCGGTATGCGCTCAGCCGAGGTCGTCGAGCTGCTCGCACGCGTGCCGGTGTTCTCGACGCTCGTGCCCGCTGACCTCGAGCGCATCTCCGAGCTGGCCGTCCCACGCGAGCTCGACCCCGGCCAGGTCGTCTTCCGCGAGGGCGACTCCAGCGACACCTGCTACATCGTGCGCTCCGGTCGCGCCCGCGCCGTGCGCGAGCACTCCGACGGGCGCACCATCACGCTCGCCACCTTCGGCCCCGGTGACATCTTCGGCGAGCTCGCGATGTTCGAGGACGAGCTGCGCTCGGCGACCGTCGAAGCGGTCGAGCCGACCGGGGCCGTGGCCGTGCTCGGCCCCGACATGCGCCGCCTGATGAACGAGCACCCCGGCATCGCCACCCGCCTTGTGATCGCCCTCGGCCGGCGCCTACGCGAGTCCAATGAGCGCCTCTCCCGCCAGTCCTTCCAGACCGTCCAATCCCGCGTCGCGGTCGTCCTGCGCGATCTCGTCCAGCAGGAGATCGCCGCCGGCGCCGCCCCTACCGAGGTGTTGCTCACCGCCACCCAGGCCGACCTCGCACAGCTCGCCGGCTCCTCGCGCGAGTCCGCCAGCCGCTTCCTCGCGGTCCTCGAGCGCGCGGGCGTCATCTCCCAGGGCCGTGGTCGCTTGACCGTGCACGACCCGCGCGCGCTCGATCAGTATGTCTTCTGAGCCCTCCGGCTCATCCCGTCGTCGTCGGCGTGGGCGCTCGAACCACCCGCGCGAGATCTCCGCCGGCGGCGTCGTCGTCCGCGACCAGCGGGTCGTCGTGATCGTCCCCACCCGCCGCGCGGGTGACGGCTCGCGCGTGCTCGCGCTGCCCAAGGGTCACGTCGACCCCGGCGAGAGCGCCCTGCAGGCCGCCACGCGGGAGGTCCGCGAGGAGACCGGCATTCTCGCCGAACCCGTCTGTGAGCTGGGCGAGTCGCGCTATTGGTACCGGCGCGACGGGCGCTCGGTGGGAAAGACGGTCACCTTCTACCTCTTCACCTATCTCGCCGGAGACACTGCCGACCACGACGACGAGGTGCTCGAGGCCCGCTGGATCGACCTGCGCGAGGCGCTCACCGAGCTGAGCTACGAGGGCGAGCGTTCGATGGTCGCGCTGGCACTCGCCCACCTGGACGCGAGTTCGCGGTAGATGTTTTCCTTCAGGTCCAAAGACCGGTAGCCTGCCGTTCCTCATGCAGGTCCTCAACTTCTACTCCACGATCTTCGCCGACGAGCTCCTGCGCGGGCGCAAGACCGCCACGATCCGGCTCGGCGACAAGTCCGGCAAGTACCGCAAGAACCAGGCCGTGCTCGTCACCATCGGTTACCAATACTCCCCCCGCGAACGGATCTTCGAAGCGGTCATCGACCAGGTCGAGGTGCTGGCGCTCGCCGACCTCTCCCCGCGCGACATCAAGCACGACAACCCCGAGTTCCGCCGCCACGAGGAGCTCATCAACTTCCTCGAGCAGATCTACGGCCGCTCCGTCACGATGCAGGACACCGTCACCGTCGTGCGCTTCTCGCAGATCATCGACAAGCCCGCCGGGATGACCGAGGCGATGAAGGGCTTCGGCGGCGCCCAGAACTAACCGTTGGCACTCTGCTTGCTAGAGTGCCAACCAATCGTAAACTCTCAATAGTGGAGGTTCTTTCGACATGAAGCTCAAGCCCCTGGGCGATCGGCTGATCGTGCGGGCGATCGAGGAGGAGGAGACCACGGCATCCGGCCTCGTCCTGCCCGACACCGCCAAGGAGAAGCCGCAGAAGGGCAAGGTCCTCGCCGCCGGCGACGGCCGCCTCGACGACGACGGCAAGCGCGTCCCGCTCGACGTCGCCGAGGGCGACGAGGTCCTCTACAGCAAGTACGGCGGCACCGAGATCAAGGTCGACGGCGAGGACCTGCTCGTCCTGCGCGAGTCCGACGTGCTCGCCAAGGTCCTCTAGAGAGCTCTCGCCGCGCTTCGATCGGCGCACGCTTTTCAAGCACTGTCCAGCACTTTCAAGCAGCGAGGCCGTTTGTCTCGCAGAGGAGAACTATAGAAATGGCACACAAGGAGATCAAGTACGACGCCGAGGCGCGCAAGGCGCTCGAGGCGGGCGTGGATGCGGTCGCCAACGCGGTCAAGGTCACGCTCGGCCCCAAGGGCCGCTACGTCGTGCTCGACAAGAAGTTCGGCGCCCCCACCATCACCAACGACGGCGTCACGATCGCGCGTGAGATCGAGGTCGAGGACGTCTTCGAAAACCAGGGCGCCCAGCTCGTCCGCGAGGTGGCCACCGCCACCAACGACGTCGCCGGCGACGGCACCACCACCGCCACCGTCCTCGCCCAGGCGATCGTCCGCCAGGGCCTCAAGAACGTCGCGGCCGGCGCCAACCCGCTCGCGCTCAAGCGCGGCATCGAGAAAGCCGTCGACGAGGTCGTCGCCAACATCGCCACCCAGTCCAAGGAGGTCTCCGGCAAGGACCAGATCGCCCGCGTGGCGACCATCTCCGCCGGCGACGAGGAGATCGGCGACGTCATCGCCGACGCCATCGAGAAGGTAGGCAAGGACGGCGTCGTCAACGTCGAGGAGGGCCAGACCTTCGGCATGGACCTCGAGTTCACCGAGGGCATGCAGTTCGACAAGGGCTACATCTCTCCCTACATGGTCACCGACCAGGATCGCATGGAGGCGACGCTCGAGGACCCCTACATCCTCATCGCCAACTCCAAGATCGGCTCCGTCCGCGACGTGCTCCCGGTGCTCGAGGCCGTGATTCAGAGCGGCAAGCCGCTGCTGATCATCGCCGAGGACGTCGAGGGCGAGTCGCTGGCCACGCTCGTCGTCAACAAGCTCCGCGGCACCTTCACCGGTGTGGCCGTCAAGGCGCCGGGCTTCGGCGATCGCCGCAAGCGCATGCTCGAGGACATCGCCATCCTCACCGCCGCCGAGGTGATCACCGAGGAGCTGGGCCTCAAGCTGGAGAACACCCAGCTCTCCCAGCTCGGGCGCGCCCGTCGCGTCGTCGTCGCCAAGGACAACACCACGATCGTCGACGGCGCCGGTGACGCCGAGGCGATCAAGGGCCGCATCAACCAGATCAAAGCCGAAATCGAGAACACCGACTCCGACTTCGATCGCGAGAAGCTCCAAGAGCGCCTGGCCAAGCTCTCCGGCGGCGTCGCCGTCGTCAAGGTCGGCGCGGCCACCGAGACGGAGATGAAGGAGAAGAAGCACCGCGTCGAGGACGCCCTGCAGGCGACCCGCGCCGCGCTCGAGGAGGGCATCGTGCCCGGTGGTGGCGTCGCCTTGCTGCAGGCCTCCAAGGCCGTCTCCACCGACGGCGACGGCGAGGATGACGAGAAGACCGGCGCGCGCATCGTCCTGCGTGCGCTGGAGGAGCCCCTGCGCCAGCTCGCCGAGAACGCCGGCCTCGAGGGCTCGGTCGTCGTCAACGACGTGCGCAAGGCCAAGGCCGGTCAGGGTCTCAACGCCGCCACCAACGAGATCGTCGATCTCGTCGCCGCCGGTGTCATCGACCCGGCGATGGTCACGCGCTCGGCGCTGCAGAACGCCGCCTCGATCGCCAAGAACATCCTCACGACCGAGGCGATCGTCGCCGAGGTCCCCGAGAAGGAAGGCGGGGGGATGCCCGGCGGTGGCGGTATGCCCGACATGAGCGGGATGATGTAGGCGCCACGCCGCGAGGGTGGGTGCTTTGCCGGCCCTCCGCGCATCTCGGCTGTCCATCGAGGACCCGGCATAATGCCGGGTCCTCTTTGGGTTTGGAAGGTCGTCAGATGGCGCGCAGAGACAGAAACACCGCTTGCCGGACGATCAAAGAGCGCGTACCTTTAGGCGACTTCCGCATAGCGATATCCCAATGCTGGATACAGCTTTTCTAATGTAGTGGCATGAATCACCCAGATGGGTGTCTTGCTGTGAGGGGGTCTAGGAAGCCGCGTTACGGGGCCTAGCAACCGGCATAGACATTCATCATCGGAGGGGTGGTTGGAGTGAACGCTCGCAAATCGATCTTTGTGGCCGCATGCGTGCTGGCCAGCGTATTCGTGTTCTCGAGCGCCCAGGCGCTCGCCGAAACGCACAAATTCTCGAAAGTGCTGCCCGCGCCGACAGGGGGGTTCAACGCCCCCTGGGGCGTGGCCGTTGGCACAGGCGGCGAACTGTTCGTCTCCAACGCGAACGGCAATGGCCTCGACGTCTACAGCGGTGGCAAATTGGAAGCGGAACTGACGGTCGGCACCGCGGGGGATGGGCTGTTCCAGGTGGCGGTCGATCATTCAAGCGAAGCCGGGGACACCTCGAAAGGCGACGTATACGTGGCGGACTTCACGGCCGGCAAGGTGATCCGCCTTGAATACAACGCTTCGACGAAATCGGCCACGGAAGCCGGGTCGATCGCCGTCGTCGAACCGCGCGCCGTCACCGTCGACTCCAAAGGGGACGTGTACATCTCACGCTTCCGCGAAAATGCGTTTGAAGAAGAAGAATTCGTCGTCGACAAGTACGGCCCGACGGGGACGCTGATCAAAGAAAAACTGGTCGAAGGAGGAGCTCAGGCGAGCAGCCTGGCGACGGACTCCACCGGCGACCTGTATGTCGCAAACACCCTCACCACCTCGGGAGGCGTCCGTGCGTACAACGGAGAAACCGGTGCGTGCCTGAACAGCTGTGCGAATGTAGGCTTGCCAGAACGTGCCGGAGGCGTAGCGGTTGGCCCCGAAGGCAACATCTACGAGTCGGAGCTCCCATTCGCCGGCGGCATACCTCTACCAAACGCCGAAGAACAGGAAATCACGGTGTGGGAACCCAACGGGACAAAAGTGGAAAGCTTTGATTCCACGCATCTCGTTCAGGGCGCTCGCGGGATCGCGATCAGCGGTACGACCGTGTACGTCACGAACACCCAAAGCAACGAGGTGGCGGTGTTTACGGCCGGCTCCCCCGCCACCCAGACCCTCAAAGTAACCCCGACGGGCTCCGGTTCGGTGAGCGCCGGCTCCGGCGCCATCTCCGGGTGCAAAGAAGGGGGTGGCGTCTGCGAAGGCTCTTACCAGGAAGGCGAAACGGTCACGCTGACCGCGACCCATGATGGACAGCACTCGGTGGCGTGGACGGGCTGCACTCACGAACCGTCCGCGGACGTCTGTGAAATCACGATTGGATCCTCAGCGGCGGCCGTCACTGCCGCTTTCACGGAAACAGGACCCAAAGGTGGCGCCACCGGTCCGACCGGCCCAACCGGTCCGACGGGCCCCACCGGCCCCAAAGGCGCAACCGGGAACACTGGGCCCACGGGTCCCAACGGCGGTGGTGTGACGATCAAAACGTTCGCTTCAGGCCACGGATGCGCCAATGGCGGGACCGAAGTCATCTCGAGCGTGACCACGACATTCATATGCAATGGCACGAACGGGAGCAACGGCTCCAACGGAAGCAACGGCTCCAACGGCGCCGTCGGCGGCCAGGGTCCCGTCGGCCCGGCCGGTCCCGCTGGCGCCCAGGGTCCCGCCGGTCCGGCCGGTCAGATCCAGCTCGTGACCTGCAAGACGGTTAAGAAGAAAGGCAAGAACGTGCAGCAGTGCACGACCAAGCTCGTCTCCGGCACGGTCAAGTTCACGGCCACCGGCGCATCCGCGCACGCGACGCTCTCGCGTCACGGCGCGGTGTTCGCGGCAGGACTGGCACGGGTCGCGCACGGGCGCCTGAGCCTGCGGCTGACGCCGCTGCGCAAGCTGCGGGCCGGTCATTACACGCTCACGCTGATCAGCGGAGCGGGCAGCCACGAGCGGATCCGCACCGAGGCGTTCACGCTCGGTTAGGCACGGCCGCACAGGACTCCCAAGCCAAGGGGGCGCGCGCCACGGGCGCGTGCCCCCTTGGGTTCCCGCGGGACCCTGTCGTGGGGAGCCCTCTCCACAGGGAGGCCGGCATTCGTGCCGGCCTCCCTTGTCGCTCCGCCTCGCGCCCCCCGCGATTCCGCCCCCCGCCCACCGCGACGGGCCGCGCTATCCGTAGTAGCGCGCGATGACCTGCAGCTGGCTGAGCAGGTCGTGGCCCAGGAACAGAACCACCATCGCGGCCCCCACCACGGGCGCCCATCTTCGCCCCGCGCCGCGAATCGCGAGGACGATCGCCGCCGCGAACAGCGGCAGCAGCGGCAATAGGTAGCGCGGCTCCCCGAGCGAGCATTCGTGTTCGATCAGATCGCAGCGGTAGGAGGAGTAGCCGAGCATCCACATCACCCCCAGCACGATCGCGGCGTATGCGGCGAGCTCCGGCAGGCGCGCCCGCAGCGCGCCCCGGCGCACGTACAGCTCCCGAGCGCCGAGCGCCGCGACCCCCACCGCCAGCACGAGCGCGACGTTGTCCACCCAGGTGGGAAACGTCGTGTCCATCCACCCGTAGAAGCCGACCGAGCGATCGAACCAGGCGTCTCGCAGCGGAAACACCCCCTTGAAGTAGTGCGTCATCCCCGGCAGGCGCGGCAGGAACAGCTGCCAGGTGTAGCTGAGCTCTTTGAGCACCGTTCCCGGCGACAGCTGACCGCCGCCGGTCTGCACCGCGCCGCCGGTGGCCGGATTGCTCGTCAGCGCGTTGCGCAGCAGGAACAGCGCGGAGGGAGCGATGCCGATGGCGCCCGCGATCGCGGGCGAGCGCAGCCCCGCCCAGCGGCGAGCTTTGAACCCGCGGACCGCCAATACGGCCAGCCCCGCATACACGCCGAGGGCGACCCCGAGGAAGTTGACCTTGCTCGAGAAGCCCGCCGCGATCACCACCCCCATCGCGATCGCCAGGCGCGTGCTGAACTGGCGCCGGAACGCCAGCGCCATGCACAGGAACACGGCCGTGCAGGCGGTGATCAGCATCGCGTCCGGGCTCACGATCGCAGACGTGGAGATGAACAGCGGCTGCAGCGCCACGCACAACGCGCCGAGCGTCGCCGCCCACCGCGTTCCCGGCAGGATCTCGCGCAGGAAGTAGAACATCAGCAGCGCCGTGGCGGCCGCCATCAGCGCGCTCAGCAGCCGCATCAGCTGCACTTTGGTGAGAATGTTGCTGCCCCCCAGGGCGTAGGGGATCGTCTCCAGCGCGTAGTACCCCGGCGGCTCGATCGCGACGCGTCCCGCTTCTCCGTGGCCTTCCAGCGAGGCGGCGCTCTTGACGTCTTCGCTCAGCGTCCTCTGCTCCGCGCCCGTCGTGAGCGAATGTTCGAACGGGGTAAACCGCACCTGGAAGTAGTGGAGCCCTTCCATCACCTGTGTGAGCTTGTGCGAGTACGGTTCTTCCCCGCTCAGGTGCGCTTTTTCGGGGAGCTTGCCGGTCGCGGAGAGGTATTCGGTGTAGGAGTAGTTGTCGATCTCGTCTTTGCCCTGCAGGGGCGGCGTGATGATCGACCAGGCCGTGGCGTTCAGCAGCGCGATCAGCGCGCAGATCCAGGCCGCCCTGGGCACGCGTCTGAGCGTCGCCCGCAGGTCGAGCCCGAGCATGCCGCGCGCCCGCGCGCTCTCGCGGCGCGTGGCGCGTTCCTGCTCGCGCCTGCGCCTGCGCTGCAGGGAGCGTGAGCCGGTGCGAGCCTTCTCCGGTCGCCCGTGCGGGGGCCGCGCGACGCTCACGGCAGCACCCGCAGCGTCAGCCGCAGCGCGAGCACGCCCACGGCGGCCATCAGCGCCGCCACGAGCAGCGCGATCCAGGTCCCGCTGTAGGCGCGGCCGAGCCCCATGTGCTCCGCCACCGAGGACAGGCGCGACCACCACGAGCCATGGCCGGCGCTGAGGTATTCGAGGCCGATCCTGCCCCCCAGCAGCGCATGGCTGCTCGACGCCGCGGCCGGCGTCGGCGCGTTGACTTCCAGCGCCGCCGTCGCCGATTCCTTGGCGGCTGTGCTCGCGCCGAGCAGCAGCAGCGGCTGGTTGTTGGGCCCGATCCCGATGCAGACCGTGACCCCCGAGGCCTGACGATCGATCGGCCTGATGGGCACCGTGACCGAGTCGCTCGTCCAGTTGGGCCCGCGGCTGCCTTCGGTCAGGATGCGCGAGCCGCTGTAGACCCGCACGTGCATTTTCGCCCCGTAGAAAGCCCACACCCCGAGACGCACGCCCGACACGCCGGCGGGCAGCGTTTCCCCGGGCTGGCAGATCGTGACATCGCCCAGGACCTTGCCCAGGGGCGCGTCCTTGGCGTCGCCCGCGGGCACCCCCACCCGCGCGACCCGTGGGGGAGAGCGCGTGAGCGCCACGGCGCTCACCGCGCCGATCAGCACGATGCCCACGGCGAGCGTGATCGCGACCTTCCTCATAGCGGCGAAGCGTCGCCGGTTGTGTGCAGCATTTCAATCTCGCCCGAAAAAGCCACTGAAACGAGGACGCATACGCCGCGCGGCGTCTCCGACTCGCCCGTTGTGACACAGCGCACCAGTAGCCTCGTGGAGCGATGAGCTCTGCCGTCGAGGACGTTCTGACCTCCGCCCACGCCGGCGGCAGGGTCATCCGCGGCAGCGTCCTGCGGGTCACGGGCAACGGCGTCGGCATCTTCGCGGGACTGGCCACGGCCACGCTGCTGCTGCGCCACCTCGGGGTGAGCGAATCCGGGCGCTACGTGACGGTGCTCGCGCTCGTCGCGATCGCCTCCAGCGTCGTCGACTTCGGGTTGAACGTCAGCGCCAGTCGCGAGCTGGCGCTGCGTGAGCCCGGCGGGCGTCGGGCGCTGATGGCGAACATCCTCGGTCAGCGACTGTGGATCACGCCGATCGCGCTGCTTGCGATCTTTGCCTTCGCGGTGCTCGCCGGCTATCCGGCGAGCATGCGGATCGGCGCTGTGCTGGCGGGAGTCGGCCTGTATGTCGTGGCGCTCGCCGACGCGCTCCTGCTGCCTTTGACCGTCGAGCTGCGCAACGCCGGACTCGCGTTCGTGGACTTCCTCAAGCAGGCCGTAACGCTCGCCTGCGTGGCGCTGCTGGTGGCGCTCGGAGCACACCTGACCGCATTCTTCGCCGTGCTGATCGTCGTCGGCCTCGTCGTGCTGGCGCTGATACCGCTGCTGGCCGGCCCGGGCGCGTTCATGCGCCCACGCTGGGATCGCTCGGAGCAGCGGACGCTGCTGCACAGAGCCCTTCCGCTGGCGGTCGCGCTCGTGCTCGGGCAGGTCTACTTTCGCCTCGTGATCCTGCTCATGTCGCTGATCTCAGATCCGCAGCAGACCGGCTACTTCGGGGGATCGCTGCGCGCAATGGAAGCGCTGGTCGGCATCCCGATCCTCGTGGCCGGCGTCGCCCTTCCCGTGCTGGCGGCCGCGGCGCGGGACGATCGCGCGCGGCTGCGCTACGCGATCGAGGGACTCAGCGAGGGCTCGGTGATCGCGGGTGTGCTGATCGTGCTCGTCACCGTGCGCGCGGCCGAGCCGGTGATGGCGATCATCGGCGGTCACGCCTTCCGCCCCGCGGGCGCAGTGCTGCGCATCCAGGTCGGCGCCCTGCTGTTCGGTGCGCTGGTCCAGATCTGGGCCGTCTCGCTCGTGGCCCTCGGGCGCCAGCGGGACCTGATCCTCACCAACGCCCTCGGCCTGCTCGGCGTCGCCGTCCTCGCGGTCGCGCTCGTCGAGCCCTTCGGCGCTCTGGGCGGAGCGGGCGCCAGCGTGCTCGGCGATGCGCTGCTGGCGGCGCTCATCTACTGGAGGCTGCACGCATGCGACGTCCGGGTGACGTTTCGCCTGGGCTTCCTCGGCAGGGTCGCCCTTGCCGCGGCGCTCGCGAGCGTCGCGCTGCTCATGCCGATGCCCGATCTGCTCGCCGCCGGGCTCGCCGGAGCGCTGTTCCTGGGCGTGGGCCAGCTGATCGGCATGGTCCCCAAAGAGGTACACGACGCGCTCGGCTCGACCGGGCTGCTCAGGCGCGGTGAGCGGTCTTCTGCGCGATGACCGCCACCGAGATGCCCGTCGCACGGCTCGACCTGAACGGCAGCCGCTTCACGATGTTAAACAGCCAGCTCGGCGTCTTGTTGGGCGGGATCTTTCCGCAGTAGTCGCACGCGATGATCTCCAGCCCCGCCGCTTGAGTCAGCGTCTGCAAATACGCTTTCGAGCTTCGCAGCGTGCCCCGCTCCTGAGGGTTGAGAAGACCGAAGGCGAATTGCAGGAGGTTCGCCCGGTTTGGCTCGAAGATCACCACGTACCGGCTGCTCACGCGGCTCATCTCGCGCACCGCCCGCGCCGGGTCCTTCAGGTGGTGCAGCACCTCCCAGAGATACACCAGCTCATAGGACTCATCCGGCAGATCGAGGTTCTCGGCGTCGATCACTTTCAGCGAGCGTCGATCGAGCGGATTGTGCTCGAGCATCAGCTCGGAGATGTCTCCGCCCTCCACCCGCGCGATGCTCTGTAAGAAGTAATAGGTCGCAAATCCATCCCCGCAGCCCACATCGAAGGCGCTGTCCACCTCGCTCAAATCGATGTGGTCTTTGACATAGTCGATGCGCTGGTGGGCGAAGAGCTCGACCACCGGGTGGTCGAACCCGCGGGCGTTCTTGTTATTCGCCCAAAATTGTTTCTGATAATCCTTGCTCAGATATTCCGCCTGCGATTTCATGGGCGCGTATCTTACCGCTGTAGGAGACCGCCATGCCCACCTTGATGCCCTCGCTTTCGATCGTCATTCCCGCCTTTAAACAGCCGCAGTGGATCGGGCGCACGATCGACGCCGCCACGATCGCGGTCGAGCGCTCCGGGTTCGAGCGGACCGAGATCGTCGTCGTGGTCGCCGACTCAGAGACACGGGACGTGCTCACGGGGCTGCGGCCGTCCCTGCCGCTGCGCGTGCTCGACGAGGAGCGTCCCGGGCGCTTCGCCGCGCGCCGGCAGGGCGTCGAAGCCGCCACCGGCGAGCTCGTGCTGCTGCTCGACTCACGCATCGCGATCACGCCCGACTCCCTGCGCTTTGTCAGCGATCGGATCGAGCACGAGCACGGCGACGATCTCCCGATCTTCTCGGCGCACTTCGAGTTCAACGTCGAGAACCCCTACGGGCGCTTCTGGAGCGTCATCATCCCGCTTGTCTGGTGGCGCTACTACTCCGCGCCACGCACCACCAGCTTCGGCCTGGAGGAATACGACCGCTACGCCAAGTCCACGACCTGCTTCCTCGCTCCCCGCGAACTGCTGCTCGAGGCAAAGGCACAGTTCACCTCCCACTACGCGGACAGCCGCAACGTCAGCGACGACACCGGCCTCATCCGCCTGCTGGCCGCGCGTCAGCCGATTAACGTCTCGCCCCACTTCGCCTGCATCTACGCATCGCACGACAGCTACCGCGCGTTCATGTACAACGTCTTTCACCGCGGCAAGACCTTCGTCGACAGCTACGGCCGGCCCGGCACCCGCTTCTTCGGGCTCGTGCTCGCCTACTTCCCGCTCAGCCTGCTGGCGGCCGCCGCCGCGCTGCGCCGCCCGCGACCGGCTCTGAGAGCGGCGCTGGCGACGCCGATTCCCTTCGCCGCGGCCGCCATGACGCTGCGTCGTGACCGCGCCAGCGTCGCGTCGCTCGCCTGGGTGGGCCCCAACTGGCTGGCGGCGATGTGCGCCGGCCTCTGGTACGGGCTGTGGCTGGCGCTGCGCGGGCGCCTCGATCGCGGCGGGCGCGGGATCGACCCGTGAGGCGCGCGCGGTCGCTGCACCCTCCTCATCCGCACGGCGCCCCGGACCGCAGGAACTCCTCCGTGTCGGCGAGCGCCTCGGGCGTGCCGATCTCATAGAAGCGCGCATCCGCGGCGAATCCCATCAGCTCGCCGTGTTCGGCAAGCCGCCGATACAGCGTGGCGAGATCGTCCTCCACCGCGGGCGCCCGATCGAGCGCGCCCGCCGTCAGGCCGCCGAGGCCGTAGTCGATCCAGCGCATCTCGGGGGTGGGCGAGCGCTTGTCGTAACGCAGCACCATGCCCTCCCCATAGACCGCGTTGGAGGCGTCCCAGCGACCCTCGTTGCGCAGCACGGTCATCACCGCGGGCAGGCCGCTCTCGCGCCAGCGGCGAGCCACGGCGTCATAGTCGATCCGCAGGTAGGTGTCGCCGTACAGAACGAGGAACCGCTCGCCCAGCATCCCCTGCGCGCGGCGGATCGCGCCGAGCGTGCCATCTCCTCCGGGGAGGACGTCGAAGCTGTAGCGGACGTCGATCCCGAAGCGCTCGCGCCCGATCCGCGCCCTGATCTGCTCACCGCGGTAGCCGACGCAGAGCACGACCATGCGCGCGCCATGCTGTGCGAGCAGGCGCAGCTGGTGCATCAGAAACGGCTCGCCCGCGACCTCCAGCAGCGGCTTGGGCGTCTCGCGCACGCGCTCGCCCAGACGCGTGCCCAGCCCTCCCGCGAGGATGCACACCGGCGGCAGCGCATCCGTGCGCTCGCGGGTGTCCTCGCTCATAGGGCAACCTCTCATCGGCCAACCTGGCTCATCGGGCGACCTGGCTCATCGGCCGACCGGCGGCTCGCTCGAGCGCTCGATCGTGCCCGCGGCCGGCGCCCGCGTGGCGGAGGCTCGGCTCGTGCTCGTCCCGTTCGCGCCCGCCCCGTTCGCGATCGTCGCGAACTGCCGCTCGTCGATCCGCCTGAGCGTCGCCAGGTCGCGCTCGCGGACGAGCCTGCTGCGGAACTCCCGATCCCGCCACGGGTCCCACTGCGCGGAGATCAGCTTGCCGGTGAACGGCGCGTGCGGATCGTGCTCGAGCAGCAGGCAGACGAGCTCGGCCGCCTCGCTCGCCGGCACGCCTCCGCGCCGCAGCTCGGCGCGGGTGTGCTCGAAATACGCGGCGCCCGCACGCTCGGGGCCGGCCGCGAGCGTGCTGCGGTGGATGCCGGTCGCGACGAAACCGGGTGCGACGCTGTTGATCCGCACGCCCTCGCCGGCCAGCTCGAGCGCGATGTTCTCGCTCAGGCGCACCACCGCCGCCTTGGAGGCCGCGTAGGCGTCGAACCGCGGCAGGGGCGCGGTCGCTCCCCCGCCGCTGAACGTCACGACCGCGCCGTGCGTCGTGCGCAGCCCCGGCAGGCACGCGCGGATCGCCAGCAGCGTGCCGATCACGTTGACCTCCAGCGTGCGGCGAAAGTCCGCCACCGCACAGCCGTCGATCGGACCCACCGGATCGAGCGTGGCGGCCGCGCACACGAGACCCTGCACCTCGCGCAGGCTCCCAGCCAGACGCCCCCAGGCGGCCTCGTCGCAGACGTCCATCGCGAACGCCTCGTGGCCGGCGCCCGAGAGCTCGGCGCGGGCGCGCTCGAGCTCGTCCCGCTCGCGCGCGATCAGCCCCACGCGCCAGCCCCGCTCGGCCAGCGCGTGCGCCGTGGCGCGGCCGATCCCCCGCGAGCCACCCGTGATGAGCACATGCCGGCTCATCTATGCCAACGCCTCCCGCATCTGCGCATAGGGCCCGGTCGCGTACGCCGCCTCGACCTGCTCCCACGCGTAGCGGGCGTCGTGCAGGTTGCCGTTGAGCAGGCGCTCTTCCCCGGCCGCGATCGCCTCCCTGAAGCTCGCCCATTCGCGCTCCCACGAGCGGTCCTCGTCGGGGTAGGAGATCTCCTGCACCTCCGGAGGACCGAGCTCGGGGCCCATCCGATAGATGCGCAGCCGCTGGGGCCCGTAGGAGCGGACCAGCCCGTCGACCTGGAGCTTGGCTGTGCGGCAGTAGATCTCGAGCGAGAAGAGGTTCTTCCACTCGGTCCAGCTCACGTGCAGGAGCGCCCACGGGGCCGTGCGCGAGCACGCCTCGCCCATGATCAGCGCCGCGTTGTCCTCGACCGGCGTCTCCCAGAAGTGAGAGCGCAGCAGCGCCGCGTGCAGCGGCAGCGGACCGGCCAGCATCTGGCTCAGGTCGAGCAGGTGCATCCCCTGGTCGATCAGCTCGCCCCCGCCCGCGCGCTCCGGGTCGGTCCGCCACTCGCGCTCATAGCCGGCGCGCCCGCCGTGCCCGTAGCGCGCGCGCAGGTGCATGAGCTCCCCGTGGCGTCCGGAGCGGACCTCCGCGACGGCGCGCTCTATCCCCGGATGGAAGCGATGGTTGAATCCGACCTTCACCAGACGCCCGCTCGCTCGCTGGGAGGCGATCAACCCCTCGATCTGCGCGCTGGAGGTGCCGGCGGGCTTCTCCACGAGCACGTGCGCCCCCGCGCGCAGGGAGCGCTCGGCGAGCTCGGCGAGCCGATCGTGGACGGTCGCCACCACGACGACCTCGGGCCCTGTCTCGAGCAGCTCCTCGAGGTCGGCGCAGGCCCGGGCGCCGTGGCGCTCGGCGAGCTCGCGGGCGGCCCCCTCGTGCACGTCACAGCACGCCAGCAGCTCGTCCTGCGCTCCGAGCGCCGCCGCGCGCTTGGCCCCGATCTGCCCGCAGCCGACGATCGCGACGCGCAGAGCGCTCACGCGTACTCACTGGCGTATGCGCCGCCGAACTCGAAGTCGAAGGCGAGCTCCGGGGCGCTCTCGGCCGCCATCGCCCGTCGCGTGTCCTCGGGATCGCGTGTGAGCAGCAGCAGGAAGCCGCCGCCCCCGGCGCCGACGAGCTTGCCGCCGATGACGCCGTTGCGCCGGGCGAGCGCATAGAGGTTGTCGATGCGCTCGTCGGTCATGCCGGGCGAGCGCCGGCGCTTGTGTTCCCAATGCTCGTGCATCAGCGCGCCGTAGTCCTCGAGCGCGCCCGAGCACAGCAGCTCGTGACTGAGCAGGCCCAGGTCCTTGATGCGATGCAGGTTCTCGAGCATCGCCTCGTCGCCCTCCTTCGAGCGCTTGTCCTGATCGGCCAGCACGTGCGAGGCCGAGCGCGCCTCGCCGGTGTAGAACAGCAGCAGCTGATCGCGCATCCGCCGCAGCACATCGGGGTCCAGCTCGAGCGGCTCGACCTCGACGCGCCCGTCCGGGCGAAACGTGTACGCGCAGATCCCACCGTGGGCGGCCACGTAGGGGTCCTGCTTGCCGACCGGCTCACCGAGCACGTCCATCTCGATCTGACACGCCAGCTCGGCGAGGTCTCCGGGGGTGATCGCCGTGCAGCGCGCGCGCGCCAGGCCCTTGAGCAGGCAGACCGTGTAGGCGCCGGAGGAGCCCATGCCGGTCCCCGCCGGCACGTCTGCGACCGAGGCGATCTCCAGCGGCTTGCCGCTCCAGTGGCGCGCCAGGCTCTCGCGCAGGATCGGATGGCGGATCTGAGCGACCTCCTCGACCTCCTCGAACTCCGAGTACTTCATGCGGTAGCGGCGCTGAAAGGTCGTGTGTGTGAGCATGTAGGCGTACTTGTCGATCGCGCCGGAGACCAGGAAGCCGCCGTGCGTGCGGTAGTAGGAGGGAAGGTCGGTGCCGCCTCCCCCGAGCGAGATGCGCAGCGGGGCACGGCTGAAGATCACGCTCATCTTGCGCGCCCGTCGCTCATGAGCGTGCGTCGGCGAGCAGACGCTCGCGCCAGGCGTAGTCGTTGGCGTCGAACCACTCGAGCGTGCGCAGGACCGACTGCTCGATCGCCAGCGTGGGTGTCCAGCCGAGACCGCGGATGCGACTCGTGTCCAGGCGGATCAGCGGGCTGTCGCCGACCCAGCCATTGCGTCCGCCCGTGTAGCTGACCTCGGGGGAGATCGCCAGGTGCTCCGCGACGATCCGCACGGAGTCGTCGACCAGCAGCGTTTCGTCTGTCCCGAGGTTGTATATGTGAACGCCGGGCTCTTGCCCATGGCGCTCCGCGCCCGCGAGCATCGCGCTCACGCAGTCCCCGACGTACACGTAGGACTTCTGCTGGCGACCGTCCCCCAGCACCCGCAGGTGCGCCGGGTCCCGCTTCAGCGCGCGGTAGAAGTCGAACAGGTGACCGTGCGTGTAGCGCTCCCCGAGCACGGAGACCAGGCGACAGATCACGCCGGTGAAGCCGAACCCGGCCGCGTACGCGGCGACGAGTCCCTCGCCGGCGAGCTTCGATGCCGCGTACAGCGACGTCTGGATCGGGAAGGGCACGTCCTCGGGGGTGGGGAACACATCGGGCTCGCCGTAGACCGAGCCGGTCGAGGCGAACACGATCCTCTTCACGCCCCGCGCACGCATCGCCTCGAGCACGTTTGAGGTTCCGATCGTGTTCTGCTGCAGATCGCGCCGCGGATGCTCGAGCCCGCTGCGCAGGTCCGCGTTTGCCTGCAGGTGAAAGACCCAGTCGCAGCCGGCCACGGCGTCTTCGACCACGTCGACGTCAAGGACGTCTCCCTCGATGAGCCTCACACCACCGGTCTGCGCCAGCTCTCCCACGAACTCGCGGCGGCCGGTGCTGAAGTTGTCGAGGATCCTCACCTCGACTCCGCCGGCCACCAGCTCGTCGGCGAGGTTGCTGCCGATGAAGCCGGCCCCGCCTGTGACGCACGCGCGCCTCATCGGGAGTCTCTTGAGGTGCGCGCTGGAGCGATCATAGTGCGAAGGCGGCGGCTCGTATCTAAAGAGTGAAGCCCGCCGCGCGCGCGTCGGCATGGAACATCTGGACGGTCTCGAGTGAGAACTGCTCGAGGTTCTTACCGAGGCCGTCGAGCTTTTTCAGCAGATCGTGCGTGATCGTGATGATGTGACAGCCGACCTCGTCGGCCTGAATCAGGTTGAGAATCTCACGGGGGGAGGCCCAGATCAGCTCGGCCTCGGGCGCCTGGCGCATGATCTCCAGCGAGCGCGCGACGATCGGGATCGGATCGACCCCCGCATCGGCGATGCGCCCGGCGAAAACCGAGATGTACGACGGCGCCCCGTCGGCCACGGCCGCGGCGATCAGCTCGACCTGGGCAGTCGTGAACAGCGCGGTGACATTGACTTTGACACCGTTCTCCGACAATTCTCGCGCCAGCGGCGCCATCGACTCGCCCGTTGTCGAGGTCACGGGAATCTTCACATATACGTTCTCTCCCCAGGACGCGATCCGGGTCGCCTGCCTGCGCATCTCCTCGGCCTCGTCGGCGAACACCTCGAAGGAGATCGGATGCGTGCGCACGCGCTCGAGCAGATCCCGCGCAAAGCTCTCATAGTCGGTCAACCCGACCTTGTGCATCAATGTCGGGTTGGTCGTGAAGCCGGAGATGCGCGGATTTTCGGCAAGCGCGAGGATGCCGTCGAGATCGGCGCCATCGGCGAATATGCGTGTAGTGATCTGGTCGAGCATGGGGTGACCGCCGCAGAAAGGTCACCATAACGGTGCTAACTCAATCCGATTGTTTCTGACATTCGGGTGAGGATCTCCGCTGCGCCGTCGGTAAAGGTGTCGGCGGTGAGATCCGGGTCAATCGCCTGCAAACGCTTGTGAACGCTGCCGGGATGGCGAATCAAAAGGGTCATGCAGCCGGCCGCCTTTCCGGCCGCTATATCGGCGTCTGTGTCTCCGACCATCCACGAAGCGCCCAGATCGATCCCGAGGCTGCGCGCCCCGTCGAGCAGCATGCCGGGCGCCGGCTTGCGGCAGTCGCACGGCCCGGTCAGCTCGGGCGCCGCCCCGTGCTCGTGATGCAGGCACAGGCGCGAGGCGGCCAACTCCACTCCCTGCTCGCGGAGCAGCTCGATGACCCGGTCGTGCACCGCGAGCAGCCGTGCGACCGAAACCCTGCCCTTGGCCGCGGCCGGCTGGTTTGAGACACACACCAGCAGAAGCCCCAATCGCGCCAATGCCGCCGCCGCCGCCGCCGCGCCGGGGATCAGACGTACGTCATCCACGCTCAGCGGCGACTCCGGCTCGCCCGAGGCACGATCCGGGACCAGCTCATTCAGCACCCCGTCGCGATCGAGGAAGGCCGCGGCGCGGCCGTGCGCGACGCTCATGGGGCAACCCGTCTCATCCCGGCACGCGCTCAGGGATTGGCGCCGACGCCAAGCGACTCCCAGTGGCCCGCTTTGACGGCCAGCTCCGGATGCGAGACGAGTGCGTGCCACACCACCGCTTGGAAGGACTCGACCAGAGGAGTGCGCAGCTCCGGTGGCGGCTCGATCAGGATCGCGACATCGGCCAGCTCGGCAAGCGCGCCACCCGGAGCTCCCACGATGCCGTAGATGGCCGCTCTCGCATCCCTCGCGGCCTCCATCGCTCTAACGAGGTTCGTCGATACGTTGTGCTCCCGCGAGCCACCGCCGACCGAGAAGACAAGCAGCGCGTCGCGCTCACACAGGCGCGAGATCTCCAGCCAGCCGCTGAACGACGTCTCCCAGCCGTCGTCATTGGTGCGCGCGGTGAGCTCGGAGACGTTGTCGGTCGGGGCGTAGCTCTCCAGGGCGCAGAGCTTGCGGAAGTCGTTGACCGCGTGTGAGGCGTGGCCGGCGCCACCGCCCACTCCCAGCACGAACAGCCGTCCACCTTGCGCACGGATCCTCGCGAGCCCGCGCGCCAGCTCGTCGATCTGGCCCGCGTCGATCGCTTCAGCCAGCCTCGCGGTCGCTGTGAGGTAACGGATGCCGTGCTCTGGATTGGATGTATCGATCGCGACCGGGCTCACCTCACGCTCGCCTCCCATGTGGGCTCATCCCTGGCCAGATCCGCTGTGCCCTCACTGGGCGTGGTCACCTGTCCGTCGTGCCCGTCTGCTGCCGGATCCTCGCCGGGCGCGGCCGGGTGCCCGTCGCGTTCGCCCAGCAGCGCGATCTCCTGCAGCAGCACGATCACGCGGCGCTCGAGGTTGCTCACACGCACGGAGAAGTGCAGGAGCAGGAAGACCACGAACAGCAGCCCGAAGAAGTAAAGCGTGCTGGCCTGCGAGTCGGCTCCGATGAAGTGAGCGAGGTCGCGCAGCAGCCCTCCCCATACGGCCAGCAGGAGCAGCGCCAGGGCCGTGGCCACCCACAGCACCGAATACTCCTCTTTCAGGCGTCGCCGGCGGACGAGCTCGACGATGAATATAAGCAGCGTCAGGCTGCCCGCGATCGCGAGAATGCGCAGGTTGGCGCTGATCATGGCGCGAGCTTTGCCTGTGGGATGACCTTCGTTCCCCGTCGCAGCAGGGTGACGAAAATCGAGAGCAGCATCTTGTAGACGTAGTAAGGGCCGGTATGGCCCGAGTGCATCGACTTGCCCGGTGAGGGGCGCATTTGCACCGGGATCTCACGCACGCGATAGCCGGTGCGATGGAGCAGGATCAGGACATCGGCGTCTGGATAATCGGTCGGGTAGACGTCCGAGCAGAATAAGCGCGCAACGCGGTTGCGCATCAGCTGGAAGCCCGAGGTCGGATCGGAGATGTGCTCGTGGGTGATCGACGAGGTCAGATGCGCGAACAGCCCGATGCCCACGGCCCGTGCGAACGGGGGCTTGTAGTGACCATCCTCTCCCAAGAAGCGCGAGCCAATGATCAGGTCGGCGTCCTGCTGTTCGAGCGCCTCGAGCATCGCCGTCAGATACTCGGCCCGGTGCTGACCGTCGGCGTCGATCTGGCCGATCGTCGCGTAGCCCTCCCGAACGCCGAACTTGTATCCGGTTTGCAGCGCCACGCCGTAGCCCGAGTTGACCGGCAGCGACAGCACCCTCGCCCCGGCCTGCGCCGCATCATCGGCCGTGCCGTCGCTGGACCCGTCGTCGACCACGAGCACGTCCGCACCCGGCAGCGCGTCGTGGACATCTCGGATCACGCGCCCGACACGCCCCTGCTCGTTGTAGGCGGGAATGATGATCAGCAGATCCTGCATGCAGGCAGGGTAAGCCTCGCAAGACAGGTTGCTCCGGGCGTCCTGCTCCGATGGGTCTCGCAGGCGTCCAATCGCCTGTCCATCATTCGATTTTCACCGTTCGCCGCGCTTGCTCACGTCGCCCGAGTGTCTCCTACTCGCCCGGCAGGCGCCCGGCCGAGCCGTGAAGATCCGGCCGAGCCTGTTTGCAGATCGGTCAGCAATTGCTCGAGCTGCGACCTGACGGCTGGGCGCTTGACCCGGGACCTAACCGTTGCGATACGCGACGATCTGCGGTGACTGTCCGGCGCCGGCCGCGAGACCCGCGGGGGCGATCAGCGTGTCTCCGCTCACCACCACACCCGTGTTCGTCGCCGCCGGCAGCTTCGTTTCCCACACAACGTTCCCGGTGTTCGCATCGAACGCGTACAACGCCCCTTCGAAGGTCGTCGCGAACACGACGTCGTTGACCGCCGTCGTCGCGCCGAACACGGCGGCCGGGAACTTGCGCGTCCACCTGACCGCGCCGGTGGCCGCGTCGAGCGCCACCACTTCACCCGTGCTCGGGCCGTTTTCCTGTGGTTCGGTCTGGTTGTTGAACGTCACCGGATGGTTGACAACCGGCACGAACACGTCCGTGCCGTTGGTCGACATCGGCGCGATCACGCCCCCCAGCTCCCCCGGATATACGGTCTCGGGCAGGCTCAGCTTGGAGTATTCGTGTTTCATCGCATACACGCCGTCGTTGTCGTGCCCGTTGTGCGTACCCACGCTGCGCTTCCACAGCACCCTGCCGTTTTGAGGATCGAGCGCGATCACCCAGCCCGACTTGCCGGCGGCGATCACCTCCTTGTGTCCGTTGACTTCCGCGAGGATCGGCGGGTCCTGCAGGTCCCAGTCGTACAGATCGTGCGGCGTCTGCTGGTAGTGCCACAGCACCTTGCCCGTCTGCGCGCTCAGCTTGACGATCGAGTCGGTGTACAGGTTCGGCCCGGGCCGGCTGGACCCCCACGGCGAGGATTCGGTGCCCGGGAACGGCGCCGGATTGGCCGTGCCCACGTACATGTTCCCTTCGCTGTCAAACGCCGGCGTGTACCAGAGACCGCCGCCGGCGTTGACGCTTTCCTGCCCCCACAGGCTTTCGGGCGCGGTGTCGAAGTGCCACAGCTTCTTCCCCGTACTGCCTTCCAGCGCCCACAGGATGCCCACGCCCCCGGAGCCGTAGAACTTTTCGTTGTTGCCCGGCACGGTCGACACGTACACGATGCCGTTGCGATACCCCGGCGCCATGTCGATGCCCTCGTGTTCGTTGCGCGTGAGCGTCACTGACCACAGCTGCCGCCCGGTCTTCTCGTCGAGCGCGAACGCCGCCGTCGCGGTCGCCCCATACACCCGCCCGCCGGCCACGACCAGGCCGTTCGGTCCCTGGTCGGGCGATTCGAAGGTCTTCGTCCAGATCACCTTGCCGGTCTTCAGGTTGATCGCCTGCACGTTCGAGGCCAGATCCTGGGAGAACATCGCTTCGCCCGAGACGATCGGCGAGGCCGAATAGCTCCCGTACTGGCTTTTCGCGGTCAGCGGCAGCGTCCACGCCGGTTGCAGCCGCGAGACGTTCGTGCTGTTGATCGGTCCCTGTGTATAGCGGGTGTTGGAGGCGTTGCCGTTGGGATCGCCCGAGCCCGTCAGCAGTGAGCTTTCGCTGGAGGATGAAGAGGAGGAGCCCAGCGAGACCACCGCGATCGCCGCGACGATTGCCACCACCACGGCGCCCACCGCCAGCCAGGCTTTTCTCGAGAGCTTCGGGGCTCTCTGCCGCAGGTCCGGACCTCCTCCCCCCTGGCTGGAGCGAGTCGCTTTCTTGGCCTGGGCGCGGCGGGCTTCGGCGCGGCGCACCTGGCGGGAGCTTGACGGCATCTAGACGACCTCCGTTATCGATTTGCGACCTGCGTGAAACTGCGTGTCCTGCTCGCTGAAGAACGGTTCCAGCACACGGTTTGCGAGCAGTCCCAGCGAGCCGAGGTTGGCGAACCCGGGCCCCTGGCTGAGCGCCCCCAAGCCGGGGATGTACAACCTCGGACGCATTCCCTGCAGCTCGAGATTGCGCCCGATCGGGATCTCCGCGCCGGGCGAGCGCTCCCAAACCCCACCGACCCGGCTCTCGATCTCCGCTCGCACGGCCGGCGGGAACAGGGAACGCAGCTGCTCGAGCAGATCGAACCCGGTGCAGTTCACCACGTAGTCGTGACGGACGCTCTCCTCGCCCGCACCGCGCGCGTCATAGTTCACACACACCCCCTCCTCTGCGCCCACCGAGGAGACGTGCGTCACGCGCCCGGTGACGAACCGGCAGTGGTCGTCGTAGGCGATCGTCTCGAGCGTCGCGGGGTCGAACACCCCCCGATCGCAGTGGCGAACGAAGTCGCGGCGCGTCCGCTCGTCGAGCGCTGCCCATCCGACCTCGTCGGGATTTGAGAACACGCGATTCTCCAGGAAGCTCTCGCCCCGGCTCATCGGCAGGCTGGGGGTGTAGATCGTCAGCTCGGCATCGGGCCTGAACGCCCGCAGGAACGCCACGCAGCTGAGCGCGCTCTCGCCGCCTCCGACGATCGCGATGTCCGCGCTCTGCTCGATCGGAATGCGCGCCAGCTCGATGCGCTTGGAGTCGCAATGAAAGATACGTGGCGCGGCGTCGGGATCGTGCGCAAACGGACGGTGCACCCCCGGGCCGGTGAGCGCCAGCGCGCTCCCCCGATACAGCGGTGCGTCGGTGCAATCCTCGACGTCGATCCGCCAGTGCCGCCCCTGCTCCTCGAGCGAGACCCGCGTCACCCGCCCACGCACGAGCCGGACCCCCTCGGTCGCTCGGCTCAGCACCCACGCCAGATACCTGCCGTACGTGCGATGCTGAATCGGCGGCGAGCCCGCATTCACCCAGCGCACGTAGCGGTGCTCGCCGATCATGTACTGCTGCCAGGTGAACGGCATCATCGCACGGTCGATCTCCTCGCCGATCGCACCGAACTCGCGGTGGCTCTCGTAGGGGAACCCGACGTCCTTGATCGGGGGAATCGCCAGCGGCTCCTCGCCCGAGGTCATCCCGTTGCGTCCCGACCATGACGCCGCCGATTCGGTCGCCTCGACGATCGTCAGCGCGATCGGGCCCAGGCCGAGCCGATTCATGACGTGCACTTTCGTGGCGATCGCCGCCGCCTTCGCGCCGGCGCCGACGATCAGCAGGTCGGCGTCGGGAACCCCGTTGCTCATGCCGCCGCGGCCCTCTCTCGTCCGTAGCCGGCCGGCTTAGCCGGCCCGACGCCATCCCTTCGGCGCCCGACGATTCGCACGAGCCCGCGCCGTCCGGGGCTGTAGGAGATGGCGCTCTTGGTGACCTGCTCCGAGCGCGCCTGCACCGCCTCCATCTCAACCTCTTCGAGTACCGCCGCGACCACGCGCTTCATCTCCAGCAGCGCGAAGCTCGCCGCTAGGCAGCGGCGCACGCCCCCACCGAAGGGGATCCACGTGTACGTTCCCGCGGGGCTGTCAAGCCAGCGTTCGGGCATGAACCTGCGAGGGTGGAGATAGACATCCTCACGGCGGTGGACCAGATGGATGCAGGGCGCGACCATCGCTCCCGCCGGCACCGTGTATCCGCCCAGCTGCATCGGCTCGAGCAGCTTGCGCACCACGATCGGCACCGGCGGGCACAGGCGCAGGGTCTCTTTCACCACCGCATCCAGATAGGAGTCCTCCTCACCCCGGCGCACCTCCTCGCGCAGGCGTTCGAGCTTGTCCGGATGGCGCAGCAGCCGCTCGAACACCCACGCCAGCGAGGTCGAGGTCGGTCCGTCCAGGAGCAGCGTGATCAGTTCGTCGCGCAGGTCCTGAGCGGTCATCGGCGAGCCGTCCTCATAGTGCGCGTGCGCGAGCATCGAGACGATGTCCTCGCGCGCCGGGTCCAGGCCCTCCGCGCGGCGTTTGCGCACCTCCTCCAGCGCCACCGCCTCCACCAGGTCCATCACCGCCCGGAACTCGGGGTCCCCAACCATCGAGCGCGGGCCGAGCAACGCCAGCAGCGTCAGCCGCCGTGGGGCGTTCATCCGGTCGGTCAGCTCGCGCAACAGCTCTCCTAGGCGCCGCGTGCAGTCCGTCTGCTCGGGCCCGAACACCACGCGCATGACCGACTCCAGGGTGATCGCCTGCATCCGCGGCCACAGCTCAAACGGCCTGTCCGTCGGCCACTGCGCGACCGCACGGCGCGCGACCTCGGCCATCATCCCGCCGTAGCTCTCCATGCGCCGGCCGTGAAATTGGGGCAGCATCAGCTTGCGCCGCGTCATGTGCTGGGGCTCCTCCAGCAGCATCACCGACCGCGGACCGAGCACCGGCCCCAGCAGCGTGTTCGCTTCACCCACCCCCAGTCGCTCTGGCGCGGCCGTAAAAACGCTCTTGACGTCCCGCGGATCGCACACCAGCACCCATGTCCCGCCGTGCCGGACGCGCAGGGTGAAGACGTCGCCGTAGCGCCTCTGGCACCGCTCCATGAACGGCAGCGAACGCCAGGTCCAGCCGACCGCCTGCAGCGCGCTGGGCATGCGCGGACCGGGCGGCATGGTCGGGAGCGCGCTGTGGCGCGCGCCGCCATTCACATTTATACCGAGGCGGGCGCGCGAGATCGTGCTCACCTCGGCGTTCATGTTTCTCTCTTTTGCCACGCGCCGTTACCGGCCGGGTGGTTTCCGGTCTTTGTTTCCTTCTTCATTTTTTCCGTCTCTTGTTTCTCTTTCGATTTCCCGCTTCCCAGAGCCGTTCTGCTGGGGCTACCGGATGTCGTCCTCCGATTTTCACAGCAAAACCCTTGCGCGGAAAACGGGCGGAGTTATGATAACCGATACACCCGCAGCGAACTCGAATATTCGTATTGGATTTCTCAATCTCGGATCTCGGTCGAGGACGTGCCCGGGCGCTCGGCTGTACAGAGCACCAGTGCCTTAATCGGTTAAAGGGACGGCCTTAAACGCCGTTGATCCGGGTTCGAGCCCCGGCTGGTGCATGGCCATGGAACCCATCACGCCCACCCACAGCCGATGAGCGCATCGTGACCAACCTGTTCGACTACTTCGAGGGCGTCCCCTCCAACGGGCAGGCGCCCTCGCGCTGGGCCGCGCGAGCGCCGCGGCGTCCGCGCGGAGACTGCGACGTGAAGCTGACGGCGCGCGTGCGCGACTGGCGCGAGGACGACGAGTCGCTGCGGGCGCTCGCCCAGATCGAAGCCGAGCCCTGGGTGGCCGGCGTCACGCACGACGGTGAGGGTGTGCAACTGCGTCTGGACGACGGCTGGATCGAAACGGCCGGCGCCGCCCTGGAGGCCGGCGGCAGCGCCGAGGCCACGCTCTCGGACCTCGCCCACGGACAACGGATCTCGGTGCAGTTCTGGGACGCCAACGCCACCAAGGCGCTGCACGCGGGCCATCTGCGAAATCTTGCGATCGGCAACGCGCTCGCGGCCGCGCTCGCACAGGCCGGCGCGCAGGTCGAGCGTCGCAGCCTCATCTCCGACGCCGGGCGCAGCATGGGCGAGGCGATGGCGGGCGTGCTGCACAGCGGCCGGCACACACCCTCGTGGCCGGCCGGCGGCGAGAAGAGCGACCACTTCGTCGGTGTCTGCTACGCCGACTATGTGGCGGCCACGCAGTCCGCCGGAGCGGAGGCGGCGGAGGCGATCGAGCACCCCGAGGACTCCCTCACACGTGAGCTGACACTGCGCGGCGACGCCGCCGACGACCTGCTCAAGCGCGTGCTCTCGGGCGAACGCGAAGCGCTGGAGCTCTGGTACAAGACCCGCGCCTGGGTCATCGCCGGACAGCGCAAGACCCTGGCGCGACTGGGGATCGCCTTCGACCGCGTCTTCTTCGAGTCCGACTTTCTCTCCGAGGCGGCCGAGCTGACCGCATCGGGCCTGCGCTCCGGCAGGCTGCGCCGGCGCGAGGACGGCGTCGTCTTCTACGCCACCGGCCTGAGCGACTTCGAGGAGTTCCCGCTCGTGCGCGCCGACGGCCTGCCGACCCAGCACATGCGCGCGCTGGCCTACTGGATGGCCGCGCCCGAGCTCGAGCACATGACCTCGATGCAGGTCTGTGGCACCGAGTGGGTCTCCCACGTCACCTGTCGGCGCAAGCTGATGGACGAGCTGCTGGCCGAAGGGAATCGCACCGGCGATCAGGGCGCGGGCCCCACAGAGCTCAGCGACAGTGACGATCACCGCGGTGGCGAGGGAGGCGCCGCCGCGACGGTGGCCGGCGAGATGCACCCCACCCGCGACATCTTCAACGGCATGGTCGCTCGCCAGAAGCGCGCGATCGCCTCCAGCGAAGGAGCGCTCCTGATCGACGAGCTCACCGACTGGCTGGACGAGCAGGTCGACGCGAGCCCCGAGCGTCTGCGGGTGCGTCGAGCTCACCCCTTCCCCGAACGCATCGCCGCGGAGATCGTGCTCGGCTACTTCCTGCCCTACCCCGTGGCGCCCCGCATCGACTTCGACACCGACAAGCTGCTGTGCGAGGAGGAGTCGCTCGGCTGGGACCTCGTCCGCGCGCGGGCGCGTCACGGCCGCACGGTCCCGACAGGAGGCCGGCGACCCGTCGAGGACCCCGACTACCGCTTCGCCGTCGTGCAGTCAGAGCTCTACCGTCGCTACCTGCGCCTGGCGGTGCAGCGCTTTGACGTGCGCCCGCTCGCGCACTACCTCAAGCACCTCTCGCGCTGGTACCTGGAACGCGAGCGCGACGAGCACGTCGAGCGCGTCGTGCACACCCTGCTCGACCGCTCCGCTCGTGGCCTGGGCTTGGAGCCGGTGCGATGAGCTTCCCCGGGACGGTCAGGAGCTGCTCGGACGTCGCGGGGCGGTTGAGGGTCGTTGGCCTCTTGGACGCAACGGAGGGTCGAGTGTGAGCACGCTGCTCGTCGACAACTACGACTCGTACACCTACAACGTATTTCACCTGCTCGCCGCCGTCTCCGGCGAGGAGCCGATCGTCGTCCACAACGACATGGTCTCCTGGCGCGCGCTCTCGCGCTGGGACTTCGACGCGATCGTGCTCTCCCCCGGACCGGGGCGCCCCGAGCGCTGGCACGACTTCGGGGTCTGCTCGGACATCCTGCGCTCCAGCGAGATCCCGGTGCTCGGCATCTGTCTCGGCCACCAGGGTCTCGGCCACGTCCTCGACGGAGTCGTCTCGAGCGCCCCGATGGTCATGCACGGACGCCTCAGCCAGGTCCAGCACCTCGACAGCGGGCTGTTCGCGGGCATCCCGCAGAACTTCTCGGTCGTGCGCTATCACTCGCTCGCGGTCACCGGCCCGCTCGGCTCCGAGGGCCGTGTCACCGCCTGGACCGACGACGGCGTGGTGATGGGGATCGAGCACCGCAGCCGCCCGCTGTGGGGGGTGCAGTTCCATCCCGAGTCGGTCGCCAGCGAGCAGGGACGGGCGGTCGTCGAGAACTTCTACGCGCTCGCACGCCGGCACCGCACGCCGCGTCACGCGGGCGCGCGCGCCGCCGGTCGCCCTCCGGTTCCCTCCCCCCGCCCGCGCGCCCACCGGCGGCGCTCGTCCGGCGTCGAGCTGCTGGTGCGCGCCATCGCCGGCGAGCCGGCGACCGAGCCGCTGTTCGAGCGTCTGTTCGGCTCGGCCGAGCACGCTTTCTGGCTCGACAGCGCCGACGCGCCCACAGGACTGGCTCAGTGCTCCTACCTCGGCACGAGCGCCGGCGCGGACCACTGCGTGCTGGAGTACGACGCCGCCGAGGGGATGGTGCGCACGCGCCGCGGGCAGGAGAGCAAGATCGAGCGCGGGTCGATCTTCGACGTGCTTCATCGAGAGCTCTTCGAACGCGCGATCGAGCCCCCCGGCGAGCCCGCTCGTGGCCTCGTCGGTGGGTTCGTCGGCTACCTCGGCTACGAGTGCAAGGGCGATTGCGGCGCGCCGGTGGTGCATCGCCCCGACGTGCCCGACGCCACGCTGATGCTCGCCAACCGCGTCGTGGCGGTCGATCACGGCGCGCAGCGCACCGAACTGCTCGCTCTCTGCCGTGAGGGCGATGAGAGCGACGACGCCGAACGCTGGCTGGACGAGGCCGAGGCGGTCGTGCGCGAAGCTCTCGCCGCTGCTCCCGAGGCGCCGGCGGGAGCCGGACCCGCGGAGCCGGCGGGACGAGCAGGGCAGGCGGTGTCGGTGGGGTCTGAGACGCCCGCCGCGAGTGGGGCGCCGACCGCGGCGGTGACGTTTCGCTGCGGACGCGGACGCGAGCAGTACCTCGCCGACATCGCACGCTGCCAGGCCGCGCTCGCCGCGGGCGAGTCCTACGAGGTGTGCCTCACCGACCAGATCTCGACCTCCGCGAGTCCCGATCCGTTCGAGCTCTACCGCGCGCTGCGCCACATCAATCCGGCTCCCTTCGCGGCCTATCTCAAGCTCGGCGATCTCGCCGTCCTCAGCTCCTCCCCCGAGCGCTTCCTGTCCGTCGATCGCGACCGGCGGGTGCAGGCGCGCCCGATCAAGGGAACGACACCGCGCTCGGAGGACCCGCTGCTCGACGCCGAGCTGCGCGCCGGACTCACGCACGACGAAAAGACCTACGCCGAGCACCTGATGATCGTCGACCTGCTGCGCAACGACCTCGGGCGCGTCTGCGAGATCGACAGCGTGCGCGTCCCCGAGCTGATGGTCGTCGAGGACTACGCGACCGTGCACCAGCTGATCTCGACCGTCACCGGCGTGCTCGAGGACGGCCGCTCGCCCGTCGAGTGCGTACGCGCGTGCTTCCCCGGAGGCTCAATGACCGGAGCGCCGAAGCTGCGCACGATGGAGATCATCGACGACATCGAGCGGGAGGCGCGCGGCGTCTACTCCGGCGCGATCGGCTACTTCGGCGTCGACGGCAGCGTCGATCTCAGCATCGTGATCCGCACGATCGTCATGCGGCCGGGGGCCACCACGATCGGCGCCGGCGGCGCGATCGTCATGCAGTCCGACCCGCTGGAGGAGTTCGAGGAGATCCTGCTCAAGGCGCGGGCGCCGATGGCCGCGATCGCTCGGGCTGTGACCGGCAGCGACTCGCCCGACGCGTGGACCGTCGAGCTGGAGCCCTCGTCGGCCCCGGCGGCGCGAGCGGCCTGACGGCGATGGGCGTCTCGGCGACGGGCACACGGGTACGCGCCGCGACGCACGCGGATCTGCCCGCGATCGTCGCGGCGGTGGGGGAGCTGCTGACCGAGCTCGGCAGCCGGCCCCCGAGCACGCCGCAGATGCTGCAGACGGCACAGGGGCTGCTCGAAGACCCCCGCCTGGGGGCGTTGCTCGTCGCCGAGGCCGAGTCCGAGTCCGAATCCGATGCCGGGGAGGAGGGGGCCGTTGCCGGGGAGGAGGAGCAGGCCGTTGTCGGGGAGGAGCAGGCCGTTGTCGGGGTGCTGAGCGCCAGCTACCAGCTCGCGCTCCACGTACCCGGGCGTTACGCGCTGATCCAGGATCTGTGGGTGCACCCCGCCTGGCGCAGCCGCTCGGTCGGTCGCGAGCTGCTGGGCGCGCTGGTCGAGCTCGCTCGATCCCAGGGGATGGCGCGTGCCGAGGTCGGGCTGCCGCGGGATGGCTTCGCGGGCATTCGCGCGACCGAGGCCTTCTACCTCCACAATGGCTTCGAGCACCTCGGCGCCCGGATGCGGCGGATCTTCCGGTGAGCGCCGAGGGGGAGCCCCACCTGTTGATGATCGAGCAGCGCCGCGATCGCGCCGGCGCTGTGCCCTGGATACTCGACGAGCGCGGACACAAGGTCTCCGGCTATGACGACGGGCGGCGCCTGTCGCAGGTGCAGGCCGGTCTCATGCGCCACGAGCGCGTGAGCGCTCACACCGCCGACGCGAGCGCGAAGGACGTCGATCGGGCGCTGCGACGGCTGCACGAACCCGACTACCTGCGGGCGCTCGAACGTGTGAGCGGTCGCGACCCGGTGCTGATCGCCGAGCTGGCCGAACCGGGCCTGGCGCCCGACACTCCCGTCTGCGCCCAGGCCGTGGCCACCGCGCGAGAGGGCGTCGGCACGGCGATCTGCGCCGCACGGGCGATCGTCGCGGGAGCGCGCTTCAGCTACGCCCTGTGTCGCCCTCCCGGGCACCACGCCGGTCCCGGCTGGCTCGGCGGCTACTGCTACCTCAACAATGCCGCCGCCGCCGCCCAGGAGCTGCACGACGGCGGCTTTGCCCAGGTGGCGATCCTCGATCTCGACCTGCACTACCCCAACGGCACCGCCGCGCTGCTGGAGCGGATGGCCGGCACGACCCTGCACTCGCTGCACGGCTGCACCGGCGCGAACCTTCCCTGGGAGCGGGTGCGCCCCCGCAGCGACCGTGAGCACCTCGTCGCGTTCCGCAGACCCCCGGCAAGCGAGACCTACCTCGCGGAGCTCGCTCGCTCAATCCACACGCTCGCGCGCGGCGCCGACGCGATCGTGCTGTCGCTCGGCTATGACCTCGTGGAGGGCGACCCCCACGGTTCCTGGTCCTTTCGCGCGCCCGTCTTCGAGCGGATCGGCCGCCTGCTCGCCGGCGCCGAGCTGCCCGTCTGCGTGATCCAGGAGGGGGGCTATGCGCTGGAGTCCCTGGCCGGCTGCAGCCACGCGTTCGCCACCGGCCTGCTGAGCGGAGACCGAGCGTGAGCGCCGCGGGAGGAGAGGCCTCATCGGCGAGCGGCCTCGAGCCGTTTCGCCGCCGCCTCGATCGACTCGACGAGGAGATCGCCGAAAGGCTCGGCGAGCGGTTCGCGATCTGTCGCGAGATCGCCCTCTACAAGCGCGAGCACGAGATCCCGATGATGCAACCCGACCGCGTCGCCGAGGTGCGCGCGCGCTACCTGGCAGGTGGCGTCGAGGCGCAGCTGCCGAGCGACTTCACCGCCAGCCTGTTCGAGCTGCTGATCGCCGCCACCTGTCGCATGGAGGACGAGCTGATCGCGGCCGCGGCGGGCGAGGAGGCGAATCCGTGAGCTCTGTGCCCACGTTCATCACGCTTGGGCCATCCGGCACATGCCATGAGAACGCCCTGCGGCACTATCTCAAGTTTCAGGGCATCGACGCTTACGAGCTCGTGCTCGTCGAAGATCTGCTCGACGACGGCCTCGAGCGCCTGCGCGGCCGGCCCGACGCTTTCCTCGTGCAGTGCTCCGCCCACGTGCAGGTTCATCTGGTCACCGAGCGCTACCACACGGAGGTGTTCGTGATCGACACTTTCATCTATCCCACCAAGGAGCTGGCGCTGCTCGTGCGTACCGAGGTCGAGCAACCGCGGAGTCTTGGGATCGTCTCGGCTACGCGTGGTTACACTGACCTGACGCGCTGGCCCGAGATCATCGACCAGCCATCCAAGCCGGTAATCGGCCAAAACCTCCTGGCAGGAGCCTACGATGCCGGCTTGACCCACCTTCATTACGCGCGCGAACACCCCACGCGGCTGCGTGTGCAAGAGGTCTACGGCGCGGTGGACACCACCTGGGTCGTCTATGGCGCGAGCAAGCGCTTCACCGGAGATATCATCGGGCAGCGCAACCCCTGGCTGTTCGCGCCGCCCAAGCGCACGCTCACACTCGCCTGAGATCCAACATCCGGCTACTCATGTGCGGCGCGCATGATGAGCAGCCGTGCCCTGCCGAGAAGGAGAAGAGGGTTCGGCACGGAGGCCGAGCCCTCTTCGTCGATTGCGCGACAGTCGCCCCGTCTGCCCTTGCTCGGGTCGGCATCCGAGCAAAGGTCATTTCCGCTGGTATGAGAAGCCCATCAAGCCCTTGTCTTCGGCGGCGTTCGACGCCGTCTTGTAAAGCGCATCCGCGTTGAATCCAGGGGCGGCCGCAACCGGGTGCTGCAGCGCAAACAGTGCCACCACGTATTGCTGCGCTCCATCGCTCTTGGCCGGACAGATCGTGTAGCGGCTCTGTCCGAGGCTGTTGCGCCCCACGATCGCCCCAGCCGGCAGCTTACCCGCGGCGATTCCGTGGAGCGTGGGGTGCAATCCCGCCACGGCCCAATAGATCAGCGGCCCTCCGCCGGCTGGGCTGTTGAGGTTGAGGATGAACAGCGCGAGCTCGGCGGTGCCGTGAGGGATGGCGCTCCAGCGGATGGGCGGCGACATGTCGGCTCCGTCGCAGGTGTATCGCGCCGCGATTGGGGCGCCCGAGTGGAACGCTGGGCTCGACATCAGGATCGTGACCTTCGGGAGGTGTTCTTTGGATGCGCTCGTCTTGGGCGTCTGTTCGCCGCTCTGTGCGCCGCCGGTCGCGCCGCCGGAGGTCTGCGTGGTGGCGCCAGCAGACGCGGTCTGGCCTGTGCTCGCGGATGCCGAGGAGGACTTCGACGTCGAGCTCGAGCCGCCGCACCCGGCGAGGACCAGCGCCAGCATCAGCGCACCGCTCGTAGCGATATTCGCCAGTCGTCCCATCATCGCTCCCTCTTGAGCTGGGTTTGCACCCGCTTGCCAACCAGTAGGTCACGCTACAGATCCACCTCGCGAATTCCCAGCGATTCGCAGCATTGTCTCTGTTTGGCTCAGCCTTCGACCGCCTGCACCGAGCGCGGTGGCTCGCCCACGTAGATCGCCGTCGGGCGGATCAGCTTCGCCTCGCGCTTCTGCTCGAGGATGTGCGCCGACCAGCCGGCCACGCGCGCGCACGTGAACATCGGCGTGAACAGCTCCGGCGGGACTTCCGCCAGGTCGAGCACCACGGCCGACCAGAACTCGACGTTCGTGGCGAGCACCCGGTCGGGGCGGCGGGCGTGCAGCTCCGCGAGCGCCGCCTGCTCCAGCGCCTCCGCCGCCTGAAAGCGAGGTGAGCCCAGTTCGCGACAGGTGCGTCGCAGCACGCGCGCGCGCGGATCTTCGGCGCGGTAGACCCGGTGGCCGAAGCCCATCAGCCGCTCGCCGCGGTCCAGCGCGTCGTTGACCCAGCGCTCGGCGTCGCCGGTCTGTTCGACTTCGTCGAGCATCTTCAGCACGCGCGATGGCGCGCCACCGTGCAGCGGGCCCGACAGCGCGCCCACCGCCGCCGACAGCGCCGCGGCGCAGTCCGCGCCCGTCGAGGCCACCACCCGCGCGGTGAACGTCGAGGCGTTCATGCCGTGCTCGGCCGCGGAGACCCAGTAGGCGTCGATCGCCTTGACGTGGTCGGGGTTCGCCTCACCGCGCCAGCGAATCAGAAACCGCTCGGGGATCGTCTGACCCCGGTCGATCTCCTCCTGGGGCACCGGGGGCTGACCGGGTTCGCGCGCGGACTGCGCCACGAACGACAGCGCCATCACCGAGGCGCGCGCGAGGTCCTCACGGGCCTGCACGTCGGTGATGTCGATCAGCTGACCGAAGCCCCACTCCGGGGCGAGCATCGCCAGCGCCGACTGCACGTCGACGCGGTGATCGCCCGAGCGCACGGTCAGGGCGTGCGGTTCGGCGGGGGGCAGGCCGGGTTTCAGCCTGCCATCGACCAGCAGGCCCCAGACCTGCTCGTAGGGGACCGCGCCGACCAGGTCCTCGATGTCGACGCCGCGGTAGCGCAGCGCGCCCCCCGCTTTGTCCGGCTCGGCTATCTCGGTGGCGAAGGCGACGACGCCTTCCAGGCCCGACTGGACCTCTGGTGCTTGCTGAACCGCGCTCATGGCACTCGCTTTCTGGGCACGACGACGCTCGGTCGTCTCATGCTGACGGGTGGCTGCCTTGTGGGCAGACACATATGATGACCGCTTCCACGCGAGGAGGAGGAGCCGTGTCAGACAGCGACCTGATGTTCCGTTCCGCGATCGAGCTCGCCGGCATGGTGCGCGCGGGAGAGATATCCGCCCGCGAGCTGGTGCAGACCTCGCTGGATCGCATCGAGGAGCTCAATCCCGAGCTCAACGCGTTCGTGCAGATCGACGGCGAGCGCGCCCTCGCCACCGCCGATGCGATCGGCCCGGGCGATCGGCGACCGTTCGCCGGGGTTCCGGTCGCGATCAAGAACAACCGTCCCGTCAGCGGCCTGCGCCTCACCTACGGCTGCTCGCTGATGGCCGAGCACGTCGCCGACTACGACCACAACGTCACCCGGCGTCTGCGCGAGGCGGGGTTCGTGATCGTCGGCTCGACCACGTTGCCCGAGTACGGCATCCTGCCCACGACCGAGGCGCGCATCTTCGGCCCCACCCGCAACCCCTGGGATCTCCAGCGCACCCCGGGCGGCTCCTCCGGCGGCGCGGCCGCGGCCGTCGCCTCCGGAATGCTGCCCGTCGCCCACGGCAACGACGGCGGCGGCTCGATCCGCATTCCCGCCGCCTGCTGCGGGCTCGTCGGACTGAAGCCCAGCCGCGGGCGCATCTCCGCCGCGCCGGAACTGGGCGACTCCTCGCTGGGTATCGACGGCATGCTCACGCGCACCGTCGCCGACAGCGCGGCGATCCTCGACGTGCTGGAGGGCTACGAGCTCGGCGACGCGACCTGGGCGCCGCCGCCGAGCGAGCCGTTCGCGCAGAGCGCGCTCGCCGCTCCCGGCAGGCTGCGGATCGCCGCCACGACGTTCGCGCCGATCGCCGAGGCGACCGTGGATCCTCTGGCGGCGCAGGCCGTCGCCGATGCCGCCGAGCTGCTGCGCTCGCTCGGGCACGAGGTCGTGGAGGTCGAGCCTCCGTGGCGCATCGAGGGCCTGCAGGAGCTGTTCGGCGCGGTCTTCTCCAACCACATCGCGCTGTCGATCGCCTACTCCGGCGCGATCGCCGGGCGCGAGCCCACCGAGCGCGACATGGAGTCGATGAGCTGGGCGATCTACTCGATGATCCGGAAGCTGGGCGCCGTGCAGGGCATGGCCGCGGGCGTGCAGCTGCAGGCCCACACGCGGCGCCTGATCTCCTTCCTCTCGCCCTACGACGCGCTGCTCACGCCCGCTCTGGCCGAGCGTCCGCTGCCGCTGGGCACGCTCGACACCGCCGCGCCCGAGCCGATGTCCACGTTCACCCGCTCGGGGCTCTTCACGCCGTTCACGCCCGTGTTCAACGCCAGCGGTCAGCCCGGGATCTCGCTGCCTCTGTATGAGGGGGAGGACGGGCTGCCGCTGGCCGTTCAACTCGTCGGTCGTCCGGCCGGCGAGGGTGCGCTGCTGGCGCTGGCCACGCAGCTGGAAGCGGCGCTGCCTTGGGCTGGACGGCGTCCGCAGGTGGCCGCAAAGTGAGGCGGTCTGTCGCGAGGTCATCCGGCTGGGACCATCGCGTAAACACAGTTGATGAAGTTTGCGCAGCGATCGTCCAGGGAATAGCGACACGTCGCTAGTCAGCGGCAGGGAACGGGCGTAAACATCAAGGTCGCGTGATAAACAGAACCGGTGGGAGTATCTCTGTGGAGGCTCAGGGAGAGAGTCGGATCGCTCTGGCAAGGCGGCTGGAGGCTCGGCGTACGGAGATCGGCGAAGCGATATTCCTACGCGTAAGCGACCACTGGTTTGAGCGGACGGGCAGCGAGGATCCTGAGTATCTGGAGGGTCTGCGCGCCGCCGGCGTAGCCGCGCTGGACTACGCGTTCGCCGGCATCGAGCACTGGGGTGAGTCGCTCGCGCCGGTTCCCAGCGAGACGATCGAGCAGGCGCGGCGGGCGGCGCGGGTGGGGGTGGAGTCGGAGACCGTGCTGCGCCGCTATTTCGCGGGATATGCGGTGCTCGAGGGATTCGTGATGCAGGAGGCCGAACACGGAGTGCTGCGTGGTAAGGAGGCCGCGTTGAGAGAAGTGCTGCAGATCGTCTCCGCGCTGACCGATCGGCTGGTCGCGGCGGTCGGGGACGCGCACAGGCGCGAGCGTGAGCGATGTGAACGCAGCGCAGACTCGGGCGCTCTTGAACGTGAGACGGTACGGACCGAGGTATCGCGGACCGGGGTGACCGGGGCACGGCGCGAGCGGATCATGCGCGCGATCGTGGAGATCGTCGCCGAGCGCGGCTGCGCGAACGCCTCGGTGGGCGCGATCGCCGCGCGGGCCAGGGTGGCGCGCCCGACGTTCTACACGCTCTACCCCGGTGGCCTCGACGACGGTCTGGTGGCGGTCATGGATCACGGCCAGGAGCAGGTGCAAGCGCTTGTGTCACGGGCGTTCGCCGAACACGAAGGCTGGCGCGAGGGGACCCGCATGGCGCTGGGCGCGGTGCTCGCGCTGTTCGACTCCGATCCACAACTGGCGCGGGTGCTGATGGTCGATACGCTCGGCGCCCACCGGCGGGTGTTGGAGCATCGAGCGCGGATCGTAGGCGCGTTTCGCCGGTTGATCGTCAGGCACATCGGCGGAGAGGTCCCCGACGGCGCCTCGCCGCTCGCGGCGCAGGCCGCGCTCGCGTCCGTCATGGAGATCATCCACTCGTGGCTGAGCTCTGCAGAGCGCCAACCGCTGATCGGGCTGCTGGGTCCGCTGCTCGGGCTGATCGTCGAGCCGCTCGCCGGTCGCGAGGTCGCGATCGAGGAGACGCGCCGAGGCGACGAGCTCGCGCGCTCGACTCTGGCCGGGGAGGTGGTCTGGGCGCCGATCGCACCGGCGCCGGTCTCCAGCGAGGTCAAGCAGCCCGCGGTTCTCGCCAATCCGACCGCGCGGCGCCTGCGCGAATGCCTGCTGTATCTGGCCGAGCATCCGCAGGCCAGCAACCGCGAGGTGGGCATGGGAATCGGCGTCGTACACAAGTCGCAGATCTCCAAGCTGCTGGCGCAGCTGGAGGAGGATGAGCTCGCTGTCAAGCACTCCGCTGGGCCGGGAGTCGCCAATCAGTGGCGGCTGACCGCGTATGGCGAGGAGATCACGCGCGCGCTCGCCGGGCAAGACAGCAGCGGTCGGGACGCGTAGAGAGTCCAAGGGGTTGTACACAGAGCGTTCATATCTCGTTCTGCGTGATTTTTCCACCGCATAAACCCTTGACGGGCTGCCTATCGAGCAAATAGAAATTCTCCGCGGCGGGAAGCACAACCCGCCATCAACAGACGGGGGCCGGAGTCCTTCACTGCTGTGAGAGGCAGTGGGTTCCGGGTCGGTCGCTACATACATGGAGGAGTGGGGCGATATGAGGTTTCCGGGCGGGGGGTCGTGGTTTGAGAACGGGCGCGCCGGCGGGCGTGAGCGCCCAGACGGACGTGGAGCCGGTTCCACGATCTGGACAGCGAGCTGTGCCGTGCTGGCAATCGCTCTCGTATCGGCCTGCTCATCGAGCGTCGCTTTGGGAGCATCCTCATCCTCGTTGAGCGAACCGCTGGTCATCGCCGACTCGCCGATGCAAGGTGAGCAGATCGCCGCGGCTGAGGAAGCGCGGCGACGCAGCTCGGAGGCGATCGTCGCACGCGAGGAAGCTCGCACCAAGTTCATGCATCTCGATGCCACGGCTGCTGCCGGCGTGGCCCGCGAAGCGTTTCCCGGACTGATCCGCGAACAGAGCGGCGGTCCGCCCAAGCTCCAGGCAGGGCAGCGCATCACCGGATACGTGAATGCCGACGCCGCGCACGTCGAGCTTGCGGACAACGAGAACGGGCTGGTCCAGTCGCTTGTGCCGATGGCCGTCCCCACCGCCCACGGCTGGTCCCCGGTCAATCTGCGCCTGCGCGAAACGAGCAATGTGTATACGCCGGAGAATCCGGCAACCGAAGTTCGGATACCAAAGCACCTGAGCGAAGGGGTGCAGGCCCCCGCGACCGGCCTCTCGCTCACACCGGTGGATGCTCACGGCGCGCCCCTCGATGGCTCGGGAACCCTGGACGGCGCGACTGTGCTCTTCGCGAACACCCAGACGGACACCGACACGGTCGTCAAGCCGAGCACGCTTGGGTTCGCCCTCGACACGATGCTTCGCTCGCCGGCAAGCCCGGGACAGCTCTTCTTCCGGGTGGGCTTGCCCGCCGGCGCCCGCTTGGCTCACGAGCAAGGCTCGGGCCGCACGCAGCTGCAGGTGGTGAGAGATGGCGTGACGATCGCGACGATCCCAACGCCGTCCGCTCACGACGCAGCGGGGACGACCGTGCCTGTCTCAACCAGCGTCTCGGGAGACACGCTCGCTCTGAACGTCGAGCGTGATACCCAAGAATTTCAATATCCGATCGATGTGGATCCAGAATTCAACACCAAGGCAGACTCGGTGGTCAATGAAGGTCTGCCGAGTACGAGCGCATGGGTGTATCAACCGCACGGAAGCGGCTTTTATCATGGTGAATATGCCGGCACCGATGTGTGGCTCGGCCACAAAGAAGGCGAAGGCTCCATTAACCAATGGGCAGAATTGGCATATCAGACTTCAGGGGATTCAAAAATCTACGAAGCCAATGTGAATGTCAATGAAATTGCTCCTACCGAATTCGTCAGCAACGAACTGCGCTTTATTGCCGACAATGTGTTCTTTCTGCAGCTCGCCAACAGCGGTGGCATCGAAGCGACAAAAGTAATCGCTCAAGAAGGACACATCGAAAACCCTGGTAACGAGAAAGTGTGCCCGGCGGCGGGATGCGCCCCGGAATACGGCGCTGAAAAAAACGCCGTCTCTCTCGGGAACAGCTTGGGCTCCATTCCTCGAGGCGACCAGGTGGGGATGAGCTCGGCGAGCATATCCATAGCCCAGCCAAAGGAAACCCACACCACGGTCAGCTACGACAAAGAAGACGCGGAACTGGCGGGTACTCAGAACGTGCTCTACGGTAGCGGCAGCTGGCTCAGTCGCCATGCCGGTGCATTGCAATTCACGGCCAGCGATAAAGGCGTCGGAGTAGCGGAATCGAAGCGGGAAAAATATGAAAACGGCATTTGGGAATACGCGTTTCAAGCAAAAACCAAGTATCTCGGAACGAGTAGTTGCCGAGGCATTCAGTGTTCCGAAAAACAAAGTGAAACACTGGTCTACGCCAATCTCGAACACTACGGCCTGGCGACTAAAGATGGTGAAGATCGCATCCGCATCTCGGCAGACGATGCGATGGAACACACGTGGTCAAGTGAACATGGTGAAGGAGAAACGTATCTAAAAGTCGACACGAAGGCCCCGCATGGCTTGGCGATAACAGGTCTGCCGAGCAAAGGGGAAGTCTTCGAATCGGGAGAAGTTGCGACGCATGTCAAAGGCGAAGCGATCGACGGTGAAGGCTCCGGTGAAAGCGCCACACCTGCTTCTGGGGTCAGATCTATCGCGCTATACGTAGACGGCAGGGAAGTGGGTCAACCGTCTGGGTCATGCACGATTCCAAAGGGCGCTTGCACCGCTCACGGAGAATGGTCGCTCAACGGCGTCGAACTTGGATCGGGTGCGCACACGATCACGATTGCCGCCACCGACAACGCGAGCAACGTCGAATCCAAGAGCTATACGCTGAACGTCTATCCAGCCAGTCCCGTCGCGATGGGACCCGGCTCTGTCAATCCAGAGTCGGGAGACCTCGCGCTCGAAGCCACCGATGTCGGCGTGAGCGGCGGCACGGGGTCGCTGGCCGTGACTCGCCACTACGACTCGCTCAACCTGAAAGAGGGCGTTGAAGGCCCGCTGGGTCCTCAGTGGAGCATCAGCCTGGGCAGCCTGGCCAGCCTCGAAGTGTTGCCCGACAAGAGCGTGATGGTGATCGGTCCAGAAGGAATCTCGCATTTCTCGGTGGCGTCCAGCGGCGGCTTTGAAGCCCCCGCCGGCGATACCAACCTCAAGCTCGAAGCCAAAGAAAACGCAAGCAAAGAAGTCATCGAATATCTGCTGAAGGACGCAAAGAAGGGGACGACTACGAGATTCACGCTTCCGAGCGGGGCGAGATCATGGATGCCGACCGTTTCCGAAGGACCGATAGCGGCGGACACCGTTACAGACGCCTATCAAACCGCAGAAACGGCCTCCGGTAAAATCGTTGAGCCAACCCTGGAGCTTGCTCCGCATCCCGCGGTGGCATGTGGGCAGAGTCAGGTTGAAAAACTCGAAATCGCCGCCAAGGGCTGCCGTGCATTGAAATTTACCTACGCCACCGCAACAACCGCTAAAGGTGAAAAACCCAGTGAATGGGGTGAATTCAACGGCCGTCTGATGAAAGTGTCCTTCATCGCCTACAACCCCTCCACCGCCAAAATGGAAAGCAAGACAACAGGTGAATACGCTTACGATTCGGGGGGCCGCCTGCGGGCTGAGTGGAATCCGCAAGCCTCGTCTGAACTCGAGACCACCTACGGGTATGACCCCGAAGGGCACGTGACGGCGGTCACCTCGCCTGGCCAGCAGCCATGGGCGCTCGTCTACGGCACCACGACAGGGGATGCCGGCACGGGCCGGCTTCTGAAGACCACGCGGGCCCAGCCGAAACCCGGAGCTTCAGAAAAAGAAATCACCGAAAAGCTCGCGGAACAGAGAGAACCAGTTGGTAACACTGAAGCGCCCAAACTAACTGGCACCCCGACCGTAGGAGTCAGGATGGCCGTGTCCAAGGGGGCGTGGACCCACAGCCCGTTTGTCGATGGCTTTCAGTGGTATGACTGCAACGCGTCCGGTGGAGAATGTGCGTCCATCCCCGGCGCGACGAACTCAACCTACGTCCCCGGCAGCGGCGACGTCGGTCACACGCTGATAGCCAAGGTCCGCGCGACCGACGGCAATGGCTCGGGTGAAGCCGGCACGTCTCCCAGCGCGGTGGTTACGTCCCTGCCCGGCGTGTACACGCAAGCTGTCGACAGCGGGAACAGCTTGAACGCCGTTTCGTGCTATCTGCAGACGCTTGTTGGGTGTGTCGCCAGTGACAGCAAAGGCAGAGCGTTTTATGCGACGAATATGAGCACGTCCTCTCAGTCGACCTGGACAACGTGGAATGGCCCGACCGGGCAGGGTCCGAGTCAGGCTATCTCGTGCCCGTCCGCTTTCCTCTGCGTGCTCGCCAACGGCAAAGAAGCGGCTGGGGGGAAACTGTATTACGCGACCTCGCTCGGCGGCAGTTGGAGCGAAGCCTACAACCCCACCTATGGGGTGGACGCGATCTCGTGTGTGAGCGCTTCTTTCTGTGTGGCCGGACAGGACAACCTTGGTTATTACCGTTACTCGACAAACCCGGCGTCGCAGGCCTGGACGATCGAGGACCAGGGCTCGGCCGTGATCAGGGGCGCCTTCTGCTTGTCGACCTCGTTCTGCGCCATGGTCGACAGCAAAGGGGTGGTGCACATCGCCAACAGCACCGCCCAGATCGAGTCGTCCACCTGGAAGGAAACGAATGTCGACGGCACCACCGCGTTGAACGGCGTGGCCTGCACATCGACGACGTCCTGTGTTGCCGTCGATGGCGTGGGAAATGTTCTGAACCTGACGATCGAAAGCAGCGGCACGGCGACCGTGGCAAAGCACGACATCGACGGCACGAACAACATCACCGCGATCTCCTGCAGCGGAAGCTCGACCTGTGCCCTGGTGGATTACGCCGGCAACGTCTTTGTGTCCAGGAACCACGGCGAAACCTGGACCAAACAGTATGGGCTTGGGGACAAACTGACAGCCGTGTCGTGCGCCACCACCACCACATGCGCGGCGGTGGACACCGCGGGCACGGTCACCGCCTTCAACCCCGGTATCGAAGTCGTTGAAGCCGGGGCGGGGACGCCGGAACCGGGCTCCACGATCGAGTACCGCGTCCCCGTCTCAGGGGGAGGCGCACCACACAACATGACCAAGGAAGAAATCGCCAAGTGGGGTCAGAAAGAAAGTGAGACGCCGGCGTATGCTGCGGCGATCTTCCCGCCCGATGAACCCCAGAGCTGGCCGGCGACGAGCTACAAAAGAGCCACGGTCGCCTACCTGGACAGCCAAGCACGCGCCGTCAACACGGTCTTCCCGTCCGGAGGCGTCTCTACACGTGAATACAACACGGAAAACCAGGTCACACGGTCGCTAAGCGTCGACAACCGCGCCGCGGCGCTCAAAGAAGAATGCAAATCCGAAAAAGAATGCAAATCCGCCGAAGTGGCCAACCTCCTGTCCACGGTCAGCGCTTACAACGGCGAAGGCCAGCTGACGGACAGCTGGGGTCCGCAGCACCCGATCAAGCTGGCCAAAGGCAAAGAAGGCAAATCCGAAGAAGTCGTGGCGCGTAATCATGTCAAATACTATTACAACGAAGGCGCCAAAGAAGCGGAAGAAAAAAACAACGAATCCTACGAACTGGTGACCAAGACCGAAGACGGCGCCGAAACCGCGAGCAAAGAAGAATTCGACAAGCGTGTAACGACGACGTCCTACAGCGGGCAGGAAAGCATCGGCTGGAAGCTGCGTGAGCCGACGTCCACGACGGTGGATCCGGGTGGACTGAACCTGACGACCACCACCGTCTATCAGGAAATCACCAACGGCGAAGGCAAAAAAGAAGCCACCGGCAGCGTCGAAGAAGTACGGTCGCCTGGATCATCCGGCGGAGGCGGCGGCACGTTCTCCTTCCTGTCGCAGTTTGGCAACACCGGCTCGGAAGCGGAAAAGCTCGATCATCCGGGTGGGGCCGCGATCGATGCCCACGGCAACGTGTGGGTGACGAGCGGGGCGAGTCGGGTCGACGAGTACTCCTCGAGCGGGGGCTTCATCAAAGCATATGGCTCGTGGGGAACCGGCGCCGACCAGTTCGAGGGGCCGTACGGCGTTGCGATCAACCACAGCACCGGCAACATCTACGTCGGCGACGTGCGCAACAACCGCATCGATGAGCTCAACGAAAAAGGTGAATTCGTGCGTGCGTTCGGGTGGGGAGTGAGCAACGGCGAAAGCAAGCTCGAGAGCTGCACGTCGACCTGTCAGACGGGCACAGTCGGCGGTGGTGGAGGGCAGTTCAACGAATCGCAGGGCGTCGCCATCGACTCCTCCGGAAACCTGTGGGTCACCGACTATTCCAACAATCGTGTGCAGGAGCTCAACGAAAGCGGAGGATTCATCAAAGCCGTCGGCTTCGGTGTCAACAATGGGAAAAACGAACTGCAGACGTGTAAAACCGAAACTGAATGCCATGCGGGCACGGCCGGCTCCGGTAACGGTCAGTTCAGCGGCGCATCCTTCCTCGCCTACTACGGCGGGAACATATACGTGACCGACCTCAACAACAATCGTGTGGAGGAGCTCTCGCTGACCGGCGAATTCGTGCGCAAGTGGGGCGTCAAAGGCAGCGGCAACGGCGAATTCAACATTCCGGCCGGGATCTCCGCGGACGCCTCGGGGAACCTGTACGTGGCGGATATCGGCAACAGCCGCATTCAGCAGTTCAGCTCCACCGGCGCCTTCGAGGCTGCGTTCGGCTCGCACGGCTCCGGGAACGGACAGCTGGCCGAACCGATTGGGACGGCGATCACCTCCGCCGGCAACGTTGACGTGGTGGACAGCGAAAACAGCCGAATCGAGGTGTGGACCGCCGGTAACGGCAATCCCGAAGCGCACGACATGCGCACGACCTATTACAGCGCCAAAGAAGAAGCAAGCGTGCCCACTTGCCGCAATCACCCAGAATGGGCGAACCTGGTGTGCCAGACTTCCCCAAAGGCGCAGCCGGGGGTGAGCGGCATGCCCGAATTGCCGGTCACGACGATCAGCTACAACATGTGGGATCAACCCGAAAAGCTCGAAGAAGCGTTCGGCACGAGGATACGCACGAAGAAGACGACGTTCAACGCGGCCGGCGGGGCGCTGACCAGCGAAGTCACGGCTTCGCCCGCGAATGAAAAAGAACTGCCGGACAGGGAACTGCCAAAGGTCACCAATACTTACAACAAAGCCACCGGCCTGTTGGAAGAACAGAGCACGACCGTGGCGGGCGTGACCAAGACGATCGTCACCAAGTACAACACGCTTGGCCAGTCCACGACGTACACGGACGCCGACGGGAACACCGCGGTGTTCGAATACGAACCAGAAAAGGACCATCGTCTGATCAAAGTCGCAGACAGCAAGGGCAATCAGGTCTATCACTACAACGAAACGACGGGCTTCTTGACCGAATTGGTCGACTCGGCCGCAGGCGCGTTCAAAGCCGAATACGACCTCGCGGGCAAGATGAGCACAGAGACCTACCCCAACGCGATGACCGCGACCTATACGCACAATCAGGTCGGCGAAATGACGGGACTCGAATACAAGAAGACCGCGCACTGCGAAAAAACTTGCCCCGAAACGTGGTTCAGCGACACGGCCGTGCCGTCGGTCCACGGCGAAACGCTCAAGCAGAGCAGCACGCTCTCCGAAGAGCCGAGCTACACCTACGACAACGCGGGACGGCTCACCCAGGCTCAGGAAGTCCCCGCCGGGGAAGGCTGCAAAACGCGCATCTACACCTACGATGAAGAAGGCAACCGCAAGAGCGAGACGGCCCGCGAACCGGCGACTGAAGGCAAATGCGCGAGTGAAGGCGGCAGCGTCGAAGCGCACACCTACGACACCGCCAACACGCTGACCGACCCCGGTGTGGCGTATGACACGTTTGGCAATACGACCAAACTGCCGGCCGCTGATGCGGGCGGAAGCGAACTCGTCAGCGAATACTACGTCGACAGTCAGGTCGCCAAACAGGAACAGGGCGGCGAGAAAATCGAATACAAGCTCGATCCTGAAGACCGCACACGCGAAACGGTCTCTACAGGCACCACCGCCTCGACCGTGATCACCCATTTCGACGCTGGCAGCGGCGCCGTCGCCTGGACCGGGGAAGGCTCGGGTGAAACAGAAAAATGGACGCGCAACATCCCCGGTATCGACGGTGCCCTGACCGCAACCGAGCCGGGCGAAGGCAAAACCGGCAAACCGGCGGTGCTGTTGCTGCACGATCTGCAAGGCAACGTCGTGGCGGAAGCAGGAGCCAGTGAAACCGAAACAAAACTGCTGAAGAAGTACAACAGCACCGAATTCGGCGTCCCGAGCGGCAAAGGGGCTCCGCCCAAGTACGCGTGGCTCGGAGCCTCCGGCGTGGCGGGCGAACTGCCATCGGGTGTCATCACACAGGACGGAGTCACCTATGTGCCCCAGACCGGGCGGCCGCTGCAGACGCAGAGTGTCATCTTGACAGCGATCGTCAACACGCCCAGTCCGCTGGACAAGCCGATCGAAGAATGGGTCGGCGCCAGAACCGGGGAAGGCGGCGCGTTGCTGGTGGCCGCGGCCGAACAGAGGCGAGCGGAACGCGAAGCGGCCAATTCGCGACTGCCGAGCGTATTGCCAATGCCCGACGGGAAATTCTGCGGCGAAGGGTACGGTCCTTGCCCGGAAGAAGGGGAACAGGAAGGGCCAGGCGGAGGGGGTGGGTGTTCAGGGATGCAAGCATGCATTGGGTCAAGCCATCATTCCCCACCGCTTGCTTCAGTCGGCTGTTCTGTGGAAGCATCTATTAAAACTGGCTCAATAGGAACAGTGGCGGGTTCCGGTTCTCTCAGCTGTTACCACCACAAGGCCGAGCTCGAAGTCAAGGTTTGCTTTTATGTAGTCGGCGTCAACCCCAGAGAATATGCGGCGCTATCCTGCCAAAACAAGCATGTAAAGAATGCAAGGGAACTATCGCTACCGGTGGCTATGAAATGTGAACGAGGACTAACTTATTTCACATACGCTTGGGGCTATGTGTTTAGTGAGAACAACTATGAAGGCTATATAGGCTATGTGCGTGCGGCTGAAGGTGGGGATGAATCAAGTCACTCGCATACTGTGTGTAGTACAGGAGTGGATCTCCCGCCAGGGGTGGGGGAGTAGGACCAGAGCTTCCGTCAGGGACATCGGGCCGGGCGGTCAGGAATATGGTCGGCATACGTCCAGTATCTCGGCCATGGGCGTGAGCTTGGCCCCCAGCACCGCCGCCATCTCCTGTGGCCTGATTCCCAGCCGCTCGGCTTCGGCCCTCGCCGCCTGCGCGACCATCGAGCACTCCATCAGCTCTGCCTCATCCCACGTCACCGGTGTGCGCTGACCCAGCACGACCTCCAGCAGCCGCAGCGCGCGCGAGACGATCGGCGTCGGCACTCGCACCAGCGGCCGTGGCCGCTCCAGAGCATCCAGCACGAGCGCGACGATCTCCAGGTGCGTCAGCGTCTGCGGGCCCGCCAGCTCGTAGCGCTTGCCGCTGTGCGCGCCCGTCCGGTCGCGCAGCACGGCCATCGCGCAGGCCGCCGCGTCCTCGGTCCAGATCGGCTGATACCTCGCCCGGCCCATGCCCGACACCGGCATCACCGGCAACAGCGACAGCCGCTCGAGCAGCGTCAGCCAGGCGTCGCCCGGCGCGTACACGATCGAGGGGGCGAGCACCGTCCAGTCGAGCTCTGACTCGCGCACGGCCTGCTCGGCCAGCGCCTTGGCGCGATGGAACCTCGTGCGATGATGGGGCGAGGCATCGAGCGCGGAGAAGAACACGAACCGTTTCGCGCCCGCGTTCTGGGCGGCGCGGACCAACCGCCACGTCGCGATCCCGTTCAGCTCCTCGATCGAGCCCCGCGGCTGGTCGCGTATCGCCGCCGCCAGGTGCACGACCGTGTCCACCCCCCGCAGCGCGTTGCGAAACGACGGCGGGTCGGCCAGGTCCCCGAGCGCGATCTGCACGCGTACGCGCATCGTCCCCAGTCGCCGGGGATCGCGCACCAGGCAGCGCACCTCGGCGCCGTCGTCGAGCAGCCGGCGCAGCAGCGCCGAGCCCACCTGACCGGTCGCGCCCGTGAGCAGCAGCATCGCCCAAACCTAGCGGAGTCGCCATGGGCGCCCGGCGGAGCGGGTCCTCGCCCACGGGCGGGGATGGTTGAGCCCGCAATCATCTACGATGTGGCTCGGCTACGATGAGCCCCGGCTGGGGCGTCATCTCTAGAATGTGCTCCCCGCGAGACCGTAAAAAACGAGACCCGCAACCAACAGGAAAGAACTCAGCGAATGGCCTACGTGATCGCCGAGCCGTGCATCGGCACCAAGGACAACTCCTGCGTCGAGGTGTGCCCCGTCGACTGCATCCATCCCACGCCCGACGAGCCCGGCCACGCCGAGGCGGAGATGCTCTACATCGATCCGGAGGAGTGCATCGACTGCGACGCCTGCGTCGAGGCCTGTCCCGTGGACGCGTGCTTCGCCGAGGACCAGCTCCCGGACGAGTGGCAGAAGTACTCGCAGATCAACGCCGACTACTTCGCCAACGCCAAGTAACACGGCGACTCGCGCGCGCCTCGGACCGGTGTGAGCGTCGGCCGCGCTCGCAGGTGTCCTACGGCTCGCAGGTGTCCTACGAGGGGTCGAGCACGTCCAGCACTGGGATGTCCGGGATCGCGGCTCTGATCAGCTCCTGCAGCTGGGGAGAGTCGAACCGGTGTGAGCGCGGCGCCACGGGGTTGACGGTGATCGCGCGCAGGTCGATCGTGCGCAGGACCCCGATCGCTACGCCCTGACGCTCATACCAGCGCGGCCCGCGGCGAGACAGGAACACCCTGGTGGGGTCGGCCGCGACGATCCTCAATTCGCGCCCGGACCGCTCGCGGCGGGCGGCGAGCAGACCTTCCAGGAAGCGCTCGCCGAGCGCGCCCTGCACGAGAAACGTGTCCGCGCCGGGATGCTCTCGCAGGAGCGTCGCGATCTGCGCCGGCTCGGCGCTCAGCGCCATCCGGGCGTCCAGTGAGACTCCCCCCTCGCCCGCACGGGGGAGGCGGACGAGGTCCGCGGCGTCGCGGGTGGCGCTCACAACGTCCTCGATGTCCTCGCCGAGGACCGCCCCCGTCGCCATCACCAGGCCGTCGGCGACGGACGGCGAGGAGGCCGCGCGGCGGTCGATCGCGCCGTCGATCAGCACCTGCTCGGCGCCCAGATCGAGCATCGCATCGCTCACCGCGCGCACGTCGGCGGCCGCATTTGGACCGGCCACTTCGATCGCGCCCGGCTCGGCGAGCCTCGCGATGACGACCTCGCCCAGGGAGGTCCTCACTCCGGTTCGCTCCACACGCTCGTGCGCGACGCCGCTTGCCCGCATCAGCGCGGCGGTGCTCGCCACGAGGTCCCCGGTCTGCAGGAGGATCCGCGGCTTGTCGATGCGCGCGTCGATCACGTCGTGGCGCTCGCCGTCGCGCCCGATCGAGGTCACGCCGACGTGGCGAGCGGCGGCGGCGTGCTCGGCCAGGATCGCCGCGAGCGTGACGGTCTTGCCGGTGTTCTTCGCCAGCCCCACCAGCGCCAGCCGCCCCACCGGCGCGAGGAGCTCACTCAGGGTGCGCCCCGCCGTGTCTGCCGCCCCCGTCACCGCCGTCTCGTCCAGCCCGTCCGGCGACCGGCGCCGCAGACCCTGCTGCGGTGGACCGGCTCTGTTGTCTCCCACCAAATCAACCCTCCGCCGTGCGCGCGGCCAGCTCGCGCACGATGAAGCTCGCGACGTGATGAGGATAGGTGCCCTTGGAGAAGCCGGCGTCGAAGCCGAGCTCCTTCGCGAGCTCGTTCGACACGCGCGGCCCGCCGCACGTGAGGATCAGCTGCTTGCGCCGCCCCTCGGCCTCGACGATCTCCACGAGCTCGGTCAGGTTGGCGACGTGCAGGTTCTGCTGGGTGACCGTCTGCGAGACCAGGACCGCATCGGCGTGCAGGTCGATCGCGCGCGAGACGAGCACGCTGTTGGGCACCTGGCTGCCGAGGTTGTGGGTCTCGAACGCTCTATAGCCCTCCAGGCCGTGATGGCCGTGAAAGCCCTTCAAGTTGAGCATCGCGTCGATGCCGACGCTGTGCGTGTCGGTGCCCGTCGCGGCGCCGACGACGACGATCGGGCGGCCGATGTGCTCGGCGGCGAAGGACTCGATCTGCTCCTCGCTCATGTACTCGATCTCGAACCCCTCCTCGGAGAGCGAGGCGTAATCGACGGTCTGCTTGCCCTCGGCGAACATCACGAAGTAGGTGTAGCCAGCGGTCAGCTCCTGGTAATGGACGACCTCAGGGCGCTCGAAGCCCATCTGCGCCGCCCACTCCTGCGCGGCCCGGCGCGCGGCCAGGCCGTAGGGGACGGGCAGCGTGAAGCTGAGCTGCACGATCCCGTCACCGAGATGGTCGGCGTAGGGACGTACTCGCGTGAGGTCGACCTCGCGACGGGCGCTCGTCGTGGTCGGCGTGGGCGGCGGTGTGGGCGTGGGCGGCGTGGGCGCCTTATCGGGCAAGGCTCGACGCCCCTTGCACCAGCTCGATCGCCGGGTTGAAGTAGCGATCGTCGACCGTCACGATTCCCTCGGTGCCGCGACCCTCGTCGATCTGGCGCGGGACGTCGCCGAAGACGCCCTCGCCGAGTGCGGCGAACAGCCCCCGCTCGGCGATCCGCTGCAGCAGCGCGTGCGCGCCCGCGAGCACCTCCTGTGCGCGCGTCTGCACGATGCCGCCGCGCTTGAACTCGATCTCCTCGCCGAGATCGCGCGCGGCGTTGAACACGTAGTTGACGTTCTCCAGGCCGATCACGCGGTCGTGCACGTGCGGCGTGAAGATTCCCTCGGTCGGCACGCCGATCGTCTGGATCCCCTGGCCGGTGGCGATCGTGACGAGGTTGAACAGCGAGTCGGTCGCGTGCGTGCGATACAGGTTGCCGTCCATGTGGCGCGTCGGCGGCATGTACTTGACCGGGCACTCCGGGAACAGCTCGCGCGTGAGCTGCGCCTGCGCCCACTCCAACAGCAGGCTGTTCTCGATCGGCGTGTCGATCTCATAGGCGTCGCCGAGCGCGATCTGCTCGTCGGGCACGCCCGCGTCCAGCGCCAGCCGGCGGTTGATGAACTGCGAGGCCGTCACCGACGGCGCCGCCTCGATCGCGTCGGCCGTGCGCAGATAGTTGTCCTCGCCCGTGTTGATCACGACCCCGAACCAGCCGTTGATCATGCGCGAGACGCGCTGGTCGATCAGGCCGCGGACGGGGTTGATGTCGCGGTAGAGGATCCCGTAGAGCGCATCGTTGACCATGTTGTCAAAGCCCTCGATCGCGCCCATCGCGGCGATCTCCGGCATGCACAGGCCCGAGCAGAAGCTCGACAGGCGCACGTAGCGGCCGTTGCGCAGCGACCACTCGTCCAGCGCCTCGCGCATGATCCGGAAGTTGGCCTGCGTCGCGAACGTGCCGCCGTAGCCCTCGGTCGTCGGGCCGTAGGGGACGTAGTCGAGCAGCGACTGCGCCGTGGAGCGGATCACCGCGACGATGTCCCCGCCCGCCTGCGCGACGGCGAGGCCGTGGACGACGTCCTCGTAGACATTGCCCGTGGCCGTCAGCACGTAGCGCAGCGGCGGCGGATGCTCGCCCAAGCGCTCGCGCAGCCCCCGCCGCTCGCTCATGCGCGCCGCGATCCGGCCGACGCGCTGCTCGCACTCGCGCGCGATCCGTGCGCGGATCGCCTCGTCCCCGGCGCGCGGGAGGCCGGTCAGGTCGAGCTCGCCCGCGGCGACCGCCTCGGCCAGCGACCGCGGTGTGGCCTCGGTGGGGGTGGAGCCGGTCGGCGCGAGCAGGGCGTTGCCGATCCAGTACGCGATCCCGCGACCCAGCCCGCCGGCGTCGCGCACGTGGTCGACGAGCACGTTCGGCAGGGGGGCGTCGAGCTCGTTCGCGCCGTCGACGCCCAGCAGGCGCGCGATCGTGCGCTCGACCGAGACGGTCGTCTTGCCGTCGATCTCAGCGGCGACCTGCCCGGCGATCTGCTCGGCGGCGGCGCGGCAAGAGGCGATCACGCCGGGGTCGAGATCGAGCTTTCCCGAGGGGCTCATTTGAGCTCCCTGACAATTGGGAAGGGGATCACCTCGCGCAGCGTCTCGCGTTCGGTCAGGATCATGATCAGGCGGTCCACGCCCATGCCGCCGCCGGCCGTGGGCGCGTAGCCGTACTCGATCGCGCGCGCGTACTCCTCGTCATTGGGATGGGGCACGTCCTCGTCGTCGATCATCCGCCGCTTGCGCTGCTCGACGAAGCGCTGCCACTGATCGACCGGGTCGTTCAGCTCGGTGTCGCCGCTGACGAGCTCGATGCCGCCGATCACCGCGTCGAAGTGCTCAGCGAGCTCGGGATGCTCGGAGTGGCGCTTGGTGATCGGGAACGGCTCCAGCGGGAAGTCGAAGACGTGCGTCGGCTGGTTGATCGTCGACTCGATTTTCTCGGAATAGATGTCGGCCACGACCTCGGCCCACGTCGCGGCCGGGTCCAGCGGCTCGTCCAGGACCTCGGCGAGCTGCTCGCGCGTTGACTCCATGAAGTCCAGGCCGAAGCGCTCGGAGATCAGCTCGCGCATCGTGATCCGCCGCCACGGCTTCGCGAGGTCGATCTCTTCGCCGTTTCGCTCGATCGTCGTGCGCCCGAGCGCCTTCTGGGCGACATCGCGGAACATCTCTTCGGTCACGGTCGCGACGTCGTTGTAGTCGGAGTAGGCGCACATGAACTCGATGATCGTGAACTCCGGCGAGTGCTTCGGCGAGATGCCCTCGTTGCGGAAGACCTTGCCCATGTCATAGACGTTCTCCATGCCGCCGACGATGCAGCGGTTGAGGAACAGCTCGACGGAGATGCGCAGGTACAGGTCGCGGTCCAGGGCGTTGTGGTGCGTGGTGAAGGGCCTCGAGCCCGCGCCGCCCGCGAGCGACTGCAGGGCGGGCGTTTCGATCTCGACGAAATGGCGCTCGGCGAGCCATTCGCGGATCGCGAGCACGATCTTGTTGCGCGTGATGAACAGCTCGCGGGTCTCCTGGTTGGCGATCAGGTCGAGCTCGCGGTAGCGATAGCGCGTGCCGGTGTCGCCGAGGCCGTGGTGCTTGTCGGGCGGCGGGCGCAGCGTCTTGGTCAGCAGCGTGCACTCGATCGCCTCGAGCGCCAGCTGCCCGCGCTGGGTCACGTACACGCAGCCGTCGACCGAGACGATGTCGCCGATGTCAAAGCCCAGGATGCGGTCGTAGGCCTCCTGCCCGAGCGAGTCGACGCGCAGCACGACCTGGACCTGACCGGACAGGTCGCGCAAGTCGAGGAACGCGGTCTTGCCGTGGCCGCGGCGCGAGATCAGCCTGCCGGCGACGAGATAGCGCATGTCCGGGTGCGCGCCGTGCTCAAGCGCCCCGGGATCGTGGGCGTCGATTATCTCGGCGATGCGCGTGCGCCTGTCCCACAGCGTCACCGCCGGATAGGGGTCGATCCCTTCCGCGCGCAGCCGCTCCATCTTGGCGCGGCGTTCGTCGATCTCGACCACGCCCTCGCGGGGTTCCTCGGCCTGCTCCTCTTCCTGGTCTTGCACGGGCATTCAGACGATCCTCTCAGCTGAGTCGAGCTTGTCAAGCGATCGAGCAGGATGTCTCCAGCGCCGGACACCCCGCGATCGCGCGCCCGGGGTCCACGCCGCGGCGGGCCCTAGGCCATCGGCAGTGACATGCCCGCCGGTTTTCGCTCCGCGTCGGGGGCGGGCGCGACGGGAGCGGCGACCGGCGCGCCGGCGACCTGAGCCAGGGGGAGCGTCGGCAGGGGCGGGGACATCGCCGGCGAGGCCATCGCGATCAGACCGCGCGCCGCGTGGCGGATCGCCTGCGAGGCGGGATCGTCGGGGTCCTCGATCACGAGGGGAGTGCCGCTGTCGGCGTGCTCGCGTAGGGGCATCGTCAACGGGACCTTGCCCAGCAGCGGCACGTCGAGCTCGTCGGCGAGCTCCTGACCGCCGCCCTCGCCGAAGATCTGAAACCGCTCGCCGGAGGGGGTGGTGAAGCCGGACATGTTCTCGATGATCCCGCAGATCTCCAGGGAGACCTTGTGCGCCATCTCGGCGGCGCGCCGGGCGACTCGTTGGGCCGTCGGCTGGGGGGTGGTGACGATCGCGAAGCTCGCCTGGGGAAGCAGTTGGGCGAGCGTCATCGAGACGTCGCCCGTGCCCGGCGGCAGGTCGATCAGGAGGTGATCGAGCACTCCCCAGTCGACGTCCTGCAGGAACTGGGTGAGCGCCTTGTGCAGCATCGGCCCGCGCCACACGACGGCGGCGTCCTCGGCCACGAAGAACCCGATCGACATCACCTTCACGCCGTGGGCCTGCAGCGGGAGGATTTTGCGCTCCGCCGACACGGGCGGGCGGGTTGAGCCGAGCCCGTACATGCGCGGAATCGAGTATCCCCATACGTCGGCGTCGAGAATGCCCACGCGTCGACCTTCGCCGGCCAGCGCCGCCGCGAGGTTGGCGGTCAGCGTCGACTTGCCCACGCCGCCCTTGCCCGAGCCGACGCACAGCACGTTCGCGACCTGCGCGAGCGCTCCGTCGGGGAGGCTGCCGCGCCCCAGCTTCTGCTGCAGGGCCGCCTTCTGCTCGTCTGAGAGCACGTCGAAGTAGACGTTGCAATGCTCTATTCCCTCGAGCGCGGTCACGGCCTGCGCGACGGCGGTCTGGAAGTGCCCCTTGATCGGGCAGCCGGGCGTCGTCAGCGAGACGGTCACGTCGACCACCCCGTTGGCGGAGACGTCCACCGAGCGCACCATGTCGAGCTCGACGATCGAGCGGCGCAGCTCGGGGTCGATCACGACCTCGAGGGCCTTGCGGATCTGCTGCTCGTCGCTCACGAGGCCAATTGTGCCACGAACGATAGTCCCGCCCGCCCGGGCCTGCCCTTCCCCAGATAAAAATAGCCCCCGGAGCGGGGGTCGCTCCGGGGGCTGGGGAGGAGAGGGTCCTACTTCCACCGGCGAGGTATGAGGCCGGCAGACCGTCCCGTGCGTCGCCTCGGCGGGCGACGCCCCCGGATCTCTCCTGGTCCGGGGCGGGGGAAGCTGGGGATCAGACCAGGCTCTGGATGCGCTCCTGGAAGCGGTCTGCGAGCTCGGCGCTCTCCTGGCGACGCTTGCGCAGCTCGCGCTCGACGCTCGTGCGCGCTTTGCGCACTTCACGCTCGAGACGCTTGCGCGCCGTGGCGCCGCGGCGCTCGAATTTGCGCAGCTGCGCCTGGGCGCGGGAGGTGCTCGAGTAGCTCGTGAACGTGTCGTTCACGCTCGAGACGACCCGGTCGCGGGCGGTCAGCGCGGCGCCGACGGGAATCAGGACCGCGCGCTCGGCGTATGAGGACCTGGCGGTGGACGTCGTGCTGCGCGAGGAAGCGGCGCGTTTTGCGGTGGCCGCGCGTTTGCGTGGCTTGGCGGCGCGGGGGGTGGTTGTGTCGGCTGATGCCATCTGGCGGAAGTCTCCTTGTGGTGGTTCTCCTCGGAGGAGGAGGGATTACGAGGGGCTCGGAGGGAGGCTCGACAGCGAGCTTAGCACCGAACACCTGTTTGTAACCCGTGCGGAGAAGATTGTTACACCCAGATGTGCACCCCCGGTGAATTCCCTGTGAACAGGCCGAGTTAGCAGGCCGGAGATTGTAACAACAGGAACATGCGTTCGGTTATGTCATTTCCGGGGATTTGAGGCTGTGTCAGGCGGGAACGCCGACACGTTGCAGCCATAGGCTGGGCTCGGCCAGCTCTTGCGTGCAGGGAAGCTCGTCCGGCGAGCGCCATGCCACCGCGAGCGCCTCGGGGCCGCCGGCATCGACGACCGCGTCGCAGAAGCGCCGCCCGGTCTCGTACTGGCGCATCTTCAGCTCCAGCCCCAGCAGTCGCTCCAATACCCGCCACGGCAGCCCTTGGGATTCCCGCCGGCGGGTCATCGCCGCGCGCAGACGGGGCAGCGAGGGCAGCAGCTCGGCGCCGACGGCGTCCATCGTGTGCTCGGCGTGGCCCTCGATCAGCGACATCGTGGCCTGCATCCGCTCGACGATCGCCCAGCGCTCCTCGCCCAGCCCAAGGCGCAGCAGCTCGCCGCGGCGCGCGCGATCGATCAGCGGGCGCAGCTCGCCGTCGCGGGCGCGATCGAGCAGCGCGCCGGGGTCGCGCAGCCAGCCGAGGCCGCTCTGATCGACGCCGGAGGAGTCCGTGGCGGTAGAGATCCGCAGCCCGTCGAGCAGCTCCCGCAGCATGCCCCCAAGGTGCTCGCGCAACCAGGGCGCGCCGGAGAACTGGACCGCGTGGGTGATCTCGTGGATCGCCACCCAGGCGATCAGCTCGTCGCGGTCCACGCTGAGGTTGCGCGCGGCCGCGGCGAGGTTCGGCGCGAGCAGCAGCAGGCGCGGGGGCACGGAGGCGTCGAGCAGCGAGACGTCGTACTGGCCGAGCACCCGCTGGGAGAGCATGCCCGTCACCCCGCCCAGCTGAGCGCCCAGCAGATGGCCGGAGGCCGTGCGCAGCGATCCCGACGCCGAGCGCAGCGGGCCCGACAGCAGACCGGAGATCCCGCCGCCGCCGGCCTCGTTGGGGGCGTCGGGCGCGGAGGTGCGTGGCCTGCCGCCGGCGTCCTGCCCGCTCGCTCCGCCGGTGTGCTCGGAGGGGTCGGGCTCGCCCGCCAGGCGCTCCAGCAACGGGTCCAGCAACGGCCTCATCGTGAGCAGGTTGGCGGCGATCCAGGTCGGGCGGTCGATCATCTCCAGCGGCGGCAGCTCGGCGGGCAGGCTCAGGCCCGTGTACTCGCCGACGCGCCCCGCGAACTCGTGCGCGAGCGGTTGCACCGAGCGCCCGGCGGGACCTCCATACGGGGGGGAGCCGGCGATCAGCTCGCCGATCCGCTGAGCGGTGCCCCAGTCGATCGCGCGCGAAGTGGACATGTACATATCCTAGGTGCGTGCCGGCACTGCCAGATAAGGATTTGTCGCTGCCGCCGGACACACCGCCCGACCTCCAATCGGGGGCGCCTCCGGAGATGGCGCCCGAGGCCTCCGCGGACATGGAGCGCGCGGAGGTCCGCGACGTGGTCGCCTGGACGCGGCTGCTGGCCGATCCGAGCGACGCCTCGGCGGTCGTGCGCGCGCTGGCGCGCCCGCCGATCGAGCTGCGTCAGGTCGATCTCGCGCGCGTGATCCAGATCGCCAGGCGGCGTAAGCTCGACATGATCGCGGCGCTCGGCGCGGCGCTCGAGTCCCCGCAGGTGCCGCCGGAGGCGCGGTCGCGGATTCAGCGCTTCCTCGAGCTGCACCGCGCCGCCACCTCGGCGCTCGACGAAGCCCGCCCCGACCTGCTCGCGCGCGCCGCGCTGGGCGCCGAGCGCGATCCGCGCGAGGGCGATGGCGGCTCGTCCTCGTCCTCGTCCTCCGCGTCGAAGGACGGTCCCGACGCGGCCCTGCGCGACATGCAGCGGATCGTGCGCGAGGAGGTGCTGACCGACATCGCCCGCATCGGCGCGCGGCTCAGTGAGCTGCGGCTGGACACCGACCTGGACATCGCCCACGGTGTCGCGCGCTATCTGGAGCTGCTCAAGCTCTCCGCGCTCGCCCAGCGCCCGGCCGAGCAAAGCGTGAGCGACGCGCTGGCGGACGTGAACGCCCGCCTGCTCGCGGCCGCGACGGCGATCGAGCGGGAGATCCTGCAGAGCAGCCCGCTCGATGGCACGCTGCTGGGCGCCGACGCGGCGGCCGTGGCGGACGCCGCCGGCGTGGCGCGGCCCGCGGGGGGCTATGACGAGCGCGCGGCGCGCGTGCAGGCGCTCTCACCGCGCGGCGAGCCCTCGCTGGTGCCGTTCCTGCCGCGCAAGGGCGTGGGGCTCGCGCTGTCGGCGTCGGACATCGAGACCTACCGCGGCTGCCCGCTGCGCTACAAGTTCGCGCGCGTGCTGCGCATCCCCACCGAGCCCACGCTCGGCCAGCGGTTCGGGATCGTCGTGCACCAGGTGCTCGAGCGCTATCACGCCGCCGGCGGGGAGACGCTGACGCAGCTGCTGGAGCTGTTCGACGCGTGCTGGCGCCGGGGCGGGTTTCGCGAGGGCTCCTCCGAGCGCGAGCTGCGCGCCAAGGCGCGCGCGGCGCTGGAGCGCTATCACACGCGACTGCACGGCCAGGACTCCGAGCCGGTGTGGTTCGAGCGCCAGTTCTCGCTGCGCATCGGCCCCCACCACCTGCGCGGCCGCGTGGATCGCGTCGATCGCCTGGCGGGGGCGCCCGAGGGCGCCCCCGGCGGAGGCGGCGGGTCGGGCCGGGAGGGCGGCGGCGAACGGTATGAGCTGATCGACTACAAGACCTCCCGGCCGCGCACCCCCGAGCAGCTGCGCGATGACGTGCAGCTGTCGCTGTATGCGCTGGCCGCGCGCGAGTCCTGGCAGGTGGAGGCCGCGAGTCGGGCCTATTACTACGTGCTCGACGACCTCGTCGTGAGACTGCCCGGCGAGACCGACGAGGAGCGCGTGCGGGCGACGGTGATGGAGGTCGGCGAGGGGATCATGGGTCAGCGCTTCGAGCCCACGCCCTCGCGCGCGGCCTGCTCGATCTGCGACTTTCGGATCGTGTGTCCGGCGGCCGAGCGTTAGCTAGGACGGGCGGATCCCGCGCTGCTTCAGGAACCGCTGGAATTCGCGCTCGAGCGTGTCACCGTCGGGGACCTCGTTGGGCGAGGCCTCGGCCTCGGCGTCGGCTTCCTGCTCCAGGCGCTCGACGAATGCCTGGATGTCGGGGTCTGACTGCACGGCGATGCCGACCTGGCGTTCGTAGTCCGCGGAGGCGAGCTCCAGCTCGGAGACGTCGACCGAGACGCCCACCAGCCCTTCGACGCGGCGCACGAGCGCGAGCGCGGCCTTCGGGTTGGCGGCCGCGGCCACATAGTGCGGCACGCCCGCCCAGATCGCCGCCGAGGGCAGACCTGCCTGCGCGCACGTGTGGTGCAGCACGCCGACGATCCCGGTCGGCCCTTCGTAGGTCGAGGGCTTGATGCCCAGCCGTGAGACCAGCGAGGGGTCTGACGCGCAGCCGGTCATCGTCACCGGCCGGGAATGGGCGACGTCGCCCAGCAGTGCCCCGAGCAGCACGACGACCTGCACGCCGAGGGCTTCGGCGAGGTCGAGGATGTGCGCGCTGAACGCGCGCCAGCGCATCGAGGGCTCGATGCCCTGCACGAGCACGAGGTCGCGCGCGGCCCGCGGGGCGAAGGCCTCGAACACCTCGACGGTCGGCCACATGACCTCTTCGTAGTTGCCTTCCGTCAGGCGCACGCTGGGGCGGTTGGCCTGGAAGTCGTAGAACTCCTGCGAGTCGATCCGGGCGAACCGATCGGCCTCCAGCGCCGTGGCGAGGAAGGAGACTGCGGTGGAGGCGGAGTCGCCCGCGTCGTTCCATCCCTGGAACGCGCAGATCATGGCGGGTGCCCTGAGTTCGTCGGGCCGACGGTCCCAGATGAGCGGCGGCATCCTCATCACGGTAGCTCATGTGGGTGCGCTCGCTGTCAGGTGTTCCTGACGGACCCCGCCGAGGGCTCGGTCCCGGCCACGTCGCCCCTTGCTTCGGCTGAGTCCCGGATGTGCGCGTTATGCAGCGGTTACGGTGTCGAGGCGGTCAAGACGGCGATGCGCGCTGCCGATAGGAGCGGTGATGGGAAACGTTGCCACCGATGTCTCCGCCGAGTCGCGCGGGCACGGAGACGCGCCCGCGAGCGCGCCCGAGGACCCGCGCCCCGAGCCGCTGCTCGAGCGACGCGAGGGTGAGCGCACGCTCGAGCGCACCGGCAAGGGCGTGTATCCGGCGCGCTCGAGCGGACGTTCGAGCCGGATGATCGGCGAAGTGGTCGTCGATCTGGGGTTTGCCGACCGCGAGACCGTCGAGGAGGCCGTCGGGCTCGCCCGCGAGCAGGGCCGCCCGACGGGCGAGGTGCTGGTGTCACAGGGCACGCTGCGCCCCGACCAGCTGGCGCGCGTGGTGGCCGAGCGGTTCGGCCTGGATTACGTCGATCTGTCGGTGTACGACCTGGACATGGGCGCGGTGCACCTGATCGGCTCGGACGCCGCCAAGCGCTATCGGGCCGTGCCGGTCGGGTTCGCGCAGGACGGGACGCTGCTGCTGGCGATGGCCGACCCGACGAACGTGCTGACGATCGACGACGTGGCGATGATCACCGGCCGGCGGGTGCGCGTGGCCGTCGCCTCGGTCGAGGATCTCGACCTGCTGCTGGCGCGCCTCGCGGGCATGGCCGAGTCGATCGAAGACATCGTCGACGGCGATGCCGAGGCCGAGGCGCAGGCGGAGCTGGAGGCGGGAACGCTGGCCGAGGAGGCCGACCGCGACGCGCCGGTCATCAAGCTGGTGCACTCGATCATCGCCCAGGCCGTGCAGCAGGGCGCATCGGACATCCATGTCAGCCCCGAAGAGGGCGAGGCGAAGGTGCTGTTCCGCGTCGACGGTGTGCTGACGCCGGCGGCGACGATCAAGCGACGGATGGTTGCGGGGGTCGTGTCGCGGATCAAGATCATGGGCGATCTGGACATCGCGGAGAAGCGCGTTCCCCAGGATGGGCGGTTCGCGCTGACGATCGAGGGCCGGCGCGTGGACATCAGGGTGGTGTCGCTGCCGCTGGTGCATGGCGAGGGCATCGTGCTGCGCATCCTCGACAGGGGCGTCACGGTCCAGAACCTCGAGTCGCTGGGGATGGAGCCCGCGGCGCTGGAGCGGTTTGAACGCGCGATCGCAAAGCCCAACGGCGCGGTGCTCGTGACGGGCCCGACGGGCTCGGGCAAGTCGACGACGCTGTATGGCGCGCTGAGCGTGCTCAACGACGGCGAGCGCTCGATCCTGACGATCGAGGACCCGGTCGAGCAGCGGATGGCCGGCGTCAAGCAGATGCAGATCGCGCCGAAGGCGGGCGTGACGTTCGACGTGGGCCTGCGCTCGATGCTGCGCGCCGATCCGGACGTGATCATGGTCGGGGAGATCCGCGATCGCGAGACCGCGCACATCGCGGTCGAGGCGGCGCTGACCGGCCATCTGGTGCTCTCGACGCTGCACACCCGCGACGCGCCGAGCGCGCTCGGGCGGCTGATGGACATGGGCATCGAGCCGTTCCTGGTGTCCTCGGCGATCGACTGCATCGTCGCGCAGCGGCTCGTGCGGATGCTGTGCACGCACTGCAAGCGCCCGCAGCGACTCTCGGAGGCGGTGCTCGCCGAGCACGGGCTGACGGGCGCGCAGCCGCAGGAGGCCGTCGGGTGCTCGCGCTGCGGGGGCAGCGGCTATCGCGGGCGCGTGGGCGTGTATGAGGTGATGTCCGTCGACGAGCGCATCAGGACGCTCGTGCTGGAGCATGGCTCGGTCGATGAGATCGCCGCCGCTGCCGAGCAGACGGGGATGACGCGGTTGCGCGAGGACGGCATGCTGAAGGTGCGCGCGGGGTTGACCTCGATCGCGGAGATCGAGCGCATGACGAGCAGCCTGCTGTCGTAGCGATCGCCGGGCGGGCTGTGCGGGGTAAGCCACAGCCAGACCTTGCATCGGATTGCCGTCGGCGCCGCTTACGACAGCAGTTGGCGTATTGCGGCAGTCTCGCAGGCCGGCAGAAAACGAGCGTCGGGGCACCAAGAGGTTGCTTGGCCCGCATGGAGAACGATCGCTACAGCTAGAAGGTGCGACCGAAGAGCGGCGCTTGGTCTTTGCCGCCGGCCCGGCGCAGCAGGTAGTCCCTGAACTTGGGCGCGGTGTATTCGTACTGTCCCTTCCTGACTCGATACAGCACGCCGCTGTCAACCAGGCGCCCCAGCAGCACGTTGATGTTCCCAGGGGTCTTGCTTATCGCGTCGTTCAGGTCGGCGACCACCAGTGGTGGATAGTCGCAGTCGGCGCTCGCGAACAGGACGTCCTGCTCGGCCGGCGTGAGCGTGGCGACGCGGGGATCGTAGAAGTCGAGGTCGAGGCGACGATAGATCTCGGCGCGAGTCGCATCGAGCAGTCGTTCGGTGAAGCTCTCGATGCCCACCACGGCCGCGGCGTCCCAAAGCTCGGCGCCCCAAAGCTGCAGAAAGTACGGATAGCCCTCGACTTCGGCGACCACGTGCTCGGCGAGGGCGGGCTCGATCGTCACCGCGGACTCGGCCAACGGGCGAACGAGGGCCTCTCTGGCGTCCTCGGGGCCGAGCGAGCCGATCTCCTCACCGCGGAACATTCGCTCGGTGTAGGAACGGGCGCGGAGCAGGTTGCCGGTGAGGGTGGGCAGTCCGCAGAGCACGATCCCGATCGGCAACTCCGCCTTCTGGAGCGCCGAGACGGAGGCTATGAGCAGGGACAGGGGATGGTGGCCGGCGGCGCGCGTCTCGTCGCGGATGACCTGGGCCTCGTCGAGCAACATCACCAGACCGTCCCTGCCATGCCTGACGACGGTCTCCACGCTCTCGAAGAGCGCATGAGATAGATCCTCTCGCTCGGGGTCGGCGCCGGGTTCGTAGGTCATTCGAAATTCTCCCCACTCGATTCCCAGGGTCCCCGCTTTGCGAGTCGCGCCTCCCACCGTGCTCTTGAGCCGCTCGATGCGAGAGACCTCCTCACGTGTTGCTCGCAGCGTTGATGTCAGCGCCTTCGACATAGCGTCGTCGGTGTTGTGGCCCGGCTGAAGCTCGAGAAACGCAGCGGTCCAGTCCATCTCTTGCGCAACATCGCGGAACTCACGCAAGAGCACTGTCTTGCCCACACCACGAAGGCCGGTCAGACGCATGTTCGCGGGCTGCTCCGGCGCGGCTCGGATGACCGATCTGAAACGCCTCAGCGACTGGTCTCTGCCGGCCAGATACAGCGGCTTGGTCCCGACACCGGGGCGATAGGGATTCTTGCCCGAAATCTCAGACATTACAGAGATAACTTTAGCATCACTCAATCTAAGAATGATGCTGTTATGTCTCTAATTTCGGGGATGCGCGGGTGCATCGTTGCTCAGCGGCCCTGGCATCGAGCGGTTCACGCGGTTACCGGATGGTCTGGCCGGTGGTCCGCGAGAGGGTCACGAACCATGCGTCTCCTAACTCAGTCGCCCAGCAGCAGAGAGAGGCGCAGGGGTCCCGAGGGGAAGGCTTCGCCCGTGAACGAATAGGCCTCGTAGGAGCGCCCGCCATAGGACACCGGGCCGCGCGCGGGGACGTTCGCGGGGCCGGGCGAGAGCGTGCCCATCACCTGATGTCCGCCCGTACGCATCAGGATCTCGGCGCCCGTGAACAGGTGCGCGAGCCGCAGATAGCCGGCGTCGTCCTGGATCGCCATCTCGAACTGGCCGACGACGCGCCCGCCGCTGCGCACCGTGCCGTGGACGGGCGCCAGCACGTAGGGCCCGCCGAGGTCCTCGAGCAGTCGCCCGTTCGTGGTGACGCGCACGCGCACCACGTGGATGTGTTCGCCGAAGAACCCCACGATCGCCGCTCGTGCGGCGGGTGCGTCGTGAGCGGCGACGGCGCGCTGGAAGGCGGAGGAGCGTTCGATGTGGCGTACTGTCGCCGCTACGGCCGGGCTGTGGAGCTCCTCCTGGTAGATCCGTTCGCCGACGTGCCCGAGCGTTTCCACGCGCGTCTGCGCGGCGTCGCCCGGACAGGAGATCGCGGCGGTGGGGGCAAGCAGCACGATGTGCAGCGCGCCCGAGGGATACACGGCGCCCGTGAGCGTGGTCGCCTGATAGCTCTGTCCCGCGATCGCGATCGGTCCTTCCGCCGGCGGACCGGAGGAGGGCAGGCCGCCGATCGTGCCCGTCAGTCGGCGGGCGCCGGCGAACAGCAGCACCTGCGCGCCGGTGACTTGGTGGACGACCTGCAAGTAGCTGTGGTCGGGTTGCGTGGAGAGCACGAACGTGGCGGAGGTGCCCGGGATCGAGCCGCGCGCGGGTGCGATCGCCACACCGGAGCCGGCCTGCGCGAGCACGCGTCCGTCGCGCATAACCTCGACGCGGGCGATCTGGCCGAGCGTCAGTTCGCGCAGCGCGGCCGCGGTGGCGGCGGCGTTGGCGCTGTTGACGGCGCTTTTGAGCGCGGAGGAGCTCTGCAGGCGGTGTACCGCCTGCGCGACGATCGAGCCGGCGGCGGCCTCGTGGTAGACGCGCCCGGCCACAGTTCCGAGCGTGCTCGCGACCGTGGCGGCACAGCTCGCAGGCGCTGGGGTCGTGTTCGTCGCGGTGCTCGCGGACGGCGCCGTCGCGGCGCCGCCGGTCGGCGCGGTCGCGCGCGTGCTCGCGATAGGGCGGGTTGCGGTCGCCGATCCGCAGCCGGCCAGCAGACCAAGCGTCGTGAGGGCCACGAGGATGCGCGGGGCTCCTCGGCCGTGGAGTCTCGATGCACGGCCTCGGTGTACGGCCCTGCGGCCTCGGTGGGGCCCGGCGGGGTCGCTGGGCGATGCGCTGCTCACGGTTAGGATCCTAGTCGCGCGACCTGCGCCGGGCGCCGTTTGGCCCGTGGGAGCGCTCGCGGTATCTGGTCCTTCGCGGAGGGGGCCCCGCGCGTGCGCGAGGCCCCCGAAATGCGACGCGGCGTTACTTCTTCTTCGAGCCTTTCTTGCCTTTGTTGGCGCCCTTCTTGCCTTTGCCGTTCTTGCCTTTGGCCTTGTGCTTGCCCGTTGCGGCGAGCACGACCGGCTTGGGGTTCAGGCGCGTCCATCCCGACTGTGCGTCCGGCGGGCAGCTGGTCGGGCGTCCGAGGTCGAAGGGCCCGGAGATCGCCTGCGTGACGACGCCTTTTTCGAGATACGCGTATGTGACCGTCAGCAGCGCGTCAACGCGCGGCTCGGCGCACAGCTTGGAGCCGATCGCGAACTGGCCGGCGATCGTCTCGTACTGCGCGTACTGCGATACGGTCGCGCCGACGCAGTCCTCGGCGTAGCCGGGGACTTCCGAGGAGCAGGAGAACGTGTCGTTCACGGGCGTGCCCGAGGGGATGTTGCTGACCAGCGGGGAGGCCTGCACGCCCGTGACCGGGATCTGCGACTGCAGCTGATAGCCGGTGATCGGGCCGCTGCAGTGGAACGTGTAGGCCACTTGCTGTTCTTCGCTGCCCACTTCGGGCTTGCCGGCGGACAGGCTGCCGGAGCAGGAGGAGTTGTTGGGGTTGGTTTCTTCGGCGCTGCCGATCGCCGGCATGGCGAGCGACAGGGCCGCGAGCGAGCCCACGATCGCGACTACTAGCCACCACGTGGCTTTGCGGTGGGCGGTGTGTAGTGCGGACAACGTGGGTCTCCTTGGTTGGTTGATTGGACTGCGGGGTCGTTGGTTGGATCAGTGCAGAAGCGCGGACAGGCTCTGCTTGGGTGAAGTGGGGTCATACGCCGTGCTCGGCCGCGCGCCGGCGCGGGCGAAGGGCGAGATCAAGAGGACGCCCGCGGGCGGTTCTGAGCCGAGCGTCGCCGTGGAGGAGCCGGCGGGCAGGCTGGAGGCGGTGGCGTTGCCGACCGTCCCGAACGTGACCACGATCAGGCCGTGGGCGCCGTAGGCCGGGTTGGACATGATCGTGGGGATGGTCGCTTTCAGGAATTCGTCCGCGGCCGTGAGCGCCCCTGTCGTTTCGGGCTTGCACGGCACGCCAGCCGCGCCTTCCGGGCACGGCGGCTGGACGATCGTGTCGAGGTTCTGCGGCGGCGTGCCGGCCAGCAGTCCGGCCTCGCTCGCGAACGCGCCGCCGGCCAGGGCGGACCAGCCGCTCAGGAGCGCGCCCGCCTTGACCAGTTGGGAGTCGATGTAGGGAGCGGCCGTCGGCTGGGCGAGCGCCTGCGCGAACGTGCTCCCGGCGAGCGTGATCAGCCACACGCTCGTCACCGGTGGGAGGGGCGTCGTCTGCTTGGCGCCGCCGCCTACGCTTGTCGCCGGCGCTTTGGAGCTGGAGGTCGGAGACACGCTCGCGCTCGACGGTGTTCTCGACTTGGGAGCCTGCGCGATGGCGCTCGTGCTCGCGCCGGTGCTCGCCGGCGGTGTCGCCTGTGGCGTGACGGGGAGCGGCGCGGTGGCCGAAGTGCTCGTGTGGGCACCTGAGCCCGCCGCTGCGAGGGCCGCGATCGAGGGCGCCAGCATGGGGATGGGCGAGCCCGCGAACGAGGTGCTGGGGGCGGGGCCGATCGCCGCGCCAACGGCCACACCGATGGCCAGCATTCCCGCCGCCAGGGCCGCGCTGGCGCGCAGCGAGGGCAGGCGCGGCGCGCGCTGAAAGGGCACGGCGGCGGTCGGCTGAGCGCCATCCCCGGTGGGCGAGCCCGGACCGATCGCGCCAGTGGGGTTCGCCGGTCCTTCCGCGACAGGCGGGCACCCGTCGGCGGCGACATTGGGGGGTGTGGGGCTCTCAGGTGGGGTGTTCATTGGCTTGGCTCGGCTAACCGGCGCGTCATCTTCATAAACTAGCTTTTCCTGATCTAGGTAATGAGGAATATGGTAGGTTCGCTGCCGACACAAGTCAACCATCACCCGAAACGGAGTCCCTGTCCATGAACCGCAATCGCCGTCTCACACGACTACGAAGCCTCGCCCTCGCCGGGGCGAGCGCTGGCGTGCTCGGGGTCGCCGCGGCGCCCACGACCGCGCTGGCGACCCCGACGATCTCGATCAGCGGCGCCACCGCGTCGTATCCGCTGGTGTCGCTGCTCGCCGCGAAGTACGTCAAGCTCAAACCGCATTCGGTGAAGTTCAAGATCACCCAGGGCGGGGCGCAGATCGGGATCAACGACGTGGCCGGGAGCCGCGTCTCGATCGGCGACGTCTCACGCGATCCGCTGCCGACCGATCCGAAGGGCCTCGTGTTCTATCCGGTCGCCAAGTACGGGATCTGCGTGGTCACGAACTCGGCCAACACGCTGTCCAACCTCACTCCTGCGCAGGTCGTCTCGATCTTCACCGGCAAGACCCGCAACTGGAGCCAGGTCCCCGGCGCCACCGCCGGCGGCACGATCGACCTGATCAGCCGCACCTCGGTCGCGGGCGTGCTGACCAGCTTCCAGACGCTGCTGCTGGAAGGCAAGAAAGTCACCGAGCCGCTCGCCCACGAACGGCCCTCCGAGGGTCTGCTGCGCACGGAAGTCGAAGGCGATCCGAACGCGATCGGGTTCCTGTCCAACTATCAGGCGGGCCTGGGCAAGCTGAACACGGTCAGCTACAACGGTGAGACCTGCAGCCGCTCGACCGTGCAGGCCGGGCAGTACGCCGGCATCGCGCGGTTCTACGAGGTGACGCGCGGTCCCGCGCAGGGCTTCGTGGCGTCGTTCATCTCGTGGATCACGAAATCGGCGGCGGCGCGCAGGATTATCTCCAGCCAGTGGGTGCCGGTGACGTGAGTCGCGGGTCCTGCGAAGTGACGGCGTCACCCGTTGGCGCCGGCGTGCTCGGATGGCTGGGTGATCTCTGGCTGTCCGGGTACGCGGGCGGTCGCGCACCCTTGGCCGTTGGAATACTTGGGTTGCGCTGCGACCCCTGGCGGTCGCAGTGCTGAGGCGATTGCGCAACCCCTGGCCCGACCATCGCGCCGAGCGTCTGCTCGGCGCGGTGTCGCTGCTCGTGGGCGCGTGTGTGATCGCGATGATCGTGTTCGTCGGCGTGCGCGCGTGGCCGGTGTTCGAGCACAACGGTCTGTCCTGGCTGGGGCCGGGGGGGACGCTCGAAACGCAGATCGCGAACATGCAGGCCACGAGCGTGAACCCGCCGGCGTCGGCGTTTCGCCTGAACGCGTGGCCGCTCGTCTACGGCACGCTGTTGACGACGAGCATCGCGATCGTGCTGGGCACCGTCATCGCGGTGCTGTCCTCGATCTTCATCGTCGAGCTCGCGCCGACCCGCCTGCGCAAGCTGGCGATCCCTGTGATCCGGCTGCTGGCCTCGGTGCCGTCGGTCGTGTATGGGTTGATCGGCGTGCTTGTGCTCGTGCCGTTCGTGGGCAACCACCTGGTCACGGCCTCGCAGAAGAACTCGGTCCAAGACTTCGTCGAGCTCACCGGCGCCGGCTTGGGGGTCGTGGTCGTGATCCTGACCGTGATGATCACGCCGATCATGATCGCGCTGATCTGCGAGGCGCTGATGGCGGCCCCAGCGTCTTGGCGCGAGGGGGCGGTCGCGCTCGGGTTGAACCCCCTGCGAGCGGTGCTGGCGGTGACGCTGCGCGCGATCCGCCCCGCGATCGTCGCCGCGGCGGTGCTCGCCACCGCCCGCGCGCTGGGTGAGGCGGTGATGATCCAGATGGTCTCCGGGGGCAGCTCCTACACGCCCAACTTCTCCCACGGCGCGCTGATCTTCTTCTACGAGCCGCTGCGCACGCTCGCGTCGGCGATCGTCGATTACCACGAAGGTCTCGGCGCCCCGGCGCTGCGCGCGACGCTGTATGCGTTCGGCGCGCTGCTGCTGTTCTCGGCGTTCGTGCTTTCGATTGCGGGCTACCTCATCAAGCTGCCGCTCAGGAGATACCAGGTGCGCGGATGAGCGTGTACGCGCCTCAACTGGAGACGGGCTCGCCGCCTACGTCCAAGCGCGGGCGGCGCTCCTCGCCGTGGACGTGGCGCTGGCGTGACCGGTTGGTGCTCGCCAGCGCCTGGACGGCCGGTCTCGGGCTGTGCGCGATCGCCGCGGCGATCGTCCTGTACATGGGCTATCGCGGGATCGAGTACCTGCGCCCGGGTCTGCTGTTCACGCGCCCGGCGATCGGGCAATCCCAGAGCCAGACCGGGGGCATCCTCGACCCCCTGCTCGGGACGGCGCTGCTGACGCTGATCGGCATCGCGCTCGCGTTCCCGCTGGCCGTCACCTGCGCGGTGTGGATCGCCGAGTACGGGCGGCCGAGATGGCTGGCGCGGGTGGTCGAGTCGAGCATCGAGATCGTCGCCGGCACCCCCGACATCGTGCTCGCCCTGTTCGGCCTGTCGATCTTCCAGCTCGGCCTGTTCGCGCCGCTGTCGTTCCGCGCCGAAGGCGGCGGAGTGTACGGGCGCTCGTTCATCGCCGCCGGCGCGATGATGTCGCTGATCGCGCTGCCGCCCCTGTTCGCCGCCACGCGCGACGGGCTGCAGGCCGTCCCGGAACACATGCGCGAGGCGGCGTTCGCGCTGGGCAAGACCCGGATCGCGACGATCCGCCGCGTGCTGTTGCCGAGCGTGCGCTCGAACATCGCCACCGGCGTGACCCTAGGCGTCAGTCGCATCATCGGCGACACCGCGATCGTGCTGCTGCTGTTGGGCGAGACGCTGCACATCGAAACGCAGGGCCCCGTGCCGGTCGTGAGCCTGCTGCGCGGAACGGGCTCGACCTTGACCAGCTACGTGTACGACAACTCGCCCGCGGGCGAAGGGGCAGCGCCGCAGAAGGCCTACGCGGCGGCGTTCGTGCTGCTCGTGTTCGTGCTCGGCCTGAATCTGCTCGTCGATCGCATCGGTCGCTCCCGCGACCGCGCCACCGGGCTGTCTGGAGTGGGGGGCGTCGTGTGAGCGCGCGGTGTCACAGAACTTTTCCCACAGCCCGTAAAATCTGGGTAACCTCATCAGTTCTATCGAGAACATTGAGTTGATGGAGAACGCGCGATGAGTCCCGACGAGCTGCTGCTCATGGAAAACCCATTCACGACCGAGGATCCCGAGACGGTTCGCCCGGAGTCGGTGCTTGGCCCCGAGGTGATACTTGGGTCCAAGACGGTCCGCGATGGGGACGCCCCCGGCCTCGCCGAGGCGAAGTTCGAGGCCGACCGCTCCCGCGACGCGGATGCGCGCCGCGCATACGGGGCCGACGCACTCGGTGCCCGCGAGGCGGCGGGCCGGCAAGGTGCGCCGCCGGCCGAGGAGGTGCCGCCGGTGCGCACGATCGTGCTCGACCGCCCGCCCGTGCCCGTCGCGCCGCCCGTGCGAGAGCGCAACCCGCTGCGCGAGCCCACACCCTCCACGAGCGGCCCTGAGCGGCTGCGGGTGAGCGATCTGAGCATCGCCTACGCGGGTGTGCCGGCGGTCAAGTCGGTGTCGCTGTCGATCCACCAGGGCGAGGTGCTTGCGCTGATCGGGCCCTCCGGGTGCGGCAAGACGACGCTGCTGCGCACGCTCAACCGGTTGACGGAGCTGACGCCGAGCGCTGCGCGCTCCGGAAGGGTGTTGCTCGACGGGCAGGACATCCACGAGCTCGTCGACACGACCCTGCGCTCGCGTGTGGCGATGGTCTTTCAGCAGCCCAACCCCTTTCCGATGTCGATCTTCGACAACGTCGCGTTCGCCCTGCGCGAGCAGGCGCGCAAGCGCCCGCGCCGGCGCGAGCTGGAGCCGCTGGTGATCGACGCGCTACGCCGCGCCGGTCTCTACGAGGAGGTTCGCCACGATCTCGATCGCCCCGCGCTGCGCCTCTCTGGCGGCCAGCAGCAGCGGCTGTGCATCGCCCGCGCGATCGCCCCGCGTCCGGAGGTGCTGCTGATGGATGAGCCCTGCAGCGCTCTGGACCCGATCTCCACGGGCGTGATCGAGGAGCTGATCGGCGAGCTGCGCCGCGAGCTGGCGGTCGTGATCGTCACCCACAACCTCGCCCAGGCGCGGCGCGTCGCCGACAAGGTCGCGTTCATGTACCTAGGCGATCTGATCGAGTACGGGACGGCCGACGAGGTCTTTTCCTCACCGCGCGCAGCGCGCACCCGCGACTACGTGCAGGGCACGTTCGGATGAGCCCGCCGGACCGTCGGGCGTGTGTGGCCGGCTCGCGCGTGACGCCGCGGTTCGGCCCGGCGCCGATCGACGGAAGGGGGTGTCGCGGCGATGAGCCTTGCGCCCGTGCCCTCTGAGCAGCCCGACGCCACACCCAGCTGCGCCAGCTGCTCCGCGCCGCTGGCTCCAGACCAGCACTACTGCCTGGCCTGCGGCCAGCCCGTCTCACCCGTGCGGCTCGCGTTTCTGGATGTGCTTCAGGCCGACGCCCAGTCCTACGGCGTCGCCCAGACCCCGGTCGGCGCGCTCCCACCTGGGTACGCACCGGTGATCGAGCCGACCTCCGGCGCGACGTGGACGCTGCGTCGCTACTCGGGACTGTTCGGTCTGCTCTCGGTGCTGTTGCTGGCGATTGTCGCCGGTCTGCTCGTCGGTCACTGGGTCACGCAGAGCGGCGCGCCCAGCCGGCAGGTCGTGCGCGTCGAAGGCCTGGGCGCCCTCGCCGCCGCGCCGGCGGCCGCCGCGAGCACGACCCCGGCGAGCGCCGCCACGGCCACAGCCCCCGCTGCCACGACCAGCACGACCTCGAGCAGGGCCGCGGCCAAGACCGAAGCCCACGAAGCGCAGGAAGCCAAGGCGATCGAAAAGAAGCCGCTCCCGAAAGCGGTGAAGGTAAGTCCGACCACGACCAAGAATCTCGGCGACACGCACGGCAAGAAGCACGAGGAAGAAATCAACAAGCTCGGCGCTCAGCCGATCGAAACGGGCGGCTGATGAACGCGCTCGCGCCACCCGCCGCCGAGCTGCGCCGCCGTCGCCACGAGCTGGCCCAGCGCGTCGCCGCGCTGACCTGGGACCTCGGTGGGCTCACCTATGAAATGGCGGTCCGCGACCACTATCGCCTCGACGTGCTCGCCCGCCGCGCCGCCGAGCTGCAGCAGGCAGACGCCGAGCTGGACGAGATCCAGCGCCTGCTCGCCGGAGCGCAGGATGGCGTGCACGGCCAGTGCCGCGCCTGCGGCGCCGTCCACAGCCGTGGCGCCGCCTACTGCTGGCACTGCGGAGCGCCGCTGCTGAGCGAGGCGCGCCCGGCGGTGCTCCCGGTCGAGTCACTGTCAAGTGTGCCCGCCGCCGAGTAGCTCGCCGCTCGGTAGACCCGTGAGGTCAGCCTTCTTCGGCGACTTTCAGGTTTTCGATCAGCAGGACCGGTAGGCGAGGGTTGGTCTGAGATTCGACGGTGAGCTGCGGGCTGAGCACGAAGTGATTCACGCCGCGGTTGAGTTCTACCGGGATCAGGACTTCCCCGTTCGCGGCGGGCAATGGGTAGTTGTGACTGGTGCCTCCCGGACCCTTTATGTGCACCGCCACCGGGGGAAAGCTGGGTTCCGCCTGATGGCGCTGGGACACTAGCCCCACGAGTGAAGCACGTCGATGATCGGGCGAGACGACCGTGAAACGCGCCTGTTCGTCCACGCTCAAGGTAAGGGCATTAGGTCCGAACCCGAGACCGGTATAGCGCACCGGTTCATATGGCCCGAGGTTGGTAGCGCTCACACTTGCCATTACAGGATGACCGGCTGCCTGAGCGATCAAAGTCGATAGCGGTGAGCCGATGTCCTCCAGCGTCGCCCAGGTGCCCGGGTGATTCAGGGCCAGTACGTTTGTGTAACCGACGATGCTGGTGGCCCAGCCCATGAGGCAACCCCAGACGATCAGAATGCCGCCACCGATGCGCACCAGTTGGCGGCGGCGAGTGCGAGGTCCAGTCGACAGAGCAAGCCATCCAGCCAGGCCGCCGAGCACGAAGAGAGTAGAGAATTCAACCGTGTAGCGCTCAGTTGGCGCAAAGAATTGATACGCGGGAAGGATCATGATGAGCAGGCCGACGCCTGCCAGGATGATCAGCGCAAGGGCGAGCGTGCCGAGCGCGGCGGGGCGGCGGCGCCAGAGCCAGGGCAGCGCCGCAAGGAAAATCACAATCGGCGTCATCGGCAGCAACCCACCGGTCATCTCAGGGGCGGCCAGGCCCGCCGGGGACGTGAGGGCCGGCGGGGTGAGGAGGATGAATGGAAAGACGATCGAGAGTCGAGGCAGAGACCACACGTAGGGCCAGGCGCCTGGCAGCACGTAGCCGAGATGGTGCAGTGGCGCGGTACGCGAGTCATAACCAGACAGCTGGTAGCGAGCGCCGAATTCCAGAGGTTGGTGAAAGCGCGCTTGATTATATGCCAGCAGCAGCAGGCAGCAGACGCCAACCGGGCCGGCCAGCGTCATCAGCAGCTCGCGGCGCGATCTGCCGGGTCGCAATGACGTGTAAACCGGCACGAGTATCAGGGCAACCAGGACGAGCGCCGGTCTGGAGAGCACTGCGAGCCCAAAGCAAAGGCTCATCACCGTGACACGAGCCGGCGACGCTCGCCGGTCTGCTATCGCAGAGAAGGCGAGCCAGATGCCGGCCATCGTGAAACAGTAACCACAGGCTATCGTGTCATCGGTGACGTATGGGTAGCGCAGCAGGAATGGGATAACCGACGAGAATGCGACGGCTAGCCCAGCGAGGATGCATATCCACAGAGTCTCGTTGCCGATCTTCCTGATCAGCACGCGCAATGCCGCCAGAGCAAACCCGACACCGGCGATCGCAAAAACGGAGCCCGTAACGCTGGCCGAAGGTTCGAAGCCAAGCAGATGCAGAGGTATCAGCAGAACGAGCGCCGGTCCCGGTCCCCAGACGAAGTACAGATTACCGTTGTACAGGAGGTCATCGCCGATACTGGTGGCGTCCGTGGGGCCATGCAGGAGCAGGCGATTTTCTTCCGGGTTGTAAGGGTCAGCGAGGTTGAGGAGTTGGGCGGGCGCGTGGCCAACTGAGAGGTGAAGATGAAGCAGGGCATTTGCCAGGAGGTTGTATCGATCGGACGAGCCGCCGTGAAGGGTCAGCGGCTGTGAGGTGGCGGCGGTCCATATGTAAAAGATGGACGCAAAAATAAATATGCCTCCAAACGCCCAATCGATCGAGTCCCAGTGGGAAGCACGTGCTCCCACAATTGGCAGACGTGCGAACCAGGGGGCAGGGGGCGACGCGACGTTCATCGCCATTCCCCGCATTTTGTCTCTGACCTCGCCCATTTGGCGCGCTTACGTGTCTGCCGCCAATGCGTCTCGACGGGCACTCGCGCTGAGGTGGCGCGATCGATAAGGGTGGATCCCATCAAGCGCAGGATGCCGCTCGGGCTACTCGGAGAATGCTCGCCTGCGACGAGCCCGATTGGCGAATCGCCCAGCAGGCGCGCCCTCGGGGGCTTTCGCCCGATTTGCCTGCGTGGATTCAGAAACACATCGCCGATCATTGCGAGCCTCGATATCGTCCAGTTCGATCGACTGCGGTTGGCCCGCAGTACCAGGTTTTCCCGCGAATATCGTAAGCTGAAGTCGTCTCGGACAGCGTCCGTCGGGTACCGCGGGCGCCGCCATGCCGTGTGCTCTCTTTGGGCATTTGTCCGGTTGGTAGGCTCGCGCCATGCTGACTCGATCATTTGTTGCGGGCGGCGCTGGGTTTATCGGCAGCCACCTCACTCGTGAGCTGCTGCGTCGCCCCGATCAGGAGGTGGTCGTGTTCGACAATCTGGCCTCAGGCAGCGTTTCTCATCTCGATGGACTGCTCGAGGATCCTCGACTCAGGCTGATCGAGGCCGACTTGCAGCAGCTCGCGACCGTCGTCGAGGCTATGCGCGGGTCCGATCACGTGTACCTCTTTGCCGCGAACCCCGATATTGCCGCCGCGGTCGATGATCCCGGGGTCGACTTCTGGCAAGGCACCTTCCTGACTCACAACGTGATCGAGGCGGCTCGCATCAACGGCGTGTCGCGAATTACCTATGCATCGGGCTCGGGCGTCTACGGCGACCTGGGGGAACGGGAGGTCGACGAGCTGTTCGGTCCGCTGATTCCGGTGTCGACATACGGCGCCAGCAAGCTCAGCTGTGAGGCCATGCTCGCGGCATACGCGCACATGTTCGGCATCCACTCCGTGGTCTTTCGCTTCGCGAATGTCGTCGGTCCCAAGCAGACACATGGCGTTACCTACGACTTCGTGCGCCACCTGATCGAGGACCCCGAGAGGCTCCGCATCCTCGGGGATGGCAGCCAGAGCAAGTCCTACATCCACGTCAGCGACGTGGTCTCGGCGATGCTCACCCTCACGGACCTTGGCTGGGAGGGCTTCGACGTCTTCAACGCCGGCACGGGCGACCACCTGACGGTGACCGAGATCGCGGATCTCGTGGTCGAGCGAATGGGGCTGCCCGGGGTGCGTTACGAGTACACGGGCGGCTCTCGCGGCTGGAAGGGCGACGTGCCGATCGTACGCTTCCGCAGCGACAAGCTCCTCTCTCTGGGCTGGCGCTGCCGCCACAGCTCCACCGAGGCGCTGCTCGACTCCATCGACGCAAACCTCGCCGAGGCCTCGCAGGGAGTAAACCGGTGACCGTCCTGACAGCCGGCATCGACACGCATCCACAGGCTCGGGCGCAGGAAAACGCCGGCCACCATGTGGAAGAGGGGAGCGAGACGCGGTTGCTCATTCCTCTGCACGACGCCGACAGTCCGGAACTGTCGATCGTGGTCCCGGCGTTGAACGAGCAGCTGACCATCTCGGAGTTCGTCCGCTGGTGTCAGGAGGGTCTGACAGAGGCCGGCATATGCGGTGAGATCATGATCGTCGACAGCTCCACCGACATGACCGCGATGCGTGCGCTGGAGGTGGGGGCGCGCGTGCTGCGCACCCCCAAGCGCGGACTCGGGCGAGCCTACAAGGAGGCGATCCCGCACGTGCGCGGCTCCTATGTGCTGATGGGGGACGCCGATTGCACCTATGACTTCCGGCACGTCAAGCCGTTCGTGGATCGCTTCCGCGAGGGCTATGAGTTCGTGATGGGCTCCCGCTGGAAGGGGTCGATCGAGCCCGGCTCGATGCCGCGCCTGCACCGATATCTCGGCACCCCGGTCACGACCTGGATTCTCAATCGCCTCTACTCCAGCCGCTTCTCCGACATTCACTGTGGCATGCGGGGGATCACTCGGGATGGCCTCGTCGCGATGGATCTTGAATCGGACTCATGGGAGTACGCCTCGGAGATGGTGATCAAGTCCGTGCAGATGGGACTGCGCACGACCGAGGTGCCGGTCCGCTTTCTCAAAGACCGCGATGGGCGTCTCAGTCATCACAAGCGCGCCGGCTGGCTGTCTCCGTGGCGGGCGGCGTGGACCAATCTGCGCGTCATGTTCGTCTATGGCTCCGACTTCTTCATGCTCAAGTCCGGCCTCCTTGCATTTGTCATCGGTCTGCTGATCACGCTACCGCTCAGCGCCGGTCCGCTCACGATCGGACATATCACTTTCTCGCTGTATTGGATGCTTTTTGGCATGACCTTCACCATTATCGGGTTGCAGGCGTTCTTGCTCGGCTGCATCGCACAGGTTCTGCTTGACTACCAGGGGCGAGCCACGGATCGATGGTTGAAGACCTTCTCGTACACGCGCAGCGCCGTCCTGGCCGCGATCGTCGCGCTTGCGGGGTTTGGCTGCACCGTGCCCCTGATCGTCTACTACCTGTCCCATCACGAGAGCCTCAGCTTGCAGGCCTCCGTCCAGGACGGTCTCGGGATCACCGGACTGATGCTCATGATGATCGGCTTTTCACTGTTCACATTCACGCTCGTGCTCCATGGGGCGGTCATTGCCACGCAGCGAGTGGCTCGATGGGGGCGCGTGAATGCGTGACGAGGCCTACGGTCAGCAAAGCCCTCTCTCGCCCGTCGACCGTTTCGGCGTTTGGCTCAGTTCGATAGCGGTTCGGCGTCACGCGACATTTGCCGGCAAGCGGGTCGCCGACTTCGGCTGCGGCTACCACGCCCGCTTCGCCCGGCAGGTTCTTCCCGATGTCCAGCACATGCTGCTGGTCGACGTTCAGCTCGCCGAAGACCTCCGGCATCACCCCAAGGTGAGAGCCGCCGAAGATCCGATCGGGATCGTTCTGCCCACCATCCCCGACCATTCGCTGGACATCGTTCTATGCCTGTCGGTGCTCGAGCACCTCGATCGACCGCAGAGCGCGCTCGACGGCTTCCACCGCATCCTGGCGCCGGGCGGTCTTGCCCTGATCAACGTTCCCTCATGGCGCGGCAAGCCGTGGCTCGAGCTCTCCGCTTTTCGCCTCGGCTGCAGTCCAAGCATCGAGATGGACGACCACAAGTGCTATTACGACCCGCGAGACCTGTGGCCGATGCTCGTGCGAGCGGGGTTTCATCCGAGCAAGATCTCCTGCCGGCGACACAAGCTCGGGCTCAACACGTTCGCGGCGTGCCGGGTTCCCCAGAGCGATGCTCGCCGCGCTCCAGTGGCATCGAGGAGTTGATCCTCATCTCGGTCGAGATCACTCAGGAAAGGGGCGCTTCGAAGCTGCCCGACGTCTTGGCGCGCCGGCGACCGGGGCCGGCCGTCATCGGATTCGCCGTCGCGTTCGCCGGCGTGCTTCTCGTCGGACTCCTCCAGGGCACGAGACCCTTCTACGGGGACTCGAGCGAATACTGGTCGCTGGCGAGGGTGTTCACCAAACCAGGGCACTTCTCGCTGCTGAACTTCGAAAGCCCGCTGCGGGGCTACGCGCTGCCATTGACGATCTACGGGCTGCAGGCGATCGGCGACGCTGTCCAGTGGAGTCAGGCATCCATGGCCATGATCTTCAACGTCCTGCTCTATGCGCTTATCGGAGCGGTTCTCGCTCCGAGACTCGCAGAAATCGCTTGGCCGGAACATCGCTGGGGGCTCTGGCGGCGCCTCGCGCTCACAGCGCTGCTTGTCATTTTCTGGAGCGGGGATATCAACTATCCATTGGCTGATTTTCCGGGGCTGACGATGGTGCTGGTCGCTCTCGTGGCGATCGCTCGAGTCGACACGCCAGGCTGGATGCTGATCGCGGGCATCGCGGGCGGCCTGGCGGTCAACATGCGGCCGGCTGACCTGACGCTGCTACCAATGCTGTTGGTCATCGTCGCACTGTCGTGGTTCGATCAGCGCGGCGCCCCGCACCCCTCCCTCGCCAGGCGGGCGCTCTGTGTCGGCCTGCTCGTCGTCGGCTTTCTGGTGGCATCGCTGCCACAGTCGCTGTCGGCGCACCGTTACTACAACACCTGGAGCTTCATTCCCGGCGCGTCCACTGATTTGGAAAAGACAAAGCTCGCCGAAGGCATGGTCAACCAGCGTTGGGACACCTATGAGGGTCCTGAAGGGCCTTCTGCGATCGCCTACGGCGACGAAACGGGACAGCGGCTCCTGGCACAGCAGCCGGAAGGCAAAATCGAAACCCCGAGCCAGTACATCGGGGTGATTGTCAGTCACCCCGATGTCATGATCCCTCTGCTGGCGCGCCACATCATCAACGGCATGGATGCACGTTACAACACCATATACGTAGAACATCGCGATTCGGAAGGACGTCTCTGGCTGCGGCTGGCGGGCTTTCTGCTCGTCTTTCTCGCACTGGTACGTGTGCTCTGGCCCAGCGCCAGGCGCCGACTCTCTCCGGCTCGATGGCGCTATCCCGTCGCACTGCTGCTCTGCTGCCTGACGTCGGTGCCCACCGAGATGGAGACTCGCTACATGCTGCCGGCCTACCTGCTCAGCTACATGTTGGTGCTGGCGCCCGGTTGGCCGAATCCGATCGGGCCGCCCGAGGCAGGTCTGCGACGCTTTCGAACGTCGGCGATACTCGCAGCCGCCTACCTGGTGTTCATGGCCGTTGTCTGGCACGTGGTCAGCGGCGTCCACGGCCACGTGGTGTTCGGGTAATGCTTCGTCCGACAACAGTGGGATCTGCCGAGCCCGGCGTTCCATCGCATGTCATACGCGAGATCCTCGCGAGCCGCGCAGGCGAGGAGATGGCGCTCAACAACCAGTATGTGAACCTGCAGATGGGACGAGTGGTACGGACCATCGGCTTCGATCGGCAGTGGGTCGGCGGTGAGGGGGCTCATCTGATCGACTCGACGGGCGATCGCTATCTCGACGTGCTCGGAGGGTCGGGGGTCTTCGCGATCGGCCGTAATCACCCGGAGGTGATCGCCGCCATCGAAGAAGTGCTGGAGGCACACACCGCCAATCTGCCCCAGCTCGGCGTGACGCTGTTGAATGGCGTGCTCGCCGAGGAGCTGCTCGCCCGTGTGCCCAGCAGCCTCTCGGCGATGGTCCCCGCCAACACGGGCTCTGAGGCGGTCGAGGCCGCGATCAAGATCGCGCGGGCCGCGACCGGCCGGCCGCGGATGCTCTATACCGAGCAGGGCTTTCACGGTCTGGCGCTGGGAGCGCTGTCCGTCAACGGGCACTCAGAGTTCCGTGAAGGCTTCGGTCCACTGCTGCCCGGCTGCGATCCGGTGCCATTCGGAGACCTCGATGCCCTCGAGCACGAGCTGAGTCGCGGCGATGTCGCCGGATTTATCGTCGAGCCGATTCAGGGCAAGGGCGTCAGCCTGCCGCCGGCCGCATACCTGCCCGGCGCCCAGGCGCTGTGTCGTGCGGCCGGAACCCTGTTCGTCTGCGACGAGGTGCAGACCGGGATCGGACGTACAGGGCGCTTTTTGGCGCTCGAGCACTGGGATCTTGCGCCTGACATGATCTGCCTCTCCAAGGCGCTCTCTGGCGGCTTTGTTCCGATCGGGGCCGTGCTCGTCTCGCGCGAGGCCTTCGACCGGGTGTTCGACCGGATGAAGCGCGCCGGTCGTCACGGCTCGACCTTCGGCAGCAACGATCTTGCGGCCGCCGTCGGGCTGGCGACGCTGCGCGTACTCGACCGCGAAGATCTCGTGGCGCGCGCCGCGCGCATGGGCGAGCTGCTGCTCGAGCTCACACGGCCGCTGGTGGATCGCTACGAGATCGTGCGCGATGTGCGGGGGATGGGACTGATGTGGGCGATCGAGCTCGGTCCTCCGGAGGGGCACGGCGTGCGCTCGGTATGGAGGGCGATCGAGTCGGCCCAGCCGGGGGTGTTCTCCCAACTGGTCACCGTTCCGCTCTTTCATGACCACAAAGTGCTCTGCCAGGTCACGGGACCTCGTATGAACATCATCAAGGGGCTGCCGGCCCTCGTCATCGAGGAGCAGGAGATCAGACGCTTTGCCGCTGCCCTCGAGGATGTGGTGGCGAGCGCCGAGCGCACGACCTCCGCGATGGTCCGCCTCGGCTGGCGCATGGCGCGCCATCACTCTCGGGAGCGCTGGAGGCGCCGATCGCCCGCACCCAGCGTCCCGTCAGGCCTCCCGCGTGCCTGAGTCCCGTCGAGAATCGCCATCAGTCGGCGCCGCCGATCGGGCAGTCATCGCTCAGCGCCTGTGCTCGTCGATCCACCAGCCCGGGCAGACGGCGAGCACCACGGTCCCCTCTACGACGATCCGCAGAGCCACGACGGCAGACGTGCCATCGCTCACACGGATGCTCGGACGCGCCTTCTTCGATGATCCGCTCGCGGTGTGGGCCTGCCGATCCGCCGCGCTGCGCCCGGGGGTGCTCGAAAGCATTCACCACGCCCGTTTGCGCCAGCTGCTCGCATACGGAGAGATCTGGACCACTTCCGAGACCTCCAGCGCCGCGCTGTGGGCGCCGCCTGGGCGGTTGCGGACCACGCTCCTCCAGAACGCCCGTCTGGCGCGCGGCTTTCTTCATCCTCACCTGCTGATGCGCCTGCCCATGCTCGCGCTGGGCCTGACCAAGATCCAGCGTCGGCGCCCTCACGGCCCACTCCACTGGTACCTCTCCCTGCTCGGCACCGACCCCGATGCGCAAGGACATGGCCACGGCTCAGCGGTGCTTGCGCCGGTGCTGAAGATGTGCGACGGCGAAGGTGTCGGCGCTTACCTGGAGTCCTCTCACGAGCGCAACCTCGACTTCTATGCCCGCCACGGCTTTCGAGTGACCGGGGAGTTGCGTCTGCCCTGCGGCCCCCGGGTCTGGACCATGTGGCGTGAGCCACGGGCCCGATGATCGCGTGGCCCGACGCGACGCGCTCCCGAGAAGCTCCTGCTCTTATCAGGCGCCGGCTCTGGCGGCGATGGTTGCGATGCGGTGTGCGTTCGCCATAACCGAGATCGTCACCGTCGTCGCCGGCACCGAGGGAAAGATCGAGGCGTCCACGATGTGCACGCGATTCCAGCCGGGTGGGCGTCCGAGCGTGTCGGTCTCCAACTCGCCCGGCCGGCGTCGCATCGGCAGCGAGCCGCCGATGTGGTTGCTCTTGCCCGGACGCCCGACCTGGACGAGATGGGGTATCGGGAACATGCCGAGCAGGCGTCCGCTCCCGGCGAGGTGACGCACGAGCCCCCTCACACGCGCGGCGCCGACCGCTCCATCGTCGCCGACGACGCGAATGCCTTTGGAGTCGCGGTGCACCGTAAGCCCGGGGGAGTCCGCCGAGTGCAGGTAGCCTTGGATGACGACCAGGCGCCCGAGGAGCGGCTGCAGCATTCGCTCGAGTCTCGCCGCGCTCAACGGCAGTCGCTGCGCCAGCGCCGAGAGCATGAGGTCGTTGTATCCGTACAGTTGCAAGTGCACGGTGCGCTCGCAGACATGCATATCCTCAAGCTCCACAAATATCTGCGCAAGCGTATTGCCCTGAGTCGCAACGCTGACGGGCGCGGCGCGCGGAGTCAGCATCGGCACGATGAAATACTGACTGTCCTGCAGTCTTCGACTCAGCCGGGCGCGTCCGAGCGAGTCGAGCATGAGCCTTGTCGAGGAAATTGGGCCACACGCGACGAACACGCGCGATGCGGTCAGCCGACCCGTGTCCGTGGTGCGTCCGCGCCGGTGAAAATCAATCGCCACCGAGCCGTCGTCGCCTTCGGTCAGGCGGTCGACGTAAACACCGCCTCGATACTCGACGCCGCCGGTGCGAACGAGCTCATCGAGCGTGTGCGAGGCGTTGTAGATCGATCCATACGGACAGCCGTACAGGCACATGCCGCTGTAGCGGCAACCGTTGGCGTGTCCCGCGGACGCGTTAACCGCCAGTCGGGATGCCCCAAAACGAAAGCCGGCCGCTTGCAATGCGACAGTGCGCCGGCGCAGGCGACCCAGCAGCATCTCTGTCTGTGGCCCATGGCGCAATGCGGACGGCGAGTCGGCATACAGCGGCAGGATCTCAGAGAGCTCATCGTGCTCGGCCGCAATCGGGACAAAGCGCAGCACGGCCCTGTAGTGAGGCTCGAGCTCGTCGAGTGAGATCGGCCAATCCTCGATGTCTCGCCGACGGAAGGGAAGGATCGATGCACCCCACGCATTGCTGAGCCCTCCACATGCCAGCGACGGCAGAGTTTCCGCGTCGTTGCACGCGACCGGCAGGTCCGGATCATCCAGTGCATAGGGGAACAGCGAGCCGTACGCGGGCTTCAGCGGGATCTTCCTGATGTCCACCGGGAAAGCGTCGCGTGCCCGCCCGGCGAGCTCTGGGGGCCATTGCTCGGGCTCCAGCTGCGCGAGGGTTTCGAACAGGCTCATCCGCCCCGTCTCGATCTTGTCACCAGCGTCTATGACTATTACCTTATGCCCGGTGTCACAGAGCGCTTGGGCCGCGGCGACGCCAGCCGGCCCAGATCCTATGATCACGGCGGTCATAAATGGCTCGACGGCCGACATCTCATACACGGGGTGGTAAGTGCTCGCACAGACGCCAGCTCGAATCCAAGATCGGCTCGCGCGGGGGATTTGCGGCTGTGCTCGAGGGTGGTTCCAGATCGAACGTGAGCGTCGACGCTCGCACCGGGGCCGGAGCGGGTTCCGGGTAAGAAACAAATATCCGCGATATTGGGCAAAGTCGCGGATGGCAAGCGTCGGCGCCCTATGGATGGGAGCTCTGCGCAGGGCGATAAGGCTCTGTCGGGCTCAGAATCATGCAAATGCCAGTATTCTATAAGGTTCGTGTCTAAAGTAATTCATCAATCTGATCCGGCAGGGGTGATTCCGTCAAGAAGGTCTCTGAGTCAGCACGTCCTGTACATTCGCTCCCCGGACTCGGGTCTCGTCGGTCAGGGCGTTCGCTATGTCCTCGTCGGCTGCTTCGTCGCGCTCATCTACGTGGCCACGACGACGGTACTGGCCGATGTCTTTGACGTGCCGTTTCAGCTTGCCTTGGGTATCGGTTTCTTGGCCGGCGTCTGTGTGCATTTTACACTGCAGCGAATGTTCGTCTGGGTGAATAATGCCCAGTTCGCTCTGGGCGTCCGCGAGCAGATGGGTCGTTATCTGCTGGTTGCGGGCTTCCAATATTCCGTCACAGCCATATCCACGTTGCTGCTGCCGAGCGCTCTAGGTGTACCGGTAACGATTGTCTATCTGGTGACTGCGCCGATGCTCACGATCATCAGCTTCCTCGTCTTCCGAAGCAAAGTCTTCCATGTCGCGGGCTGACCGGGCCATCTTCGGCGCTTGACTGGAGGCGTCCGGAGTCCCAGGCGCTACCTGTCGAGCGCTCTGTCGCATAGCGTGTGCACATGCAATCGTCGCGACAGCATCAATGGACATGTCTGCATCCATCCTGTCTCTGGCCCTGCGTGGTGGTCTGGATGGTCACGCTCGCCTGTGCCGCCGCCGCTCCCGCGCTCGCGCCGGCGGGTCCGCGCGAGTACGGCTGTCCGCTGTTCCCCGCGAACAACTCTCTGAACCGGGACATCTCCCACGCCCCCGTCGATCCGCGCTCGGAGCAGTACATCGCGAGCATCGGCCTGAGCGGGCGCCTGCACCCCGACTTCGGCACGAACCCCAGCTATGGCATCCCCTACACGGTCGTCGGCCCAAGGCAGCCGCGCGTCCCGATCGCCTTCAGCGAATTCGGCGAAGAATCCGAGCCGGGGCCATATCCGATTCCCCCGAACGCCCGGGTCGAGGGGGCAGGCGAAGAGGGCGACAGGCACGTGCTCGTGTTGCAACGGGGAACGTGCAAGCTGTATGAGCTGTACTCGGCGCGTCGCCGTGGAGCGGGCTGGGAAGCCGGCTCGGGCGCCGTGTTCAACCTGCGCTCGAGCGCCCTGCGCCCCGAAGGCTGGACCTCGGCGGACGCGGCCGGGCTGCCGATCATGCCGCTGCTCGCGCGCTACGACGAGGTCCGCGCCGGGCAGATCGACCACGCTCTGCGCGTCACCGTGGCGCGCACCCAGCGCGGCTACATCCACCCGGCGACCCACTTCGCCTCCTCCGACTCCGATCCGGCGCTGCCGCCGATGGGACTGCGCCTGCGCCTGCGCGCGAGCTATTCGCTTGCCGGCTTTCACGGCGAGTCGCTGATCGTGCTGCGCGCGCTCAAGCGCTACGGGCTGATCGTCGCCGACAACGGCTCGTCCTGGTACATCACCGGCGCGCCCGATCCGCGCTGGAACGACGACGATCTGGAACAGATCAAGCGCGTGCCGGGCTCCGCGTTCGAAGCCGTCGACACCGGTCCGATCCGCCATCGCGGCTGACAGGCGCGACACCTCGGCGTGGGTCGGCATTGCGGCGTGGGTCGGCACTGCGGCGTGGGTCGGCACTGCGGCGCGTGGGGCTATCGATCGCGACGCTTTGACCGGATCGCGACGCCTCAAGCCTCACCTGTCACGGCGATGCCGCGCCCGAGAAGTCAGGAGTCCTGTGGCTGATCCGGTGGCGATACCGGCGCCGGGGGTGACACCGGCACGGCGGCGGGCTCGGCGACCGGAGCCTGCGCCGGCGCCTGTGCCTGCTGCTGCGGAGCGCTCGCGGCGATCGTCGTCTGCGTCTGCTGGGCCTCACCGGTGATCGACGTCTTGAACTCGCGCATCCCGCTGCCGAGCGAGCGACCCATCTCGGGCAGGCGCTTGGCCCCGAACACGAGCAGCAGAATCACCACCAGAAATGCGATGTGAAGTGGATTATCCAGTCCCATGTCCTGTCTCAGTCTAGACCATCGTCAGAGGTGATCCCCATATCTGCTGTTACGGTTTCCTCGGCGCCGGTGGATCACCTCGATCCAAGTTCCTCCGCTCGCGCGCTCTCGCGGCCTGCGCGCAACGCCCTGCGCACCAACTGTGCTGCGATCAGCAGGATCAGGATCGCGAAAGCGGTGCGCAGGACCGTGCCCGACAGCGCGTTCGCGAGCGCCACACCGCCCGCGACCCCCGCGACCGACAGCACACCGACGAGCAGCGCGTCCTCGCGCCGCACGTTGCCGTAACGGTCCTGGCGCATCGCGCCCACCAGCGCGACCGGCACAATCGCCAGCAACGAGGTCGCCTCGGCCTCGTGCTGGGTCAATCCGAGGACGATCACGAGCCCGGGCACGAACAGCACGCCGCCGCCCACGCCCAGCAATCCCCCGAGCACCCCGGCGGCGAGACCGATCAGGATCAGCCAGATCATTCGAGCAGCAGCTCCACCGCCGAGGCGACGAGCACCGCCGCGAACAGCAGCGACAGCGCCCGCACGTGCATGCGCTGTTGCAGCCACGTGCCGAGCAGCACCCCGCCCACGGCCGGAATCCCGATCAGCAGCGCATCGAGCACGTGCACGTTGCCATACACGCCCTGCAGCGCCGCGGCGAAGGCCGCGATGAACACGATCGCCGCCAGCGAGGTCCCGCTCGCCTCGCGCTCCTCATAGCCGAGCCACACCACCAGCAGCGGCACGATCACGGTCCCGCCCCCGACCCCGAACAGCCCGCTGAACAGCCCCGCGGCGGTGCCGATCGCCATCAGCTTCAACGCCCGCGCGGAAGGCATCCCTCCGCCCATCGGCCGCCCACTCCCACCCCTGGCAGGGCCGCGCATCGGGGCAGGGATCGGCGCGATTCCAGAGGTATCGGCCCGAGTCGGCCCGCCCGATCCCGAGACGTGGAGCGATTCGGCCACGGCGCTCGCCATACTAGTGTCGTGTCAGGAGCCGCTACGCTCGTGGAGGCGCTCGAGCCGCTACATCGCGATCCGTCTCGCGCCGCCGTGCTGCTCGACATCGACGGCACGCTCGCGCCGATCGTGCGCCACGCCGCCGACGCGCAGGTCCCCGAGGCCACACGCTCGCTGCTGATCGAGATCGCCAAGCGCTATGGCATCGTCGGTTGCATCAGCGGCCGCCGCGCCGCCACCGCCCGCCAGATCGTCGCGATCGGGACGATCGCCTACATCGGCAATCACGGCGGCGAGCTGCTGCTGCCGGGAGCTACCCGTCCCGAGCTCGACTCCGATCTCGCGGCGTGGGCGCCGCGCGTGCGCGCATTCGCCACCGCCGCGCACACGCCCGAGCGCCAGCGACTGCGCATCCGTGGCGAGGACAAGGACACGATCGCCGCGTTTCACTGGCGCGGCGCGCCCGACGAGGAGGCCGCCGCCGCCGTCGCCGCCGACATCGCCCGCGAAGCCTCCGAGCAGGGATTCGCGGTGCACTGGGGACGCAAGGTCCTGGAGGTGCGCCCGCCGGTGGAGCTGCACAAGGGTCTCGGCATCGCCGCGCTCCTGCGCGATCAGCCGGTCTCGGCCGCGGTCTACGTCGGCGATGACACGACCGATATCGACGCCTTCCGCGCGCTGCGCGCGCTCGCGCGGGACTCCGCGCTCGAGTACACCCTCTGCGCCGCCGTCGGCTCTGACGAAACACCCCCCGAGCTGGCCGCCGAGGCCGACCTGACGATCGACGGCGCCGGCGGAGTGCGCGGCCTGCTCGAGGCGCTGCTCTAGCCGGGCCCGGAGGTCGCTGCAACGTGCGCTTCGTCGAGTTCCTCAAGACCACAGTCCTGCTCAGCGCGGGCGCCGCGACCGCGCTCGCCACAGTCACCGTGCTCGCGATCGCCGGCTCGCAGATGAGCGTGGGCTCCCAGGAGCGCCTGATCGCCGCCGCGCTGGGCTGGTGGGTGATCGCCGCCCTGATCGGGCTGCGCCTCGGCCGCCGCGCCGAGGCCAACCCGCCGATCACGCGCCTGCTCGCCGGTGCGCGCGCCAGCACCGCCCTGCCCGAGCACCATCCCGGCGTGATCCTCCTCAACCGTCTGTGGCCGCTGCTGTTGTTCACGCTGATCGCCGGCGGCCTGGCTTTCCTCGCCCCCCAGATCCCCGCCATCGCCGTGGGCTTCGCGATCATCTGGGCGCTCGCCTGGCGCCGCCAGCACGCCGCCGTCGCCGCCATCGAGGAGCGCGACGGGGTCTCCTTCCATGTCCGCCGCACCTCGCCCTTTCAGCCGATCGCGCTGCACCGCACCCCCGGCTTCAGGGCGCTGCGCCCCGAGCCCTCGGGCGGCTCTCTCACCTGATGCCCGCCACCGGCGCGGGATCTGAGCCCGGGGCGGCGGTGTCCAAGGCCGCGCGCGCGGCGCACGCTCACGACCGGGCGCAGGGCTCGGCCGCGGGGCGGCGCGAGGGGGGAGTGGACGTCCTGATCGTCTCGCTCGGATCCACCGCCGGGCTGCGCGCCGCCGACGCGGAGCTAGCCGACTCCCTGCGCCGCGTCGGCGCGTCCGTGGCGCTCCTCAGCGCCGCGCCCCCGCGTGGGGTGCGCACGCTCGCCCTCACCGACCTCGCCTGGGCGCTCGCCGCTCGCCGCGCCGCCCGGGCCGGGCTCGCCGAGCACCGTCCGCGCGCGATCGTCTACTCCAGCACCACCTCAGCGCTCCTGTGGCCGGCGCCGGGCGCGATCCGCTTCGACGCTCCCTCCGCCGGCAATCGCCCCGGGCGCCACGGCCTCTGGCAGCGCCCCCTGGAGCGCCGCCGTCTCTCCCAGGCGCCGCTGCTGCTGCCCTGGAGCGAAGGCGGTCTCGGCGAGGCGCCCCCTGTCGCGCGCACCGGCGGTGATCGTGCCCTCGTCCTGCCCGTCCCGGTCGAGCCCTCCGGCCCCCCGGCCCCGGTGCGCGACATCGCGGCGATCGCCTATGCCGCCAACCCCCTCAAGAAGGGACTCGACCGCGTCCTCTCCGCCTGGGCCCGCGTTCGCCGCTCCAACGAGCAGCTATATGTCGCGGGCGCCTCGTCCGCCGAGCTCGCCCGTGCCGGCATCTCCCTGCCGAACGTCGGCGTAACCGTCACCGGCTCGCTGGCGCCCGCCGACTACCGCGCCCTCCTGCGCCGAGCCCGCGTCTTCGTCTGCGCTCCCCGCCGCGAGGACTACGGCCTCGCCCAGCTCGAGGCCCTCGCCGACGGCTGCCAGCTCGTCACCACTCCCGCCCCCGGCCCCTACGCCGCGCTGCCGCTCGCGCGCGCGCTCGATCCGCGCCTGGTCTCAGACGATCTCAGCGCCTGCTTGCGCACCGCGCTCGATGATGCCGGGCGTGGCTACGCGGCTCGCGCGTTTCTTGCCCTCGCGCCCTTCGGCCGTGCCGAGGTCGACCGGCTGGCCGCCGAGCGCTTGCTCCCGATGCTTCTAACCAGCCGATTGTTCTGATTATCATGATAATAAACAGCCACTATTCCAATTGTATTCAGGTTTCCAGAATAGAGCAGGAGGCTCGGCACGCTATTCAAGCGTGGCTGCGCAAGAGCCGGTATTTTTTCTTCCTATTCAAGGAAAGACACATTTGCTTGAATAAGCTCACCACCGTTCTCTGGCGGCGACCTGCAAGCCACCGCTCCCTGAGCGCCACTCCGTGCGGTGACCGGCGCCGGCAGGGCTGTACGGAGCAGCGGGCTATGGGTCCCCCACCCTCGCCGGCGCTACTTCGCGCGATTGCGTTTGCGCATCCTCACGAGCTCGTCCCACCCTCGCGTGTTCGCCACGTCCTCGCGCGTCAGCCACGCCCGCCGGGCCGTCGCGATTCCCCAGCGCATGTTCGCAAGCGTCACCACTTTGTGAGCGTCCGAGTCGATCACGATCATCGCGCCCGCCCCGACCGCGTTGCGAGCGTTCACGTCCGACAGGTCGCGCCGGTCCGGATTCGCGTTGATCTCGAGCAGCGTCCCCGTCCGCGCCGCCGCCTCGCCGACGGCCCGCAGGTCGATCGCATATGGCTCGCGCCGCACGATCATCCTCCCCGTCGGATGCCCGATCGCATCCACCAGCGGGTGCTCGATCGCACTGATCATCCGCGCGGTCATCGCCTCCTCGCCCATCCCAAACGCCGTATGCACGCTCGCCACCACCCAGTCCAGCTCCGCCAGCAGCTCGTCCTCGTAGTCCAGGCTCCCATCCGGCAGGATGTTCACCTCGCTGCCCGCCTTCACCGCGATGCCCTCGATCTGCGCATCCACCTCCCGCACCCGCTCAATCTGGCGTCTCAGCTCATCGGGGGAGACATCGTTGCCGAACCCGTGCGTCGCCGAATGGTCGGTGATCGCCACATACTCATACCCCAGCTCTCGCGCCGCCGCGGCCATCTCCGCGATCGTGCCGTGCCCGTCCGAGGCGATCGTGTGGCAGTGCAGATCCCCCCGGATGTCCCCCCGCTCGATCAGCCTCGGCAGCCCCTTCCCGCCATCCAGCGCTGCCGCCAGCTCGCCGCGGTCCTCGCGCAGCTCCGGCTCGATGAAGGCCATCCCCACCGCCTCATACACCGCGCTCTCGCTCTCACAGGTGCGCGTCCGGCCGTCCGCGTCGCTCAGCACGCCGTGCTCGGACACGTGCAGCCCATTCCTGACCGCCAGTTCGCGCAACGCCGCGTTGTGGCGCCCCGAACCGGTGAAGTGCTGCAGCAGATTCCCCAGCTCCCGCGGCTTTCCGATTCGCAGATCGACGTTCACGCCGACGTGCGCGCGGCCTCTCGCGCCGACCGCGCTCGCCGACGAAACGCTCTCGATCTCCTCCAGCTCCGCCAGCCGCTTCGCCAGCGTCACCGGCCGTTTCGTGACCGCGATCAGGTCGATGTCCTTCACGCTGTCGCCCATCCTCCGTGCCGATCCCGCCACCATCACCCGCGCGCCCTCGCCCGCGCTGCCTTCGCTCAACCCGCGCGCCAGCGCCTCGCCGACCTCGAGCGCCTGCGGCAGCAGCAGGCGCACCCGCCCACCGCCATTCTCATCGGGGTTTTCGGCCGCCCGCTCAAGTGCGCTCAGCACGCCTTCCTCGAACTTCGCCCCCAGCCCTTTCACGTCGCGCACGCGCTGCTCGAGCGCCGCCTCGCGCAATGCCCGTGGCGAGTCGATCCCGAGCGCCGAATGCAGCAGCCGTGCCCGCTTGGCGCCGATCCCCGGCAGTCGCGTGATCTCGATCAACCCTGGAGGGAACTTCGCCTGCAGCTTCTGCGCCGCCGGGATCGTCCCCGTCTCACACAGCGCCCGGATCTTCTCCTGCAAGGTCTCGCCGATCCCCTTCAGCTGCACAGCGCGCCCCTCCCGCGCGAGCGCCCCCACCGACACCGTTGCTTCACGCACCGTCTTCGCGGCCGTCCGGTAGGCCAGCACCCGGTGCACGATCGCCCCGTCGAGCTCATACAGGTCCCCCAACTCTTCCAGCGCGTCCGCGATCGCCCCGTTCGACAGCTCCATCGCACCAGCGTACGCATCCCACGGCATCCTCGACCGGCCGCTTCCTCAGACGCGAACCCGTAGGGTACGCCGACCCCATGTCCGAGTCCGAGCCCGCGCCCGACACGCCCGCCCTTCCCTGGCTGATCCTCCCGACCTACAACGAGGCCCCCAACATCGCCGCGATGCTCGCCGCCGCTGGCAAGGTGCTCGCCGGGGCCTCCCCGGAGGGCTTTCGTATTCTCGTCGTCGACGACGGCTCGCCCGACGGCACCGGCGAGATCGCCGATGACTTCGCCGCCGAGCACGACTGGGTGCGGGTGCTGCACCGCAGCGAGAAGAACGGCATCGGTCCCGCCTACCTCGCCGGCTTTCGTCACGCGCTCGACCACGGCGCCGCCTACGTGTTCGAGATGGACTGCGACTTCTCCCACGACCCCGCCGACCTCGCCCGCCTGCTCGACGCCGTGCGCTCCGGCGCCGACCTCGCGCTCGGCTCCCGCTACATCCCCGGCGGGGGCGTCAACGACTGGGGCCTGTTGCGCCGCTTCATCTCCCAGGGCGGCTCCACCTACGCGCGCATCGTGCTCGGCCTGCACGTGCGCGACCTGACGGGCGGCTTCAAGTGCTTTCGCCGCGAGGTCCTGGAAGCGATCCACTTCGACTCCGTCCGCTCCCACGGCTACGCCTTCCAGGTCGAGCTCACCTACCGCTCCGTCCAGGCAGGCTTTCGCGTGCTCGAGGTGCCGATCGTCTTCCGCGATCGCACCCGCGGCCAGTCCAAGATGTCCTGGCGCATCGCCGCCGAGGCGATGTGGCTCGTGCCCCTGTTGCGCTTCAGCTCCCAGCCGCCCTCGCCCCGCTCGCAGGTGGCGGACACGGGCGCGCGGTCCGCACAGGAGCACCCAACCCGCACGACTCGATAGCCCGCACGGCTCGATCGTCACCGGCCGCTCAGGTCGCATCGTCGCCGGGCCGATGAACGGGGTAGATGGATGCCTCGGCCTACGCCTTCGCGCACGGTGTGCGCCACACGCGCTCGACCCTGCGCGCGTGGCAGCGCAATCCCGGTCCGATCCTCGGCCGCTGGCTCGCCGGTGCCGCGCTGGCCGCCGCCGGGCTGCTTGCCGCCGTTCTGCTCGTCGCCGCGCTCTCTCCCCATTACGTCCAGGTCATCTCGCTTCAGCCGCCATTCGTCGTGGGCGATGGCGCCGACATCGCGCGAGTGCTCGGCCACAACATGCTCGTGCTCGCCCTGCACGCGATGGCCTGCGTCGCCGGCTTCATCGCCGGCAGCTCGCTGCCGCTGCAGGCGTCCTCGCGCAGTGGCCTCTCGCGCTGGGTGCACGCCCACGGCGGACGCATCGCGATCGCCTTCGTCGTCTGCGCCACCGCCTTCTCGCTCTCGATCCAGGCCTACACGCTCGGCCACACCCTCGCCGGCGTCGCCCACTTCCTGCGCGTCTCCCCGGCGCTGCTGCTGCTCGGCGTGCTCCCGCACGCGATCCTCGAGCTGATCGCACTGTTCCTGCCGCTGGCCGCCTGGATCATCGCCAGCCGCCGCGGCGAGTGGGAGCAGCTGCTCGCCGCCACCTTCGTCACGGTCGCGATCGCCGTGCCCATGCTCGTGATCGCCGCGCTGATCGAGGTCTACGTCTCCCCGCACCTCTTCACCGCCTTGACGGGCATCCACCCGCCGGTCGTGCGCTACTCCGAAGGCTGGACCGTCACGGTCAACTGAGCTGAGGTTGAGGGCGTCTACTTGGCGAGGAGGTCGAGTGCTCCTCGTCGCCGATCAAGAGCTGCGTCCAGGCGTGCCTGGAGCTCCTTGTCCTTACGGAGCACGGCGAGGCGCTCTGAGATGGCGTCCCGCACGATCTCGGAGACCGTGGTCTCGTCGGCCATCGCGACCGCCTCAAGCGCGGCGGCCTGCTCGTCAGAGATGCGAATGGTCTTGGTCGGCACGTCGTGGTCCTTTGTTTCGTGGAGGTGTGAGCAGACTGTAGCACAATTTTGGAAAATATGTAAACTATCTTACAAAGTATATAATCTGTGATACGTTGAAGTGTGATGACGTCCGCAGCATTCCCGGTGCCTCTACGGGCGGCCCGACAACCCTTGCTTCACTTTGTATAGTGATGGTGAGACCTTTCCCGAATCACACCGCGATCCTCAAGGAGACACCATGGCTCACACCCTCAGCGAAGTCACCGACAACAACTTCACCGCCGAGGTCATCGAGTCCGAGGGTCCCGTGCTGGTCGACTTCTGGGCCCCTTGGTGCGGCCCCTGCCGGGTCGTCGCCCCGGTGCTCGAGGAGATCGCCTCCGAGCGCCCGGACCTGCGCATCGTCAAGCTCAACGTCGACGACAACCAGCAGACCGCGGCCCAGTACCAGGTCCTCTCGATCCCCACGCTGATCCTCTTCAAGGGCGGCGCCCCCGTCAAGACCGTCGTCGGGGCCTACCCAAAGAAGAAGCTCGAGCAGGAGCTCGAGCCCGCTCTCGCACCAGCCTGAGCCGGCCACATCGAGAGGATGACGACCGCGCCTCCTGGCCTTAGGAGGCGCGGTCGATCTTGCTCAGCGCAATCCTGAGCTCCAGGCCGTCCACCTCGGTCCGCTCGCGGTAGACGCCGGCAGAGGCGCCGTCTTGCCCGGCGCCCGCGCCGTCCCCTCCCAGGCTCAGCTCGATCGCCAGCGTCTCGCCCGTGAGGTAGTCGCGGTGGGACGCGGCGGCCTCGACCAGGGTCGGAGCACCCGTCAGTACCAGCTCGATCCGGTCCTCGACCTGCAATCCCGCGGCCTTGCGCGCGTTCTGCACAGCGTGCACGATCTCGCGCGCGTGACCCTCGCGGCACAGGTCCTCGTCGAGCGTCAGATCGAGCGCGACCGCGTGCGCGCCCTCGCGCTCGACCGCATATCCCTCGGGCGCCTTCAGCGTTAGGATCACGTCATCCGCCGACAGCGTGTGCTCGCGTCCGCCCACCGCGATCCCGACCTCGCCCTTCCCGTCACGGATCGCCGTGGCCACCCGCGCGGGGTCGAGCGCCGCAATCGCCTCCGCGGCCCCGGGCATGTCCTTGCCGAACAGCGGTCCCAGCGCGCGGTAGTTGGCCTTGATCTCGTACTCGCTCAGCTCCTCCGCGGCCGCCACGAACCTGACCTGCCTGACGTTCAGCTCCTCCCTTACGACCTCCGCCAGCCGTTCGATCGCCGCGCGCTCGCGACCGTGCGCCACCACCACCGCCTCGCGCAGCGGCTGGCGCACCTTCAGCTTGGCCTTGCCCCGCGCGCCCAGCCCCAGCCTGACCGTCTCACGCGCGAGCGCCATCGCCTCCTCGAGCTCGCGGTCGCGTTCCGGCAACGCAGCGCCGGCCGGGAAGTCGCACAGGTGGACGCTCGCGAGCGTCCCGTCGAGGTTGTCGTAGATCTCGTCCGCCACGAACGGGCACAGCGGCGCCAGCAGCTTGGCGATCGTCAGCAGGCACTCGCGCAGCGTCTCGAACGCCGCCCTCTCGCCGTCCCAGAACCGCCTCCTGGAGCGGCGCACGTACCAGTTCGACAGCTCGTCCACAAGCTCGCCGATCGCCCGCCCCGCGCTCGTCACGTCATACGCGTCCAGTCGCTCCGCCACCAGTTCGGCCGTCGCGGCCGTGCGCGAGCGCGCCCAGCGATCCAGGTCACCGTCGGGACCGCTCGCCGGCTGCGCCCCGTCGGACTGTGACAGCGCCTGGGCGCCCGCGCGCGCGTAGAGCGCATAGAAGTAGTACGTGCTCCACAGCTGCTTCAAGAACAGCCGCACGCCCTCGCCGATCGCCTCCTGCGAGAACCGGTATCCGTCCCACGGCTGCTTCGAGGTGAAGAAATACCACCTGAACGCATCCGCGCCGTAAGAGTCGAGCACCTGCCAAGGCTCGACCGTGTTGCCCTTGGACTTGGACATCTTCTGCCCATCCCCGTCCAGGATCAGTCCCAGGCACACCACGTTCCGGTACGGCGCCTCGCGCTCCAGCAGCGTCGCGACCGCCAGCAGCGAGTAGAACCACCCCCGCGTCTGATCCTGCGCCTCGCAGATGAAGTCCGCCGGATAGCTCCGCGCGAGCTCCCGCTCGTGCTCGAACGGGCTGTGGTGCTGGGCGAACGGCATCGCGCCCGAGTCAAACCACACGTCGATCACCTCCTCGACTCGCCGCATCGACTCGCCGCACGCCACGGTCCCGTCGTCGTCATGGTGGGGGCAGCGGAACGTGATCTCGTCCACATACGGGCGGTGATGGTCTGCCAGCGTCCTCCCGGACAGTTGCTCCAGCTCGGCGAATGACCCGATCGTGTGCGTATGCCCCCGTCCGCAGCGCCACACCGGCAGGGGTGTGCCCCAGTAGCGCTCACGCGAGAGCGCCCAGTCCACGTTGCCCTTCAGCCACTCCCCGAACCGCCCGTGCTTGACCCGCGGCGGGTACCAGCTCACCGTCTCATTCGCCGCCAGCATCCGTTCACGGACGGCCGTCGTACGGATGTACCAGGACTTCTTCGCATAGTAGATCAGGGGTGTCCCGCAGCGCCAGCAGTGCGGGTAGGAGTGCTCGTAGCGCTCCTCCCTAAGCAGCAGCCTGCGTTTGTCGAGGTCATCGATCAGATCGTTCGTGACATCTGAGTCCTTGACGATGCGCCCGTCGTACTCGCGGCCCTCGTAGCTGCGAACGCGCCGATCGAACGTGCCGTCTGCTCGCACTGGGTTGAAGAGCGTGCGCGGGTCGGTCGGGTCGAAGTGCACCTCGGGTACTGCAGCGGCGACCCGGAAGTCGTCCTCGCCAAAGGCCGGCGCCAGATGGACGATCCCCGTGCCGTCCTCGGTCGTGACGAAATCGCCGGCGACGATCGGAAAGCTGTCGTCCAGGCTGGTGGTGCCATGGGGTCCTTCGAGAAAGATCGGACCCCCGTAGCGCTGTCCGACCAGCTCGGCCCCCGGAAAGCGATCGAGCACATTGGCCCCGTCGCCGAGCACCCTCTCGACCAGAGCTGCGGCCAGCACGAACGTCTCATCGCCATGTCTGGCGCGCACGTACTCGACCTCGGGCCCGACCGCGACTGCGACGTTGCCCGGCAGCGTCCACGGCGTCGTCGTCCAGATCAACAGCTCGTCTCCTTGCCGCAGCGGCGCTAGGGGAGAGCGCACCGGCAACCGCACGTACACCGTCCGATCGACCACATCGCGATACCCCAGCGCGACCTCGTGCGAGGACAGCGCGGTCCCGCAGCGATAGCAGTAGGGCACGACCTTGTGCCCCTCATACAAGAGCCCCCGCCGATCGATCTCCGCGAGCGCCCACCACACCGACTCGATGTAGGTCTCGTCCAGCGTCCGATACGCGTCGTCGAGGTCGATCCAGAAACCGATGCGCTCCGTCAGGCGGTTCCACTCCTGTAGGTAGGCGAACACCGACTCGCGACACTCAGCGTTGAATCGCTCGATCCCGATGACGTTCTCGTCCTCGATTTCGGTCTTCGTCGTGATCCCGAGCTTCTGTTCGACCGCGATCTCCACCGGCAGCCCATGGCAGTCCCAGCCACCCTTGCGCTCGACGAGTCGTCCGCGCATCGTGTGATAGCGCGGGTAGACGTCCTTGAACACGCGCGAGAGCACGTGATGGGAGCCCGGCGGGCCGTTCGCGGTCGGGGGGCCCTCGTAGAACACCCACCGCTCCGCGCCCTCGCGCAGGCGCAGCGACTCTGCGAACACGTCGCGCTCGCGCCAGCGCTCCAGCACCTCCAGCTCCATCGCGGGCAAGTCCCGCTTGGGGTCGACCTCGCGCGTGGGGATCAGAGGATTTTTGGGTTCGACCGTCATGGGCGGCCCATTCTAGGTTGGCGCGCCGGCTGCGACGCGGAGTGTCTTCGCCTACCAGATCTCGCCGCGTGAGCGGCGCGGATCGAACGGGCGCTCAGGAGGCGACGGCGGGGTGGCGCAGCACCACGCCGGTCAACCGCTCGCGCAGCTGCTCGGCCGCGGCGGTCGGGCCGGGGCCGATGCGCTTGACGGTCGAGGCCCCCGTCTCCGGCAGCGCGGAGCGATAGTCGAACACGTCCACGCCGGGCTCGGCCTGGCGGGAGGCGTAGACGAGCCGACCCAGCGCGTCGGCGGACGTGCCCGAGCCGGCCAGCACGATCGCCCCCGGTCCCAGCGCGCGCAGCGCGGCGCCGACGCGCTCGGCCTCGAGCTCGACCGGGAGGGTCAGCACACGCAGGCCGCCGCGGCGCAGAAACAGCTCGAGCGCCTGCACGTGCGGCGCGTCCAGGTCTCCCGGGCGCGAGGAGTCGAAGATCAGGGCGCCCTCCTCACGCGAGGCAGGCGGGGCGACGCGCGTAGCGGCCGCCAGCCAACCGGTCGTGTAGCGCAGCGCGAACGCGCGCTCGGCCGAGTCAGCCTCGAGCAGCTCCAGCGCCACCAGCAACACCGACTCGACGGTGCGCTCGACCGAGCGCACCGCCAGGCTCTCCTCCAGCAGACGGTCGGCGGCGTCGGGCGCGAACGTCTCCAGCGCGGCTCGCAGGCGAGCCGGAGAGGAGGGTCCCTCGCCGCGCTCGCGCGCAACCGACACGGCCGAGGCGATGTCGTGGGTCTCGGCGAACGCCTGGCGCAGCGCCTCGATCTCGGTCAGCTCGAACTGGCGGTGCCCGCCCTCGGTGCGGTGGGGCATCGGGTAGCCGAACCGCCGCTCCCACCCGCGCAGCGTGTTGGGGCTGACCCCCAGCATCACGGCCGCGGCGTTTGTGCGGATTGCGCTCATTACTAGAGATGGTGAGCTTTGATCGCTCTCACCACAACCCCCGCAACGGGGGATGCAGACCGCGATCCGCCTTGCAGGCGCAGGAACATCGCTTCAAACGGCGACGCACGGGGATCGCGGGCACGCGGCGCGGGCGAGTGCAGGTGTATGGGCCTATCGCGGACGGGGTATATGTCAGTGCGAGGGGACTGGGCTCGCCCTACGATCAGTCGGGACATGCGGCTGCGGCTCTATCACCATCCGGACGGAACCCGCGTCGCCTACCGCGAGCGCGGGGCCGGGCCGCCGCTGGCGCTGATCCACTCGGCGATGCTCTCGCACAAGGAGTGGGAGCCCTCGGTCGAGCAGCTGGCCGCCCATTTTCGCGTGGTGCTGCCCGACCTGCCGCTGCACGGCGACTCCGAGGACAGCCCCAACCATCCCTACACCCTCGACTGGTTCGCGGAGGTCCTGGGCGGCTTCTGCGCCGACGTGCTCGGGCCCAGCCCGCTGATCGGCGGACACGGCGCCGGCGCCGAGGTCGTGCTGCAGGCGGTGGCGAGCGAACTGGTGCGCCCGAGACGGCTGGTGCTGATGTCCAACCGCCTGCACACCACGCCCGTGCGTGCCCGGGCGCGCGTGGTCTGGCGCGCCGCGACGATGGCCGGCGCGATCCCCGGCCTCGATCGGGTGGCCGGTTACGGCATGCGCACCGTGTTCAGCCCCGAGCATGGGTCGCGCCTGTCGGTGCGCGGCAACCCGGCGGCGCGCGATCTGCTCAGGCACGCGTTCGCGGACGCCCCCGGCAACGCGGCCCTCGCGCGCTCCTGGGCCAAGTGCGCGCGTTCGTGGCCGACCGGTGCGCGCGAGGAGCTGTTGGAGCTTTACCCGCGTCTGGACATGCCCGTGCTGCTGCTGTGGGCCGACCAGGATCGCCTGCACCCGGTCGAGACGGCCGAGGCGGCGCTGCGAGAGCTCCCCGACGGACAGCTGCGGGTGCTGCCCAGCACGGGCTTTCTGATGGCCTACGACGATCCTGTCGGGCTCGCGCGCGAGCTCGTGGCGTTCTGCGGATAGGGTTCCTGCTCGACCCAAAAGAGGAGATCCACATGCCGGACAAGCAGCTCTGGGGCGGGGAGACCGCCAAGGCCGTAGAGAACTTCCCGATCTCGGGCGAGACCATGCCGCTGCCGGTCGTGCACTGGCTGGCGCGCCTGAAGGGCGCCGCCGCCGCCGTCAACGGCGAGCTGGGGCTGCTCTCGAAGAAGAGCGCCAAGCAGATCGAGAAAGCCGCCGCCGAGATCGCCGCCGGCAAGCACGACGCCCAATTCCCGATCGACGTCTTTCAGACCGGCTCGGGGACCTCGACGAACACGAACGCCAACGAGGTCATCGCCAAGCTCGCCGGCGAAGGCACGCACGCCAACGACCACGTCAACATGGGTCAGTCCTCCAACGACGTGTTCCCCTCGGCCGTGCACCTGGCGGCGCTCGACGTGGCGCAGAACGAGCTGCTGCCGGCGCTGAAGCAGCTCGAGCGCTCGTTCGCGAAAAAGGCGAAAGCCTTCCAGAACGTCGTCAAGTCGGGGCGCACGCACCTGATGGACGCGGTCCCGGTAACGCTCGGTCAGGAGCTCGCCGGCTACGCCGCGCAGATCGCGCTCGCGCAAGAGCGCGTGCAGGCGGCGCTCGTGCACGTCGGGCAGATCCCGCTCGGTGGCACGGCCACCGGCACGGGATTGAACACGCACGCGAAATTCGCCGAGAAGGTGCGCGCGCGACTGAAGAGGGAATCGGGCCTGAGGCAGATCGCCGCCCCGCTCGACCCGTTCGAGGCACAGGCCAACCGCGACGCGCTCGTCGAGCTCTCAGGCGCGCTCAAGGTGAGCGCCGTCTCGTTGACCAAGATCGCCGGCGACCTCGCGCTGATGGGCTCCGGTCCGCGCGCGGGCATCGGCGAGATCCTGCTTCCGGAGCTGCAGAAGGGCTCCTCGATCATGCCCGGCAAGGTCAACCCGGTGATCCCCGAGGTCGTGCTGCAGGTCTGCGCGCAGGTGATCGGCAACGACACCGCGATCACCGTCGGCGGCATGCAAGGTCAGTTCGAGCTCAACGTTCGCATCCCGTTGCTCGCGCGCAACCTGCTCGAATCGCTGCGCCTGCTCTCGGCGACATCGAAGGTGTTCGCCGAGAAGTGCATCGACGGCATCGAAGCCAACAAGGCCGGCACGAAGGCATCGGCCGAAGCGACGCTCGCCGTCGCCACGGCGCTCAACGGGGCGATCGGCTACGACAAGGGCACCGTGATCGTGCAGAAGGCGACCGCGTCGGGACGCCCGCTGCGCGAGATCGCCCTGGAGGAGGGCGTCGACGCGAAGCTCTACGACGAAACGATAGACCTGCGCCGGATCGCACGGGGCAATCGGGCATAGGCGAGGATCGCGGCGCGTCTGCCCGGAGCCGTTCGTCCCGGCATGGAGAGTCCGGTGACGGCGCCATGAGCGCATGGGCGGGGACGCGCGTGCTGTTCACCGGCGCCCAGGGCTTCATCGGCTCGTGGGTGGCCGAGCGGCTGCTGGACGAGGGGGCGCAGGTGCTCGTCCTCGATCGCCCACCGGCCGAGCCCTCGCGGTTCGTGCTGCGCGGGCTGCCCGAGCGTTGCACGGCGGTGGCCGCCGATCTGCTGGACCCGGACTCGCTGCGCGTCGCAATCGAGGATCACGGTGTGCAGGCGGTGTTCCATCTCGCGGCGAGCGCGATCGTGGGCTCGGCGGGGACCTCGCCCCTGAGCACGTACGAGGTCAACGTTCGCGGCACCTGGAACCTGCTCGAGGCCTGCCGTGTCGCGGACGAGCCGCCCGTGAGGATCGTGGTCGCCTCCACCGACAAGGCCTACGGCATTCACGAGAGCCTGCCCTATCGCGAGGATCACGCGCTGCAGCCGCGCTATCCCTACGACGCGTCGAAGGCCGGCGCCGACATCATCGCCCGCTCCTACGCGCACACCTTCGAGTTGCCGGTCGCGGTCACGCGCCTGGGCAACGTGTTCGGCGGCGGAGACTTCAACTTCTCGCGCCTGATCCCCGGGACCATCAGGGCGCTGCTCGCGGGCGAACGACCGGTGATCCGCTCGAACGGGCTGATGGAGCGCGACTTCCTCTATGCCGAGGACGCGGTCACGGCCTACCTGGCGGTGGCCGGCTCGCTCGATCGTCCGGCGCTGCGCGGTCGCGCCTGGAACGCGAGCATCGGGCGCCCGGTGAGTGTGCTGGAGCTGGTCAAGCGGCTCGTCGCGATTGCCGGGCTAGAGCTCGAGCCCGAGGTCCACGGGGACGGGACTCCGCACGGCGAGATCGAGCGCCAGTGGCTCGATTGCGGCGCGATCGCGGCGGAGCTCGGCTGGGCGCCCGCATGGGACCTGCAGCGGGGACTGCAGGCGACGTTCGAGTGGTACGCCTCCGAGCTGCCGCGGCTGACTCCGCGGCTCGCCACGCGCGGCGGCTGAGCCCTCGCCGCACATCCGCGCGAGCACCCGCGGGCGTCAGCCCACGGCGAGCGGGTCGCGCCAGCGCAGCGCTTCGTCCAACCGTCCCGCGTCCGCCAGCTCCTTCAGGCGGGCGACGCGCATGAATCGCGATCCGGTGAAGTCCTCGATCTCCAGGTCGCGCTCGCGATAGGCCGCGAGCATCTGCTCCGCGCTCGCGCGGACCGTCCATTCGGGGCGCAGCTCCGGGAACGCGCGCGCGAACTTGGCGAAGCTGACGCGGTAGCTGCGCTTGTCCGGCCCGGCACCCTGCGCGAAGGCGATCCGCGAGCCGGGCACGACCTCCTCGACGATCCGGGCGACGTCTGAGATCTGGTAGTTCTCCTCGTCGGCGCCGATGTTGAACGCCTCGCCGTGCACTCGCTCGCGCGGGGCCTCGAGCAGGCCGAGGAAGGCGCGCGCGATGTCCTCGATGTGCACGAGCGGACGCCACGGCGTGCCATCGCTTTGCATCAGCACCTCGCCGGTGGCGTAGGCGAACGCGGTCAGGTTGTTCACGACCAGGTCGCCGCGGTGGCGGGGAGAGAGGCCGTGGGCGGTGGCGTTGCGCAGGGACGTGGGGCTAAACGTGTCGTCCGCGAGCAGGCCGATGTCGCGCTCGGCGCGGACCTTCGACTCGCCGTAGGGCGTGACCGGATTGAGCTCGGCGGTCTCCGTGACCCAGTCCCGTCCGGCCGCGCCGTAGAGGCTGCACGAGGAGGAGAACAGGTAGCGCTTCACCCCCGCCCGCTTGGCCGCACGCGCCAGCGAGACCGACGCGCGGTGGTTGACCGCGTAGGTGCACGCGGGGTTGAGGTCTCCAATCGGGTCGTTGGAGAGCGCGGCGAGGTGCAGGACGGCGTCGAAGCCCTCCAGGTCGCCCGCCGTCACGTCGCGAACGTCCTTGCGGATGACAGCGATGGCCGGAGCCGGATCCTCGCCGAAGTCACACCCCTCATACAAGAAGCTGTCGAGGCCGACCACCTCGTGTCCGCCGCCGAGCAGCAGCGGGACGAGCACCGACCCGATATAGCCGTGGTGGCCGGTGAGAAGGACGCGCACGGCGGCATGTTCGCACAGGCGCCACCCGCGCTCCGCCTGCGAGATGAGCCGGCGGCGCTCGCTCGCGAGACGCTCCTCGATCGTGGGTTCGCTGAGAGCGGCTACCCCGACCCGAGTGCGCGGTACAGCCCCGCGACCACGCCCACCGCCGGCTTGGCGCGCCCGCCGTAGGTGAACAGGCCCTTCTCGTTGAGCCCTTCGATCAGGCGCAGCCGGGGCAGCGCGCCGTGGATCGAGCCGCCCTGGAATGTGGGGACGAGGGGGTAGTCGCGCAACAGGTAGACGAACATTCCGCTGAGCTGTGGGTCGGCCGCGTAGGCGCGGATGTGGCGGGTCAACAGCGAGGCCTGGAACGAATAGCCGCCGGGGCTGCCGGGGGGGTTCAGGCCGTTGGATTCGGCGCCGAACTCGCTGATCAACAGCACCCGGCCGGGGAACGTGCGCCGCATCGCGCTCAGGCGGCGTGAGACTTCCGCGCCGACCGCGGCCGGGGAGTTGTGGGGGTTGTCGTACCAGCCCGAGTAGTCGGTCTCGGCGATCGCGTCGACGCCGCGATACAGCGCGCCCGGACGAGCCGGCGGATGATCGCCCCACACGTCCACCGCGACCATCCGCGTCGGGTCGTAGGCGTGCAGCCAGCGGGTCAGTGACTGCACGTAGGAGACCTCCGCTCCGTCGCGCCCGTTCTCGGCGACCTCGTCGACGAGATTCCAGGCGAAGATCGAGGGATGCAGCTGATCGGCGATCGCCGCCACGCGCGCCTGGTCCTCGGCCTGCGCGAGCAGCCCGGGCGTGTTCGAGTACCAGTTGCCCGCCCCTTCGACCGGGCCTATGCCCTGCCACACGAGGATGCCGGCCGCGTCGAGTCGTTCCAGCAATGCCGGGTCCAGCGGGTGCTGGGTGCGTACGGCGTTCGCGCCGATCGCACGCAGCTCTGAGACGATCGTGCTCTCGTCCCCCGGCGTGAGCGCATCGCCGTGACCCAGCGCGTCCTCCTGGATCGTGGCGCCGTGCACCCGCAGGAGCTGCCCGTTCAGGTACACACGCCCGCCGCGCCAGGCGATCTGGCGCAGCCCGACGCGGGCCGAGTAGCTCGACTCCTGCCCGACGGCGAGCGTCAGCTGGTACAGATTCGGGCTCGCGGGCGACCACAGCGCCGGTTCGGGGACCTCCACGCTCGTGCTCACGCTCGCGCTCTGGCCGTGCGCGAGGTGCTGTTCGGGGAAGCTCAGCGGGATCGTCTGCGCGCCGTGCACGAGCGAGCCCGTGGGAGCGATCGCGCGCCCCGAGGCCCCGTCGTTGCGCACCTGCACGCTGACGCGCACGGTCGCCGTCTGGGCGACGGGAATGTTCGGACAGGGGGCGCTAACGCAGACGACCGAACCGGGCGGGAGCGTGGTCTGGATCGTCGGGCTCGACAGCTCGCTGGCGCCGATCGGGCGCACGCTGACCTCGCCGTCGAGCCCGCCCCAGTTGAACCAGGTGCGGTGAAAGCCGATGCGCGATTGGGCGCCGGGGTCGCGCCAGTCGACGCGCACGACCAGCGTGTGTCTGCCGGCGGCGAGCCGGGCGCGCGATTCAAACGGCAGGTAGGAGCCGCGGTGGGAGCCGACGGCATGCCCGTCGACCCATACGCTCGCCTGGAAGTTGGCCGACTGGAACGTCAGCGCGTAGGTTCCCGGTGCGGGGGCCGTGAACGTCGTGCGATACCAGGCGACCGAGCCTTCGTAGGTGGACTGCGCGGAGGCGCCGGCATAGCGCGTCGGGTCGATGACGTCGGGGACGCTCACGCTCGCGCCGCCGAAGTCGCCTCGCTGCCAGCCGCGCGCGATGCCGCGATTGGAGGGGTCCCGGCGCAGCGTCCAGCGCGTCAGCGCGGTACGCCCGCCGGGGCCGGCGCCGACGATCGACTGGCTCGGTGGCGCGTCGGCCGCAACCGCGCTTGCCGCCAGGGCGACACAGACAGCGATCCCGGCGAGCGTCGCCCTTTTCACGAATGCGAGCATCGTCATGCCTTCAACAGCACAGCGTCCCGATCAGAGCGGCGTGCCCACCGGCGGCTGCGACGTGGCAGCGAGCATCCGCTCCAGCAACTGCCGGGCGCCGGACTTGGAGAGGGGTTCGTTGAGGTTGCCGCACTTCGGGGACTGTACGCAGGAGGGGCAGCCGTCGGTGCAGCCGCAGCCGGCGATCAGCCGGTGCGCATCCTCACACAGCTCCTCGAAGCGCCGAAACGCGGTGCGCGTGATGCCCACGCCGCCGGGGTGCCCGTCGTAGATGAAGATCGTGGGAGCGCCCGTCTGGGGGTGAAGGTTGGTGGACAGGCCGCCGATGTCCCAGCGGTCGCACATCGCAAGCAGCGGCAGCACCGCGATCTGAGCGTGCTCGGTCGCGTGCAGCGCGCCCAGCAGGGGCCCGAGTGGGACGGTCGCATCGAGCGACCCCAAGACGACCGACCCCTCGTCCATCGACACGCCGGAGCTTGCCACTGCCGCGGGCTCGTCCGCGAGCCGCGCCGCGTCGAGCTCGAACCACAGGGCCTGTGTGGAGAAGCTCGTTTCGGGCAGGTCGAGCGCGACGAGATCGATCTGCGCGTGGTCTGACAGGCGACGGCGCTGGTAGGCGAGCACGGTCTCGGTGACCGATACCTCGCCGAAGCTGAGGCTCACTCCGAGCGTGTCGCGACGGTCGAGCAGCCGCTCGATGAGAGTCATCGTCTCGCGCTTGGGCTGGGTGTACCAGTCGCCCTGAAACGGCGCGACCAGCGCGCGCCGGTGGTCCAGGTCGAGGTCGCGGACCTCATAGGAGCGCCCCTGGTGCAGGTAGATCGCGCCGTCGTGCACGGTCGAGTGGGCGCGCGCGGCCTCGGTCTGGCCGAGCAGCTCGCCGGAGGAGACGTCGACGATCGCAAAAGTGTCGGGGGAGGCCGAGCGCAGCGACACCTCCGCCGCGGGATAGGAGCCGGGGTTGCGTAGGACGTAGGTCTCGCGCTCATATGTCCGGTGCCCGTCGCCATCGTGGTTCTTGTCGCCATTGTCCTCGTGCGCGCCGCCGCCCCTGCTCTGCTCGCGGCGCATACGCAGACGCCCGGCCCTCACCAACAGCTCGGCTTGGGCTTGCATGCGTGGACCAAAGAACTCAAGGTCATTGGGATTGAGCGGACCCTCGTGCGCGGCGCACAGCAGATGCGCGGCGAAGATCAGCGGGCTCTCGTGGTCGAGGATCGCGGCCTCGACGGAACGCTCGAGGAACTCGTCGGGGTGGCGGCAGAAGAACTGGTCCAGCGCGTCCTCGCCGGCGACGTACACCGCCAGGCCGCGCCCGCGCCGTCCGGCGCGGCCCCACATCTGGCGCAGCGAGGCGACGGTGCCGGGGAAGGTGACGACGACGGCCGCGTCGAGCTCGCCGATGTCGATGCCGAGCTCCAGCGCGTCGGTCGTGATCACCGCGCGCAGCTCGCCGCGTGTCAGCCGGCCCTCCAGCTCGCGGCGCTGCTGGGGGGTGTAGCCGGCACGGTAGGGCTCGATCAGTCCGGCCAGCTCCCGCTGCCCGCTCGCCTCCAGGTCCTGCTTGATCAGCCGGCTGAGCAGCTCCACGCCCTTGCGTGACTTCATGAAGCAGATCGCCCGTGCGCCCTCGCGCACGAGGCGCGCCAGCAGCTCGGCCGCCTCGCCCAGCGCGGAGCGGCGCGCGCCCAGCGCGGCGTCGGTCAGCGGCGGGTTCCACATCGCGATCGCCCGTCCCGGCGCGGGCGAGCCGTCCTCGTCGATCAGCGCGATGTCCTGCAGTCCCGTCAGGCGCTCGGCCAGCTCGACCGGGTTGGCGATCGTCGCCGAGGTCAGCAGGAAGATCGGGTCTGTGCCATAGCCGGCGGCGATGCGACGCAAGCGGCGTAGCACGCCGGCGACGTGCGAGCCGAACACGCCGCGGTAGACGTGCGCCTCGTCGACCACGACCACCGCCAGGTTGCAGAACAGCTCCTCCCACGCGGCGTGGTTGGGGAGGATGCCGACGTGCAGCATGTCGGGGTTGGTGAGCACCACGTTGGCCTTGCGACGAATGTCCGCGCGCGACTCGCGCGGGGTATCGCCGTCGTAGATCGCCGGGCGCACCCGCTTGGTGAGCCCGAACGCGCTCAGCGCGCGCGCCTGGTCCTGGGCGAGCGCCTTGGTCGGGTACAGGTACAGAGCGCGCGCGAGCGTCTGTTCGCAGAGGATGTGCAGCGTGGGCAGGTTGAAGCACATCGACTTGCCCGAGGCCGTCCCGGTCGTGACGACCGTCGGGCCTTCGGTGGCCGCCTGGATCGCCTGCGCCTGGTGTGAGTACAGCCGCTCGATCCCCAGTCGCTCGAGCGCCGCGAGCACTTCGGGATGCAGTGCGCGGGGGACGTCCACGAGTCGCGCCCGCCTGGCTCCCTCGCGCGCCTCGCGCACGAGACGCTCGTCCGCGCGCCCCTCGTCCAGCAGCGCGCTCCAGGGCTCGAGCTTGCGTTCTTTGCCCGCCGCGCGCGGTCGATCGGGGGCGAGGGACGGGGATTCGCGGGCCACGGTTGCGATAGTAGATGCGCGATGACCGTCTCCGCTGCCGAGCCCTGGGCGCAAACGCGCACCTTCCATCATTCGCTGTACTCGCCGGCTCGCATCGCCGCCGCGCGGACGCAGCGTGGGCTGGGCGTGTCGGTGTGCCTGCCCGCGCGTGAGTGCGCGCAGACGGTTGGCGGGCACGTGAGCGCGCTGATGGGCCTGCGCGAGGCGGGCGCGATCGACGAGGTCGTCGTGATCGACGCCGGCTCGGCCGACGGGACCGCGGCGGTGGCGGCGCGCGCCGGTGCGGTCGTGCATCAGGAGGCTGAGCTGATGCCCGAGCTCGGCCCGGTGCTGGGCAAGGGCGACGCGATGTATCGAGCGCTCGCGGTGCTGCGCGGCGAGATCGTCTGCTATCTGGACGCTGACACGACGGGTGCCTGCGTGCACTACGCGACGGGCCTGCTCGGACCGCTGGTGTGCGAGGCGCCCGCCGATGGCGAGATTGCGTTCGTCAAGGCCTTCTACCGGCGCCCGTTCGAGCACGGTGGTGTGTCGCTGCCGGCGGGCGGCGGACGTGTCAACCACCTGCTGGCCCGTCCGGCGCTGGAGCTGTTCTATCCCGAGCTGGCCGCCGTCCGGCAGCCGCTCGCGGGCGAGGTTGCGGCACGGCGCGAGCTGCTGGAACGCGTGCCGTTCGCGACCGGCTATGGCGTCGAGATCGGGATGCTGATCGACGTCTGGCGCGAGATCGGGTTGGAGGGCATCGCGCAGGTCGATCTCCAGGTGCACCGCAACCGACACCAGCCGCTGGCGGCGCTCGAGCCGATGGCGCGCACTGTGCTCGCCACGATCGCCGGTCGGGCGCGGGCGGAGGGACGGCTGCCCGGCTTGGAGATCCCCGAGCTTCCGGTTGAGCGCGCACCGCTGGCGGGAGCGACGCGGTCCGGTGGCGGGCTCGCGCACAGGACCGACCATGACGGTGACGGGGCCTCGTCCCGGGCAGCGGTTGTCTGACGATGAGCGTTCGCTGCGCCTATGTGGACCTCGACGGCACATTGCTCGGGCGCGGCGCGTCATTGCTGCACGACGGGGAGGGGGGCGTGTCGATCGAGGGGGTACGTGCGGTCCAGGCGTGTCTGCGCGCGGACGTGGAGGTCGTGCTGATGTCCGGTCGCAGGCGCGCGCAGGTGCACGAGGACGCCCGGCTGCTCGGGCAGGACTCGTTCATCTTCGAGGCCGGGGCGTGCGTGGTGTTGGGCGGCGGCGCTCAGTTCGGGGGAGAGGAGCACTGGCTGACGGGTGAGCTGGCCCCGGGCGAGCTGAGCATCGCGGAGCAGATCGAGCGCTCGGGCGCACCGGAGCTGTTGCTGGACCACTATGCGGGGCGGTTGGAGTACCACGAGCCCTGGCATGTGGCGCGCGAAGTCTCGCATCTGTTTCGGGGGTTGGTGGACGCCGATGAGGTGGACCGGCTGCTGGCCGAGCACGGCCACCAGAACCTGCGGTTGGTTGACAACGGGGTCGTCAATCGCCGTTCGCCGGCGTTGGCCGAGCTCGAGCACGTGCGGGGCTATCACCTCGTGCCGGCGAGCGCGTCGAAGGCCGCGGCGGTTGCGCTGCACATGCGCGCGCGCGGCTACGCACGGGAGGAGACGTTCGCGGTGGGGGACTCGCGCGAGGATCTGGCGTGCGCGCGGCACGTGGGCGCGTTCTGGCTGGTGGCGAACGCGGTGGCGCGCGACCCTTCGATTCGCACGGCTCTGGCGGGGTACGAGAACGTGCGGGTGTGCGAGGCCGCGCACGGCGCGGGCGTGTACGAGGCGGTCGTGAGCACGCTCATGACGGGATGATGCCGGCGCGCTTCTCCTCCTCGTACAGCCGCTCGACGACGAACTCCTTGAGCAGCGTCTGATAGCCGGTGTTACGCGCCGCGGCGAGCGACTTGAGCCGCATCAGCGTGAACTGGTCAAAGCGGATCGCGATCGGCGTCGTGCGGCTCGGACGGATGACGTCCTGCATGCGCAAGGCCTTTTCGCGCCGTTCGTTCACTTGGAAGAACTCGTCGGGGTCCAGCGACAGGCCTTTGGTCGTGTCGACATCATCGGGGCGTGGCATCGATGTCCTCTCTCTTTGCTCCGCAAGGGGGTACGTGGGTGTATTAACTTTTTACAGAATGTGTACTATAGTAGTTCTGTATATACATTTGTGCCGCGCCGGCTCTCACGGAGAGGCATCCGGATCACCGGGTCAGGCCACGGATCGGGCAGTCGACGCCAGCGGTGGCAAGCGCTGATATCGCCGTTGGCGTCCGAGGATCAATTGGTGAGAAACAACGCCGCCGACCGCGACCGTGTTGGTGAGGGCGGTTCAGGTGCACGCCGACTGTGTGCAAAGGCATAGCCGGTAGCTTTGTCGCTTTGTTTCCAATAATTTGTACGGACTGCCCTTAGGGTGTGGAATGAAGTATTGGCCATACTGGTAAGAGGATGACGTACTCGATGACCCACGTGCCCATGGACATTGCCGAGACATGAAGCTGAGCGCCGTCATCGCATGCTACGGCGACGCTCTGGCGGTGCCCATAATGCATGAGCGCCTGAGCAGGATGTTCGGCGAGATTGGCGCCGACTACGAGGTCATCTTCGTCAACGACGGCAGTCCGGACAACGCGGGAGAGGTGTTGGCCGAGCTTGCCGACAGAGACCCCAAGGTGGTGGTCGTCAATCACACGCGGGCGTTTGGCTCGCAGGGCGCGTTCACCAGCGGGATGCGAATTGCAACCGGAGACGCCGTCGTGCTGCTCGACGGAGATCTGCAGGATCCACCGGAGGTCATCCCCCGGTTTGTGGAGCAGTGGTGTGAGGGGTTCGACATCGTGTACGGCGTTCGCGTCAAGCGCGAGACAACGGCATTCATGCGCTTGGCCTACAAGCTCTTCTACCGTGTCTTCCGCCGTCTCTCCTACGTCAACATCCCACTCGACGCGGGTGACTTCGGACTGATCGATCGACGCGTCGTCAATGTGTTGAACGATCTGCCCGAGTCGCACCGCTTCATCAGAGGACTGCGTGCGTGGGTCGGATTTCGTCAGATCGGAGTGCCGTACGTGCGCCCGGAGCGCGTGTTTGGCAGGAGCACCAACTCCTTGATCAAGAACCTCGGTTGGGCGCGTCGAGCGATCGTCTCGTTCTCCTACGTTCCCCTCGATCTGATCGCGTGGCTTGCGCTGGTCACCGTCGGTGTCTCATTCGCCGGGCTCGTCACGCAACTCCTCCTGCGAGCTCTCGACCCGAGCCTTGCCCCGAAGGGTTTCACGACGCTGATCGTAGGCATGCTGTTCATCGGTGGCGTCCAGCTTCTCTGCGTCGCGATAATTGGCTCATATGTGGCACATATCTATGAGGAGAGCAAGCATCGTCCACCCTTTCTGGTCGAGAGCGTTCTCAATGACCCCGCCGAGCGTCTGCCGGACAGTGGAGCTCCTGCCACTGTCGAGGTGAGGTCGCTGAAGCCTGAGCGAGCCCCGCGTGAGCCGCTGAAACCAGGGCGGCCACTTCGGGGATCTCTGCAACGTGGACAGACTCCACGGGAGTCGCGGACGCCTGAGCGGACCGCACAGCCGTGACGGGCGTCGACGAACAGGAACTGCCCGCGATGTGCGCGACTCGCTGTGCGATCTGCGATCGCGAGAATGACGCGCAAGAGCGCTGGCGCGCGACCTTTAACCCCGAAGCGTTCAGCGCTCGCGTCTTCTCGGCTCGGCGGCTGCCTGACCGTGTCCACTACCGGATGGTCACCTGTAGGGCCTGTGGCCTCGTACGCTCGGACCCGGTCGCGAGTGACGATCTGCTGGCAAAGCTCTACGCGTCCAGCAGCTTCGACTACGGCCAAGAGGTCGAGTCGATCCGGGAGACCTACGGTCGCGCGCTCGACCGGCTGGAAGCGCGCTCGCCGCAACGCGACGCACTGCTCGAGATCGGCTGCGGGAATGGGTTTTTCCTGCAGCATGCGCTCCGGCGCAGCTGGCGGACGGTGCGTGGTGTGGAGCCCAGCGCCGATGCCGTGGCGAAGGCGCCGCGTGAGCTCGACGGCGCGATCGTGCAGGACGTGATGCGCGGTGGACTGTTTACCCCGGAGAGCTTCGATGCGGTGTGCCTGTTCCAGGTGCTCGACCACATCTCCGACCCTGTCGGCCTGCTCGAAGAGTGCTTCGCCGTTCTGAGGCCGGGTGGGCAAATCCTCGCCCTCAACCACAACGTCTCCGCGTGGTCTGCACGGATACTCGGCGAGCGAAGCCCGATCGTCGATATTGAGCACACATATCTGTACTCGCCCGCGACGATGCGCAGCATCTTCGCCAAGGCGGGTTTCACCGATTCGCTGGTGCACAGTGTGCGTAACACCTACAGCCTGGCCTATCTCGCGCAGCTCGTCCCGTTGCCCGCTCCGATCAAGGCCAAGCTGCTGCCGCCTCTACGCGCAGGCCCCGCGAGCCGCATGCGAGTGACGGTGCCGCTCGGCAATCTGTGCCTGATCGCCCGCAGGCCGGATTGACTGTCATGGCGAGAGCACTTGTCACCGGTGCTGAGGGCTTCCTCGGCGCAAACCTCGTTCGACATCTGATCTCCGCTGGACACGAGGTGATCGCGCTTTCGCGCCCGGGCGGGACATCATGGCGGCTGGATGAGATTTCCACCGAGGTGCGCATACTCGAGCTCGACCTTCGTGAGACCTCGGCGATCGAGCGGCTGCTCACTGCCACCAGGCCGCAATGGGTCTTCCATCTCGCCGCCCACGGCGCCTACTCCTGGCAGACCGACATCGCGGCGATGATCGGCGTCAACATCGCCGCCACCGCCGCGCTGCTCGCGGCCGCGAGCGACATCGACGTTCAGGCATTCGTCAACGTCGGCTCCTCCTCGGAGTACGGTCTGAAGGCACATGCCCCGCGGGAGGACGAGTGGCTCGAGCCGAACAGCCACTATGCCGTCACGAAGGCCGCGGGCAGTCATCTGACCGCACTCGCGGCCGCGGACGGTCTCCCGGCCGTCACGCTCCGGCTGTACTCGATCTACGGTCCGTGGGAGGATCCCGGCCGCCTCATGCCGGCGCTGGTGCGCGAGGCGACTCGGGGGAAGCTCCCGTCGCTCGTCGGTCCGGAGACGGCGCGAGACTTCGTCTACGTGGAGGACTGCTGCGATGCGCTGCTGCGTGCGGCGATGAGTGGCGCGGGCGGCGGGCCGGGCGCGACCCTCAACATCGGCTCAGGCTCGCAGACACGCCTATGGGAGCTGGTCGAGCTCGCCCGGGAGGCGCTGGGTGTGACGGCGCTCCCCGAGTGGAGCACGATGGAGCGACGCGGGTGGGACACGAGCGTGTGGGTGTCCGATCCGCACGCCGCCTTCGAGCACCTTGGCTGGAGGGCGTCGATCCCCCTCGAGGACGGCCTCGTGCGAATGGCTGCGTGGTTGCGCTCGCGGGAGCGCCTGTGGGAGCGCTATGGCGTGGCGGAGAGCGCGGTCGGCTGAGAACGTGTTAAAAGATCGGCACGTCCGGATGCGTCCCTGGACACGGCGCTGGATCGCCACGTGACGGCTTGCACGTGCTGGCCGATCCCGGACGATCGGTAGCATGCGCTGCGCCATCCCGCGTCGCCCAGCTTGGTCCATGAACGCACCGACCGCACCGCCTATTTCAAAACACGTTCTGAGTGAGCTCCCCCGCGATCGTCGCGGCGAGCGCACCGGCAGAGAGGTGATGGGCGTCGTCGAGGAACGCCTGTGTGCCCGTGAGGCCGCGTGGCATCGCCTCCACGGCTCTGCGTCGCAGCCGGCACGCCAGGCCGTGATCGGCGATCACCTCGGCCACCAGCGACCCGAGGCCGCCGGTGCGATAGTGGGCCTCGACGGTGACGGCGAGCGGCCTGTCGCCGAGCAGCTCGATCAGATCCTCGACGGGAGCGGGCTGCACGCTCGCGACGACGGCCACCGTCGCATCGATGCCCTGCGACTGCAACAGCTCGCGAGCCTTCACCGCCTCGCCCGCCATGCTCCCCAGCGCGACGATCGCCACGTCGCGGCCTTCGCCAATCAGCCCGAGGCGGCCGAGCTCGAAGGCTCCGTCGAACCCGGGGATCGCAGCGTTCGTCTTGCCTATGCGGAAGTAGATCGGTCCGTCGACCTCGAGCGAGGCGTGCGCGGCCGCGACGGCCTGCGCCGGTTCGGCGGGCGCGATGATCGTCATGTCGGGCTGCGCGCGCATGATCGCGACGTCCTCCAGCGCATAGTGCGTGACGCCGTTGTGCCCGTAGTCCAGGCCGGCGCCCACCCCGACGATCCTCACGGGCAGCGAGTGCAGCAGCGGGCCATTGCGGATGACCTCATAGGGACGCATCGAGGCGAACGTGGCGATCGAGTAGACGAACGGGACGAAGCCCGCCTCGGCGAGCCCTGTGGCGAGACCCACCATGTTCTGCTCGGCGACTCCCACGTTCACGAATCGCTCCCGCAGGCTCTCGGCGAGCGGCTCGAGAATCGTGAAGCCGAGATCGCCCGTGAGAAACACGACGCGACGATCGCGCTCGGCGATCTCCTGCACGGCGTCGATGAAGGCGTTTCTCATGAGACGCCGTCCAGCTCGCCGATCGCCTGTGCATACTGCTCATCCGACATCGGCATGTAATGCCACGCGATCGTGTTCTCCATGTAGGAGACCCCCTTGCCGAATGTGGTCTGGGCAAGCAGCACATGTGGCTTGGCCGGAGCGTCGGCGACGCTTTCGAGCGTCTCGGTCAGGGCCTGCACGTCGTGGCCGTCGATCTCGTGGACGTCCCAGCCGAAGGCGGCCCAGCGGCTCGACAGCGGCTCGAGATCGAGCACCTCGCGGGTGTACCCCAGTGCCTGCTGGCCGTTCACGTCCACCAATGCGATCACGTTTCCCAGCCCGTGATGGGCGGCGAACATCACCGCCTCCCAGACAGAGCCCTCGTTGCACTCAGCGTCGCTGAGCAGCACGAAGGCGCGCCGGCGCGATCCCTGGAGCCGTGCGGCGAGCGCGGCGCCGACCGCGAACGAGATGCCGAGACCAAGCGACCCCGTCGAGAAGTCCACCCAGGAGAGGTCATGCTCCGGGTGAGTCGCCAGAGCGCTTCCGTCGACACAGAAGCTGTCGAGCTCACCATCGCGCAAGCGCCCAGTGGCGTGCAGCGTCGCATAGAGGGCCAGCGCGGCATGCCCCTTGGAGAGCACGAAGCGGTCACGCTGAGAGTCATCCTCGGAATGAGCTAAGAGGACGCTCCCATACAGCGCGGCGAGCAGATCGACGACCGACAGCGCAGAGCCGATGTGCCCGACGTTCGCCCGCTTGGATTGTGTCAGGACGCTGCGCCTGATCTGCTTGCTGAGGGCCTGCGACTGGGTGGTTGTGGTCATGCGCGTTGTGTTTGATCGGGCAGCGTGCACCGTCGAGGCAGGATCGATGTCGAGATGGGTTGGCGGCCGCCTCGTACTGTCGGATTGTGTGTGGTATTCACATGGCGATGCGCTCACTGTACTGATTGCACCTTGGGCGATTTTCCATCACGCGGACCCTCTCTCAAATCTCAGCAAAGTCAACAATCGTGCTGGGTATAACTGTTTCTGTCACCCAGCGCACCCCGAGAGCTCGGCGTGGCTCTTTCAGTGAAACAGGGTGATCTTTCCCCTGCCGGTGGGCGGGTGATCTGACTCTGCCTTGAAGGTCTCCAGTAGTTCAGATACCGCCCCACGGAGCTGTGCGGCAGACGTGTCTCGGAGCTGTGCGGCAGATATGTCTGAGAGCTGTACGGCAAGACATGTCTGAGAAGTCAGCGCACCCGCCGCCACACGCGCCGCCAGAACCCCGGCTGTGGCCGCCGGCGCCACAGCGCCGGCGGCGGCACCGTCGCGCGCACCAGAGCGACCCACTCGTCCAGCGGCAGCTCGCCTGAGATCAACCGGCCCAGTGCGCTCGTGACCGGCGCCTCCACGCCGGCGCGCTCGAGCGCCAGGCCCAGCAGTGGGACCGACTCCAGCGCCTCCACCGCCTGGCCGATCCGCCCCGGGATCTCCGCTGCCGGCACGCCCGCCGCCAGCAGCTCGCCCGCGCGCCGGTTGCGGCTCTCGCGAGCCAGCGCCGTGGCCACCAGGTCGCCCGCGCCCGCCAGCCCGATCATCGACTCCGGGCGCGCGCCCAGACCCTCGGCGTAGCGCCACACCTCCGCGAAGATGTGCCCTGCGGCCGCGCCGGCCGCGTTCAGCCCCTGCGCCTCGGTGGCGCCCGCCGCGAGCGCGGCCGCGTTCTTGGCCGCGCCCGCGAGCTCCACCCCGACGGGGTCGTCGGACTGCTCGCACACGACCCCCGCGCGCGTGAGCACCTGCGCGAGCGCCCGTGCCAGCTCCTCATCCACGGACGCAGCCACCAGCGCCGCGCCCGCGTGCACCATCTCCTGCGCGTGCGCCGGTCCCCCCAGGCAGGCGACGCGCTGCGCGCCGAACCTGGCGCTCAGCACGCTCGTCGGCGGCGTCCCCTGCGGCGGAACGAGCCCCTTCGCGACCGACACCACCGCCGCGCGCCGGCCGAGGCCGGCGGCGCCAAGCGCATCGATCACCTCGCCCAGACCGCGCGAGGGCACGGCGAGGAACACATAATCCGCGCGAACGACCCCCTCCGAGGAGGGCTCGACGCGCAGATGCGCCGGCAACTCCATGCCCGGCAAATAGGCTCGGTTCTCGCGATCCCGTGCGAGCAGACCGGCCTGATCGGCCGTACGCGCCTGCAACGTCGTGCGCAGACCGCCCCGCGCCAGCAGCACCGCGAGCGCCGTCCCGAACGAGCCCGCCCCGATGACGGTCGCTCGCCGAGCCCCCGGCGTCGGCAGGGCCCGGGCGCGAGGGGCACGTGCACCCGTGCGCGGAGTAGGCTCGGGCTCGATCATCCGATGAGCGAGCCTAGCGACACACGCACCGCGACGACCCCGTCCGCGCCTCCCGGAGATCGGGATGGCGCCGCGAGCGCGGGCGCCCCCAGTGCGCGGGTTGCGAGCAGGCGTGGAACGCTGGAGGGCGAATGGCGTAACTGGGCCGGCGATCAGCGCTGCCGTCCCGAGGCCGTCGAGATCCCCGGCTCGACCGAGGAGATCTCCGCGGCGATCGTCCGTGCCGGCGCCGAGGATCGCCGCGTACGGGTCGTCGGCTCGGGGCACTCCTTCAGCGACATCGCGCTCACCGACGGTCGGCAGCTGCGCCTCGATCGGCTCACGCGCATACTCGACCTCGACCGCTCCTCCGGGCTCGTGCGCGTGCAGGCGGGCATCACCATCCGCGAGCTCTCCGCACGCCTGGCCGCGCACGGGCTCGCCCTGGAGAACCTTGGCGACGTCGACGCCCAGACGATCGCCGGGGCGATCGCCACCGCCACCCACGGCACCGGCGCGCGCTTGCGCAACATCTCCGCGCAGGTGGCCGAGCTGACGCTCGTGCTCGCCGACGGCTCGCTCCTGCGCTGCGCGCCCGACGAGGACGCCGAGGCGTTCCGCGCCGCACGCGTGTCGCTCGGCGCGCTCGGGGCGATCGCCGAGGTGACGCTGCGCTGCGTGCCCGCTTTCACCCTGCGCGGGCACGACTGCACCCAACCGCTCGCCGAGACCCTGGAGCGCTTCGAGGAGCTTGCGCTCGGTAACGACCATTTCGAGTTCTTCGTCTTCCCCCACACCGGCACCGCGCTCACGCGCACGAACAACCGCACCGACGAGCGCCCGCGCCCGCGCGGGCGCGTGAACGCGTACGCGAACGACATCCTGCTCACCAACCACGCCTTCGGCCTCTGCTGTCGCCTCGGGCGGCGACTACCGAGTGCCATCCCCCGGATCAACCGGCTCGTGACGCGCCTCGCCGGCTCCGCCACGCGCGTCGATCGCTCCGACCGCATCTTCGCGAGCCCCCGCCTCGTGCGCTTCACCGAGATGGAGTACGCCCTCCCGCGCGTCGCCACGCCCGAGGCCGTCCGTCGCGTGATGGCGCTCGTGCCCGCGCGCGGGTTCGCGGTGCCCTTTCCGATCGAGGTCCGCACGGTCGCCGCCGACGACGCCCTCCTCAGCACCGCCTCCGGGCGCGAGAGCGGGTTCGTCGCCGTGCACATGTACGAGGGCATGGCCCACGAGCCCTACTTCCGCGCGGTGGGAGAGATCATGGACGAACTCGACGGCCGCCCCCACTGGGGCAAGCGCCACTATCAGACCGCCGCCACGCTGCGAGCGCGCTACCCCGACTGGGACCGCTTCCAGGCCGTCCGCGCGCGCCTGGACCCGCACGGCCGCTTCGCCAACGACTACACCGATCGCGTGCTCGGTCCCGTCGATGGCTGATCCGCTGGAGCGCCTGGAACGGGCCACGGCCGATCTCGACCCACCCTTCGCGCTCGTCGACCTCGACGCGATGTGGACCAACGCGTCCGACCTCGAACGCCGCGCCGTCCACCGGCCGATTCGCCTCGCGAGCAAGTCGCTGCGCTGCCGCTCGCTGCAGACGCGCGTGCTCGCCCGCGATGGGTTCGCGGGCACGCTCGCGTTCACGCTTCCAGAGGCGCTGTGGCTGGCGCGCAGCGGGTTCGAGGACATCGTCGTCGCCTACCCCACGGCCGACCGCGCCGCCCTGCGCGAGCTGGCGCGCCTGGGGACCGAGCTCCCGCGCGCCCGCGTGACGATCATGGTCGACGACGTAGCCCAGCTCGAGCAGATCGACACGGCCTGTGCCGGCGCGCAAGCGCCGATCCGGGTGTGCATCGACCTCGATGCCGGCTATCGCATCTTCGGCGGGCGCATCGTCGTGGGCGCCAAGCGCTCGCCCGTGCACACCCCCGCGCAGGCCGTCGCGCTCGCCCGCGCGATCCTCGCGCGCGACACGCTGACGCTCGTCGGGATCATGTCCTACGAGGCGCACATCGCCGGCCTCGGCGACGCTCCGCGCGGCCGTCCGCTGCGCGCGCTGGCGATTCGCGCGATCCAGTCACGCTCAGCACGCGAGCTCGCCGCCCGTCGCGCCCGGGCCGTCGCCGCCGTGCGCGAGCTGACGCCGCTGGAGCTCGTCAACGCGGGCGGCACCGGCAGCCTGCACCTCACCGCCCGCGAGAGCGCCGTCACCGAGCTGACCGCCGGCTCAGGGCTGTATGGCCCGGCGCTGTTCGATTCCTACCGCGCGTTCGCGCTCCGTCCCGCCGCGCTGTTCGCGCTGCCGGTCGTGCGCCGTCCCGGGCCTGGCGTCGCGACCGTGCTCGGCGGCGGTTACCTCGCCTCCGGGCCCGCCGACGCCGCGCGCCTGCCCGTGCCATACCTGCCCGCCGGGCTGCACCTGGATTCTCAGGAGGGCGCGGGCGAGGTGCAGACGCCGCTGCTCGGAAACGCCGCCGACGATCTCGCCGTCGGCGATCGCATGTGGCTGCGCCACGCCAAGGCCGGCGAGCTGTGCGAGCGCTTCGCCTCCCTGCACCTGCTCGCGGGCGATCGCATCGTCGAGGTGCTCCCCACGTATCGCGGTGAGGGACAATGCTTTCTGTGAGCCACACCACGACCCTCGCCCGCCCCCGCGGCAAGCGCGCGCCATGAGCTCGGCCGCGGGACCCGCCGCCTCCGACCTCACCCGAATCCCCGAGATCGAGGCCACCCTGCGCGAGGTCGTCGAGACGCTCGCCCCGTTGGAGCGCCCGCCGTGCTCGCCCGGGGAGCGCGCGGCGGCAGAGTGGCTGCGCGAGCGCTTGGGCTCGGTCGCCGGCGTCGAGGTCCAGCTCGAGAACGAGCCCTCCTGGGGCACGTTCCCGCCGACCGCCACCGGCCTCGGCCTCGCCGGCGTTCTCGGCGCGCTGCTGTCGCTGCGGGGTCGTCGCCTCGCCGGTGGGCTGCTCGCGGCCGCGACGTTCGCCGGGATCCTCGACGAGGCGCACAACGGGCCCCGCATCCTGCGCCGCCTCGTTCGTCGCCGGCGCACCACCGTCAACCTGGTCGCCCGCACCGGCGAGCGGCACGCGTCGAGCACGCTCGTGGTGATCGCCCATCACGACGCCCCGCAGACGGGCATGATCTTCGACCAGACGCTCCAGCGCACCCTCCACGAACGCGCGCCGCACGTGCTCGAGCGCTTCAAGACACCGCTCCCGCAGTGGTGGCTCGGGCTCGCCGGTCCGCTCGCGACGATCTTTGGCGCGCTCTGCCCGCCGGGCGCGCTCAGGCGCGTGAGCGCGCTCAAGGGGCTCGTTCTGGGCCTGCTCGGGACGGCGCTCGTGGCCGACGTCTGGCGCAGCGAGACCGTCCAGGGCGCCAACGACAACCTCTCCGGCGTCGCCTGCATGGTCGCGCTCGCCGAGCTGCTGCGCGAGCATCCGATCCCGGGGTTGCGCGTGCTGCTCGTCTCCTGTGGCGCCGAGGAGACACTTCAGGACGGCATCCGCGCGTTCCTTGCCACGCACCGACACGAGCTCGACCCGGCCACGACGCGCTTCGTCAACCTCGACACTGTCGGCTCGCCCCATCTCGTCCTGCTCGAGGCCGAGGGGCCGGTGCGGATGGAGGAGTACTCAGGGCCCTGGCTGCGCGACCTGTGCGCCGCGCGCGCCGACGCGCTCGGCATACCCCTGCACCGTGGATATCGCGCCCGCGCCTCGACCGACAGCGTGATCCCCTCCCGCGCCGGCTACCCGATCGCGACGCTCGTCTCGATGACCGACTGGCTCGCCCCCGCCAACTACCACCTCCCGAGCGACATCCCCGCGAACCTCGACTACTCCACCGTCGCCGACACCACGCGGCTGGTGTACGAGGTCGCGCGCTCGCTGGCCGACGACGTGACATAGCGGGTTCACGAGCTCGCGCCCGGCTCCCGACGTCGTCAGTCCGTGATCGCAAACAATGCGCTGGCGTTGATGGGCTTTCTGCTCTTGCGCACGTCTTCCCATATCGCGGTGAGTCGCTGCCCTGCGCGGTAGTAGGTTCCCCGCCTGGCTCCGAACCGCTGTAGGAGCTCGGCATCGACCATCGCCCGAAGATCATCTGTGGCGCCCTGGTTCGTGATCTCTTCACCCCCTATCTTGACGGCTGTGCGATACGACGCGTTGCGGACTCGCATCCCGACCGTGGCGTCGAACAGTGCCCCCAGCATCCGGGGAGGCAGATGCTTCTCCGTGCTTATGGCTTCCAGCTGTGTCCAGATCGCCCCAGACTCCTCGACGCGACGCAAGACGCTGCTCGCCTGGATGAAGTGTGCTTCCAAGCAATATCTGATCCACGGTCGCGCATCATGCTGCGGTGCCCAGTTTTCGCCACCAACCTGCTGTAGCACCCGGTAGTAGGACTGCGTGTTCCGTCCCAGATACTCCTCGATGCTGGAGAACTGTGGCGCGAGGATCTGGTCGCGTGCAAGCACGAGCGTCTGCAGGCACCGAGACATCCGCCCATTGCCATCGCGAAACGGGTGGATCATGACAAGGTTCAGGTGGGCCATGGCCGCCTTGATCAGCACGGGCGCTTGCTCATCGCCCGAGAGGTCTCTGGTCAACTCCTCGATCAGCTCCGGGACCTCGTCATGTGGTGGACCCTCATACACGATGTCGCCTGTTGCATCGTTGCGAATCCAGATCGGACCTGGCCGCCACAAGCCTGGACTGGCGTCCAACGTGTACTCCGTCATCATGAAGTGAAGGCTGCGCAGGATCTGTGGCGTGTATTCAAAGTGCTCGTCCTGAGCAAGCTGAAGCACGTACGTCATCGCGCGTCTGTAGCCAGATATCGCGTTCCAATCCTCAGTGCTGGCGTCGGTAGGCTCCTCGCCGCCGATTGCGGCCAGCGCATCCTCGACCGACACGTCGTAGCCCTCGATGCTGTTCGATCCCTGGATCGCACGGGCTCCGAGCACTCGCCTGACTTGGCCCACCCAGCGCCGTGGCTGGGCAACCTGAAATCGGAGCTGCCTGCGCAGCTCGTCGATCTTGCTCAGCGCCGCGGACTCTTCAAAGCTCATCGGGGGTGTTTGGAAAATCATCTCTCCCTCACCTACCTTGAAAAAATGATGCGCTCATATTTTACAATGATAATATCATGGTATACGATGAAAGAATCATCTAGCCTCGGGCCTGCTCGCATGCTGCGCCGCTAAGCCAAGGCAGTCGTGGCTCAGCCGTGTGGCTTACGATCAGGCCAATCGCGCGAGCTTCGCGCCGGCCGCCGCGAGCCCGCGCGGCGTACGGGCCTCGAGGATGACCTGCAGATCGAGCACCCGCGCGTCGAACGCATCCAGCTCGTTCATGCCGGTCACCGCATACGCCGGCACGCCCGCCTGGCGCGCACGTGTGGCGATCTCGAACACGTCGCTGCCCCTCAGGGTGTCCCGGTCGAGGCGATCCGCGCCGAGCACGACCGCCCGCGCGCGCCGCATCCGCGTGTCGAAGTCCGCCGGCAGGGCGTCGTCGATCGGACACACGTCCGGCTCGGGCATACCACCCGTGAGCACACCCCGTGCGAGCGCCTCTCCCACACGCTCGGCGGGCATGTCGACGCCCAGCGCGCACACCGCCAGCAGGAGCGTGTTCGGTATCAGCATGCGATCGCGCCGCATCGGATCGAGGCCGCCGGATGATGGGAGCGCGTAGATGGCATCACGATTCGGCATCCTTACACCCATGGCCGCCGAGAAGGAGCACGTCGTGCTGGAGGTGGACGGGCGCGAGCTGCGCCTCAGCAGCCCCTCCAAGCCCTTCTTCCCCGAGCGCAAGCTGACCAAGCTCGACCTCGTCAACTACTACGTCGAGTGCGCGCCGGCGGTCGTCCGTCATCTGCGCGAGCGTCCGACCGTGATGAAGCGCTGGGTCGACGGGGTGCAGGGCGAGCCGTTCTTCCAGAAGCGCGTCCCCAGCTCGGCGCCCGAGTGGATCGAGACCGCGACCGTGACCTTCCCCAGCGGACGCTCCGCGCGCGAGCTCGTCCCGAACGACGCCGCCCACCTCGTCTGGGGCGCGAACCTCGGCGTGATCGACTGGAACCCCTGGCCCGTGCGTCGCGCCGACCTCGACCATCCCGACGAGCTGCGCGTCGATCTCGACCCTGGACCCGAGGTGCCGTTCTCCGAGGTGCGCGAGGTGGCCCTGGGCGTACGCGAGGTGCTGGAGGAGCACGGCCTGCGCGGCTACCCCAAGACATCGGGCTCGCGCGGCATGCACGTGTACGTGCGGATCCTCGCCGAGCACGACTTCACCGAGGTGCGCCGCGCCGCGCTCGCGCTCGCGCGGGCGGTCGAGCGCAACATGCCGCGCCGCGCGACCAGCCGCTGGTGGAAGGAGGAACGCGAGGGAGTGTTCATCGACTACAACCAGAACGCGCGCGATCGCACCGTCGCCTCGGCCTACTCCGTGCGTGCCGTCTCCGACGCGCGCGTGTCCTGTCCACTGGAGTGGGAGGAGGTCGCCGACGTCGATCCGGCCGAGCTGCGCCTGGACACCGTCCCCGCCCGCCTGCGCGAGCGTGGCGATCCGTCGGCCACCATCGACGACGCCCCCGCGTCGCTCGGCTCACTGCTGGAGCTGGCCGCGCGCGACGAGCGCGAGGGTCTCGGCGACGCGCCCTGGCCGCCGCACTTTCGCAAGCAGAAGAACGAGCCCCGGCGGGTTCAGCCGAGCCGCGCGAAGCGAGCGGTCGAGGAGGCCTGAGCGGTGATGTGCTTGCCTACGGGCGGCTGCGCGGGGCACGCGACCGGCTATGTGGGGCACACGACCGGCCGTACAGGGCACGCTGCGTTCGTGCGGGCATCGCGATGAGCCTGCCCCTGCAACCCCCGCTGAAGCCCCAGCTCGCGCTCTCGCGCAAGGAGCTGCCCGTCGGCGAGGACTACGCGTATGAGGTCAAGCTCGACGGCTTTCGCTGCCTGGCGTTCGTGGATGGCGCGGAGGTCTACCTGCAGTCGCGCTCGGCCAAGCCGCTCGGGCGCTACTTCCCCGAGCTCGTGCTGCCCGCCGGTCGCTACGTGCTCGACGGGGAGATCGTCGTGCGCGACGCCGACGGGCACGAGGACTTCGACGCGCTCGGCCAGCGCATCCACCCGGCGGCCTCCCGCATCGAGCGCCTGTCGATCGAGACGCCCGCCGTGTATGTCGTGTTCGACCTGCTCGCCCACGAGGACGAGTCGCTGCTGGAGCGGCCACTTGCGCAGCGCCGCGCCGCGCTCGAGGACCTGCTCGCGGGAGACGAGCTCGCCGGTGCGCCGGTCGAGCTGATGCAGACCGTCGCCACTGCACGCGAGGCCCAGCCGTGGCTCGAGCACGCCGAGGGCGCGATCGCCAAGGAGCGCTCGGCCTCCTACCGTCCCGGCGAGCGCAAGGGCACGTTCAAGGTCAAGCGCGTACGCACGATCGACACGGTCATCGTCGGCTGGCGCCCCGGCAAGGAGCAGGGCACCGTCGGCGCGCTGATCCTGGGGCTGTATGACGGGCCCGACCTGCGTGTCGTCGGGCACTGCTCCGGGCTGACCGCCGCCGACAAGCGCCGTCTGGTCGGCTTCCTCGCCCCGTATGAGACGGGCGAGCGCGGAACGGCCGACCCCAGCCGCTGGAGCTCGGGCAAGGACCTGGAGTGGGTCGGGCTGCGCCCCGAGCTCGTGATCGAGATCGATTTCGATCACGTCTCCGCCGGGCGCATCCGCCACGGCGCCAAGCTGCGTCGCTGGCGCGAGGACAAGCCTCCGCGCGAGTGTACGTTCGACCAGCTGTCGGTGTGATGCGCCCACCGCTCCGGACGGCGTTCCGGACGGCGCGCGATCCACATGCCCGCGTCGTCTAGCATCCGCAGCACCATGAGCACCGACACCGCGACCGTCGCCGAGGAGGAGTATCTGCAGATCCTCTTCTGGCTGCAAGAGGCCCGCCTGCCGATGACCGGAGCCAACATCGCGCGTGCGATGCAGCTGTCGGCGCCCACCGTCCACGAGATGGTCGGCCGCCTGGAACGCGACGGCTACATCACCCGCGGCCAGGACCGCGTGATCGCGTTCACCGACGACGGCGCCGCGCACGCCGAGGGCATCGTCCGTCGCCACCGCCTGATCGAGCGCTTCCTCACCGACGTGCTCGGCGTTCCCTGGGACGAGGTCCACGAGGAGGCCGAGCGCTTGGAGCACGCCATGTCGCCGGTGCTCGAGCAGCGCATGCTCGCGGCGATCGGCGACGCCAAGACGTGTCCGCACGGCCACCCGATCGTCGCCGGCGAGCGCCTGTCGGGTGTGCCGCTGGCCGACGTCGCCGTGGGCGCGTCGGTGCGCGTGCTGCGCTTCGAGAACGAGGCCGAGGACCTGCTGCACTACCTGATGGCCTCGGGCCTCCACCCGGGACTGGAGGGCACGCTCGCGAGCAGCGACGACAACGAGGTCGTGCTCGAGACGGCCGACGGCGGGCGCTGTGAGGTCACTCCCTCGGTAGCCGAGACAGTCTCGGTCATCGCCGACCCATCCCCGCCCGCGCGCACCGCACTGCCTGAGCAGCTGGTGCTAGGTCAGAAGTACGGCCGTTAGGAGTCGGGCTCGTCCAGCTCGCGCTGTGACCGGCGACACGAGCCGCCGGACGGGAGACGCGCGCGATTGTCTCCCAAAAAGTCGCCCTCTCAGAGCGAACGGTAAGCGTCAGCCAGGCGCGCGACGCCCTCGTCGATCTGCTCGGGCGTGACCCCCGAGTAGGCAAGGCGCAGCGTGTTCTCGCCCCCCTCCAGCAGAAAGTCGGTGCCCTTCACGAACGCGACACCGCGCTCGGCGGCGACCTTGAACAGCGTCGCGACGTCGGTGCCCGGCGGGAGCGTCACCCACATGAAGTAGCCGCCCTGGGGCTCCACGAACTCAGCCTCCGGCAGCTCCCGGCGCAGCGCCTGCGCGAGTGCGCCCGCGCGTTGGGACAGCGCGGTCTTGACTGTCGCGATCGAGCGCTCGATCGCGCCCGAGGCGCAGAACTCGTACACGATCGCCTGCGCGACCATGCTCGGGGAGATATAGGTGCTCGTCGCCAGCTCCGCCACGCTCGCGATCAGCTCGCGCGGTCCGACCAGGTATCCGACGCGGATGCCGGGGCAGACGGTCTTGGAGAACGACGAGGCGTAGACCACCCGCTCGGGGTCCATCGAGAGCATCGTCTCGATCGGCTCGCCCTCGAACCGCAGCTCGACGTAGGGGTCGTCCTCGAACACGACGAACCCGTGCCGCGCCGCAAGTCCCAGCAGCGCCCGGCGCTTTGCGGCCGACAGCGTGTATCCGGCGGGGTTCTGGAAGTTCGGGATCACGTGCGCGAGCTTCGGCTGCGCGCCGGTGGGACCTTCCAGCAGGCGAGCGAGCGCGTTGGTGTCGATCCCGTCCGGCTGCAGCTGCACCGCGTGCACGCGCGCGCCGCGCTTTCGCAGCGACAGCAGCGTGCGGTCATACGTCGGGCGCTCGACCACGACCTCGTCGCCGGCGCCCACCAGCTGCTCGAACAGGAACGCGTCGGCCTGCATCGATCCGTTCGTCACGATCACGTTCTCGGGCGCCACGCCGTGCTTCTCGGCGATCCACGCCCGCAGCTTCAGATACCCGACCGACGTGCCGTAGGCGGTCGCCGCGCCCGGGTCGCTCTCGAGCGCGCGCGCGGCAGCCTCGCGCAGCCCGTCCACGTCGACGATGTCCAAGGACGGCGCGCCACGCGCGAACGAGATCGTGGGTCCCACGGAGATGGCTGTTGAGGTTGGCACGGCCGCGTAGCTTAGGCGTCCAAGCAGCTCGTCGTAATCGCGGGTCAGCTCCGCCGCCGTCTGCTCCAACCGCTCCCTGAACCGCAACAGCTCCTCATTCCCGGAGGACGCGGTCCTTGCCGGGCGCGGGGGCGGCGGCGGCGCGGGCACTGTCGCGGCGGCTTCGTCGATCAGCCTGCTGTTGCTGTTGGCCGCGCCCACGGCCGCCAGCTCACTCTCCAGCTCGCCGAGCTTGCGCTCCAGCTCTTCCAGTGTCTGTGCGGTCTCGCGGTCCACTCGGCCAAGCCTAGCGATCGAGACGGTGCGACTGCTGCGTCCGTCAGGAAGCGGGGCTGGACGTCGTCGCCCCGCTGAGCACATCCACCGCCAGCTCGGCGACTTCGGTCGGAGTGCGCCCGACGCGCACGCCCTTGGCTTCCAGCGCCTGCGCCTTCGCCTTCGCCGTCCCCGCCGAGCCCGAGACGATCGCGCCGGCGTGTCCCATCTGCTTGCCCGCGGGCGCGGTGAACCCGGCGATGTAGGCGATCACGGGCTTGCTCACGCCGGCGGCGATGTACTCCGCCGCCTCCTCCTCGGCGGAGCCGCCGATCTCGCCGGAGAGCACGATCAGCTCCGTCTCCGGGTCGGCCTCGAACAGCTCGATCACATCCACGAACGAGCTCCCCGGCACGGGGTCGCCGCCGATGCCCACGATCGAGCTGCAGCCGAACCCGGCCTGGGCGATCTCGTTGCCGATCTGGTAGGTCAGCGTGCCCGAGCGCGACACCACGCCGACATTGCCCGCCTTGAAGAACGACGCGGGGATGATCCCCACGTTCGCCTTGCCCGGCGAGAGGATGCCCGGGCAGTTGGGACCGATCAGCCTGGTGCCCGGATGGTCGCGCCTGAGCGTGTTGTAGACGCGCAGCTCGTCGTGCGCGGGGATCCCCTCGGTGATCGCGATGACCAGCTCGACCCCCGCCGCGGCCGCGTCCAGGATCGAATCGGCGGCGAAGCGCGGCGGGACGAAGATCATCGCCGTGTTCGGCCGGCTCGCCTGCGCGACCTCTCCCCAGCTGTCGAACACGGGGATGCCCTCGACGTCCTGTCCCCCCTTGCCCGGCGTCACCCCCCCGACGACATTCGTGCCGTACCGCCTGTTGTTGAGCGTGTGAAAAGCGCCCTCTTTGCCGGTGATCCCGGCCACCGCGAGTCGCGTGTTGCTGTCGACGAGCACAGACATCAGACGCTCGCTCCCGCGCTCTCCACCCTGCGTCCGGCGGCGAGCGCCACGACCTTCTCGGCCGCCTCGTCCATCGTCTTGGCGGAATGCACGTTCGGCAGCGAAGCCTGCTCCAGCAGCTCGCGTCCCTGCACGTCGTTGGTGCCGTCCAGGCGCACGACGAACGGGACCGTCGGCTCGATCTCCGCGAACGCCGCGATCAGCCCCTTGGCGACCTCGTCGCAGCGGGTGATGCCCCCGAAGATGTTGAACAGCACCGCCTTCACCGCCTCGTTCGAGAGGATCAGCTCGACCGCCTGCTTGACCTTGCCGGCGTCCGAGCCGCCGCCTGCGTCCAGGAAGTTGGCCGGGCGCCCGCCCGCGCCGGCGACCACGTCGAGCGTGGACATCACCAGCCCGGCGCCGTTGCCGAGGATGCCGATGTCGCCGTCCAGCGCGACGTACTGCACGCCCTGCTCCTTCGCGCGGCGCTCGATCGGGTCTTCGTTCTCGCTGTCGGACAGTCCCTGGCTCTCCTCGTGGCGATACAGCGCGTTGCCATCGAGCGTGACCTTCGCGTCCAGCGCCTTGACCTCGCGCTGCGGGGTGACGATCAGCGGGTTGATCTCGGCCAGCAGCGCGTCCTCCTTGCTCCACACCTCGTACAGCGCCGTGAGCGCGTCGGCGACTCCCTCGATCACGTCCTCCTCGGCGCCGCCTTCGGTGGCGATCTCCACCGCCTGCCGGCGTGAGAGGCCCTTCAGCGCGTCCACGTGGCGGCGGATCAGCTTCTCGGGGCTGTCCTCGGCGACCTGCTCGATCTCCACGCCTCCCTCCACGCTGAAGATCACCAGCGGCTGCTTGGCCGAGCGGTCGAGCAGCACCGACGCGTAGTACTCGGTCGCGATGTCACTGGCGTGCTCGATCCAGAGCGTTCGCACCGTATGGCCCTTGATGTCCATCCCGAGGATGTTCTGTGCGTGCTCGCGCGCCTGCGCCTCGTCGTCGGCGAGCTTCACGCCGCCGGCCTTGCCGCGCCCGCCGATCAGCACCTGCGCCTTGACGACGACCGGGTAGCCGACCTTGTTCGCTGCGGCGACGGCATCCTCGACGGTGGTGACCGCCTCGCCGTCGGAGACTCTCAATCCGTGACGGGCAAACAGCTGCTTGCCTTGATACTCGAGCAGGTCCATGTGCGGCGCGAGACTCTAACGGAAGACAGGTGAGCGCGCGCGGGCGCCCTCGCAAGGCATAATGCCCGCCGATGCCGATACCCAAGAACGTCACATTTGTCACCTTCGACGTGTACGGAACGCTGATCGACCGGGACACGGGGGTCTATGAGGCGTTCGCCGCCGAGGCCGCCCGCGACGGCGTCGAGCTCGACCGTAACGAGCTGCTGGCGCTCGTGCGCGAGATCACGCGCGAGATCGAGGGGGGCTCCTACGAGCTGTACGCCGAGGTCCTGCGGCGCACCGCGATCGAGGTCGCCAAACGCCTGGACTGGGCCCTGGAGCCCTCGCGCTCGGGCTTTCTGCCCGACTCCGTCCAGCGCTGGAAGCCCTTCAAGGAGACCAACATCCAGCTTGCGAAGCTCGCCAAGAAATACAAGCTCGGCCTGCTCTCCAACGTCGACGACAAGCTCCTCGGGCAGACCCGCCGGCACATCCCGACCGACTTCGATCTGGTCGTCACCGCTCAGCAGGTCCGCTCCTACAAGCCCGATCCCGCCCACTTCACCGAGTGCGCTCGGCGCATGGGCGGCAAGCGCGGCTGGGTGCACGTCGCCGCCAGCCACTATCACGACGTGGCGCCGTGCATCAAAGCGCGCGTGCCCGTCATCTGGGTCAACCGCAACAAAGAGACGCTCGATTCCTCTCAGCGCAAGCCCACCGCCGAGGTTCCTAACCTCAAAGAGGCCGCCAAGCTGCTGGGCGTCTCCTAGGGTCGGACGGGCTCCGGCGCGGTGAGGGCGATCGCCCTGCACGCGGACGTGCTTGTCGCGACCAGCGCGATCTGGCAGACGAACTGCGCCATCGTGCGTGGCGCTGGCGAGGGCGCGGGCGCCGACGGGGCAGGCGCGGGCGTCGACGGGGCGGACAGAGGGGGAGAGGCGGCGAAGGGCGCGCCCGGCGAGGGAGAGGTGTTCGTGATCGACTCCCCGATCCTCCCGGACGAGCTCGAGGCGTTGCCCGCGCTGGTCGAGCAGGCCGGGTTTCCGGACCCCAGCGGGCTGCTCGCCACGCACGGCGACTGGGACCATCTGCTGGGTCGGCTCGCGTTTGGGGATCTGGCGCTGGGTTGCGCCGAGAGCACGGCCGCGCGCATGCGGGCCTCGCCGGGAGAAGCGCAGCGAGAGTTGCGCGCGTTCGATCGGGAGCACTTCATCGAGCGCGAGCGGCCGCTCTCCCTGGGCGCGGTCCAAGCGTTGCCCGTTCCCGGCGGCTGTGGGATCGGTGCGCGCGAGCTGGCCCTGCACCCGACGTCCGGCCACACCGGCGACGGGATCGCCATCATGATCGAGTGGGCGGGCGTGCTGGTGAGCGGCGACTACCTGTCGCCCGTCGAGCTTCCGGTATTGGGCCCCGGCGGTGCGGCCGATGCGTATCTGGACACCCTCGAGCGCTTGCGCCCGCTGGTGGAGAGCGTCGAGCACGTCGTGCCCGGCCACGGGCAGGTGCTCGACCGAGAGCGGGCGCTCGCGATCCTCGACGAGGATCTTGCCCACATGCGCGACGCCGGGGCGTCTAGCTCGACTCGGCTGAGACGATCGTCGCGATCGGCGCGCCCGCCGCGATCGGCGCGCCCTCGCTGATCGGCAGCTCGGAGATCGTGCCCGCCTTGTGGGCGGTGATCTCGTTCTCCATCTTCATCGCCTCGATGATGCACAGCAGCTGGCCCTCGCTGACCGTGTCGCCCCGTTTGACCAGGACCTTCCACATGTTCCCCTGCAGCGGCGAAGGCAGCGTGTCCGGGCCACCGCCGGCCGTGCTCTTTCGCTCTCCGCGCTTGGGGGGTCTGCCAGAGCTCGCTCCCGCGGCGCCGTTTACGGACCCCACCACGCCGCCCGCGAGCGGGGCGCCGAGCACGCGCACGTCAAAGCGCTTGCCCGAGACCTCCACCTCGTAGGCACGCTCGACCTTCTCCTCGGAGTCCTCGTCATCCGCGCCGACAGCGCCGGGGGCCGGGAACGCGAGCGTCTTCAGCCACTTCCTGTCCTCCAGCAGATCCCGGCAGGTCTCGCCTCTGGCCCATTGCTCGCTCGCGAGCAGCGCCTGGTGGAAGGGGATCAGCGTCTTGAGCCCCTCGATCTCATATTCGGAGAGCGCGCGCAGCATCCGCTTGGTGGCCTGCTCGCGGTCGGCGTCCCACACGATCAGCTTCGCGACCATCGGGTCATACATCGGCGAGACCTCGCCGCCTTCTCGCACGCCCGAGTCCACGCGGATTCCAGGGCCGGTCGGCTCGGAGTAGCGCCCGATCTTGCCGGGCGCCGGAGCGAAGTTCTTGGAGGCGTCCTCGGCGTTTATGCGGCACTCGATCGCGTGCCCGCGCAGCCGCACGTCGCCCTGGGCATAGGAGAGCGGCTCGCCGGCCGCCGCGCGGATGCCCTCCTTGACGATGTCGATGCCGGTCGTCATCTCGGTGACGCAGTGCTCGACCTGCACGCGCGTGTTCATCTCCAGGAAGAAGTACTCCGGCTCGCCGCTCTCGCCGATCGAGAACAGGCCCTCGATCGTGCCGGCGCCGACGTAGTCCACGGCCTTGGCGGCGTTCACGCCGATCTCGCCGATGCGCTCGCGCAGCTGCGGGTCGACCACCCACGCGGGCGCCGGGGACTCCTCGATCACCTTCTGATGGCGGCGCTGGATCGAGCAGTCGCGCTCGCCGAGGTGAATCACGTTGCCATGGCGGTCGGCGAGCACCTGCACCTCGACGTGGCGCGGATCGTGCAGGTAGCGCTCAAGATAGACGGTCGGATCGGAGAAGAACTTCTCGCCTTCGCGGCTCGAGCCCTCGAACGCGCCCTCCAGCTCGTCCTCGGTGAGCGCCACGCGAAAGCCCTTGCCACCGCCACCGCCGGCGGCCTTGACGGCGACCGGAAAGCCGATCTGCGCCTTGGCGATCTTCATGGCGTCGGCGACGCTCGCGACCGGCTCGGTCGTGCCAGGCACGATCGGCACGCCGGCGGCCTGCATCAGCTCGCGCGCGCGCGTCTTCGAGCCCATCGCCTCGATCGCGCTCGCGGGCGGGCCGATGAAAACGATGCCGGCGTCCGCGCAGGCCTGCGCGAACGGGGCGTTCTCGGCCAGGAACCCGTACCCGGGATGGATCGCCTGCGCTCCGGAGCGCTTGGCGGCGTCGATGATCTTCTCCACGTTCAGGTAGTTCTCCGCCGCCGGTCCCTCGCCGAGGTTGTAGGCCTCATCGGCACGCGCCACGTGCGGCGCCTCGCGGTCGAGCTCGGAGTACACCGCGACCGAGGCCACGCCCAGCTCCTCCAGCGCGCGCACGATCCGCACGGCGATCTCACCCCGGTTGGCTATGAGGACCTTGCTGAACATCGGCCGCGGAAGCTTAGCGACGCGTGTCGCGCCACGCCGGGTGCGCCGGCCTCCGGACCTCTGCGAGCTAACCGGAGACCGCCGCGATCATCCCCGCGCCGACGGTCTCGTTGGAGGTCTCGTCAATCAGGATGAAGCTGCCGGTGCGGCGGTTGCGCTCGTAGGGGTCGAACACGAGCGGGGTGCTGGTGCGCAGGCGGACGCGACCGATGTCGTTGAGCTCGAGCTCGGACGGGACCTCTGAGGTGCGCTCCAGCGTGTGCACGTCGACGCGGTCGTGCAGGCCGTCGACGATCGCGCCGGCGTTGCGGGTGGTGTGCTTGATCAGATAACGACCTCCAGGGCGCAGGGGGCGCTCGCTCATCCAGCAGACGTCGGCGTCCAGCTCGCGCGCGACCGTCGGCGCTTGCTCGGGACGGCAGATGGTCTCGCCGCGGGAGATATCGATCTCGTCGCTCAAGCGCAGCGTCACCGACATCGGCGCCAGCGCCTCCGTCAGCTCTCCGTCGTAGGTGTCGATCGCGGCGATCGTCGTGCGCAGGTCGGCCGGCAGCACGACGACTTCCTCACCGGTGCGCAGTGCGCCACTGGCCATCTGCCCCGCGTAGCCGCGATAGTCGCTGTCCTGCGCTGGGCGAATCACCCACTGCACGGGAAAGCGCGCCGGTCTGTCGTCGGGATGGTCATAGGCGACCTCCACGCTCTCCAGCAGCTCCAGCAGCGTCGGTCCGTCGTACCAGTCCATCGTCTGCGAGCGGTCCACCACGTTGTCGCCGTTGAGCGCGGACATCGGGAGGTAGGCGATGTCGCGGCCCATGCCCGTGCCCGTCCCGATCCCGTGGAGCCTCCCGGCAAAAACGGAGAACTCCGCCACGAGCTCATCGAAGCGCTCCCGTGAGTGGTCCACGAGGTCCATCTTGTTGACCGCCACGACCAGGTGAGGGATGCCAAGCAGCGCGCTGATGAACGCGTGGCGCTTTGACTGCTCCAGCACCCCCTTGCGCGCATCCAGCAGGATCACCGACAGGTCGGCCGTGGAGGCGCCCGTGACCATGTTGCGCGTGTACTGCTGATGGCCCGGGCAGTCGGCGATGATGAACCGGCGCTTGGCCGTCGCGAAGTAGCGGTAGGCCACGTCGATCGTGATCCCCTGCTCGCGCTCGGCCCTGAGCCCGTCGGTGAGCAGCGCGAGGTCGAGCGCACCCTCGCCGCCGCGCCGCTCTGAGGCCTGCGCAACGTGTTCGAGCTGATCCTCGAACACCTGCTTGGTGTCATACAGCAGCCTGCCGATCAGCGTGCTCTTGCCATCGTCCACCGAGCCCGCGGTTGTGAATCTGAGCAGATCGAGCGTCATCTCACCATTGCCTCCAAGGAGTGTCAAAAAAAGGGCCGCAGGCCCGATCACGGGCGCCTGGAGGGCGCACATTCCCATCAAGGGGGAGGCTGGATGCCGACCCGAGCATCAAAAGTATCCGGCCTTCTTGCGATCCTCCATCGCCGCCTCGGTGACGCGATCGTCGGCGCGCGTCTCGCCGCGCTCGGTGATGCGCGTGGCGGCGATCTCCGTCACCACTTCGGTGAGAGTGGCCGCCTGCGAGCGCACCCCACCGGTACAGCTCATGTCCCCGACAGTGCGGTAGCGCACGGTCTCGGAGAAGACCGTCTCGCCGTCGATCAGCTCGGTGCCCTCGCGCCAGGCGTAGAGCATCCCATCGCGCTCGAACACGGGGCGCTCGTGGGCAAAGTAGATCGAGGGCACCTCCAGTCGCTCGGAGTCGATGTACTCCCATACGTCGAGCTCGGTCCAGTTGGAGATCGGGAACACGCGCACGTTCTCCCCCTGCTTGATGCGCCCGTTGTAGAGGTTCCACAGCTCCGGGCGCTGGCTCTTGGGATCCCAGCCGCCGAAGTCGTCGCGGAAGGAGAACACGCGCTCCTTCGCGCGCGCGCGCTCCTCGTCACGACGCGCGCCACCAAAGGCGGCGTCAATCTGTGCTCGGCGATCGCGTCGAGCAGCGTCACCGTCTGCAGGCGATTGCGCGAGGCGCGCGGGCCGGTCTCCTCCACCACGCGGCCCGTGTCGATCGACTCCTGCACGCTGGCGACGATCAGCCGCTCGTCGAGCTCGGCCACGCGCCGGTCGCGGAACTCGATCACCTCGGGGAAGTTGTGGCCTGTGTCCACGTGCATCAGGGGAAACGGGAAGGGCCCGGGCCGGAACGCCTTCTCGGCCAGGCGCAGGAGCACGATCGAGTCCTTGCCGCCGCTGAACAGCAGCACGGGGCGCTCGAATTCGGCGGCGACCTCGCGCATCACGTGGATCGCCTCGCTCTCCAGCGCGCGCAGGTGCGAGAGCTGAGTGCCGGTAGCGACGCTCACGATCGCTCTCTCGCGGTCAGGCGCGCGCTGGGGGCGCCGAGCGCCGCGCCGCCCGCGCCGAGCGTGGGCCCGCCGGCGGTGGCCGCCGTGGGGGCCACCGGGACCCGCTCGACGGCGCCCGCTTGTGTGCGCCCGCGCAGCAGATAGCCGAGCACGCCCACGGCCAGGGGCGCGCCGAAGATGACCGCGACCGGAACGTGCCCGCCGGCGGTGTTGACCATCGCCAGCGCCGAGCCGAGCAGGACGGCGGCCAGCGCGACGCGCAGCGCCTGATCGGGAACGCGATCGACGAAGTGGGCGCCGATCCACACACCCGGGATCGAGCCGATCAGGATATTGGCCATCAGCGAGTAGTCCACGTTCCCGCTGATCGCGTGCGCCACACCCCCGACCCACAGCAGCAGCGCCGCGACGAACACGCTGGAGCCGACCACGCGCTGGGGGATGAGGCGGAAGATCACGATCATCGCGACGCCGATCAGCGCCCCACTGCCGACCGAGGTGAGACCGAGGATCAGTCCCAGCACGAAGCCCAGCGCGATCGCGGCGATGCCGGTGCGGGTGGTGAAGCGAAAGGTCTCACGCTCGTGCTTGGCCATGTGCCCCAACAGCAGCGTGCGCACGAGCAGCACGGCGGCGACGACCAGCAGCGCGCCGGCGACGCAGCCGATCAGCACCTTGTCGAAGCTCTTGCCGTACGTATGGTGCAGGCGGTCGACGATCAGCACGCCCAGCAACGTTCCCGGAACGCCGCCGAAGGCCAGCCACTTCGATACGCCGAGGTCCACCGTTCCTTTACGCAGGTGCTGGTAGCCGCCGAGCGTCTTGGTGATGGCCCCGTAGGCCAGGTCGGTGCCGACCGCGACGACCGGCTGGACGCCGAGCACGATGATCAGCAGCGGCGTCATCAGCGAGCCGCCGCCGATGCCCGTCAGGCCGATCAGGACGCCCACGCCCAGCCCGAACAGGATGATCTCGGGGTGCAGGCCCAGCATCTCAACAGGCCCCATCTCCGGTCGGTGACATGGAGATAGTCGGCTTTGTGGGGGTCGGGTTCACGGCTCTTTACATGGTGGGCTGGGATACGACCGGCGCCACATCAACGTGCAAACCGCACTCAGTCTTCTCCGTCCCCGCCCAACGTCCCTCGCGGCCGCTGCCCGGCTGCGTGCAGGGCGCGCAGCCGATCGACTCGTAACCCTGGTCGTGCAGGGGGTTGTAGGGCAGCTCGCGCTCGTGGATGCGCCGCCAGAGATCGCGGTCGGTCCAGTGGGCCAGGGGGTTGTACTTCCACAGCCCACGGCCCTCGTCGCGTTCGATCAGCCCGGCGTCCGCCCGCGTGGGTCCGTGCTCGCGGCGGATGCCCGTAATCCAGCCTTCGGCTCCCTCGAGCGCGTGCTGGAGCGCCTGAACCTTGACGACCGAGCAGCAGTGCTCGGGACCGCTCCACGGCTCGGATGGATTGCTTGCGTCGAAGACCTCGATCGACACGCCGAAGCGCTCCTCGAACTCCCGCCAGGTCTGCAGGGTCTCGGGAAAGAGCACGCCGGTGTCGATCGTCGCGATGCGCACCGGGGTCTCGTCCTTGCCGATGCGCAGCAGCTCGTCGATCAGGACCGACTCCTCCTTCTGAAACGAGCACAGCAGCACGGCGCGCTCGCCGTGGCGCGCGACGGCCTCGCGCAGGGTGTCGGTTAGGTCGCTCACACCGCGCACTCGCCCTCGCCGCGAACGACTTCGAACGGGACGTTGCGGTTCCAGTCGATGAACGTGCTCATCGTCTCCAGCCCGAAGTCCACCGGCATCGACAGGTCCTTGACGAGGCCCTCCAGCTCGGCCGTGCCGACACGCTCGGCGAAGTCGTTCCACTCCTCGCCCTCCCGGCGGTTGGCCTCGTAGTGGCCGATCCAGCGCTCGATCGCATCCGGGACCCGCTTGGAGGGCAGGCGCAGCTTCAGGCGCGTGCCGAACTTCACCTCGCCGCCTTCGAACACGCCGCCGACGTGGGGGATGTAGGCGGGGATCGTGTGCTCGCCGACTTTGATCGACGCGCCGGTGAAGCCGATGCTGCCGACGTGATGCTGGCCGCAGCCGTTCGGGCAGCCGCTGATCTTGACGTTCAGCTTGCGCGTGAGCTCATCGGTGATGTCCAGCGCCTCGATGCGCTCCTGCACGGCCTGGTTCAGGCCCATCGAGCTGGTGATCCCGAGCTTGCACGAGTCGGTGCCCGGGCAGGAGACCACATCGTTGATCTCCCGCGAGCCGGCGTCGCCGAGGCCGAGCTGCGACAGCGCTCGCCACACGTCATAGACGCTCTCCTCGCGTACCCAGCGCAGCACGAAGTTCTGCTGCACGGTCGTACGGGCGTAACCGCCGGCGTGGGCGCGCATGATCTCCGCCAGACCGCGGAACTGCTCGGGCGTGAGATCGCCACGGGTGACCTTCGCCTCGACGGTCACGTAGCCCTCCTGCTTCTGCGCGCGCACGTTGGCCGCGCGGAAGCGCTCGAACTCGGAGACGTCGCCGTTGGGACTGCCGTAGGTCGCGGGCGGCGCCGGCGCGCCCTCGCGCTCGTCGTCTCCGAACAACCTGTCCTCGATCGAGAAGTCGCGCTGCGCGACCCAGTCGCCCTTGAGCTCCTCCTCGACCTGACGGCGCAGCTCGTCGATCCCGTACTTGTCGACGAACACCTTGATGCGGGCGCGGGCGCGGTTGACGCGCAGCCACTCCTGACGGTCGAAGATGCGGAAGACGGCCTCGGCGATCCGCAGGTAGTCGCCGTTGTCGAGCTCGACGAACTCGTACAGCACGGGCGCCACCCGCGGCATGATCGAGGTGCCGCCGCCGACGAGGATCTCCACGCCGCGCACCGGGCGGGCGGGCTCACCATTCTTTGCGATCTCGCGGACGCGCGCCCTGAAGGCGATGTCGTGGATGCCGCTGATCGCGCGATCGCGCGGGCTGCCGTCGAAGGAGGTCTTGATCTTGCGCGGCATCGCCTGGGTGGTGGGGTGACGCACGAAGTAGCGGACGTATGCCCCCGCGTAGGGGGTCAGGTCGAACAGCTCGTCGGCGGCCACGCCGGCCCACGGGTCGCCGGTGACGTTGCGGACGGTGTTGCCGCAGCCCTCGCGGCTTGACAGCCCGGACTCGCCGAGCTGGCGGATCGCCTGCTCGGCTTCCGGCAGCGGGATGTGGTGCATCTGGATGTTCTGACGCGTGGTGATGTGGCCCTTGTTCAGTGGCACATGCTTTTCGACCACGTCGGCGAACGCCTCCATCTGCTCGGGCGTGACCCCGCCGAAGGGCAGCTTCACGCGGATCATCTGCACGTCGGCTTGGCGCTGCCCGTAGACGCCCTGCTTGAGCCTGAACTTGATGAACTCGTCCTCGGGCGTCTCGCCCTGCAGGAACTTGGTGGACTCGGTCTTGAAGTCGTCGTACTCCCGTCGCAGGATCGGAATGATGTGCCCGGGCACGTTCTGCAGGACCTCCGGGTCCTCGAGCGTGCCGCGCGGTGCGGTGGGTGCGGAAACTGGCTCCATCACGAAACCTCCTGATCCGGGCGGCGCCCGGGCTGCTTTGCAAAGAGTGCCGGCGGAAAGTGGATTGAGGCTAAAGCCTAGCGACTTTCAGGGGTTTATCCAGGGGTGGGGAACATCTCCGTGTTCCTCGCGCATGACGCCTTCGAGCATAGCCGCGCGCGTCCACGGGTCCGGGGTCTCGCCGTCCCCCATCGGCGCCAGCGCCGTGTCGTGGGTGAAGCGCTCGATCGCAGCAGCGATCGCGGCCGCCTCCTCGTCGGTGGCGGAGGGGGCGGCGGTCATCGCCCGAGGGCCGACGGCGGTCATAGGACACAGTCTGACGGATGTCTCATGGTGCGGCGCCCAGATAGGCTCAGAGTCGTGTCCAGGTCGCTCGATCGCTTCATCGCCGCGGGACCGTGGCCCGAGCGGACGGGCATGCGCCTGCTCGTCTCGCTCGCTCGGCGTCCGCGCGGGAGCCGGCTGCTGGCGCGCATGGCCCCGATCGACCAGCTCGCGGGGGGTCTGCTGGCGATGGAGCGCTACGAAGATCCGGCGCTGGCCCGGGAGCTGGGCTGGGACGCCGAGGCTGTGGCCGCCCGTGGACGGGCGCTGCGCCGGGAGGAGGGGCGTCCGTGACCGCGACCGACAGGATCGACGCGGACGTGTGCATCGTCGGAGCGGGAGCCGGGGGAGCGGTCGCGGCGGCGGAGCTCGCGGAGGGTGGCGCGAAGGTGGTGGTGTTGGAGCAGGGTCCAGACCACGACGCCGACAGCTTCTCGGCGCGACCGGTGGAGATGATGACCGCGCTCTATCGCGACGGCGGCCAGGGATTGACGCTCGGCTCGCCACCGATCCTGCTGCCGCTCGGACGTGGGATCGGCGGCACCACGCTCGTGAACTCGGGCACCTGCTTTCGCACGCCGCCCGCGGTGCTCGAGCGCTGGCGCGGTGAGTACGGTCTGCACGAGCTGACCGAGCAAGAGCTCGATCCGTGTTTCGAGCGCGTCGAGCGAGCTCTGTCGGTCGCCGAGGTGAGCCCCGAGCTGGCGGGCGCCAACGCGGCGGTCGCGCGCCGCGGCGCGCAGGCGTTGGGCTGGTCGCACGGCTACCTGCGCCGCAACGCGCGCGGCTGCGTCGGCTCGGGCGTGTGCGCGTTTGGCTGTCCGACCTCGGCCAAGCAACACACCGGCATCACCTACGTGCCGCGCGCGCGAGCGGCCGGCGCGGAGATTCTCACGGGCGCCGACGTGCACCGTGTGCTGGTGCGAAACGGGCGCGCGCAAGGCGTTCAGGCCGGCTTGGCCGGAGAAGCGCGTCTGCACGTGCGCGCCCCCGAGGTGATCGTCGCGGCGGGGACGATCCACACGCCGCTGCTGCTGGAGCGCAGCGGTCTCGGGGGCGACTCGGGTCAGCTCGGCCAGAACCTGGCGCTGCACCCGGCGACGGGGGCGTTCGCGCGCATGGAGGAGATCGTCGACATGGCTCGGGGTGTGCCGCAGAGCTTCTACATAGACGAGTTCTCCGCGCAGGGGATCATGTTCGAGGGCGTCGCCGGCCCCCCGGCCTATGTCGCGATGTCGCTGCCGCTGACCGGCGAGCGTCATGCCGCGGCGATGGCCGACTACCGCCGTCTGGCGCAGTTCGGGCTGATGGTCAGCGACTCCTCGCGCGGGTCGGTGCGCTCGCTGGGCGGGCGGCCGCTGATTCGCTATGACCTCGTGCAGGACGACCTCGAGCGCTTTCGCACCGGGCTCGCGCGGATGCGAGAGCTGTTCGAGGCGGCCGGCGCGCGCGAGGTCTACCTGCCGCTGCCCCACGGCGTCGAGCCCGAGCGCGCCCGCGTGCAGGATCTGAAGCTGATGGCGTTCCATCCGCTCGGCACTGCTCGCGCCGACGCTCGACCGACACACGGCGTCGTCGATGGGCAGCTGCGCGTGCACGGAGTGCAGGGCCTGCACGTCGCCGACGGCTCGGTCGTGCCGAGCTCGCTCGGGGTCAATCCGCAGATCACGATCATGGCGCTGGCGACGCGGCTGGCGTACCATCTGCTGGACCGTCCATGTCCTTCCTGATCGACCCCCCCTGGCTGTACGCGACCGGCCGCGCCTACGGGCGGCTGATGCCCGACGAGCGCACACCCGTGGCACGAACCGTGCACACGGCCACTGCCGGCGCGTTTCTGGTGACGAGCGTTTCGCTGTACCTCGACCGTCCGTGGACGCGTCCGATCTGGAAGGCCTGCGGTGCGGCCAGTGGGCGCGACTGGATGCTCAACTCGGGCGTCTTCAGGTTCGATCCCGCGCGCGCCTCGCGCCGCACCCACATTGTCTCGGCGCTGCTGTTCGTGACCTACCCGTTCTGGCTGCTGCTCGGTGAGCGCCGCGGTCGCCGCGGCTCGTAGCTCTCAAAGGGGGATGTTGCCGTGCTTGCGCTGCGGACCCGGTTCGCGCTTTGACGCGAGCGTGTGCAGCGCCGCGATCAGCCGGGGGCGGGTCTCGTGGGGGACGATCACGTCGTCGATGTAGCCTCGCTCGGCCGCGGTGTAGGGGTTGGCGAAGCGGGCCTTGTAGTCCTCCATCAGCTTCGCGCGGCGCTCCTCGGGGGTGGGGCTGTTGGCGAGGTCGCGGCGGTAGATGATGTTGACCGCGCCCTCGGGCCCCATCACGGCGACCTCGGCGGTCGGCCAGGCGAAGTTGAAGTCCGCGAGCATGTGCTTGGAGGCCATCACGTCGTACGCGCCGCCGTAGGCCTTGCGCGTGATCACGGTGATCTTCGGCACGGTCGCCTCGGTGAACGCGTACAGGAGCTTGGCGCCGTGGCGGATGATCCCGCCCCACTCCTGGCTCGTGCCGGGCAGGAAGCCGGGAACGTCCACGAACGTGAGGATCGGGATGTTGAAGGCGTCGCAGGTGCGCACGAACCGTGCCGCCTTGGCGGAGGCGTCGATGTCGAGCACGCCGGCGAGCTGTGCGGGCTGGTTGCCGACGATCCCGATCGCGTGCCCGTCCAGGCGTGAGAACCCGCAGATGATGTTCTTGGCATGGTGCTCGTGCACCTCGAAGAACTCCTCGTCGTCGAAGATCAGCTTGACGACATTGCGCATGTCATACGGCTTGTTCGGATTGTCCGGGACGACACGATCGAGCTCGGGGTCCATCCGCTGGGGATCGTCGGAGGGCATCACGCGGGGCGAGGTCTGGAGGTTGTTCTGCGGCAGAAAGCTCAACAGGTAGCGGCAATCCTCCAGGCAGGCGTCCTCGTCCTCGGAGGCGAAGTGGGCGACGCCCGACTTGGTGTTGTGCGACATCGCCCCGCCGAGCTCCTCGAAGCCGACCTCCTCGCCGGTGACCGTCTTGATGACGTCGGGACCGGTGATGAACATGTGCGAGGTCTCCTTGACCATGAAGATGAAGTCGGTGATCGCCGGCGAGTAGACGGCGCCGCCGGCGCACGGGCCCATGATCAGGCTGATCTGCGGGATCACGCCCGAGCACTTGACGTTGCGCACGAACACGTCGCCGTAGGCGCCCAGCGATACGACCCCCTCCTGGATGCGCGCGCCGCCGGAGTCGTTGATGCCGATCACGGGGCAGCCGATCTTCGCGGCGAGGTCCATGATCTTGCACATCTTCTCGCCCATCACCTCGCCGAGCGAGCCGCCGAACACGGTGAAGTCCTGGCTGAAGACGCACACTGTGCGGCCGTCGATCGTGCCGTGCCCGATCACCACCGCGTCGCCCCAGGGGCGGTTCTTCTGCATGTCGAAGTCGTGGGTGCGGTGGCGCACGAACGTGTCAAGCTCCTGGAAGGAGCCGGGGTCGAGCAGCTTCTCGACGCGCTCGCGAGCGGTGTACTTGCCGCGCGCGTGCTGCTTCTCCTCGGCCTCGGGAGAGGAGTGGATCGCGGCTTCGCGCAGCTCCTGCAGCTGCGCGAGCTTCTCCTCGTAGGTCTCCGGCGCCTTTTTGCGCGGCTCGCGCTTGTGGCCACTGCGGGAGCTTGCCAACAGCGCGGCGTCGGTCTGACGGTTGTGGGAATTCGTGGTCATCGGGCGCGGAATGTTAGCCGCGCGCTCGCACGCGGGCCGTTCTCAGGTCGGCCGAGGCTTGCTTCAGGACCGTGAGAACGGCCTGTGATGGGCCGCGCCGAGGCGGTCGAGCACACCGGTGAGCACGGCAGTCGTCCGCTCCTCGAGCTCGGCCAGCTCGGCGGAGATACCGGGCTCGGGGACGGCCTCCTCGGGTGCGGGCGCAGCGATCTCGGCCTCTGCGATCGGCTCGGGCTCCGCGACTGGCTCGGGTTTGACTTCCTCGATCGGCTCGGGTTCGGGCTCTACGACTGGCGCGGGCGGAGCCTCGGCAGTCGGCGCGGACTCGACAGTCGGCTCGGGTTGTCTGCGGCGCCGGAAGAAGCGAGCGAAGAATCGGAATCGTGGCGCGGGCTCGACGATCTCGGGCGCAGGCTCCGGTTCGGCGATGACCTCGATTGGCTCGGGCTCGGCCTCTGCGATGAGCTCGACCTCCAACTCGGCCTTCGCCTCGACCTCGGGCTCGACCTCCACCTCGGGCTCGGCCTCCACCTCGGCCTTCGCCTCGACCTCGGGCTCGGCCTCCAGCTCGGCCTCGGCCTCCGGCTCGGGCTCGACTATTGCGCGCTGCGCCGAGAGCGTGACCTTCGTGCCCCAGCCCGAGGGCTCGATCTCGACCCTTCCAGTGGCCTGGGCGCCGTTCGCTGCCGCCGCCTCCCAGTCGACGGCGCGGTCGGGCTCGGTGCGCAGGATGCGGATCTCGCCCAGCTCGCCGAGGTGGCGAGCCAGGGTGGTCGGGTCGCTCAGCTCGGCCCACAGCTCCGGCGGGGACTTGACGAGGGTGCGTTGCACCTCCGAGGAGACGCTCATCGCCACGGTCTTCGCGCGATCCGGCGCGAGTCCTTCTAAGAGGCCGTCCGCCAGGACGGGAGCGCTCGTGCGAGTGCTCGTCCGCGGGGGTCTAGACGGAGATGGGGGTCTGGCGCGGGCCGATGAGCTGGCGCTCGTGCAGCAGCTCGGCCAGCTGTACCGCATTCAGCGCGGCGCCCTTGCGCAGGTTGTCGGCGACGATCCACAGATCCAGCGCGCGCTCGTGGCCGGGGTCGCGGCGTATGCGCCCGACGAACACATCGTCCTGGCCGGAGGCGTCGATCGCGAGCGGATACAGGGCTGCGGCGGGGTCGTCGAGCACGCTCACGCCCGGCGCGGCGTCGAGCAGCTCGCGGGCGCGCGCGGGGGAGAGGGGGCGTCTCGTCTGCACGTTGACGGCCTCTGAGTGGCCGTTGAGCACCGGCACGCGCACGCAGGTCGCCGAGATCGCAATCTCGGGGTCGCCGAGAATCTTGCGCGTCTCGTTGATCAGCTTGCGCTCCTCGTCGGTGTGGTCCTCGCCCTCGGCGAACGAGCCGGCGTGGGGGAGCGCGTTGAAGGCGATCCGATGCGCGTAGACGTCGGGCGGGGCGATCTCGCGCTCGTGCAACAGCGCGTGGGACTGATCGAGCAGCTCGTCCACGGCGCGCTTGCCGGTGCCCGATACGGCCTGGTAGGTGGAGATGACCAAGCGCTCGATCTGCGCCTCCCGATGCAGCGGCGCGAGCGCGACGACCATCTGCATCGTCGAGCAGTTCGGGTTGGCGACGATCCCCTGGTGCTCGGCGAGCGCGTCGGGATTGACCTCGCTGACGACGAGCGGGACGTCCTCGTGCATGCGCCAGCGCGAGGAGTTGTCGATCACCACGGCGCCCGCGTCGGCGAAGCGCGGCGCCCACTCGCTCGAGGTCGATCCGCCGGCGGAGAAGAGCGCGAGGTCGAAGCCCTGGATGGACTCCTCATCGATACCTTGCACGACGAGATCTTCATTGTCGATGCCCGCGCCCGGCAGCGTGCGCCCTGCCGAGCGCGCGGAGGCGAACGGAACGACCTCGCGCGCCGGGAACCCCCGCTCGCGCAGCAGCGCAAGCATCAGCGTGCCCACCTGGCCGGTGGCGCCGACGACGGCGACTCGATACCCGTTGCTCATAGGACTCTCAGGGTACAGCGGGCGTGCGCCCGCACGGCTATGCGCCCGTGCGGAGGACCATGAAGAAGATCGTGATCACCACGAGCAGGTCCATCAGCGCGCCGACCCCGCCGACCTGGCGTACGAGCGAGTCGTGCTCGGCGCCGAACGTCACCTCGCCTGCGCCGGCTCCCGCGACGTCCCGGTCGGCGGCCTCGATCAGGCGCTTCTCGCGGGGTCCCAGGTACATGCCCTCGACGGCGCCGATCACGACGGCCACGCCGATGCCCCACTGCACGAAGAAGGCGTGCCAGAGGTGCAGGTGCGAGGCGAGGTAGAAACCGAAGACGACGGTCGCGGCGAGCCCCGGCATGATCACGCGCTGGCTGATCGCGTGCAGCGCGCGATACAGGGCCGGCAACGCGCGCGAGTCGGCCTTGGTGATGGCGCCGACCAGCACGGGATAGGCGAAGGTGGCGCCGAAGGCGAAGACGACGGCGAGGATGTGCAGGGCGAGGACGACTTCGTAGAACGTGACGGCTACGAGCACGGACGAAGCCTATTGGTCCGCCCAGCGTCCCGTCGTGCCCGGTTCGTCGGTTGATGAGGTTGAGGGAGCTCGAGCTCGTGAGCGAAAGGAGTTGATGCATCATGATGCGCCTGATATATGTATTGATGCAATGCGAACTACGATTTCCATCGAGGATGGTCTCTTGCGGGCCGCCAAGCAGCGTGGACTGGAGCGGGACATGACCCTGGGAGGCGTCATCGAAGACGCGCTGCGAACGGTCCTCGACCCGTCGCGGGCGACGGACGCCGAGCGCGCCCCGTTGCCGATGTCCAAGCGACGCGGCGGCACTCGGCCTGGTGTCGACGTGGCGGACGGGGCGCGGCTGCGCGATGTGATGGACGAAACGTGATCTTGCTCGACGTCAACATCCTCGTGGACGCCTTCCGCGGCGATCAACCACGTCATTCCGCGGTTCGCGCCTGGTTGGACGGGGTCGTCGATGGAGACTCGGCCTTCGGTATTCCTGAGCTCGCGCTGAGTGGCTTCTTGCGAGTCGTCACCCATCCGCGTGTCTTCAACGAGCCGGACGATGTCGAGGACGCGCTTGCCTTTGCCGAGCGGCTGCGCGAGTTGCCGCACGCCATCTCGGTCAGGCCGGGTGACCGCCACTGGTCGATCTTTGCGCGTCTCTGCCGGCTGACCCGCGCTGTTGGGAACGCCATCCCCGACGCCTACTTGGCGGCGATGGCGATCGAGTCGGGCAGCGAAATGGTCACGGGCGACCGAGGTTTCGCGCGCTTCCCGGGTCTGCGCTGGCAAGATCCCGCCGCCCCTTGACCGCTCCGGGCGCGGGTGCTGATCTCGGAGACAGGTAGTCCCGGGTGGCGCATGCGCCACC
>DASXKH010000067.1:0-14901 GCA_036496915.1 Solirubrobacteraceae bacterium
CGAACTCCATGCCACTGAAACCGAACGCGCCGTCGCCGAGCAGCAGCACGACCTGGCGCTCGGGGTGAGCGAGCTTGGCGGCAAGCGCATAACCCGGACCGGCCCCCAGGCAGCCGAACGGCCCCGGGTCAAGCCAGCAGCCAGGCTGGAACGAGTCGATCACACGGCCCGCGTAGGAAACGTAATCGCCGCCGTCGCCGATCACGATCGCGTCGCGGTCCAGCACCCGGCCGAGCTCGGCATACAGCCGCATCGGGTGCAGCGGCGAGCGATCGTCTGAAAGCTCCGCCCGCTCGGCGCCGCGGCGCTCGGTCTCGACGGCGCGCAGGTCCTCGATCCAGCGCGCGCTCCCCGGCGCCGCGCCGGCCACCGACGTGCGCAGGTCGCTCAGCGTCGCGCCCAGCGCGCCATACAGCTCGGCGGTAACCGGCCTGGGGTGGCGGCGCTCGGGCTCGGCGACGTCGATGACGACGATCTCGGTGTCATCGCCGAACGAACCGCCAAAGCCAAGACGAAAGTCCATCGGCACGCCGATCACGAGCGCCACGTCCGCGCCCTTGAGCGCATGCGAGCGCGCGCGGGAGAAGAACAGCTCATGGTCGGCGGGAACGCAGCCGCGAGCAAGGCCGTTCAGGAAGACCGGAATGCGCAACGCCTCCGCGAGCGCCAGCAGCTCGACCTCGCCGTGCCCCCAGTACAGGTCGGTTCCCGCCATCACGACCGGGCGCTCTGCGCCGCGCAGCAGCTCTGCGGCGCGTTCTATCGCCTCGCCGTCGGCGCCCCGGCCCGCGCGCGAGGGATGACCCTCGAGCGCGTCCTGCTGACCGATCTCCGATCGGTCGGGCGCCTCCATGAAGACGTAATCCATCGGGAAGTCTATGAACGCCGGTCCGCCATGCGGGGCCAGCGCGGTGGTGAACGCCTCGTCGAGCAGGCCCGGTATCTCGGCCGTGCTCTCGGGCGTCACCGCGAGCTTGGTGAGGGGACGCACGAATGGGATGTGATCGATCTCCTGCAGCGATCCCATGCCCCAACGCCCGGCCGGAGCGCGACCGCCGAGGACGAGCATCGGCGAGTGGTTGGCCTGCGCCGAGCCCATCGCGCTCATCCCGTTCGTCACGCCCGGCCCGGCCGTGAGCGCGCACACGCCCGGTTCGCGCGTGACCTTCGCCCAGCCCTCGGCGGCGAACGCCGCGGTGGACTCATGACGGACATCCACGATCTCGATCCCCTCCTCGCGACAGCCGTCGTAGATCGAGAACAGATGCCCGCCCGAGAGCGTGAACAGACGGCTGACGCCATGCGCCTTCAGGCGGCGCGCGACCAGTCGTCCTCCGTGGAAGGTCTCCATGCTCTCCTCTGTGCTCTGCTCCGCAGCCATCGACGCGGGGACTCTATCGTCACGATCGCGCTGGCGGTATGCCCGGGACGGGATTCGAACCCGCAAGCTCACACGAGCGGCAGATTTTAAGTCCGCTGACTTTGCCAGTTTGTCCACCCGGGCGCAGCGATCGTATCTACCCGCGTGGATACGGGACTCCACACGCCGGCGCGGGCGGAATCGAGCCGCGAGAGCGCAACTTTTCGGTTGCTACGGTGTAAATGAAGACAGACACGCAAAAGGCAGCCGAAAGGGACCGGATACGTCGTGGAGGTCTCAGCACTAACGCACAAGAGCATGCCGGGCCTCAGCGGCCCGTCTGCGCTGCTGCGGCTGCAGTCCGACGAGCGGCTGATCGCGATGACCCGGCGCGGACAGCACGCCGCCTTCGAGGTGCTGTTCTCGCGCTACCACTCCCGTCTGCTGGCGTTCTGCCGGCACATGCTCTCCTCGCGCGAGGACGCCGAGGACGTGCTCCAGGAGGTCTTCGCGGCAGCCTTCAACGCTGTCCTCGCCGACGAGCGTGAGATCAACGTCAGGCCATGGCTGTACCGGATCGCGCGCAACCGCTCGCTGAACCACCTGCGCCGCGCCTCGGCGATCGGCGTGGACTCGATGGACGTGCACTACGCCGACAACGGGCTCTCCACCGGCGAGCGGGTGCTCAAGCGCGAGAGCTTCAGGCAGCTGCTTGGCGACGTCAAGGAGCTGCCCGAGACGCAGCGCACCGCGCTGCTGCTGCGCGAGATCGACGCGCTCTCCTACGAGCAGATCGCCGACGCGATGGAGACGACCGTGCCATCGGTCAAGTCGCTGCTCGTGCGCGCGCGCATCTCCCTGGCCGAGGCCGCCGAGGCCCGGCAGCTGAGCTGCGAGGAAGTGCGCCTGCAGCTCGGAGAGGTGGCGGAGGGCCTGGCCAAGCTGGGCGCCCCGGCGCGCAGGCACGTGCGTGGATGCGAGCGCTGCCGCTCCTTCAAGAAGCAGCTCAAGGAGAACAACCACGCGCTCGCGGCGATCTTCCCCGTAGGGCCGCTGCTGCTGGCCAAGAAGCTGCTGCTCACCAAGCTGGGCTCGACCGCATCGGCGGGTCACGTCGGCGCGAGCGCCGGTGCAACCGCCGGAGCCACCGCCGGCGCCGCCGGCGCGGGGGGAGCGAGCGCGGCCGGAGGCATCCTGACCGCGGGCGCAGGCGCAGTCGCGACGAAGGCCGTCGCCGGGCTCGCCGCCGCGGCGATCGTCACGGCGGTCGCAGCCGAACACGTCGCTCACCCCACGCACCGCCACCATCACGCCACTGTCACCACCACCGCCTACGTCTCCAGGCCCGCAAGCGAACCGGTCGTCATGCGCGCAAGCGTCCAGCCGGTGAGCTCGACGCGGCGCTTCGCGGCCAACCGCTCGGCCCGACGCGTAACTCATCGTCGGCTGGTCGCCAAGAGAGCCAACATCGCCGTCCCAGCGGCGGCGCCGCAGCAGCCCACGACAGCTTCCGCGGTTCCAGTGCCGGCCATCAAACCGCCAGTGCCGCCAAAGCCGGTGTCGGCGCCCGTGACCGAGGTCACGACCGAGACGACCACGCTGCCGACCAACGCCACCAACACTCCCTCTCAACCGCCCGTGCCTGTCACGGTGACGCCCGCGACAGATCCGACGGGGGGGACACCCTCGCCGCCCGCCTCGCCACCGCCGCCGAGCGAACAGGCGCCGCCCGTGGCAACGACACCGCCCCCGGTCGACACCACGCCGCCCGCCGAACCGGGAACGCAGGGCTCCTCCCAAGTCGAGGAAACGGTCGAATCGACCTCCTCGGCGGTCGCCACGCAAGCAACGCCCTAGCCTCCGGTCGGGCCAACCTCAGCCGCTGTCGCTAACCGAACGTGAACGTCTCGAGCGGCCGTTCGAGCACGCCGGCGGTGCCGACGAGCAAGGGCGCCCTCACCTGTGAGCTGGGAGCGCTCAGCATCACGATGTGCACACCCGCGCGCGCCCCGGGCCGTTCGGGTAGCAGCAGGACGTCGCGGCCGTAAACGGTTCGACCTTCGATCTGGGCGGTGTAGGCGATCGTGTAGGCGGGCACCGTGTTCACGCGCGTCTTGCCCTCACCGCGCAGCACGAACCCCGCGTAGCGGTGACGCAGCCCGTCTATGTACGAGCTCGCATACAGCGGCAGCTCGGCGCTCAGGCCCGTCGTGTATGTGGGCAACCACAACGGCCCTACCGCGAACGAATTGCGCAACGTCCCGCGCGCGGGACTTCGCACCTGAACATACTCACCGGGCGCCGGCGCCGTGCGATACAGCCCGCGATAGCTGAACGAGAACGGCGCCGGTCCGCCGTGAGAGTAGTGCGCGTTCTCGAGCGTCAACGCCGCCCCCACAGCGAGCGCGAGCAGGCCAAGGCAGACCGCCACGACGATCCTCCGGACGAGGCGGGAGGCCGCATGCCAGCGGGGCGCCAGCAGCTCGCCGAGGGTCGGTCCATACTCCGGCTTCAGCGGGATCGAGGCCATGAACGCGGGCTCAGTCGCCCAGCGAGAACAGCGCTTCCAGGTCGTGGCGCGAATAGGCCGCGAACGCAACCATGGTCTGGGTGCGTATGACGCCAGACAGACCACCGATCTCAGCGGTCACGACGTCCGCCAGCTGCTCGTGGTCGGGCACACGCACGATCGCCACGAAATCCCACTCGCCCGTGACGGAGTAGGCCTCGGCGACGCCCTCGATGTCGGCGAGGGCCGAGCCCAGCGTCGACAGCGCGTCGCGCTCGGCCTCGATCAGGACGACGGCATTGGTCAGGGTCATGGCGAATGACGCTCCCCGGGCGCGAGCACGACCACCTCCGAGCTGCCGGCCGCCTCGACCTCGGACTTGAACGCCTGCGCGTCGGTGACGATCGGCGGGAACGTGTCGTAGTGGCAGGGAATCACCTGCCTTGCGCCGATCAGCATCGCGGCACGGGCCGCGTCGTGGCGGTCCATCGTGTAATGACCGCCGATGCACATCAGCGCGACGTCGATCGGACCGTTGGTCTCGGCGATCAGCGCGAGATCCGAGAACAGGGCCGTGTCGCCGAGGTGATAGATCGTCTTGCCGGCGAACCGCACGATCAGCCCGGCGGGAGTGTTCGACGTGCCTTTGGGCGTAGTCGAGGTGTGCCAGGCGGGCACGAGCTTGACCGAGCCCCACTCGAACGTGACGGCGCCGCCGAGATTGGGGTCGTGGACCTGGGCGACACCGTCCTCGGAGAGCTCGTTCGCGATCTCGACGATCGCCACGACCTCCGAGCCGGCGCGAGTCGCGATCGAGACGGTGTCGCCGATGTGATCGGCGTGACCGTGCGTCAGCAGGATCGCCTGTGGGCTCAGATCCTCCGCGGCGACCGCCGCCTTGGGGTTGCCCGTGAGGAACGGGTCGATCAGCACCGAGGTGGACCCGTCGCTGAGCTCGAATGCCGCATGGCCTAGGAAGCGGATGTCCATGGTCTGTGCTGCTCCTGTGTCGTAGGGCGGAAAGGGTGAGCGACATCATGATAAGAGCGCGCGCACACACCGGGGCGCGTGTTCGCGGCGAGCACGCGCCTTGCTCCGTTCGGACCGCCCCGCAGACCGTCACGGCTGGCCATGCGAACACGCCGGGAGCGCGGTCAGGCTCGCTCAGCAGACCCGTCGGGGCTCGGGGGATCAGGACTCCCCCGAATCGGTCAGGTCCAGACCCAAGCCGGCGATCAATCCGAAGAGGGCCCCGACCACGCCCGCCACCCAATTGGCCTCCGGACGGGCATAGGGCAGTACGAGCAGCAGCGCCGCGATCGCTCCGGCGCCGAGCAGGTCGCCTTCGTAATAGCGCCCGCCGCGCAGCGCCCGCAGGTCAGGGATCGACCAGGCGGCGATCAGCGCCAGCGCACCCGCGTTAGCGCCGCTGACGATCGGGTCCGCGTACAGCGCGACCGCCGCGAGCGCACCGGTGACGCTTCCCGCGAAGAACACCACGAGCACGATCGCCGCCCCCCGGCGGCGCTCCAGCAGCCATCCGAAGATCGCGGTCGCGAGCAGCGCAATGAACGCGTACAGCCCATTGACATAGGCGAACGGATTGCTCAGCAGCTTCCACCAGTCGCCGTGCAGCGGGCCGCCGATGGCGATCTTGAAGAAGCTGACGTAGGCGCCCGAGACGTAGCCGAGACCTGCGACGTGCACGGCGCCCAGAAGGCCCCCGCGCACGAGCACCCAGCCCACGCAGCCGAGCGCGACCAGCGCGATCGTCGCGTACGGCGGCGATTCCCCGCGCGGATAGTCACCGCGGTCCGCGCGCTGTGAGGAGCGCCCCAGGCGCGCGCGCGGGCGCGAAGGCGAGTGGTTGAACGTCAGCGAGCGGCCGAGTCGTCGCAGGAGCCGTCCCCGACTCTTGACCCGAGGGAGCTTGGGTGCCCGGCTGCGCAGTCTCGAGCCGCAGTAAGGGCACTCGGTGATGTACGGGCTGACCTCTGAGCCGCACTGGTTGCATACGACGAACAGGTCGGGGCCGGGGGACATCGTGATCGCATTCTAAGAGGCCGCCGTCCCCGACCCCGCCGAGGTTTGGACGCCGGCCGGCGTCCGCCCGTGGGATACTCAGGCCATGAGACCAGGATATGACCAGAAGCTGTACATACTCGCGTTCGACCACCGTGGGTCGTTTCAGAAGAAGTTCTTCGGCATCGAGGGCGATCCCGACGCCGAGCAGACGGCGATGATCGCCGACGCCAAGCACCTGATCTTCGAGGGGCTCTCCCAGGCCGTCGCCGCCGGAGCCGACCCGTCGGTGACGGGGGTGCTCGTGGACGAGCAGTTCGGCTCGACCGTGCCCGAGGAGGCGCGCGAGCGGGGACTGAAGCTGGCGATGCCGGCGGAGCGTTCGGGCCAGAGCATGTTCGACTTCCAATACGGCGATCGGTTCGGTGAGCACATCGAGAAGCTCGACCCGGACTTCACGAAGGTGCTCGTGCGCTACAACCCGGACGGAGACCCGGCTGAGAACGGCGAGCAGCTGAAGAAGCTCAAGCGACTGTCGGACTGGCTCACGCAGCACGAGCGCAAGTTCCTGTTCGAGCTGCTGGTACCGGCCGAGGACGCTCAGCTGCAGGCCGTGGGCGGGGACACGGACCGCTATGACACCGAGCTGCGCCCGGAGCTGATGAGACGCGCGATCGCCGCGATCCAGGACTCCGGCATCGAGGTCGACATCTGGAAGATCGAGGGCGTGGACGCGCGCTCGGACTGCGAGATGCTCGTCGCCCAAGCCCGATCCGGTGGGCGCGAGGGCGTGGTCTGTGTGGTGCTCGGCCGCGGCGCGGACGACGCCAAGGTCGACCACTGGCTCTCTCAGGCGGCGCCCGTGGACGGGTTCGTCGGGTTCGCGATCGGCCGCTCGATCTGGTGGGACCCGCTGAAAGCCTACGTCGCCGGCAAGATCGAACGCTCGGCCGGCGCCCGGCAGATCGCCGAGAACTACCTCAGGTTCGTCAAGGTCTACGAGCGCGCCGAGACCGAGGCGCCGGTCGCCTGAGCGATGCTTGGTGCATACGCAACCTCAGGCATTCAAGCAACCTCCTTTAGGGCCGCACATCGTCGTTCCTGGCAAGGACGCAGGGAGCGTGGCGTACTACGTACGCGAGTGACCGAGGACGCAGCCAGGGGCGACGAGTGGCCGCGATGAGGATGCGGCGAAGCCTGGCCGAGCTGGAGCAGGCGTTCGTAAAAGAGATCTCGCTCGACCGCCACCGCCGCGCGTCGCTGCGACGCACCACCGAGCAGCGCGCGCTCAAGCGCGAGGTGCAGCGCCGTCACAAGCGCGGGTCGGTCCGGTTCGCCCTGCTCGTGCTGACGCTGATCATGACCGCGGCGATCGTCACCGTGGTGATGTTCCGGACGCTGTATCTGCTGCTCGGCTAGCGTCCGAGCAAGGGTCGCGGGCCGGGCGTCACCGGCGCATCAGCCGTCGTTCGGCGTGTCCGCACCCTCGTCGGTGACCGTCGCGGGCGTGGCGCCGGCGGGCGCCCGCTCGGTCTCGTCGCGATGGATCTCGAGGTAGATCTCGGTGCGAAAGACAGGGATGTCCTGCGGGGCCTGGATGCCGATGCGCACCTTGTCGCCCATGACGGACAGCACCGATACCTCGATGTCGTCCCCGATCATGATGCTTTGGTTTGACTTGCGTGTGAGCACCAGCATGGTGCACCTTCCTATCGGCCGACGAGCAGTGAAACGGAGTTGGCCCCGGACCGCGCCGGTCAGGCAAGCATAGTCGTTCGCGCCCGTGACGAGCCTGCCCGAGGGGCCCGAACCGTCACGCCGCCCGTATGCGCTAGTCTCCCGGACCGTCCATGGCTCGTAAATCTCTGCGCCCGCACCTGAACCAGATCCGCGCGTGGGTACGGCAAGGCCGTACCGATGCTTGGGTGGCTCACCAGCTCGAGGTCACCGTGCGTGACATCGAGCAGTTCAAGCGCCAGAACGAGCTCGTCAGCGACGCCGATCCCACCGAGGGAGCCGTCGCGACCGGCGAGTACCCCGATGAAGTCGATCTCAGGGCCGAGGACGACGCGTTGATCGCCGCGGAGCTGGAGGCGGCCGAAGAGGAGGCCGAGCGCGCGAAGGCCGAGGACGGGGAGGAGGGCGATGCGGAGGATGACAATGAGGCGCCTGCTCGCACCCGCCGGCGAGGACGGCGCGGAGGCCGCAAACGCGCGGGCGCGCGCGGCGGAGCGGGACCCCTGGAGGGTACGTTCGACCACGGCGAGGAGGGCTACGGGCTGTGGCTTGACCCGGCGATCCAGGACAATCCGATCTACGCCGAGCACTGGGCCGGTCACCGCCCGGTCGAGGTGACCGTCGAAGAGGACCGCATTGTCATTCGCCGCGTCGGCGACGACGACTAGAGCGTCGCTGAGCGGCGCAAATGCTGCGTCCTCGATCGCTTACCGATCGGAGATCAGATGCGATCTCCGATCGGCCAGCAGAGCACACTTCGCTCACTGCGTCCTTACCGATCGGAGATCAACGGGATCCCCGATCGGCCACTTGCTCAGCGACGCTCTAGCGCGTAGTTCACATCGCCTACAATGGCGCAGCCAGCTGGCGGCTACGCCTCCGTCAGCGCCCGTCTGCCCCCGGCGTAGTCGGAGGCTTCTCGCAGGTAGCGCCCGAACGCCGCGTCCGCGACCACGCTGGAATCCCACGCCCAGGGATCGTCCGGGGCGATGCGCATGGCCGTCTGCATGCACCAGCCGGTTCCGGTCGCGTACAGGTCGACGAGCTCTTGTGCCGAGAACCTGCCGCCCAGACGCCGGCGCAGCTCGGAGACGAGCTCGGCGATGACACGCTCCAGCAGCGGACGATGCTCGGGCGCGGCCTCGCTCAGACGGCGCTCACCTCGTTGCCACTGATAGATCGCGCTCTCGAACGACACCCGTCGAGGTTAGCGGCCTCCCCGGTGACCCGCGGGTCAATTATTGGGGAGGCCGGGCACCACGTAGGTCTGCTCGCCGGCGTGCATCATGCCCAGCCGGCGCGCCTCCTCTTCGACGGTGCCACGCCGTTTCAGCGATTCGTGCTGGTGCTGCAACAGCACGTGTTCGTGCTCGAGCACAGCCAGCTGAGCGTTGTCGCCGTGTGCCTCACGCCAGGTCGAGTAGATGCGGATGCCGGCGCTCAGATACAGGTAGGCGAGCGCGACGAGCAGGCACAGCATCGCGAAACGCCCGAGCCGGTCCCAGCGGATGCGCGCGACCGGGACGCCTGCTCCGATTGCTCGGGGCTGCGCGGAGGATGCCGGTGCGCTTGCCATTGCTGCTCGCATTCGCCCTCTCCGCGGAGATCCCTGCATACGGCGCTCAGCGCGGCCGGCCCTGCAAGCGGTGTGTCGAGTCGAACGTGTGCCTCAGCGGCTCTTCTCAGCCGCGAAAGACCGAGCGCCCGGGGAACTCGGCGTCCGGACCCAGCTGCTCCTCGATGCGCAGCAGCTGGTTGTACTTGGCGACCCGATCCGAGCGCGAGGGGGCGCCGGTCTTGATCTGCCCGCAGCCGGTCGCGACCGCCAGGTCGGCGATCGTGACGTCCTCGGTCTCGCCCGAGCGGTGACTCATCACGGTGCTATAGCCCGCCGCGCGCGCCATCGCGATCGCATCGAGCGTCTCTGTGAGCGTCCCGATCTGGTTGACCTTGATCAGGATCGAGTTCCCGACTCCGGACTCGATGCCTCGTCGCAGGCGCTCGGTATTCGTGACGAACACGTCGTCGCCGACGAGCTGAGTGTGCTCACCCAGCCTTCCGGTGAGCGTTGCCCATCCGGGCCAGTCCTCCTCGTCCATTCCGTCCTCGATCGAGACGATCGGGTAGCGCGCGGTCAGGTCCGCCCAGTAGGAGGTGAGCTCATCGGCGCTGAGCGTGCGGCCCTCGTGCTCGAGCACGTAAGAGCCGTCGCTGTAGAGCTCGCTCGCCGCCGGATCGAGCGCGATCGCGATGTCCTCGCCCGGGCGGTAGCCGGCCGCCTGGATGCCCGCTACGAGCATCTTCAGCGCGTCCTCGTTGGACGCGAGATCCGGCGCGAAGCCGCCCTCGTCTCCGACCGCCGTGCTGAGGCCTCGCTCGTGCAGCGTGCGCTTCAGCGCGTGGAAGACCTCCGCGCCCATGCGCAGGCATTCGGAGAAGCTCGACGCGCCGCACGGCACGATCATGAACTCCTGGAAATCGACCCTGTTGTCGGCGTGCGCGCCGCCGTTGAGCACGTTCATCATCGGCACCGGCAGCACCCGCGCCTGCTCGCCGCCGAGATAGCGCCACAGCGCCATACCCTCCTCAGCGGCCTGCGCGTGGGCCGCGGCGAGCGACACGCCGAGGATCGCGTTCGCGCCCAGGCGCGACTTGCTCGGGGTGCCGTCGAGCGCGATCAGCGCATCGTCAAGCATCTTCTGCCCGGCCGCATCCGTACCGTGCACGGCTGTCGCGATCTCACCGTTGACGTTCCCGACCGCGCGCGTCACGCCCTTACCTCCCCACGCCTGCCCACCGTCGCGCAGCTCGGTCGCCTCGAACTCGCCCGTGGACGCGCCCGAGGGGACAGCCGCGTGGCCATGGGCTCCCGAGCGCAGACCGACCTCTACCTCCACCGTCGGATTGCCTCGGCTGTCGATGATCTGACGGGCGTGAACCCGCTCGATCTCGCTCATGCGGCTATTTAGTCGGCGTGGTGGCCGTGGAGGTTGTTTGTGGTGTGCCGGTCTGCGGTGCGCCGGTCTGCGGGGTGGCCCCGGTCGGCGTGGCCGGTTTCTTGAACCCGTGACAGTCCTGCACGAGGTAGCCGCTGCGGCATTCTGTTTTGCCTTCCCAGCGGGTGCGGAATTCTTTGACGAACTTGCTCAGCGCCTGCTGCTGCTGCTGGGCCGTCAGCTGCTGTTTGATCGACGCCTGCGCCTGGGTCAGGGCCTGCTGGTTGCCGGCGGTGGTGCTGGTCACTTCGTAGATGTAGTAGCCAAACGGGGTCTTTACGGGACCGCCGAGCTTGCCCTTGGGGGCCGAGAAGATGGCTTCGTCGAGCGCCTTCTCCTCCTGACCTTTGACCACGCCGGTGATTTCGCCGCCTTTGGCCTTGCTCGTGGGGTCGATCGAGACGGCCTTGGCGACTGAGGAGAAGCTCTTGCCCGATTCGATTTCCTGCTTGGCCTTGTTGGCGGCGGCTTCGGTCTTGGTGAGGATGATCTTCACGTTGCGCTTTTCGGGGGTGCCGAACTGCGACTTGTGTTCTTCGTAGTACTTCTTGACCTGGCCCTGGGTGACGGTTCCTTTTTCTTTGGAGACCTTCTGCTGAATTTTCGATGACAGCAGGTTGAGCTTGACGCGCAGCAGCAGATCGGAGACGGACTGCCCGGAGCTTGCGAGGAATTTTTTGAATTCTGCCGCCTTGGGGAACTGCTGGTTCTTGATCTGTTCGAACTGCTTCTTGACTTCGGCGTCGCTCGCATGAACGCCCTGGTTTTCGGCCTCACCCAGCACCCATGCGGAGGAGATCAAGAAACCCAGCACCTCCTGCTGCAGCGATTTGTACTGCTGTTCGCACTGGGTCTTCAGCTGTGCGGCGGTCGGCTTGGACTGACCCTTGGCCGGCTTCGGCGCGGTCGCTTCCAGGTGGGCGATGCAGGCCGTGTAGTTGGGCGGGTCGGGGACGACCGGCTTGGGCGCGGTCTGTCCCGGCGCGGCCGCCGAGCTCGACGCGGCGGCCACCGCCAGCCAATGTTCGTAAGTCGCTTTGGTGATCGGGTTGCCACCGACCTGCACCACGGCGTTGCCGGGTATGCCTCCGCCACCGCACGCGGCCAAGCCGAGGACGGCAAAGAAAACGGCGCCCAGCGCCGAGATGAAACGGAAGTGCTTAGACACGACGCGGGCACTCTAGCGGAAACTGATGTGTCGTGGTTAAGGAGTTCCTGAAGATATCCTCAAGCTGCCTCGCGCTTGAGCGCGAGCAGCACGTCGGCGGCCTTGACGACGGTCGGAAACCGCGCGGGGCCCTCGCGGGGGACACGTACCGAGACCTGCGCGCGCCCGGACTCATACAGCGCCTCGGGCAGCTCCTCGCGCAGTCGCCGCGCGCGCACGGAGTCGAGCTCGATCGGGGTCACGGCGAGACGGTCGCCGCGGAAGCTCACCACCGTGGCTCCGGACTGGCCGAACTTGATCCGTGCCCGCTGCAACGCCAGCATGTTCGCCAGCGGCTCGGGCACCGGCCCGAAGCGGTCCTCGAGCTCGTCCCGCAACTGCTGCACCTCGGCCACCTCCAGCGCGCCGGCGACACGGCGGTGTATCTCGATCTTGGCCTGCTCGTAGGGAACGTAGTCGGACGGGACGTACGCGTCGACGTTGACGTCCAGGCGCACCGGCTCGGGCAGATCCTCTCCCTGCTCGCCCTCGGCCGGCCCGGCCTGGCGGACGGCTTCGTCGAGCATCTGCATGTACAGCTCGAACCCGAGTGCGGCGACGTGCCCGGACTGCTCGTCCCCGAGCAGGTTCCCGGCGCCGCGCAGCTCGAGGTCGCGCATCGCCACGCGAAAGCCGGCGCCGAGCTCGGTGTAGTCCGACAGCGCCGCCAGCCGCTGCGCGGCGTCGGGGGTGAGCGCGGCCGCGGAGTCGTACATCAGATACGCGTAGGCGCGCTCGCGGCTGCGTCCGACGCGGCCGCGGATCTGGTAGAGCTGGGACAGGCCGAACGCATCGGCGTGCTCGACGATCAGGGTGTTCGCCTGGGGAATGTCGATGCCCGACTCGATGATCGACGTGCACACGAGCACGTCGTGGTCGCCGCGCAGGTAGTCCATCATGACCGTCTCCAACTCGCTCTCGGACATCTGACCGTGGGCGACCGCGAAGCGCACGTCGGGGCACAGGGCGCGCAGTCGCTCGGCGGTCTGATCGATCGACTCGACGCGGTTGTGCAGGAAGAAGGCCTGGCCGTCGCGCTCGTGCTCGCGCACGATCGCGCGCTTGACGAGCCCCTCCTCGTACTCGCCAACGTAGGTCTTCACCGGCCGGCGTCCCTCGGGGGGCGTCTCGATCACGGAGATCTCGCGCAGGCCCGCCAGCGACATCTGCAGGGTGCGCGGAATCGGTGTGGCGGACATCGAGATCACGTCGACGCGCAGCTTCAGCTGACGCAGCAGCTCCTTCTGCTTGACCCCGAAACGCTGCTCCTCGTCCACGATCAAGAGACCCAGGTCCTTCGCGCGGACGTCGCGCGAGAGCACGCGATGGGTTCCGATCAGAATGTCGACGCGACCGGCCGCGAACCCGGCGATCGCCTCCTTCTGCTCGGCGGGCGAGCGAAAGCGCGAGACGTGCTCGACGTTGATCGGATAGTCGGCCAGGCGCTCCGAGAAGGTGCCGTAGTGCTGCTGGGCGAGGATCGTGGTGGGCGCGAGCAGCAGCACCTGCTTGCCCTGACTGGCGGACTTGAAGGCCGCGCGCAGGGCCACCTCGGTCTTGCCGTAGCCGACGTCGCCGCAGATCAGCCGGTCCATCGGCCGTGGCGCTTCCATGTCGGCCTTGACCAGCTCGATCGCCTCGAGCTGGTCGGGCGTCTCGGTGAAGGGGAAGCGCTGCTCGAACTCGCGCTGCCAGTCGGAGTCGGGCTCGAACGCGTGGCCGCGGCGGCGCCGGCGCTCGGCATAGAGGCTCAGCAGCTCGCCCGCGAGCTCCTGCGCGGCGCGGCGCGCGCGCGCCTTCATCGTCTCCCAGCGCGTGCCCCCGAGCTTGGACAGCGGCGGGTGCTCACCGCCGGCGCCGACGTAGCGCGAGATCTTCGCCAGCTGCTCGGTCGGCACGAACACGCGATCGTCGCCCTGGTATTCGAGGTAGAGGTAGTCGCGGGTGACATCCGCGACCGTGCGCGTCTCAAAGCCGGCGAAGCGCGCGACGCCGTGGTCCTCGTGCACGACGATGTCGCCGGTGCGCAGCTCGGTGAACGAGCGCAGCGCTCCCCGGCGCGCGCCTCCCGGAGCGCCACGTCCGGCCTCGCCCGACGTCGCGCCAGCGCGCTCGGCGCGGCGGCGGCGCAGCAGGCGATGCTCGGGGAAGATCGCCAGCTTCAGCTGGGGCGCGACGAAGCCCTCGCGCAACGACGCGGCGGCGAAGCGCAGCGAGGGCTCGAGCACCTGACGAGAAACGTCGATGTCCTCACCCAGCCACGTGGCCTGCATGCGGCCAAGGTTGTAGGCCGCTCGCTCGCCCTCGCCGCGGCGAGGGAACGCCACGACCGTGCGGTAGCCCGAGCGCACCAGCTTCTCCAGCTCGGGCTCGGCCTCGGCCAGCGAGCGCGCGGCGGTGTCGGCGGCCTGCGCCCGCAGCTGCAACGGCTGCTCGCCGGAGATCGCCGACAGCCAGATTCGCGCCCGCCCGGCGAGCGCCGATTCGATCTCCTCGGGATTCACATACAGGTGGTGGGCGTCCGCGTCGGCGAACGCGGCGCACACGTCGGTCCAATGGTCAGAGAGCGCGGGCTTTAGCTCCTCCTCGGCGGCGACCAGCAGCTCAGTGTCGGCGCCGAGCAGGTCGAGCAGCGCGCCGAAGCGCTCGACGGGCAGCAGCTCGGCGACGTCCGGGCGCTCGGACTCGTCTTCTGAGGCCGCCATCTCCGCGAGCTCGCGGTGCTCGATCGCGAGCTCCGCAGCGGGTGCGATCTCCACCTCCCGAACGTCGCCCAGGGAGCGCTGGGTGAAGGTCGAGAACCAGCGCAGCGACTCGATCTCGACGTCGAACGTATCGACGCGCACCGCGCGCTCCTCGGTCGCTGGGAAAACATCCAAGAGCCCGCCGCGCATCGCGAACTGGCCGCGCTCCTCTACCTGCTCTGTGCGCTCATAGCCGGCCGAGACGAGATCCGCGGCGCACTCCTCGAGGTCGAGCAGCTCGCCGACGCGCAGCGTGAAGGAATGAGGGCGCAGCTTCGGATCGGGAACCTTCTCCGAGAGCGCGACCGCGCTGACCACGACGACCG
>DASXKH010000068.1:0-2339 GCA_036496915.1 Solirubrobacteraceae bacterium
CAAAGCGCTGCCCGATCGGCGCGCCGGTCCGGGCGCACGTGCTCCGCGACACTCCTATTACTACGTCGTCGCCGATGTGCTCACAAGGCCCGGCCAACCGCGCAATATCGACATGAACATCGGCGAAGACCCCGCCCGGCGCGCGGTCATGATCGCCGCCGCCTCCTCCGGCGAGCCGCAGGCGACCCCGCCCGTGCGCCGGGTGGGCGGCCACGAGCTCGTGACCGCGCTGTACGTACCGGTATATCGGTCCGTCCGCACCGCCCCCAGCTCGCCGAGCGCGCGCATGGCCGCGCTGCAGGGCTTCGTCTCCAGCAGCTATCGCTACGCGCTGCTGGCGCCCGACGTACGCACGGTGCTCCCCCGCGGCGCCGCACTGACGCTGTATGACGGGCACTCGAAGCTGCTCAGCGCCGGCATGCCGCACGACGCACAGCGCACGACAATCTCCGTCGCGGGGCGCTCGTGGGTGCTCGCGATCGGTGAGCCCGCCGCGAACCTGTCTCTGACAGAGACGGTACTGATCGTCGGCGGCCTGCTCACACTGCTGCTGGTCGCGCTCAGCGTGCAGGCGACTCGCCGCGAGCGCTATGCGCTGGAGATGGTCGACCGCCGCCTCGCCGAGCGCGAACAGGCCGAGCTCGCGCTGCGCCAGCTGACGGCCAACGATCCGCTCGGCCCGGCCCGGATCGAGACCCGCCTGGAGTGGGTGCAACGCATCAGAGCCGCGCTCGACGAAGGGCGCCTGGCACTGTACGCCCAACCGGTCGTCGAGACGGCCACGCGGCACACCACCCAACACGAGCTGCTGGTACGGATGATCGACACTGACGGCTCGCTGATATCTCCCGCCCAATTCCTGCCGATCGCCGAGCGGTTCGGGCTGATTCGCGAGATCGATCGCTGGGTGGTGACCGAGACGATCGCGATTCTGCGCCGCCAACGCGAGGTCGGGCGCAGACCGACCGTCGAGATCAACCTTTCGGGCCACTCGCTCGGTGACAGCGGTCTTGCCGCTCACATCGGCTCGGAACTGCGCGAGGCCCAGGTCGACCCTGCGCAGTTGGTGTTCGAGGTCACCGAGACGACCGCCATCGGCAATATCGCCGCCGCGCGTGACTTCGCCCAGCAGCTGGCGCGCCTCGGCTGCCGATTCGCGCTGGACGACTTCGGCGCGGGGTTCGGCTCCTTCTACTACCTCAAGCACCTCCCCTTCGATTACATCAAGATCGACGGCGAGTTCGTACGCAACTGCACCGTGGACGTGACCGATCGACTTGTGATCCGCGCGGTGGTCAAGCTCGCTCAGGGCATGGGCACTCGCACGATCGCCGAGTTCGTCGGCGACGAGAAGACCTTCGCGACCGTCGCGGCCCTGGGGGTCGACTATGCCCAGGGATTTCATCTGGGCAAGCCCGCCCCGGTCGAGAGCGTGCTCGGCGCGCTCTCCGCACGGATGTCATAGCGTCAGGTCGAAGCGTCAGTCAGGTCGAGGACAGCAGCGCGCCCGCGACATACCTGCTGCCGTCGGGCGACTCGGCCGCATCGCCACGCCGGGCGCTCTTGACCCCGTAGAGATAGCGATCGGCGCGCGCCAGCGGAGTATCCAGGCTCTCGCCCGTGTGCCATTCGCTGACCCCCACCGACCAGCCGACGGGGTCCCGCCCGTCGCGCAGGCGATCGAGCACGGCTTCCGCGCCAGTGGAAGTGGTGGCGGGCAGCAACAGCACAAACTCGTCGCCACCGTGGCGCGCGAGGATGTCACCGGGGCGTACACGCGCGCGCCAGGCGTGGCCGAGACCTGCCAGCAGGCGGTCGCCGGCGGCATGACCCTCGCGATCGTTGATCTGCTTGAACCCGTCGAGGTCGAGCACGGCGAGCGTCAACGGGCTGCCGGTGCGGTCGGCCAGCGCCCGCTCGCGCAACGCGGCCGTCTGAAAGCCTCCCCGGTTGAGCAGACCCGTCAGATAGTCGGTACCCGCCTGCCGACGCATGTGCTCGCTGAGATTGCCGAGCACAATGCAGATCGACCAGATCGTGGCGACCACGATCGTCCAGTAGACGACCATGTCGGACAGACCGCTCACCAGCAGGCCCACGCTGAAGCCGGCGGACATCAGCGCACCCTGGACGATCACACCCCGCCGCGGGAAGAAATGGGCTGAGTAGATCGCGATCCAGGGATATGCGAACGCCGCCACCATCATGCCGCCGTGGGTGGTTGATCGGGCCACGAGCCAACTGGCGAGGATCGACCCGACGGTCGCGATCAACTCGAAGCCGAGCAGCGGTATGCGCCATCCGACCAGCCAGATCACCGCGGCGCAGAGGATCCCCAA
>DASXKH010000069.1:0-29267 GCA_036496915.1 Solirubrobacteraceae bacterium
CATGCCCCCTACCGCAGATCCACACACCACGACCGTCGTCAAGGTGCAAGAGCCCGCTGCGGAGCCCGTCGCGCCGCGCCTGGACCTCAACGAGCTGGAGCGCCGGCTGCTCGGGGATCTGTTCGCGATCGTCTCCGAGCACGCGGAGGACTCGGCCGTGGACATCGATCGCGCGCGCGTGCAGGACGCGTTCGTGTTCGCGTGCGAGCACCACGCCGCGCAGCGGCGCAAGTCCGGTGAGGACTTCATCGTGCACCCGGTGGGAGTGGCACGCATCTGCGCGGGCATGCGCCTGGACACCGAGACGCTGTGCGCGGCGCTCCTGCACGACACCGTCGAGGACACCTCCGCCTCGATCGAGGAGGTCGGCGAGCGCTTCGGCGAGGAGATCGCGCAGATCGTCGACGGAGTCACGAAGCTGACCGGAATCACCTTCCAGTCGCGCGACGAGGCGCAGGCCGAGAACTACCGCAAGATGATGGTCGCGATGGCCACCGACGTGCGGGTCATCCTGATCAAGCTCGCCGACCGTCTGCACAACATGCGCACGATCGACGCGATGCCCAAGCAGAAGCAGACGGAGAAGGCCCGCGAGACGCTCGAGATATACGCACCGCTCGCCCATCGGCTGGGCATCCACGCGATCAAGTGGGAGCTGGAGGATCTCGCGTTCGCGACGCTGCACCCGCGCAAGTATCAGGAGATCAAGGGCCTCGTGGCGCAGCAGCGCGACGAGCGCGAGCGCTATGTCGGCGAAGCCGGCGAGTACCTCGCGAGCGAGCTCACCGAGCTCGGCATCGAGGCGCAGATCGCCGGTCGCGCCAAGCACTTCTACTCGATCTACTCGAAGATGACCAAGAAGGGGCGCGAGTTCAACGAGATCTACGACCTGACCGCGATGCGCGTGATCGTCGACTCGGTCAAGGACTGCTACGGCACCGTCGGCGCGATCCACTCGCTGTGGAAGCCGCTGCCCGGCCGCTTCAAGGACTTCATCGCGATGCCCAAGTTCAACATGTACCAGTCGTTGCACACGACCGTGATCGGGCCCGAGGGCAGGCCGCTGGAGATCCAGATCCGCACGCGCGAGATGCACGAGATGGCGGAGTTCGGGGTCGCGGCCCACTGGATGTACAAGCACCTGCCCGGCTCTGAGCAGACCGGGCGCGATCGGCGCTCGGGCTCGCCGGAGGACGCCAAGCTGCAGTGGTTGCGCTCGATGCTCGACTGGCAGAAAGAGCTTTCAGACCCGCAGGAGTTCATGGACACGCTGCGCACCGACCTGTTCGAGGACGAGGTCTACGTGTTCACGCCCAAGGGCGAAGTCAAGTCGCTGGCCGCGGGCGCCACGCCGCTGGATTTCGCCTATGAGGTGCACACCGAGATCGGCCACCGCTGCGTGGGGGCGCGCGTGAACGGCAAGATCGTCCCGTTGCACTGCGAGCTGCGCTCGGGAGACATCGTAGAAATCCTCACCGCCAAGCGCGAGCGCGGCCCCTCGCGCGACTGGCTGGCGATGGTCAAGACGACCCGCGCGCGCAACAAGATCAAGGCATGGTTCAAGGCCGAGTCGCGCCAGGACACCGAGCACACCGGTCGCGAGGTGCTGCAGGAGCACCTGCGCAAGCAGGGCCTGCCCGCGCAGAAGATCACCGGATCGGCGCTGCTCGCGGACGTGATCCGTGAGATGGGTTATCGCAAGGCAGACGACTTCTATATCGCCCTCGGCGCCGCCAAGGTCTCGCCGAAGATCGTCGTCAATAAGGTGATGCAGCGTTTGAAGCAGGGCGAGGCCGCCGACGGCGAGGACACTCGCGCCGAGCTGTTGCGGGTCGGACGCGCGCGCCGGCGCCCCACGAAATCCTCGGGCCAGTACGGGATCGAGGTGGAGGGCGTCGATGACGTGATGCTCCGCCTGGCCAAGTGCTGCCGCCCCGTGCCGGGCGATGAGATCGTCGGCTACATATCGCTAGGGCGCGGAATCACGATTCACCGTGAAGACTGCCCCAACGCGGTGGTCCTTGCGCGCGACCCCGAGCGCTTCACCAACGTCTCCTGGGCGGGCGAGCGCAGCACCTCGTTCGTGGTCGAAATTCAGATCGACGCGTGGGATCGCCACCGTCTGCTCGAGGACCTTTCGCGCGCCTTCTCGGAGTCCGGAGCGAACATCCTCGAAGCGCGCTGCCTGTCGATGGGGCCGATGGTCAAGAACCGCTTCGTGGTCGAGGTCGCAGACACGCACGGTCTGAAGGGCGCGATCACGCGCCTGCGCAGCATCGACTCCGTCTTCGACGCCTACCGCGTCACGCCCGGCGGCGGCGCCGCCGCCTAGCTTGGCTCCCCAGCTCTCTACCTAGGCGGACGCTGGTCATGCTGGCCGATCGTAGATCCCGTCGATCTACGATCGGTAAGGACGCAGTGAGCGTGGCGTGCTGGTCGATCGGCGATCACGTCGATCGACGATCGGTAAGGACGCAATATCGCGCCGGCCAGCGTCCGCCTAGGCGACTACGTTCAGCGCGCCCGGCATGATCGAGTAGCGCGCTTGGGAGACTTCGCCGAGGTAGTCGCCGTCGACCTGCAACGGCAGCAGCCGCTCGTCACTGGAGCGCACCGTCAGCTCGGCCAGCTCGGACATGCCCGTGACCTGGCGATGACGGGTGACTCGCGCGCCGCCCGAGAACGCGCGCAGGCCGATCGAGGGCATCGATAGGGGTGTGGCGCGATGCAGCACGCACCCGCATAGCGAGCCCGAGTCGAGCGTCGTGCCGTCGGCGATCTCGATCGGGCGATTCTGAAAGTAAGTGAACGGCGAGCCGTTCTGGACGATCGTCGTGACGCCGGCTAACGTGTCGCCGTCTGCGAGGATCACCTCCATGCGAGGAGGCTTGACGAGATAGCGGCGCGCGAATGTTCTCAGCGCCACCCACGTGAAGTAGTAGGCGCCGAGGCGAGCCTTCAGCCGTGGGTTGGCGTCGACCCGCTGGACCACGCTCGCGTCGACACCCAGGCCCGAGGCGAACGTAAAGCAGCGGCGATCCACAACCTCACGGTCCTCCTGCGGACCGCCGGCGCTGACCACGCCGAGATCGACCCGACGAGGACGCCAGTCATCGGCGAGCGCGAGCAGGTGCTCGGTGGCGTCGACCAGCTCTCCCGGAATGCCCAGCATCTTGCCGAACACGTTCGCCGAGCCCCCGGGCAGACATGTCAGCGGCGTGGGGGAGCCGAGCAGGCCGTTGGCGGCCTCGTTGACCGTGCCGTCGCCGCCGAATGCGACGACCACGTCATAGCCCTCGTGTGCGGCCTCGCGGCACAGCTCGGTCGCGTGACCACGGGCCTCGGTATCGACCGCGTCGACCTCGAACCGACCCTGCAGCGCATACACGACGAGATGACGCAGGCGGTCAGAGACAGTGGTCGCGTACGGGTTGACGATGATCAGCATGCGTCGCTTTACCGGAGTGATCTCCGGCTCGAAGTCCGTCGGCGTCTCTCCGGGCGCCTGGATTTGCTCGTCCGTGCGGGCGGATGCCATGGTTCCCACTACGCTCATCGCACGCCTCTACACCGAGCGGGCGCGAGCGTTACCTCGTCCGCGCCTGCACCCGCCCGGGCCAAGGTGACGGTGACGACCCGCCGGGCGCCGCGCCCGACCCGCCGGGCGCGGCGCCGTCCTGCGGCGGCCTTGCATCCGTCCGAACGCTTGCTAAACTTCCCCGCTACATAGCAGGACACATCAAGAGGGGTGGAGGGACTGGCCCGATGAAGCCCCGGCAACCACCGTCTAGCGACGGGAAGGTGCCAATTCCAGAAGATGTGTGGCGGGCTTCGTGCCTTTCGCCACACCGTTTGAACTGGCGAAGGTCTTCAAAAGGAGCCCCAACATGGCTGTGACACATCTGCAGTGCAAGGAGTGCAAGACCGAGTACCCGTTGGAGGCGCTGTACGTGTGCGAGCGCTGCTTTGGGCCGCTGGAGGTCGCTTACGACCACAGTCGCCTCGCCGGTGGCGACACCGATGAGCTGCGGCGGCGAATCCAGGCGGGACCGCAGAACATCTGGCGCTACGCCGACTTCCTGCCGACCACCGCCTATGGCCGCGGAGCCACCGACGGGCTTCCGACCGATCGCAGATCGGCCAGCACCGGGGGCGGGGGCTCCGTGCGCACAGGCCTACCCGCCGGGTGCACGCCGCTGATCCGCGCCGATCGCTTGGCGCAGCGGCTGGGACTGCGCGAGGTTTGGGTCAAGAACGACGCGGCCAACCCGACCCACTCATTCAAGGATCGCGTCGTCTCCGTCGCCACGGCCCGCGCGCGCGAGCTGGGCTTTCAGACGATCGCGTGCGCCTCGACCGGCAACCTTGCCAACTCCGTGGCCGCGCACGGGGCGGCGCTGGGACTCGAGTCCTACGTGTTCATCCCCGCCGACCTAGAGGAGCAGAAGGTGCTCGCCACCGGCGTCTACGGAACGAAACTGATCGCCGTCGAAGGCAATTACGACGACGTCAATCGTCTGTGCACGGAGCTGTGCGCCGAGCGTGACTGGGCGTTCGTGAACGTCAACCTGCGCCCCTACTACGCCGAGGGATCAAAGACGCTCGCGTTCGAGATCGCCGAGCAGCTCGGCTTTCAGCTCCCAGACCGTATCGTCGCGCCGATCGCCTCGGGGTCGCTGTTCACGAAGATCGGGCGCGGCTTTGCGGAGTGGCGCGAGGTCGGCCTGCTCGACGGCGAGACACCGAGGATGAGCGGCGCCCAGGCAGAGGGCTGCGCTCCCGTGGCGAGCGCGTTCGCGGCCGGCCACGAGGTGTGTCGGCCGGTCAAGCCGAACACGATCGCCAAGTCACTGGCGATCGGCAACCCCGCCGACGGCCCGTACGCGCTGGAGCTCGCGCGCGAGACCGGCGGCTCGATCGACGCTGTCAGCGACGAGGAGATCAGGCAGGGCATCGCCCTGCTCGCACAGACGACCGGCGTGTTCACCGAGACCGCGGGCGGCGTGAGCACCGCCGTGCTCGCCAAGCTCGCCCAGCGCGGGGAGATCGACCCCGACGAGCGCGTCGTGCTCGTCATCACCGGCGAGGGCCTGAAGACGCTGGACGCGGTGCGCGGCACGTTCGCGACCCACACGATCGCTCCCACCGTCGAGGACTTCCAGTCGCGCGTGCCCGAGACGGTCGCGGTCTGATGGCGGTGACCGTGAAGATTCCGACGCAGCTGCGCTCAGCGTCGGGGGGAGAGGCCGAGGCGGTGCTCGACGGCGCCACCGTCCAAGACGTGCTCGACGGGCTATATGCGCTTCACGGCGAGCTGCGCGAGCGTCTCAGCGACGAGGACGGCACGCTGCGACGGTTCGTCAACGTGTATGTGGCCGGCGAAGACATTCGTTTTCTTGACGGCCTGGCCACCCCTGTCGCCGACGGCGCGGAGCTGACGATCCTCCCAGCGGTCGCTGGGGGATAGAGCTTCGCGGAGGTGTCGAAGGCGGCGAGGGCCGCCTGCTAACGAGCCGGGATCGACGTGTGGGTTGCCCCGGCCACGTGAGCGTTCGGCGGCGTGGAGCCGCTGAAGCCGATCGTGGAGAAGATCGCCGCTGCTGACATCACGGCGATCGTCAGCGCGCGCATGCGACGAGGAGTCAGCCAGCCGAAGTGGTGAGACTGCAGCCAGGTTCGGGTGCCGGTCGCGGCCGAGGCCGCTGCCATTGCGCAGCCAACGCACATGCGGAAAGAGAATATCCCTGTCAGCGCTCGGAGACGCCGGCGCTGCCCTCCAGACGCCGGCGCAGCTCCGCTCCGCGCCCGGCCGCCACGGCCCGAGCGGCGCGAGCGTCGGTCAGCTCGACTCCCTTGGCTTGAGCGAAGTCGAGCAGCTCCTGGCGCTCCTCGGCCTCCCGCGCGGTCTTCAGGAACAGCCAGCAGAACAGGCCGAGCGTGAGCAGCGACTCCTCGACCATCATCACCGCCCCCGCGATGTTCTGGTCCGCCAGTGGGGAGATGTGGTGGACGGCGTCGCCGTGGATGTAGAACGGGTAGAACACCGTGCCCGACCACAGAAATATGTTCCCGAGGATGGTGCCGACAAGACGCACGGCAATGATGTAGAGGAGCTTGCCGAAGTTGCCGAACCAGCTCGGCATCGGCAACGGGCCGAACAGGCACATCCACATGTTGATGCCGAATCCCAGGAACATCGCGTGCTCGAGCGCGTGTATGCCGGTGTGGCGTAGCGCCGCCTGGTAGAAGACCGGCAGGTGCCACGCGTACAGGTCGATCGCCCACAGCGGAAACGCGATCAGCGGGTGCGCGAGGATGCGCAGACGGTCGAAGAAGCGGATGCGAAGGATCGGAGCGATCAACGGTCCTGTCAGCCCGAGCACGATCAGCAGCGCCGCGATGTCGCCGAGCAGCAGATGCTCGACCATATGCGCGAGCAGCAGTTCCTGGCTGGCCCCGCCCAGTGAGGTGAGCGCGACCGCGATCGCTACGAACCCGGAGTAAAAGCAGGCCTGCCGCCAGCCCGGCACGGGGTTGCGAGCCTCGATCGCGAGCGTGCGCACCCGTTTGGCGTAGAGCAGTCCGATGATCGCCAGTGGCCCCAGCTGCAGGGCGGCCTCGATGCCGGTAGAGACCGCGATGGGAGACGTGCTCATGTCAGCGAAAGGTTATGTGTTCGGGGCAGAGCATCGCGCTGGAATTGAGGTCTCGGAGCGCCCAGTTACCGCGCAGCCACCGTACGCCGCGGTCCATCCTGCGCTGCGGTCATCCTGCGCTGGGCTCAGAAGCGAATCCGTAGACTGCGCCGAGCATGGGCCCCGGATCTCGCCGCAAGCTGCCGTTCCTGCTCGGTGGCTTGACGGTCGCGGCGCTGGCGATCCCGGCGAGCGCACAGGCCCACGGGATCGTCGGACGGGCGAACCTTCCGATCCCCGTCTGGCTGTTCAGCTGGACGGCGGCGATCGTGCTGGTCGTCTCGTTCGTGGCGCTCTCGACGATGTGGAGAACCCCGCAGCTGCAGCGGCAGCGTCGGCGGGCGCTCGTGCGGTTGCCCGCGGCGCTGGAATGGATGGCCTGTCTGATCGGGGTGGGGCTGTTCGCGCTCGTTCTCTACAGCGGGTTCGCCGGCGCTCAGGTGCCGCTGGCGAACTTCTCGGTGACGTTCATCTACGTCATCTTCTGGGTCGGCCTGCCCGTGGCGAGCGTGCTGTTCGGGGACGTGTTCCGGGCGCTCAGTCCCTGGCGCACCTGCGCGCGCGCGCTCGCCGCGCTGATGCGCCTCGCGCGGCGCCCATCCGGCGCCTGCGGGTCTTCCGCTCGCAATGCTCCCAAGCTGCGTTATCCCGCCCGGCTGGGGATGTGGCCGGCCGTGACCGTGATCGTCGGATTTGCCTGGCTGGAGCTTGTCTACGTCCCCGCCGACCGCGACCATCCCGCAACGCTGGCGGCCCTCTCGCTCGCCTACTTCATGGTGATGCTCGTCGGGATGACGCTGTTCGGAGTGGAGGAGTGGGGGGGACGCGCGGACGGGTTCGGGGCCTACTTCAACTTGCTCTCGCGCCTGGCGCCGCTGTGCAGTGACGAGCGGGGGGTCATCTGCCTGCGCCGCCCGCTCAGCGGGATCACGAACCTGGAGATACGTCCCGGGACGATCGCGCTGATCTGCTCGATCATCGGCACGACGACCTTCGATGGGCTCAGCAACGGCGGGGTCTGGCGCAACATCGAGCCGAGCATCGCGAATCTCTTCTCCGATCTCGGGTTCAATCAGACACCCGCCTACGAGCTGACCTACTCGGTTGGATTGGTGCTGTGCGTGGCGCTGATTGCCGCTGTTTACCGGCTCGGTATCGTCGGGGTGCGCAGCGTCAGCGATCGTTATGGCACCACGCGACTGATGCACGCCTTCGCGCACACGCTCGTGCCGATCGGGTTCGCGTACGTGCTCGCGCACTACTTCTCGCTGCTGATCTGGCAGGGGCAGGCGATCGGCTACCTGGCCTCGGATCCGCTCGGCGACGGGTCGAACCTGCTTGGGACCAGCAGTTATCAGATCGACTACAACGTCATCTCCTTCGCCGCCATCTGGTACGTCCAGGTCGCCGCCCTGCTGGCCGGTCACATCGCCGGTCTCGCGCTCGCGCACGACCGCGCGCTGACGATGTACGACAACGTCGAGGAGGCCGTGCGCTCGCAGTACTGGATGCTGGCCGTGATGGTCGCCTTCACGAGCTTCGGTCTATGGCTGCTCTCGGCCGTCGGAACGTGAGAGTCCGGCGGCGCCCGTGCGCGCCGTCTTGGCTACCGTGAGGCCGATGTCCGCACGCCCGCTACCGGTGTTGCTCAGCGCGGCTGCGCTCGCGCTGTCGATCTCCTCCTCCTCCTCCTCCTCCTTCGCCGCCCTCGCCGCGACCAGCACACCCGCCGGGACGGCGAGCGAGAGCGGGAACCCGATCAACGATCAGGGCAGCAGCTTCGACTACCGCTCCAGCATCACCGGGGTAACACCCAACGTGCCCGGTCTCAGCCTGGAAGTGCTCGAGTTCGCCGATCGGCTGTTGCTGAGGAACCACACCGGCAAGACGGTCACGATCTATGGCTATCAGGGGGAGCCCTACGCGCGAGTGCTGGCGAACGGGACAGCCGAACAGAACACCCGCTCGCCGGCCGCCTACCTGAACACGAGCTTCTACGGCAACGTCACCGTGCCCGCCTCCGCGAACCCGAGCGCGCCACCGCACTGGATGGTCGTCGACCGCACCGGCCAGTTCGAATGGCACGATCACCGCATCCACTGGATGTCGCCGTTGCCGCCTCCCCAGGTCAAGGATAAGAGCAAGCGGACGCTGATCTTCAACTGGCAGGTGCCGATCCGTGTTGGGACACAGGCGGGAGCGGTCAACGGGCAGCTGTTCTGGACGCCTGAGAGCTCCCGTGCCTCGACCGTGGTGATCGTGCTCGGCGTGGCGATCGCGCTGCTCGGCGTGCTGTTCGTACTGTTCGTGCGCCGCCGGCGCGCGCGTGCCGGCACGAGCCTGGGCGGCGCCTCCGGTGGGGGAGCGTCGCCAAGCATCGGGGTCGCGCCTGGCGCCGCCGGCGCTCCCGAGGATTCGCGCGAGGAAGCGTGGTGAGGCCGTGATAGCGTTCCCCGCGATGGTCCCACTGGCGTGCCTGATGCACTGGTACATCTCGATGCTCTACGTCGTGCCGGTCCTCGTCGTGGGCGGCTGGTGCTGGTGGAGCTCCAGGCGAATGTCCCGCCGCTCCGACCCGACGAAGACCACGCACGCGGCGTAACCAGCGACCCGTAGCACGCGCTCGCGCTCAGGTGACGAGCCCGGGCCGTCGATCGCAGGAGTGCGAGGCTCAGCGGCGGCGTCCGCGCCCTGTAGAGGGCCGCGGGGGATAGCGCTTGCGCTCCTCCGCCGTCATCTTGCGGATCGTCAGCGAGCCATCCTTCACCTGCCGCTCGATCTCCTCCAGTTTCACGCGACGCCGCTCAGCCGCACGATCTGCCTGGGTGATCATTCCTTTAGGTTAGCGCGCCCACCGGCGCATGTCCGGATTGTTCGGGCTAGGCTCCCCGCCGGTTGAGTCGCTTGTTATCTGATCGTCTGCACCGTCCGTCGGCGCGTTCCCTGCTGACGTGGGTGCTGGTGCTGCTCGGATCGGCCTGCTCGCCCGCTCATGCGATCGCGGGGACGGTGGCCCCCGGTTGCGTGCCGCGGACGCTGAACGTCTCCCGTGCCGTTGCGGGCGGCGCTCTCAGCGTCTCGCCGGCGCCCGACTCGGCCGACGCCTCATACCTAGCCCAGATCAGCTTCATCGGGGCTCCCGCCACCGACATCCAACATCTCACCGTGCTGGGATCGGCCAGCGGAGCCCATTCCGGTCGGCTCGCCGCTTATTCGCAGGGAGACGGCGCGAGCTTTCTCCCCAGCAAGCCATTCGCTCAGGGGGAGATCGTGACCGTGCGCGGGGCTCTGCGCCGCGCCGACGGTTCCGCGATCCCATTCGCCTGGCGCTTTACCGTCGCCGAGGTCGACTCCGTAAGCCGCTCGCTGGAGACACCGCCCCCGCCGCCCCCGCCGCTCAAGGCAGGCGAGCTCCAGCGCTTCGTCTCGCGTTCAGATCTGCGACCACCGACGGTCACCGTCACCACCGCCGGCGCGAGCGCGGGGTCTCCGGAAGACATCTTCCTGGCGCCCTACGCCGGACCGGGGCAGTACGGGCCGATGATCCTCGACGGCGCCGGCGATCTCGTGTGGTTCAAGGCGATCCCGCACGGCTCCAGGGCCGCTGACCTGCGCGTCCAAGCCTACGAAGGTCGACCGGTCCTCACCTGGTGGCAGGACCCACTCCTTGCCGCCGGCCGCAGCGACGCCGGGATCGTGATCGCCGACAGCTCCTACAACGACATCGCGATCGTGCGTGCCGGCAACGGCTACCAGCCCGATCTGCACGCGTTCGAAATCACCCCCACGGGCACGGCGCTGTTCACGGTCTATGACGCGATCCACTGTAACTTGAGCACCTATGGTGGCCCCGCCGACGGGGCGGTCGCGGACACGCTCTTTCAGGAAATCGACCTGCGTAGCGGTCTAGTGCGCTCGGAGTGGCACGCGCTCGATCACGTGGCCCTCGCCGATTCCTACATGCCGGTGGGACACGGCGGCACACCGGTCTCGCCGTGGGACTACTTCCACATCAACTCCGTCTCTGCACATGGCTCCGATCTGCTGGTGGACTCGCGCAACACGTGGACCGCCTACTACGTCGACGCACGCACCGGGCAGATCGTCTGGCGGCTCGGTGGCAAGCATTCGACGTTCGCGCTGGCGCCGGGAGCGGCCCCGGCATGGCAGCACGACGCTCGCGAAGAGCCCGGCGGCACGATCTCCTTCTTCGACAACGGCGGCACACCGAAGGTCCATCCGCAATCGCGCGTGACGGTGCTCGCGCTCAACGCTCAGACGAAGACGGCGAGCCTCGTCGCGAGCTTCGTCCACCCGACGCCGCTGCTGGCCGCAAGCCAGGGAGACTTCCAGCCGCTGCCCGGCGGCGACTGGTTCGTCGGCTGGGGTCAGGAACCCTTCTTCTCGGAATACTCCCCCTCCGGGCAGCTCCTGTTCGACGCTCACCTGCCGGCGTCCTACCAGTCCTACACCGCCCTCAAGTATGCCTGGACGGGGACGCCCACGCAGCGACCATCCCTGGCGGTCCGCGTGAGCTCGCACGGCCTCGTCGCTTACGTCAGCTGGAACGGCGCCACGACCGTGGCGCAGTGGCGACTGTTGGCGGGCGGGAGCACCCGTACGCTCGCCGCTGTCGCCACCACCCCGCACAGCGGCTTCGAGACGGCGATCGCGCTTTCGAGCGCAGCTCCACGCTACCTCGCGGTCCAAGCACTCGACGCGAGTGGACGGGTGCTGGGCGCTTCTCTGCCGGTCGCGCTCGCCGCGGATCGCTAGAGGACAATCAGGGTATGAGCGGCGCCGAGCTCGGGCTTGCGGTTTCTGTGTTCCTTGCCTGCGCGGTGGAGGCCGTCGAGGCGCTTACGATCGTGCTTGCGGTAGGCGCCACCCGCAGCTGGACATGGGCGCTCGGCGGTCTGGCGGCCGCGATCCTCGCGCTTGCGATGATCGTGCTCGTGCTCGGGCCGGCGATCACCTCGTTGCCGATCGACGTGCTGCGAGTCTTTGTGGGCGGGCTGCTGTTGATCTTCGGCCTGCAGTGGTTGAGCAAGGCGATCCTTCGCTCAGCCGGACTGAAGGCCAAGCACGATGAGTTGCTGATCTACGAGCGCGAAGCAGATGCCGCGAATGCTGCCGGGGGTCGGCACGTCGGATTCGACGCCTACTCGTTCGCGATCTCTTTCAAGGGTGTGTTCCTGGAGGGCCTGGAGGTCGTGTTCATCGTGCTCACCTTCGGCGCAAACCAGCACCGCGTCAGCCTGGCCGCGGGTGCGGCCGGGATCGCGGTGCTCACGGTCGCCGTCGTGGGTTTCGCGGCGCGAGCCCCGTTGGCGAAGGTGCCCGAGAACGCACTGAAGCTCGGTGTCGGCGTGATGCTTACCTCGTTCGGCATGTTCTGGGCCGCCGAGGGCGCCGGAACGGATTGGCCCGGAGGCGAGGCTGCCCTGCTGGCGATCATCCCCGGGGTCTTCATGGCCGCGACCGCCATCGCCGGTCTCATTCGCCGCGTCGCGGCGCGCCGAGTTGGGCGCTCCGCGCTTGACGCTCGGCCCCGAACAGCCCCTATCGAGACCCGAGCGGTCGGCGGCAAAGAGATCGCCCGCGGATTGGCGCTCCCATACGCGGTATGGGAGTTCATCGTCGGCGATGACTGGCGTACGGCGATCGGCGTGGTACTCGCGCTCGCATTGACCGCACTCGTAGCGGAGGACGGCGTCACGGCCTGGTGGATCATGCCGGCCGCGGTGCTCGGACTACTGGCGCTATCGACCCAACGCGCGGCACGCGCGAGCCGGCGTGGAACGATCCGATCCTAAACCGGAGATCGCGCGACGCCGAATCCGGTCGGAGCAAGGTCCACCAAGCGCGCCCGGCAAGATTCGAACTTGCGACCTCTCGCTCCGGAGGCGAGCGCTCTATCCACTGAGCTACGGGCGCAGGCGGCGCCGGATCTCCTCAGGCGCCGTCGCCCTGAGAGCTTACCGGCGAGCTCGCCGGTGACCTTCGTCGAACACTTCGTTTCTCCCGTTCGGCCCGTCCCACCGCTACCGTTGCGCGCATGGATCTATCGGTCTTCTTCGCGGGCACGGGCGGTTCGGTGCCGAGCGCCCGGCGTGGCCTGCCCGCGGTGCTGGTTCGCCGTGGGGGGGAGCACATTTTGTTCGATTGCGGCGAGGGCACGCAGCGGCAGCTGATCAAGTCGGTCGGGCTCGCGGACCTCGACAGCGTGTTCATCACTCATTTCCACGCCGACCACTGGCTGGGGCTGCCGGGGATGTTGAAGTCGTTCGCGCTGCGTGAGCGCACGCAGCCGCTGAGCGTGTACGGGCCGCGCGGACTTTTGGGATTGATGGAGCAGATGCGCTTCGTCTACGGGCGCCTGCCGTATGAGCTGGAGGTGATCGAGCTCGCGCCGGCGGAGACCGTCGCCCGCGACGGGTATCTGATTGGCGCGATTCCGGTCCGCCATAAGGGCGAGGCGTGTTACGGGTACGCGCTCGTGGAGGAGCCTCGGCCAGGACATCTGGACCCGGAGCTGGCGCAGCGACTGGGGGTCAGACCGGGACCCGACTTCGGCCGGTTGCAGCGCGGGGAGACCGTCGACGGCGTCACGCCCGAGCAGGTGCTCGGCGCGGTGCGTCCGGGGCGCAAGGTCGTGATCTCCGGGGATACCGCTCCGTGCGAGCCGCTGATCGTGGCCGCGCACGAGTCGGACCTGCTCGTTCACGAGGCCACGTTCGCGGAGGAGGAGTCCGAGCGCGCGCGTCTCACCTCGCATTCGACCGCCAGGCAGGCGGCGGCGGTCGCGCGCGAGGCGCAGGTGAGCATGCTTGCTCTGACGCATGTCTCCAGCCGCTATCCGGGCGGGGAGTTGCGCGAACAGGCGCGCGAGGTGTTTTCTCAGACCGAGGCGCCGCGCGATTACGACACGATCGAGGTTCCGTTTCCCGAGCGTGGCGAGCCCCGGCTGGTGCGCTGGTCTGAGCGGCGTGCGCGCGAGGCCCCGCCCGCGGAGCCCGTCCCGGCGGGGTAGATCTTCGGGCGGATCGTCGTCCAATCTCGCTGGTACAGTGCACGGCGATCCTTTAACCCGGTCCTGAGAGGCCAGGAAGGTAGTCACAGTGGACAGCGGCAGCGAGAAGACGGTCCTGCGCGAGGACGACCTGCGTCGAGCGCTTATGCGCATCGCCCATGAGATCGTCGAGCGCAATCCCGGCGCGCACATCACCTCTGACGATCCCGACGACGCCGGCCTTTCGATCCCGGCTGGGGGCGACTCGGGTGCCTCGCTGCGCTCGCCCGCCCCGGCGCTCGTCGGCATTCACCGCCGCGGCGCGTTCTTGGCGCGGCGTTTGCGGGACATGCTTGAAGATCTCCTCGGCGTGGAGGTGCCGCTCGGCGACCTCGACATCGGGTTCTATCGCGACGACGTCTCGCGCCGGCCCGACGCCCCGGTGGTGCACGCGTCGCACATCGACTTCGACGTCGATGGGCGCACGGTTGTGATCGTCGACGATGTTCTCTACACCGGACGCACGGTGCGCGCCGCGATCGAGGCGCTGTTCGACTATGGCCGTCCCGCGCGCGTGCAGCTGGCCGTGCTCGCCGACCGCGGTCACCGCGAGCTGCCGATCCGGCCCGACTATGTCGGCAAGAACCTGCCGACATCGCGCGCCGAGCACGTGCATGTGCGCCTGGTCGAGTTGGATGGCGTCGATGAGGTCTCGATCGCCCCGACCCGTGTGGAGGTGGTCGCACCGTGAACCATCTGCTGTCGATCGAGGATCTCGACCGCGAGGCGATCGAGCGGATCGTCTCCCAGGCGGCGCGGTTCGCGGAGGTGTCCGATCGTGAGATCAAGAAGGTCCCGGCGCTGCGCGGGCGGATGGTGCTGAACCTGTTCTACGAGGCCTCGACCCGCACGCGCAGCTCGTTCGAGCTGGCCGCCAAGCGCCTGTCCGCGGACGTGGTGAACTTCGCGGTCAGCGGCTCCAGCGTGGAGAAGGGCGAGTCGTTGAAGGACACGGTGCTGACGCTGAGCGCTCACAAGCCGGACGCGATCGTCCTGCGCACGCCCTGGGCGGGCGCCGCGGAGCTCGTCTCGCGCTGGTGCGCCGCGGCGATCGTCAACGCCGGCGACGGCAAGCATGAGCATCCGACGCAGGCGCTGCTCGACGTGTACACGCTGCACGAGCGCCTGGGCGCCATCGACGGCGCGTCGATCTGGATCGTGGGCGATGTCGCGCATTCGCGTGTGGCGCGCTCGAACATCATCGCGTTCCAGCGCATGGGCGCCCGGGTCACCGTCGCGGGTCCACCGACGCTGATTCCGCGCGAAATCGAGGCCCTGGGCTGCGAGGTGCGCTACACGTTGGAGGAGCTGGGAACGGCCGACGTTGTGTACGCCCTGCGCATGCAACGCGAGCGCATGCACGAGACCTGGGTACCCTCGCTGCGCGAGTATGCCTCCTGGTATCAGATCAACGGCCGGCGCCTGTCACCGCGCCAGGTGTTGATGCATCCCGGTCCGGTGAACCGTGGGGTGGAGCTCTCCGGCGAGGTGGTCGACTCTCCGCAGGCGGTGATCACCGCGCAGGTCGAGGCCGGCGTGGTGGTGCGCATGGCCGTGCTGTATGAGCTGCTGTCCGGCGCGCATGTTCCGAGACCCGTCCCCGAGCCACAGCTCGCGTAGTGGTCGCTCCTACTCTGATCCAGGGGCCGAGCACACCGGCCGAGCTGTTGCTGCGAGACGTTCACGTCTTGGATCCCCGTACAGACCTCGACGCCCGCCACGATGTGCTCGTGCGCGATGGGCTGATCGCCGAGCTGGGCGAGCCCGGCGCGATCGAGAGGCCCGAGGGTATCGAGACGGTGGAGGGTGGGGGCAGGCATCTGCTGCCGGCGTTCGTGGACCCGCATGTGCACCTGCGCACGCCCGGCCAGGAGCACAAGGAGGATCTCGAGACGGGTACGCGCGCGGCCGGCGCCGGAGGGTTCGGCGCCGTGATCGCGATGCCGAACACCGACCCTGTGATCGATTCCGCGCCGTTGCTGCGGTCGCTGCGCGACGCCGCCGCGCGCGAGGCGCGCGTCCCGGTCGGCTTTCTCGCCGCGATCACCCGCGGGCTCGAGGGTGAGGAGCTGACCGAGATGGCTGAGCTGCATGAGCAGGGCGCGCTCGGGTTCACCGACGACGGTCGCCCGGTCTCTTCGGCGGGCGTGCTGCGCAAGGCGTTGCAGTATCAGCGACTGTGCGGGGGGGTGATCAGCCTGCACGAGGAGGACCCGACGCTCTCACGCGGGGGCTCGATGCGCGAGGGCGCCGTCAGCGCGGCGCTCGGCGTCGGCGGGATTCCCACGGTGAGCGAGTCCACGATGGTGGCTCGCGACGCGGAGCTGGCGATGTATGAGCAGGCGCGCGTCCACTTCCAGCACCTCAGCTGCGCCGCCTCGGTGCAGGCGGTCGCGCATGCCCGAGCTGCCGGCGGACGCGTCAGCGCGGAGGTCACACCGCACCATCTGCTGCTGACCGACGAGGCCGTGCGCGGACTGGATACGCGCATGAAGATGAACCCGCCGCTCGCCGGAGAGGCCGATCGCAAGGCGCTGATCGCCGGGTTGCGCGAGGGCGTGATCGACTGCGTGGCAACCGATCATGCGCCGCATGCGCGCGAGGAGAAGGAGGTCCCGTTCGAGCAGGCGCCGATGGGCACCACGGGCCTGGAGACTGCGTTCGCCGCGCTCTATACCGGCCTGGTGATGACCGGCGAGCTGGGGCTGGGCCTGCTGGTGGAGCGAATGACCGCGGGTGCGGCCCTGTTCGAGCTGCCGACCCCGACGATCGCCAAGGGGGTGCCGGCGAACCTGACGCTTGTGGATCTCGACGCGGAGCTCGTGGCGGGCGAGCGCGGATGGGAGAGCCGCTCGGAGAACTGCTGCTTCGCCGGGCGACGTCTCCAGGGGCGCGTGCTGCTGACGGTGGCCGCCGGCGCGGTCGTCTACCGCGAGCGAGTGTTTTCGGTGGTCGCGGCATGAGCCTGCTCGATCGCGACAAGACGGCGCTCGTTGTCGTGGACGTCCAGGAGGGGTTTCGCCCATACGCTTCGTTCGCGGGTGTCGCCGACGCATCCCGCAAGCTCGTGCAGGCGGCCCGCATCCTCGATGTCCCAACTGTCGTCAGCGAGCAGTATCCGAAAGGACTGGGCCATACCGCACCGGAGGTCGGGCTCGACGATGAGCGACCGATCGAGAAGACGGTCTTCTCCGCCGCGCGCGCGGACGGGTTCGACCTGGGCGAGCGCTCGCAGGCGATCGTGTGCGGGATCGAGACGCATGTGTGCGTCAGTCAGACCGTCCACGATTTGCTCGAGCGGGGTGTCGAGGTGCATGTGCCGGCGGACGCCGTGGGCTCGCGGCATGCGATCGACTACGAGCGGGGCCTCGAGCGGCTGGAGCGCGCCGGGGCGGTTGTGACGACGGTCGAGTCCTCGTTGTTCGAGCTGCTGGAGCGGGCGGGCACGCCGGAGTTCAAGGCTGTACAGGCCCTCATATTGTGAGCGGCGCGACGGCTTATGTGCTGCTGGACGACGGCACGCGCTATGACGGGGTCGCGTGCGGCGCGGACTCCTATGCGGTCGGTGAGGTCGTGTTCACGACCGGCATGTCTGGATATCAGGAGTCGATGACCGACCCTTCGTTCGCGGGGCAGCTGATCACGTTCACCTATCCGCACATCGGCAACTATGGGGTGAGCGCCGAGGCGATGGAGTCCGAGCGGCCGTGGGCGCGCGCGGCGATCATGCGCGAGGCGTGCGATCGCGAGGACGCGCCCGGCGCGGAGGGCGGCTGGCTGCAGTGGCTCACCGATTGCGGCATCCCGGCGATCGGCGGCGTGGACACGCGCGCGCTGGTCATCCACATTCGCGATCGGGGCGCGATGCGCGGTGGGGTGTTCCCGGCGAGGATGTCGATCTCAGAGGCCCGCGCCCTGATCGAGGCGGAGCCCCCGATGGCGGGCCAGGATCTCGCGCGACAGGTGACCCCGTCGGCGGTCAGCCGTCACGGCGAGACGAACACGGGACCGCACATTGCCGTGATCGACACCGGCATCAAGGCGTCGATGGTGCGCGAGCTCGTGGCGCGCGGCGCGCGGGTGACGTTGCATCCGTGCACGAGCTCTTCCGCGGAGCTGCTGGCCGGCGAGCCGGACGCGGTGTTCCTCGCCAACGGCCCGGGCGATCCGGGGGCGCTGGATTATGTCGTTGAGACCGTGCGCGAGATCGTCGGACGCAGGCCGGTGTGGGGGATCTGCCTGGGTCATCAGCTGCTGTGTCGCGCGGTGGGTCTGGAGACGTTCAAGCTCCCGTTCGGCCACCACGGCGCGAACCATCCGGTCAAGGACCTGCAGACGGGTCGCATCGAGATCACCTCCCAGAACCATGGCTTCGCGGCGCTCGGACCGGGCGGCGCCCGCACGATCGACTCGGACGAGCCGGTGTGCTGGCAGACCGACTTCGGCGAGGCGCGGCTCTCGCATGTGAACCTGTATGACCGCACGGTCGAGGGGCTCGAGCTGCTGGACGTCCCCGGCGGCACGGTCCAGTATCACCCCGAGGCCGGTCCGGGACCGCACGACAGCCTGTACCTGTTCGATCGATTCCTGGCGCGGATCGAGGAGGCGGCGTAAGCGATATGGGAGGTCGATTTTTGGGGGGAACCCGTGAGCGCGTACCTCCTACGGCCGCCCCGCCACCGGTTACCGCACCTGCCGGCATCGCGCGAGCGCTTCGTTTCGACTCGCGCCCTGAGGAGCTGGTGAGCTGATGCCCAGGCGCGATGACATCCACAAGATCTTGATCCTCGGCTCGGGCCCGATCGTGATCGGGCAGGCCGCCGAGTTCGACTACTCCGGGGTGCAGGCCTGCAAGGTGCTGCGCGAGGAGGGGTATGAGATCGTGCTCGTGAACTCGAACCCGGCGACGATCATGACCGACCCGGAGCTGGCGGACGCGACGTATGTCGAGCCGCTGCTGCCCGGCCCGGTGGCGCAGGTGATCGCGCGCGAGCGCCCGGATGCGCTGCTGCCGACGCTGGGCGGTCAGACGGCATTGAATCTGGCCAAGGCGCTGCACGACGATGGCACGCTGGCCAGGTACGACGTGGAGCTGATCGGCGCGAACTACGAGGCGATCGCGTGCGCGGAGGATCGCGAGCTGTTCGGCGCCGCGATGGCGAGCGCGGGCCTTCAGATGCCCAAGAGCGCGATCGCGACGACGCTCGAGCAGGCGCTCGAGGCGCTGCCCGCACTGGGCCTGCCGTGCATCGTCAGACCGGCCTACACGCTCGGCGGGCGCGGCGGTGGGATCGCGCGCAGCGAAGAGGAGTTTCGCGCGATCGTGGCGCGCGGCCTGGAGGCCTCTCCGATCGGGCAGGTGCTCCTCGACCAGTCGGTCCTCGGCTGGGGCGAGTTCGAGCTGGAGGTGATGCGCGACAACGCCGACAACGTCGTGATCGTGTGCTCGATCGAGAACGTCGACCCGATGGGCGTGCACACGGGCGACTCGGTGACGGTCGCGCCACAGCAGACGCTCACTGACCGCCTGTATCAGCGCTTGCGCGACCAGGCGATCGCGGTGATCCGTGCGGTCGGGGTTGAGACGGGCGGCTCGAATGTGCAGTTCGCCGTCAATCCGCAGACCGAGGAGATCTTGGTGATCGAGATGAACCCGCGCGTCTCGCGCAGCTCGGCGCTGGCCTCGAAGGCGACCGGGTTTCCGATCGCCAAGATCGCCGCGCGCCTGGCGGTTGGCTATCGGCTGGAGGAGATCGACAACGACATCACCGGCGTGACGCCGGCGTGCTATGAGCCGACGATCGACTACGTGGTGGTGAAGTGGCCGCGGTTCGCGTTCGAGAAGTTTCCCGGCACCAGCTCGACGCTGACGACGCACATGAAGTCGGTCGGCGAGGCGATGGCGATCGGGCGCACGTTCGGTCAGGCGTTCGCGAAGGCGCTGCGCTCGCGCGAGCTGGACAAGCCTCCCTGCCTGGACTTGATCTCCGAGCGGGAGCTGCTCGACGGGCTCGAGATCCCCGGGCCGGAGCGGTTCGAGGCGATCCTCGAGCTGCTGCGCCGCGGCGCCGGTGTCGAGGCGATCCATGAGCGCACGTCGATCGACCGGTGGTTCCTGCGCGAGCTGCTGTCGCTGGCCGAAGATCCGAGCGCCCCGTTCGCGGGGGAGCGGGGGTTTCGCTCGGTCGACACCTGCGCGGCGGAGTTTCCGGCGCGCACCCCCTATTACTATTCGGGCTGGGAGCGCCCGCCCGCGGGGGGCGGGCCGGCCGTCAGCGAGGTTGTGCGGGGCGAGCGTCCCTCGGTGGTGATCCTCGGCGCCGGGCCGAACCGGATCGGACAGGGGATCGAGTTCGACTACTGCTGCGTGCACGCCGCGATGACCGTGCGCGAGTCCGGGCGCGACGCGGTGATGATCAACTGCAACCCCGAGACGGTCTCGACCGACTACGACACCTCCGACCGGCTGTACTTCGAGCCGCTGACGCTCGAGGATGTGCTCGGGGTGATCGCGGTGGAGCGGCCTGAGGGCGTGGTGGTGCAGTTCGGCGGGCAGACCCCGTTGAAGCTCGCGGCCGGGCTCGTGCGGGCGGGCGTGCCGCTGCTGGGCACGAGCGTGGAGGCGATCGACCTGGCCGAGGATCGCGGGCGGTTCGGTGCGCTGCTGGCGGAGTTGGGGTATTCCGCGCCGCCGTACGCGACGGCGCGCTCGGTGGGAGAGGCCCTGACAAGGGCCGAGGAGGTCGGCTATCCGCTGCTCGTGCGCCCGTCCTACGTGTTGGGTGGCAGGGCGATGGAGATCGTCTACTCGCGCGAGGGCCTGGCCGACTATCTCTGCCGTGAGCCTCCGCCGGAGGCGGAGGCGGACACCGTCGCCACGCGGTCGGATGCGGCGTCCAAGCCCTCGATCTTCCTGGACCGCTTTCTGGAGAACGCAACCGAGGTGGACGTCGATGCGCTGTGCGATGGGGTGGAGGTGTGGATCGGCGGGATCATGCAGCACGTCGAGGAGGCGGGCGTGCACAGCGGCGACAGCGCGTGCGTGCTGCCGCCGCATTCGCTGGGCGAGGAGATGCTCGAGCAGATCCGCTCCGCCACACGCGAGCTCGCGCTCGCGATCGGGGTGGTGGGATTGCTGAACGTGCAGTATGCGGTGCACGCGGGCGAGCTGTATGTGATCGAGGCCAATCCGCGCGCGTCGCGGACGGTGCCGTTCGTCTCCAAGGCCGTCGGCGTGCCGCTGGCCAAGCTCGCGTGCCGGATCATGCTCGGCGAGCGGATCGCCGACCTGGAGCTTCCGAGCGGACGGCAGGGGCTGGGGTACGGCGATCACGTGTCGGTCAAGGAGGCGGTGCTGCCGTTCGATCGGTTCGAGGGCTCCGATGCGGTGCTGGGACCGGAGATGCGCTCCACCGGCGAGGTGATGGGGATCGCGCCCGACTTCCCGACGGCGTTCGCCAAGGCGCAGGCCGCCGCCGGTGTGCCGCTGCCGAGCGAGGGAACGGCGTTCATCACGGTCACGGACTCCGACAAGGCGGGCGCGTTCGCGATCGCCCAGACGCTGCACGACGTCGGGTTTGCGATCGTCGCCACGAGCGGCACCGCCGAGGCGATCGCGCGGATGGGCGTGCCGGTGCAGCGGCTGAACAAGATCGGCGAGGGCTCGCCGCACGTGCTCGACTGGATCGAGCGCGGCGACGTGCATCTGGTCGTGAACACCCCCACCGGATCGGGCGCGCGCACCGACGGCTGGGAGATCCGCCGCGCGGCGGTCGCGCACGGGATCCCCTGCCTGACCACGCTCGCGGCGGGCGTATCGGCCGCACGCGCGATCTCGCGAGCGCGCGCCGACGGCGAGCCCGATGTGCTGTGTCTGCAGGAGCTGCACCGGTGAGCTCGGGCGCGCACCCGGACGCGGAGGACGCCGCGTCGTCCGGGCCGCGTCAGGCGGTTGCGCCAGGGAGGGACGGCGGGGAGGGCAAGAGCGGTGTGGCGGGGGGTGGGCTCTACCGGGCGCTGTTCGCGCTGGTGCTGGCGCGACTGCCCCCCGAGGGCGCCCACCGCCTGGCGGCGCTGACGCTGCGCGCGGCGGTCAGGACGCCGGGCTGCAAGCGCTTGCTGGCGCGCCACCTGGGTCCGCGCGATCCGGTGCTCGAGGTGCGGGCGCTGGGGCTCACGTTCCCCAGCCCGCTGGGGGTCGCGGCGGGGGTGGACAAGGACGGGAGCTGGTTTGAGGGTCTCGGCCACCTGGGCTTTGGATTCGTGGAGGTCGGCACGGTCACGGCGCGCGCACAGCGCGGCAATCCCAAGCCGCGCGTCTTTCGCCTGCGCCGCGATCGGGCGCTGTTGAACCGGATGGGCTTTCCCAACCCCGGCGCGCGGGCGCTCGCCGCGCGCCTTGAGCGGCGCCGTGGGAGGGAGCCGATCGTGGGGGTCAACGTCGGCAAGGGCATCGCGACCCCGATCGAGCTGGCCGGCGAGGACTACCGGGCGGCCGTGCGCGAGGTGGCGCCGGCGTGCGACTACCTCGTGCTGAACGTCAGCTCACCGAACACGCCCGGCCTGGGGGAGCTGCAGGCGGTCGAGCTGCTGCGTCCGCTGATCGCGGGCGTGCGGCGCGAGGTGGCCGAGCGCGCGCCGGGGGTCCCCCTGCTCGTGAAGATCGGACCCGACATCTCCGAGGCGCGGATCGACGCGGTCGCGGACCTCGCGCTCGAGCTCGGGCTCGCGGGAATCGTGGCGGTGAACACGACCGCCGATCGTGATGGCCTCGCCGACGCCGACGCGGTCGCGCGTGTCCAGGGGGGCGGGATCTCGGGCCCGCCGCTGCGGGCGCGCGCGGTGGAGGTGCTCGAGCGGCTGTACGGACGGGTGGGGGAGCGGCTGGTGTTGATCTCCGTCGGTGGCGTCGAGACGGCCGCGGACGCGTGGGAGCGGATCGTCGCGGGCGCGACGCTCGTGCAGGCCTATACGGGCTTCGTCTACGGCGGACCGGGATGGCCCGCGCGCGTGAACGCGGAGCTCGCGCGCAGGACCCGCGAGGCAGGCCCCGGCTCGATCCAGGAGATCGTCGGCCTGGCCGTACGGCCAGGCCATGGCAAGATAAAAACCCCTGCAAACGCGCCCAGCCACCGTACAGGAGCCTCGACATGACTAAACCTCAAGCTGAGGTATAGATGAATTCGTCTGGTTTCCCTTGATCGGCGCGCCTCGGTCTGTAGACTCGCCGCCCATGGCGACGGCGACCGAACCGACCGGGTCCAAGCACGTTATGGCGCCCGAGCGGTCCCTCAATCAGCGCATGGACGCACTCGCGCGAGCCAACCGCATACGCACCAAGCGCGCCCAGCTCAAGCGCGACCTGAAGGCCGGTCGCCTGTCGATTCACGCGCTGCTGCTGAACCCGCCCGAGTACCTGGAGACCGCCAAGGTCTTCGACATGCTGCTCGCGGTCCCCAAGTATGGGCGCGTGAAGGTCAACAAGATCCTCGCTCACTGCCGGATCTCGCCGAGCAAGACAATCGGCGGTCTGTCAGAGCGCCAGCGCAGCGAGCTGGTTTCCCTGCTACGCCGCTGAGCGGCGCGCTACTGCGTCCTTACCGATCGACGATCGACGGGATCGCCGATCGGCCAGCTCGCGTACGTAGTACGCCACGCTCCCTGCGTCCTTGTATCGCTTGCTCATCGACGCAGCAGGGGCGCATGGCATCCAGAATGTTTGACCGCTCCAACGCTCCCGCCGATCCCGCAACTAGGGTCCACGCCGTGGCGCGCGTGTTCGTCATCACGGGACCCTCGGGGGTCGGCAAGGGGACGCTCATCAGGGGCCTGATGGAGCGATTGCCCGAGTTGGAGCTGTCCGTGTCCGCGACCACGCGCGCACCGCGCGCGGGCGAGCGAGATGGCGTCGAGTACCACTTCTTGACCCGCGAGGAGTTCGATCGCAAAGTGGCCGCGGGCGAGTTCGTCGAGCACGCCGACTATGCCGGGCGCAGCTACGGCACGCTGCGCTCAGAGCTCGAATCCCGCGTTCAGGCAGGAACTCCGGTCGTGCTGGAGATCGAGGTGCAGGGCGCCCGGCAGGTGCGCGCGGCGATGCCCGACGCCGTACAGGTGTTCATCGCGCCACCCTCGCTGCAAGCTCTGCGCACGCGCCTGGTCGGGCGCGGGACCGACGACGGCGAGGAGGTCGAGCGCCGGTTGCGGGTCGCCGAGGAGGAGCTCACCGCCCAACCCGAGTTCGCCCACGTCGTCGTCAATGACCGGCTCGAGGACGCCCTGGAGCGACTGACGGCGATCGTCGCCTCCCAGCTGGACTGACGGAGCGACTACACTGTGAGGTCAACCAGGAAAGGCCCGAACCCAAGTGATTTCACCGCGCATCGACAGACTGCTGGACAATGTCGACTCCAATTACGCCAGCGTGCTCGTGGCCGCCAAGCGCGCGCGTCAGATCAACAGCTACTACCACAACCTCGGTGAGGGCACGTTCGACGAGTTCCCGCCGCCGATGGTCGATACGGCCTCCAAGAACTACCTCACGATCGCCCTCGAGGAGGTAGCAGCAGGGAAGATCAAGTACCACTATCGCTAAGCCCTGGATCGCAAGCACGCCACCAATGCTTGCCGGCGGTCGGCGGGCAGTCTAAAAGCTAGGCCATGTCTCGAATCCTGCTGGGCGTAAGCGGCGGCATCGCCGCGTACAAGGCGCTCGAGCTCGTGCGTCTGATGACGGGCGCCGGGCACGCGGTCAGGGTCGTGCAGACTCCAGCGAGCAGACGGTTCGTGGGGGCGGCGTCGTTCGAGGCGCTGACGGGCGCGCCCGTGCTCGTGAGCGAGTTCGAGCGCGACCCCGCGCGCGGGGTCTTTCCTGGTCAGCCAACGCCCGATCACGAGCCGCTCAGTCACCTGGAGCTGGTGGCGAACGCCGAGGTGTACGCGATCGCACCCGCCTCGGCGAACACGATCGCCAAGCTCGCGACGGGCCTGGCGGACAATCTGCTGAGCAGCTGCGCGCTGGCCGCCGACTGCCCGCTGGTGATCGCTCCGGCGATGAACAACCGCATGTACGAGCATGCCGCGACCAGGGCGAACCTCCGGACGCTGCGCGAGCGTGGCGCGCGGATCGTCGAGCCCGACAGCGGGCGGCTCGCCTCTCACGGCGAGCACGGCGTCGGTCGCCTGGCCGAGCCGGCACGGATCCTGGCAGTGTGCGAGCAGGCGCTCGCGGGATCCGACACGGTCGCCGCGGCCGGCGGTGACGCGCAGGACGGCGCGAGCGCGTTGAGGGGCCTGCGGGTGCTGGTCACCGCCGGCGGCACGCGTGAGCCGATCGACAGCGTGAGGTTCGTCGGCAACAGCTCCTCGGGACGCATGGGGCTCGCACTGGCTCAGGCCGCCCGTGCGCGGGGCGCCGAGGTGACGGTGATCGCGGCCAATGTCGCGCTCGAGCAGCCCGCGAGGGTGTCCTGGCGCGCGGTCTCCACCGCTGAGGAGCTGCGCCTGGTCTGCGAGGAGGAGTTCCCGAAGTGCGACGTCCTGCTGATGGCGGCGGCCGTCGCGGACTTCCGCCCGGCCGACCCGGCGGAGGGCAAGATCAAGAAGACCGGGCGCGAGACCCTGCGGGTCGAGCTCGAGCCGACGACGGACGTGATCGCCGCTCTGTCCGAGCACCGGCGGGCCGAGCAGACGCTCGTCGGATTCGCGGCCGAGCACGGGGAGCGGGCGATCGAGTGCGGGCGGGCGAAGCTCTCGGGCAAGGGCCTGGACGCGGTCGTCGTCAACGACATCTCGCGCGCCGACATCGGCTTCGAGGTGGACGCCAACGAGGTCACGATCCTGACGTCCGCGGGCGCGCGGCATGTTCCGCGCGCGAGCAAGACGGAGATCGCCGGCGCGATCCTGGACGCTGTGGAGGACCTGCGCGCCACCCATTGAGGCCGCTCCGCGAGGACCCGGACGGCTCTAAAATGAGCGTCGATGGAGAGCGTCTACGACCTCTATCGGCGGGGCTGTGACCTGCTCGACCACGGCGACCACGAGGCCGCGATCGTCCCCCTGAGCCGAGCCCGCGACCTGGAGCCCGAGGTGGCCTCGATCCGCGAGGCGCTCGGACGTGCGCTGTTCCATGCTCGGCGCTATGAGAGCGCCGCCGCGGAGTTCGAGGTGGTGGCCTCGAGAACGCCCACCAACGACTACGCGCTGTTCTGCCTGGGCCGCTCGATGCAGCTGCTCGGACGCCATCGCGAGGCCTGCCAGCCGCTGGCCCTGGCGTGTTCGCTGGCGCCCGAACGCGAGGACTATCGACGCTATCGCGACCGGGCCCGGCGGGCGGCCCACGGAGATTGACGAGCGCCCGGAGCAGGGCGCTCAGACGATCCGGGACGGCCCCAATGCTATCCTCGACCGACAGCTTTCGAGCCGACCGATCGAAGATCGGCCAGCAAATGCCGGTTGCAGTACCGAGAGTGGGCGCCCGCCCGCTTTTTTTACGTCACCACCCGGTCCGCGAGAGTGGACCCGGATACTCCGGATACGACCGTCACATACAAACAGACACACATGGGAACCAGTGAGCAACGAGCGATGACAGCGCTGCAGACGGATATCGAAGAGCGGCTCACGGTCGCCGAGCCCGATGTCGAGGTGCTGCTCGCCGAGGTCGTGGGCGGCCGGCGACTGCGCGTGTTCATCGATCATCCCGAGGGCGTCACGCTCGAGCTGTGCGAGCGTGTGAGCGCCGCCCTGAACGAGCTGCGTGAGCGCTATTCGCTCGAGGTGTCCTCGCCCGGTATCGAGCGCCCGCTGAGCAAGCCGGCGCACTTTCGCCGCTTCGTCGGGCGACGCGCGAGGGTGCGCACCCGTCATCCGCGTCCGCCGGCGCCCTCGACGGGTCGCCCCGAGCTGACCGCGAGCGCTCACGGTCCCGCCAACAGCTTCACCGGCGAGCTGGTCGGCGCCTCCGAGGAGGAGGTCATGCTGGCGGCCGAGGGGGGAATCGTCGCGATTCCCTATGCCGAGATCCGTCGTTCGAACCTTGTCGAGGAGTGAGAGGTACTAGATATGTCACGCGAAATCCTTGAGGCGATGCACGCGCTGGCGCGCGAGAAGGGAATCGAGCCCGAGAAGCTGATGGTCGCGCTCGAGGACGCGCTGCTGTCCGCCTATAAGAAGCAGCCCGGCTCGGCCAAGTACGCGCGCGTGGAAATGGACCGTGAGACCGCCGACTTCCGGGTGATCGAACTGATCATTCCCGAACGGCTGGAGGCGCACCTGATCGTCGAGACGATCGACGAGGAAACGACCGTCGACCCCGAGACGGGCGAGATGCGCGAACCCGAGGAACCGGAAATCGATCCCGCGAAGTTCGCCGAATACCGCGACCAGATCGACGAACAGGACGTCACGCCCGATGATTTCGGACGGATCGCCGCGCAGACGGCCAAGCAGGTGATCCTGCAGCGCATCCGCGAGGCCGAGCGGGACATGATGTATGAGGAGTACCGCGACCGGGTGGGTGAGCTGATCACCGGCATCGTGCAGCAGTCGGACTCTCGCTACACGCTCGTGCAGCTGCGCGAACGCGTCGAGGCGCTGCTGCCGAAGTCCGAGCAGGTCGAGGGCGAGCGCTACGACCACTCGCAGCGGATCAAGGCGGTCATCAAGGAGGTCTCCCCGTCCACGAAGGGGCCTTCGATCATCGTCTCCCGGCGCGATCCGGAGCTGATCAAGAAGCTATTCGAGCTCGAGGTCCCCGAGATCGCCGACGGTCTTGTGGAAATCGCCAACGTCGCGCGTGAGCCCGGCTACCGCTCGAAGATCGCGGTCGTCTCGAACACAGACGGCGTCGATCCGGTCGGCGCGTGCGTCGGGCCGCGCGGCTCGCGCGTGCGGATGGTCGTCTCGGAGCTGCGCGGGGAGAAGATCGACATCATCCCTCACAACGACGAGCCCGCCCGGTTCGTCGCCAAGGCGCTCTCGCCGGCGCGCGTGCGCGAGGTGCTCGTCGACGACGAGGCCAAGCAGGCAACGGTGATCGTGCCCGACGACCAGCTCTCGCTGGCGATCGGGCGGGAGGGTCAGAACGCCCGCCTGGCGGCTCGTCTGACCGGCTGGCGCGTGGACATCCGCTCGGAGACCGAGTTCGCCGCCGAGGAGGCCGAGCACGGCTACGAGGAGGAGGAGGAGGTGCAGGGCCGCTGCGCCGCCGTGCTCTCCAACGGCCGTCGCTGCCCGAACGCGTCGCTGCCGGGCTCGCGCTACTGCGGTCTGGAGACCCATCAGGCGCTCGCGGGCATCGCCACCGACAACGTCGCCGACCTGAACGCGCCCGCCGGCGAGCCGGCGGATGAGGCGAGCGCCGAAGATGACGCGGTCGTCCTTGCCCACGACGGCGAGACCGATACCGGCCCACAGGCGCCGATCGACGGCGCCGCGAGCGCCCAGGCAACGGACGCGACCCCCGCGCCGCCCGCGAGCGAGCCCGCCGAGGTTCCGCCCCCCGCAGATGAGCAGTCGCCTACCGAGCCGTCCGCCGAGGAGCCGTCTGAGGATCTAACAGCTGGAGCCGCCGGCGCCGAGGAGCCGGCGCCATAGGGGCTCACGTCGCCCGGCGAAGGTGCGTCGGCTGTGGGCGCACGGCGCCGAAGCCGCAGCTCGTCAGGATCGCGCTTGCCGATCGCCGATCGCCCGCAGGCGAGCAGCGTCGCGCACGACCGGCGGTGCTCGATCGTGACTGCACGACGCCGGGGCGCGGGGCGTATCTTTGCCGCTCCTCGAGCGATGGATCGCCTGCGGCGGAGTGCTTGACGCTCGCGCTCGGCAACGGCGGGATCGCGCGTACATTGCGCTGCGCCGTGGCCCTGCCCGACGAACTCGTAGAATCGATGGGCAGATGAGCAAGAAGCGGATACACGAGATCGCCAAAGAACAGGGGCTCTCCAGCAAGGAGCTGCTGGAGCGGCTGCACGCGGCCGGCGTCGAGGCGAAGACCGCCTCCTCGTCGGTGGAGGAGAGCGCGGTCCTGCGGGCATTGGGTGACGGTGGCGCGCCGGCCGGACAGGCGCCCGCTAACGCCTCGGCGTCGGCCACGGCTACGGTCACCGCATCCCCGCCCAAGCCCGCCCCCAAGCCGCGGCCGGCGTCCGCGACGACCGTAGCCCCCAACGGCGCGTCAGCGCCCGCGCCGGTGGCGACGCCGCCGCCACTCCAGACGTCACCGGCCGCCGCCACCTCGACGCCCGCTGAAGGCGATGCCCAGGTCGCCTCGGAGGAGACCGACTCCACAACGGGTCCGGCCGCCGAGCGAGTGCGCCCCACGCGTGACTCGCGCACCGGAGAGCGAGCCCCGGCCGCGAACGCGCCGGGAGGGCGGCGCCGTGTCGTGATCGACTCCCAAGCCTCGCGCCGCCAGCAGGGCGGGCCCGCCAACCAGCCACAGCGGCGCCCGCGCCGCGGCCGGCGGCGGCGCGGAACCTATGACGAGACGATCGCGCCGATCG